>JAUYTV010000037.1 GCA_030694985.1 Methanoregula sp.
TTCCACCCCATTATAAGTGTTTCGTTTTTTTCTTGCAATGGCAATACATTTCCACCCCATTTTTTCATAAAATCGAATCAAAAAATGAAAATCTCAAAAAAAATCAAAAACCAAAAAAATGAAAATTTCAGATCCTGATCAGATCATAAGCGCGGTTGCCCATGCCAATTTCTTCTGCATACCGGATCTGCCGGAACCCATCCGTCTGGGCATGAACTCCTTTGAACTTGTCCTCTCCTGCATGATGGTGAGCAGTCAGGAGTGAGTCCGGAAATCCCTGCTGCTGGTTTACCAGATCAAAACTTGCTGCATCAATGGCAACCGGATCGAGCGAGGCGAGGATGCCGATGTCCGGAACGATCGGGGCATCACTGAACGCAAAGCAGTCGCAGTCGGGAGTGATACGGATGAGAAAATTCATGTACCCAATCTTTTTCTCTTTTCCTTTCACGGCACCATACGCGTATTCGATCATCCGTTCCATGAATTCGGGGATCTCGGTCTCCCAGTTGATATCGATCGCGTGTTGTGGGCAGGCATGCATACACTCAAAACAACCAATGCAGAGCACCAGATCGATCACTGATTTGTCCTTATCAATTCTAATCGCAGATTTCGGGCAGACCTCCATGCACGATCCGCACCCGGTACATTTTTCATCTATTGAAAACGGGCGGGCGTTGTGTTGCGCACATTTGCCTTCCGGTGGTGCGCATCCCATTGCAAGATTCTTAAGCGCTCCGCCAAAACCGGATACAATGTGCCCTTTGAAATGACTCAGGACAATCATACTGTCTGCTGCGGCAATATCTCCG
Source organism: Methanoregula sp. (assembly GCA_030694985.1). GTDB lineage: Archaea > Halobacteriota > Methanomicrobia > Methanomicrobiales > Methanospirillaceae > Methanoregula. The sequence goes on from JAUYTV010000037.1 coordinate 816, forward strand.
GCAATTGAGACCGTCTTAAAATGTTTTTTATCAATCTCAACCTTGGCAATATTTTTACCAGATAATCCATCTGCGATGATGACCGGAGCTCCGGTCACTGCATAATCAAACCCGTGCAGAATGGCAGTAGTAATATGCTCCACCGAATTTGACCGGCTCCCGGAATAGAGGGTGTTGGTATCGGTCAAAAACGGCAATGCCCCGCACTCTTTTACTTTTTCTACCACCTGCCGGACATAGACCGGGCTGATAAATCCGTCATTTCCCATCTCACCGAAATGGAGTTTTAATGCTGTCTTGTCGTGGGGTGCAAGGAGTGATAAGAATCCCGCACGATCAAAGAGTCGCCTCACCTTTGCTGTGGTACATTCCTTGTCGGAACTCGCCCTGAGGCTGGCAAAAAAGACCGGACTTTTCATAAGATTTCTCCAATGGATGGAGATTAAGGTTCATAAAGAGAATAATCCATTGGTGGCTATCCGTTTAAGGGATTTGATCGTGCGGTCTTTCCCGTCAGGTTCCTGAATCGTTTAAGGAATTTTTTGCTGCGAACATCAGGAATTCGTTTTTTATCAATAAAAAAAACCAAAACCCATCCAGTAACCGGTTCAATGAATTTTTGTTCATAAAATGATAGAGATTGGGGTTTATTCCCGCTTGCCGAGATGGTGATCAAGGTAAAAGAGATGGCCGGGAACATCGCCTACGGTCATGATCTGGGCGAGGATATCACTGGCACTGCTCTCCTCTTCCACCTGCTCTTTTACAAACCACTGGAGCATCTCAAATGTTGCATGGTCTTTTTCCTTGATGGCAAGATCAACAAGAGCATTGATCATACCGGTAACCTTCTGTTCATGGGCATAGACCTCTTCAAAGACTTTGCCGGCAGATGCCCATTTTGCCTTTGGTGCCTCAATAGCCAGAAGAGCAACCTTTCCTCCGCGAGCCATAAGGTACTCTAAGAATTTATCCCCGTGTGTCTGCTCTTCTCTTGCCTGGACTCTCATCCATTTGGAAAAACCCTTCAGGTTGACGGATTCGAAATGGGCAGACATTGCAAGATACAGGTATGCAGAGTAATACTCCCGGTTAACCTGTTTGTTTAGTGCTTCTTCAATAGTTTTTGATATCATGAGAAAACCTCCATTCAATCGATGTTGTTGGTGTTATTCGATATAATGTTTTTGTTATGGGGCAATAGTGCCAAAGCTCACATTCCTTTTGGAGCAAAGACATAAACGAAGAAAAGAAAAAAGAAAACAATTAAAAAAACCTGACGAATCATGCCAGTTCAGGCTCAGCAAAATAAAAGCCGGCTTGCCGGCTTTCATGAGAAAATTACCTGCCGACCTTCTTTTTCTCATTCTCAATATCGAGGATGATCTCCAGTTCAAGGGATTTGCCGTAGGCTTCCTGTGCCTCATCACTCCTGCCCAGCTCATCGAGGCAGACCCCTTTGAGGTACCAGGCAGATACGTCATTGCCATTCAATGATGAAGCCCTCGTACTGGCAAACAATCCCTCTTTGAACTGTTCAAGATTATAGAATGCCAACCCTTTTTTTGACCACGCCGGGGCATAATTCTGGTCGAGTGCAATTGCCTTGTCACAATCAACAAGCGCTTCTTTGCTCTTCCCGGTATCGATCAACACCGATGCCCTGAGGAACCAGCCTTCAGGGTTTTTCGGATCGAGTGCGAGAGCTTTGTCATAATAGGCCAGTGCCTCTTTGAATTTGGTCCTCTTGGCATAGGCCAGACCTTTCCTTAAAAGTTCAACTGCCTCTTTTACGGTCATAAATCCTCCAATGAATCGGCAATCAGGTCCCCAAAGATCTTCTTTAATGCTTTCTTTTCATACTCTTCTTTATTTTCGTGTGCCATGAGGAGGTGTTTGGGTTTTTCCCAGACGTACCAGTCTTTCATTGTCATGTATGAGAGGAGGTGATTAGTTAAGTTAAACCCGATTTTGTAGAGATCATAATAATAATCGAGCGTGGGTTTTTCACTCCAGTTCACCTGGGAAAGTGGTTTATCCATAATCTCAAGCATATTATCTCCAAAGATTTTGGACTGGTACCAGGCCGTATGTGTCCACCGTGTGGTAAGCATCTCTTTTACTTCCAGGTGATTGAATTTTTTCATCTGGGGAATATTGAGAACCGGCATCAGTTCGTCGGCGGGCAGGGTTTTTGCCAGAAACATGTCACGGGCATAAAACATTGCTTTATTCAGTACAAAATACCGGCGGGGAACGATCTCCTCCTGATCCATCATCTCATCCATATCATTTTTGCTCTCTTTCATCACATGGTAGAGCTGCGTTTTCCTTATCTTGGGCATGCGATGATAGACACTTGCATTGACGATGGCATTCCATGGAAGTTCGTTCACATCATCGTTGAAGTGGGAGAAAAGAATGAACAGCAACCGGATGAGTTTCTCTACAGGGAGTTTTTCTACCTTTTTTACTTCATCTTTCAGGGCATCCAGATAGATCTGCCGTAAACCCCGGTACACAGTTTCTTCAGTATAGGAGCAGACCTTATATTCGCCTTTTTTTGCTGCCGCTCCTTTTATCATAAGGTTCGTGCAGTGTTTAGCGATGATAAAGTCCTTAAGAAGCCCGATGTACTGGGCAGGAAAAATGATCACATTATGGTCAATATCATAGGTATAACAATCAACCAGCGTCCCACCCGGTTCTGCATCGGGTTCACGAAGGAGCGATATATGAGTACCCAGGAGTTCCTCAGTTGTATTGATAAAATGGCGAATGGGTTTTGATAAAGGCATTTCAGTTTTCATAGTGGCTCACCAAAAAAATAATCGGCGCATGAACAACATCGTACTTCTTCACTTGGCATCGAAGGGACTTAAATTATCCTTAAATAATACGTATCTGTGGTTGTAAAAATGGGAAGAGACGTTAGGAATTTTTTTGTGGACAAATGAATGAAAAGGCCGGTAACACGATTAGAATTTCTCATGCGTACTTTGCCGGGTCCGTATCGAATTTCTTCTTACAGCCCGGTGCACAGAAATAATATTTCTTCCCATTGTATTCGCTGATGAGTTTTGCAGTCTTCTCATCGACTGTCATCTTACAGATAGGATCGATTGCCATACAACACCCCAGTCATCTTCCTTTCTTTTGCGTCGGGTATATACTTTGTGAGCAGGAGTGACAGCGTCACAACCGTGACTGAACTTGCTGCCATTGCAAGAGCAGCAAGCTCCGGTGAGAACGTGATCCCAAACGAAGGATAGAGCACACCGGCCGCCACAGGTATCAATGCAGCATTATACGCAAACGCCCAGAAGATATTGCCCTTGATCCTGCCCATCACTTTTTTAGACAACTGGACTGCTGCTACAGAATCGAGCAGATCATCATTCATCAGGACAATGTCTCCGCTCTCGATAGCGACATCCGTGCCGCTGCCGATTGCAATTCCCACATCTGCCTGTGCAAGTGCAGGTGCATCGTTGATACCATCGCCGACAAACGCAACTACTTCTCCCTGTGCCTGGAGCTTTTTTACTTCGGCTTCCTTATCCCGGGGTAACACCTCTGCAATAACACGGTCAATGCCAATCTGGCGGGCGATCGCATCGGCTGTGCGCTTGTTGTCCCCGGTGATCATGACGATCCGTATACCCATTTCTTTAAACCGGGTGATTGCATCCCGGGAGGTGTCCTTTAAGGGATCTGCAATTGCAATAACGCCGGCCATCCTGTCACCGGCAGCAACGAGCACTGCGGTCTTTCCCTCGTGTTCAAACGCGGTGATCCGTTCCTCAAGTCCAGGAGCAATTACCACACCTTTTTCCTCAAGGAACGCACGATTGCCGACAAGTACCATTTCAGAAAGTACCATAGCAGCAACACCTCTCCCGCCAAACGTGTCGAACTGCTCTGCCGGTTCAATAGTCACCGCCCGGCTTTGTGCTCTTCTCACAACTGCCTGAGCGAGAGGGTGCTCTGAATTCTTCTCAACACTGGCGGCAAATGAGAGGAGCGTATCTTCCGAAATCCCGACCGGTATAAGATCGGTTACCTCCGGTCTTCCCCGGGTCAGGGTCCCGGTCTTGTCAAAGACGACGGTTGTGACCTTCCCGGTCACTTCAAGAGCTTCTCCGTTCCGGATCAGTATGCCGAGTTGTGCACCGCGACCGACACCAACGGTTACCGCAGTCGGTGTGGCTAGCCCAAGTGCACAGGGGCACGCAACCACAAGGATAGAGATGAGGGCAGTAAGGGCAAAGAGAAGTGTAGATCCCAGTAAGAAGAACCACACAATAAAGGTTACTGCTGCGATGATGAGGACTGCCGGAATGAAATAGGTGACTGCAACATCTGCGATCCGCTGGACCGGCGGTTTTGACCCCTGAGCATCCTCAACCATCTGGATGATCTGGGCAAGCACGGTCTCCTTTCCCACTTTAGTTGCCCGGACGGTGAGCACGCTGTTGGTGTTCAGTGTACCGCCAACAACATGACTGCCCAGAGTCTTAAGGGGCGGGACGGGTTCTCCGGTAATCATGGCTTCATTGACATAGCTTTCACCGGCCACTACTTCCCCATCGACCGGCACTTTGGCGCCGGGCTTTACGAGCACCTGATCGCCGACCACCACATCTTCGACCTGCATCTCCACTTCAAGCCCATTACGGATCACAATCGCAGTCTTGACCCGTAGACCGGCAAGTTTTTTAATTGCTTCAGAAGTCCTGCCTTTTGCCCGCCCTTCGAGGTACCGCCCGAGCATCAAAAAGGATGCGAGCATGATGGCGGTATCGTAGAACATGAACTCGTGCGTGAGCACGATGCCAAAAGTACCAAGGACACTTGATACGAATGCCACACCGGTACCCATCGCGTACATCACGTCCATGGAGAGCATGCGATGCGAAAGAGAGAGCCATGCGGCCCGGAATATGGGGTAGGCAACATAGACAAAGACCGGCGTTGAGATGACGAGCATCACATAGCCAAGCTCATGCAGGGAGATGGGAAGCGGGAGCCACATTGCCAGCATGAGAGGAATGCTCACGGCAAAACCGACTGTGAACCGGACAAACTTATCGTGCAGATCCTTATCCCTTGCAATCTTTTCTGCCTCTTTGCTCACTTCACCGGAGATCCCAAGATACTGGTACCCTGCCTCCTCAATCACCTTTTTCATGTCATCAATGCCACACAGGGAGGAATTATAGGTGACATATGCTTTTTCAGTCCCAAGATTTACCGTTGCAGAAACAATGCCGGGGAGTTCTTTAAGAACGGTCCCGATCGTCTCAACACAGGTTGCACACATCATCCCACCGACTTTTATTGTGACCTGACGGTTCACTACCTCATAACCCGCAGATTTTACGGCTCTTTCAAGAGTTGATAGGGATACTTTGGCCGGGTCGTACTCAACGTGTGCGGTGTCTGTGCCAAAGTTCACCTGCGCTTTTGTCACATCCTTAAGCCCCGCTAAGGATTTTTCGATATTCACCGCACAGGTAGCGCAGTGCATACCCGCGATTTTTATCTCGGCATTCTGCTTTTTTGTATCTGTCATGGTTTTTTCCACAAACGAATGATCAAGGATTCTTTGTTGTTCGGTATTCTCCTGTTACAGCCTTATATCTCTTCTGAATGTGCAGGGTGAACGGTGTGAAAATCCGTCAATTTCTATGAACCGACGCGGCTCATGCGTTTTAAAAAAAAAATGTTTTGGTTTTTTAGAGTTTGGCTTTGGCATTGCTATGAGTGATTTTAACAAGAACCAGCCAACAACTCCGAAGTTAAGAAGGGGCGATACCCGGAATGGGATATGGAATCCAAACCCATCGAAGATCATGACACAACCGAGGATCAGGATAGAATACACAGCACCGTTCTTTATGGTCTTTCTTGATCTTATCCACATTACTGTCCGGTTAAAAATTTCCGGTACTCCCCAATGAGGGCTGTAGCATATTCTGCCGTCTTTTTTGTAGGAACGTAGTTAAAGACCTTCACCCGTTTGAGAAGTTCATCTGAGATCGCCGTATTGTCCTCAAGTCTGAGTTTTTTTACCTCATCAAAAACAAATTCAAGATGATCAATGCCCGTCTCTTTTCCGTCAATTAAGATCCGTTTTGTCTTGATCTTGTCAGGCGGGATCCCCCCGCAGATCGAGCAGTAATATCCATCCTTGTCATCGCTTGGCATATTCACTCCTTGATCATCGTTAAGCTCATCTTGAATTTTGTTATGGCGGACAGGGCATGCGGAACATTTGCCGGAAATATTATTGTCTCTCCAATTTTCATCTGGAAAGTCTGCCCGGAAACCCAGACTTCACACTCCCCCTCAAGAATTGTGACCAGCGCATCGAATGGTGCTGTGTGCTCAGAGAGTCCCTCATTCTCATCAAACGAAAATATGGTAATGTTTCCCGCTTTCCGCGAGATTACCATGCGACTTGCTACAGCGCCATCCGCGTAGCTGACCAGATCTTTGAGACTGATCACTTTCCCTTTGAGATCTTCGCGTTTCTTATCGGACTTTTCTTCGTGTTTCGGGGGTTCGTATTCAACCATGGCAGATCAACTGACTGATAGTATAAGGCAGGTCCTTTAAAAAATATCCGGTTTTTCGCCACCCGCATTTTTTTATGGGAGATGGTTCTTCACTCGCGGATCATTGTTAGCATCATCTTGAACCGTTTTTTTGCAAATACTGCGTGCGGTTTATTTGCCGGCAGAATGATCAATTCGCCCGTGTGTACAATAAACGGTGCACCGGCAATCTGCACTTCGGCTTCCCCGTCAGTGACTTCAAGAATTGCATCGTACGGTGCGGTATGCTCAGACAATCCTTCTCCTTCATCGAAAGAAAAGCAGGTAATTGTCCCGGCTTTTTTAAAAACGATCATCCTGCTGGCAACAGTGCCCGTCTGATATTTGATCAGGTCATTGATCACAAGCACTTTTTCTTTTAGTTCTTCCCGCTCTGAATCCTGCATAAAACATCTCACCGCTTTTAGAGAAGATATTGTTTCCTGATATTACATTTTCTCTGATTCATCGAATGTAATTGTAATAATCTGGACCGGGCACAGATTCACCGCTTCACGCGCACACCGCTCATCATTTTCCTGAAGGATACCTTCCGCACGATCGCCGCAGAACCTGATATGTTCTACGATTTGTGAAAGGGAATCACAGGGATTTTGTTCGAAGAGTTCAGGGCAGGTGTTCCAGCACGCCCCACAACTCACACATTCCATGCGATCGATGGTCACATTCATACAATCAGTCCGTTCCGGCAATCAGTACTCATGGTCATAGAGGATTTCTCCAATAATTCTACAGGATTCTGGTATAACCGTGGTTTGTTTCCGGATCTCTTTTGTTTATGGAAATAAACATAGTCGCCCATATCAGTCCATTTCCGAACAGGGTGACATGCAACCAAAAAAACTATGAATGCTCTCGGTAACACTAAAAAAAAGCATTCGATTCCATGAACCGAAGCACTGATAAAAAATTACCCGTTTTATGCGGGAAATAACCGGAAAAAAAGGATCAGGATCATACCACTGAAAGAAAAATCCAGTACACCGCTATCTGGAGAATCGTTAGCGGAATTCCCACTTTTGCAAACTCCATAAAAGAGATCGTCTGGCCCTGCTTCTCAGCATTCTGGATGATTATTACATTACTTGCAGCGCCAAGGATCGTTAAGTTTCCGGCAATGGTGCTCCCTGCTGCAAGTGCCATCAGCTGGGTGGTTGTGCCACCCCCGGCCGAAAGAATCATAGGCTGAAAGAGTGCGACAAAAGGGACGTTTGAAATAAACTGGCTGATGAGCACGCTGGTTGTTAAGATCATCGGTACTGAAGAGACCATACTTCCATTGACAAACAACTGGAAAAACCCGGTCTGCCAGACACTCTGCATCAGTACAAACATAGCAGCAAAGAAGACGAGCGTAGCCCAGTCAATACTACGGAGCACTGTCCATCTCTGCCCGGAGAGGAGAAGGACCGGGATCGCGGCTGCCACCGCAATCAGGGGCAGGGTGATCACCATCCGGGCTCCCAACAGGGACGCAGCAATATTTGCCACTGCAAGGATGAGAATAATTACCAGCGAACACCGGACCGGAAGAGTCGCTCTCATATCACAGGGACAAACGGGTTCGTGTATAAGTGGCCGCGTTAAAAACTCCTGTGGATAGATCAGGCGCAGTACAACAAATGCAATCAGGAGACTCAAGAGGGTAGGGATAAGAAGATATGACCCGAACGTCACAAAAGATCCTGTCATCCCACTGTCCTGCGCGATTAACAGGTTCTGCGGGTTTCCGATCGGGCTCATCACACTGCCGGTGGTGATCGCAACTGCCAGCGTGATAAGGAGCAGGGAAGGAGAGAGCTTAAACCGCGTGGCAAGCGTGAGAACCAACGGAGTCCCGATAATGGCAAGGGTATCATTCATCAGGAGTGCCGAGAGCAATCCCATTCCAAAAAGGATAACAAGCACCAGTTGATTGGGATTTTTTGCATGAGAAAAAAAGCGGTGGGCGATATATGAAAGGTATCCGCTCTCAACAAGGGCCTCTCCTACAACAAACATCCCGAATAAAAAGAGCATCACATCGGGGTTAATCGCATGCAGTGCATCGACCGGTGCGATCTGACCTGTGATAAGGACTGCCAGTGCTCCTCCGAGCATGATCTGCCAGATCTTAAAGTTAAACCTGCCCACCTGCCTGACAGCAATCAGGAGAAAGACAGCAATTAACACAATGACTGCGATATACGTAGATGAATGTCAAGCATAATGGAAGATGAGCATTCGCATTCATCCGGATCAAAGTTTTTATGGTCCTGGGAACCGACAGGCTTTTTTTTTTTAAAACAGTTACACGGTCATCGGACAGGAAATGTGCTTTTTTTAGTCCTGCGGGGTTCTGTTGAAACCCTCTAAAAAAGAGGGGGTCACCCTCCAAACCGCTGATAAGATGAAGCGAATCACAGGAAAACAGGATTTCAACAGAGCCTCCTGCGGAAAAAAATCACTATATTTTATTTTTCTTTTCAGGGTTTTTGAACATTCCAGTGGAGAAGAACACCATTTTCAATCCTGATCATCTCTGAAAGGTGGAGCCGGCAAAACCCGGATTCTAAAATAAATCCTTTTCCGTCAACAAACGAAGGAGAGTCTTTACCCCCGATGATCATGTTGCCGATAAACGTGTATATCTCATCGACCAGCCCGGCCTCGATGAGACCGGCAATCAGGGTTCCGCCGCCTTCTACCATCACACGCCGGATACCCATCTCACCCAGCTTGTCCATCAGGATACCCAGATCCACTTCATTCTCACCGGCAATAATCACCGTGGCATATTTTTGCAGTGTGGCAATTTTTTTTGGATCTGCCTGGTGCGAGACTGCAATGATCCGTTTTCCCGCTCCTTTGTGTAAGAGGGCAGCTTCAGGGGGGGTTCTGGCTTTACTGTCAACAACAATACGTACCGGGTGCTCATCTGCTCCACGGTGCAGCCGGTTGGTACGGCGTTCCTCTGATTTTACCGTTAGGGAGGGATCGTCTGCAAGCACGGTGCCGATTCCTACCATGACAGCATCCGAGTCCGCTTTGAGCTGGTCAACGCGGGAGAAATCCTGTGCACCGGAAATCTTTACCTGCCTGCGTTCACGGGTGGATATTTTCCCGTCAGCACTCATGGCAACATTGACTACGACATACGGTCGCATGAACTATCGTTGGTTGCACTGCCAATTATAAACACCGAATAAAAGGGTGCAGATGACAAGTCTGTTTAGGATTTTAAGTCTCAACAGGCGAATTGTCAGCAGATTTGGGTATTTGGATTACCCCCTGTGCCATCCTGATTATGAGCAGTAGCTGAAATTTCATCTCATAGGGTGTAAAGTGAATGTTCAAATAACAAGAAATTCAATTGTCCACCTAAGATATGGCAGACAAAGTGATCCGTTTAATGAAGCATACGATATCTCAGACAGATATTGTAAGGCTATGTGTGATCACCTCTCTTGCCATTTGTTGTACACTCATCACGGCGCTCTCTTTCTCGCTATCAATTGATTTCATCAGTTACCAGCTCTTTTTCATTCCAATTATTTATGCAGCGTATTTCTACCCAAAGCGCGGATTGCTGGTGGCTCTTATGTGCGGTGTGGCATACCAGGCGGTTGGATATTATTATCGCTACCCCGATTATGGAGCACTGATTGAGGTCACATCAGAAGCCATCCTCTTTATCATTATTGCATGCCTGATCGCATATTTTATTGAGAAGATACGGTTTGGAGAAACACGTTACCGGTCTGTCTTTGTGCACTCGCAGCTGGGTATTGCACTTTTCAATTGCAGAGACTTTACGATATGGCAGACCAACGAAGTGTTTCCTGCCATGCTCAACTATCCAACTGAAGAGATCAATGGCATGACTTTTTCATCATTATGTCTCACCACTGCGGATAAGGAAAAATTCCTTGAGAGGATTTCTAAAACAAAGACCACGGATAATTTTGAGATACAGCTTGCAACAAAATCCGGCAATGGCTTTTGGGTAAATCTCTCGTGGAATCCGATCGATGAATCCACCATCAGCTGCACTGCAGTAAATATCAATGACCGGAAAATCGCAGAAAAATTAAATAATGAAAATATGATGAGATATCTCCAGTTAACCGAGAATTCACCTACGGGTATTCTGATCATCCAGGGTGGGATTATCCAGTTTACAAATCCATCATTTTTAATTTTTTCCGGTTACAGCAAGGATGAACTTAGAGGAAAAATCCTTGATGAGTTTGTTGATTCACGTGACCGGGCTGAATATCATGAATATGCAAAACACTGGTCAAAAAACAAATATCTTCACGAAGATCTGGAGATTCGTTTTGTTACCAAAAGCGGTGGAATGCGGTTTGGTGCACTCACGGCAACTTCGATTGTTCATCTTGAAAAGCCCGCAACACTGATAAATATCATCGATATCTCAGAAAAGCAGCGTCTTTCTGATAAAATCCGGGAGGATAACGAGAGGCGGCGCGGGGTCATCATCACGGTTGCTCATGAACTTCGTACACCCCTTCAGCCGATTCTTGGATATCTCAATTTACTTATTTCCGATCCGCAGGGTTTTGGCATTGTTGACGAAACAAAAAAGATCCTTGAACGCTGCCTTGTCAGTGTTGAACGCGAACGCCAGATCATCAACCAGATGCTCGAACTATCTGTGCTTGAAAGCGGCAAACTCCAGTTAAGCTATTCAACCTTCTCCCTTGAACCCGTTGTAAAAAGTATCGTAGACACCGGGGGATACCACTCAAAAGCAGAAGTGACCATCGATATCCCGGAATCAGTACAAATAACTGCTGACAAGGACCGCATCTACAGCGTGATTGATTCCCTGCTCTCAAATGCGGTGAACTATTCCAAACCCCCGCGTATAATCAAAATTTTTTATCGTTCAGAAACCAATGACCCGCAACATCACATTTCCATGCAGGATAACGGGATCGGTATTGAAAAGAGCGTGTTCTTATCAATCTTTGAACCGTTCCAGCTTGCTGATGCGGCAAAATTATCCCGCCGTTATGACAGGATAGGACTGTCTCTTTCTATAGCTAAAAAGGTTGTTCAGATGCACAGCGGAGATATTTCGGTGGAAAGTACAGTAAACACCGGTAGTACATTTACCATCCACATTCCCAAGGAGATAAAAAATGCCTCATAAAATAATGCTCATTGAAGATGATCTTCCCATACTGGATATGATGGAGATCCTTCTTCGGCGAATCGGATATGAACCAATCCTCGTCCCTGATGTGTCCGATGCATTCAACCGGTTAAAAGCAGAACAGCCTTCGCTTATCCTGCTTGATATCATGATGACTCCCATGAACGGCTGGGAATTTTTAGAAAAACTCCGTGGAGAATTTGGCATGCAGGATATTCCTGTAATACTGTTCACCGCATCACCTTCCGTAGAGGAGAAGGTAGCTGAGCTGAATGATAAGAAACTTGGTTTACTCCAGAAACCGGTCTCCATCAATGAGCTCAAAGACGGTATAGAGAAATTTTTGGGAAAATAATCCGCCTTTTTTTATTCTTCAATCTCTACGTGAGTAGTGGATTCCTGTGCATTTTCATCATTTCGGGTATCCCATTTTTTTAAGAATATCAGTGATTTCATCCAGTATCAGAGGATCATCGATGGTTGCCGGTACCGTGTAAGGAACGCCATCGGCAATCTTTTTTATCGTTCCCCGCAGGATCTTACCTGACCTTGTCTTGGGGAGGCGTTTTACTACTGCAGCTGATTTAAAAGATGCAATGGGGCCTATCTTCTGCCGCACAAGTAAAATGAGTTCCGGTTCGATTGTCTCCTGCGTCCGGTCTGCACCGGCCTTTAAGACAACAAAACCCAGCGGCACTTCTCCCTTGATCGGATCATGGACTGCAGAGACTGCACACTCAGCAACATCCGGGTGTGATGCCAGCACCTCTTCCATTGCCCCGGTAGAGAGCCGGTGTCCGGCAACATTGATGATATCATCGGTACGTCCCATGATCCAGAGATACCCGTCATCATCTAAAAACCCGGCATCCGATGTCAGGTAATACCCGGGATATGCCGAGAAGTATGTCTTGACAAAATCTGTATCATTGTTCCAAAGCGAAGTGAAACAACCGGGGGGTAGCGGCATTTTTACAACTACATTTCCTGTCTCTCCAACCGGGGCATCTTTACCTGCAGCATCGAGAACGCTGATGGCGTAGCCCGGTACCGGTCTGGTGCAGGAACCGGGTTTTATGGGAAGCATCTCAAGACCGGCACAGTTCGCACCGATCGCCCAGCCGGTCTCAGTCTGCCACCAGTGATCAATGACCGGCACCTTCAGTTGCTCTCCGGCCCAGATCAGCGTATCGGGATCGCACCGTTCACCGGCCAGGAACAGCATCCTGAACCGGGACAGATCGTACTTTTTTATGTAAGCCCCATGAGGGTCTTCCTTTCTTATTGCGCGAAAAGCCGTTGGTGCACAGAACAGCACCGATACACCATGTTCAGCAATAACCCGCCAGAAGGCTCCGGGATCCGGTGTGCCTACAGATTTTCCTTCATAAAGGATGGTAGTACACCCGTAAAACAACGGCCCGTAGACAATATAGGAGTGGCCGACAACCCAGCCAATATCTGATGCCGCCCAGTACACTTCCCCGGGCTTCACACCGTAAATATTTTCCATGCTCCACGTTAGTGCGACCAGATGTCCCCCGTTATCTCTTAACACTCCTTTGGGTTTTCCAGTTGTACCCGATGTATAGAGCAGGTAGAGTGGATCAGTTGAACTCACGGGCACACAGGAGACGGGTTCTGACTCCAGAAGAGTCTCCCATGACAGATCTCTTCCCGGTACGAGATCAACCGGCGCTTCTTTGCGCTGAACCACGATGCATTTTGAGGGTTTGTGGGAGCATTGCGCAAGAGCTGCATCGAGCAGGGGCTTATAGGGAATTATGCGGTTGACTTCAATGCCACACGAGGCAGACACGATGACACGGGGTTTGGCATCATCGATCCGGGTGGCAAGCTCGCGGGAGGCAAACCCCCCAAAGACAACTGAGTGAATCGCCCCAATCCGGGCGCATGCCAGCATCGCGATCACTGCCTCTGGAATCATGGGCATGTAGATCACAACCCGGTCCCCTTTTACAACTCCGAGCGCCTGTAAACCCCCTGCACAGCAGGCCACAAGATCCCGGAGCTCGCCATATGAAAATTTTTTTACGGTTTTTGTTACAGGGCTGTCGTAGATCAATGCGATACGATCTTTTCGTCCCTGCTCAACATGATAGTCAAGGGCATTGTAACACGAATTGACAGTGGCCCCTTCAAACCACCGGTAAAAGGGAGGGTTGTCACTGTTAAGAACCTGATCATAATGGCTGTACCACTGGACCTTTGTTGCCGCAGCTCCCCAGAATTTTTCCGGATTCGTTACCGCTTCATAAAATGCCCGCTCATACTCTCCGCTCATGCACCACAACCCCACGTTGTATGTAATAGAAAATTGGGAGGTATGCACTTATTTTTTTCTCATAAGTGCACCACATGCGATTTATTGTGGTGCATCGATGAGATCAATCCGGCACATTGTGGTGCAGATTACCATAAAATCTTCCGAGAAAAAAACCGATTACCGGTGAGGGACTCAATACGGATTTTTAAAAAAACGTGGACCCGGCCCGGTAATTATCCCCCATAAAACAGAGGGCGGATCTCTTCGCATCTCTCATCGGATGCAAAAATGATCAATGCATCTCCTTCCTGAAGGCTGATAGTATCGTTGGGTTGCATGATCGTTTTTCCCTCTCTCCTGAAACCATAATCCATAATGCCAAAACGGTTTTTTAACTCCAGTTCCCCCAGTGTTTTTCCTGCGGCTGTGGAGCCGGGTTCGACAAAGATCGTATGAATCCGTAAGGAATGTAGCATGGTCTCCATCCCAGAGACCTGCTGTTCTGCCTCTGCACTTTTTATGAATTTGCCATACCCCCATGACTGGAGCCGGTCGACAATTTTTATAATCTCGGCCTCGGGGAACTGGTATTTTCTCAATGCACGGGAAAAGATCTCGCGGGCTGCTTCAAACTCTTCTGACACCACTTCATCAGCCCCAAGATCCAGCAGTTTTTTGGCATGCCGGATATGCCGTGTCCGGGCAATGATATAAACTGAAGGGGACATTGTGCGGGCCCGATAGACGATTCTTGGTATTGCAAGCTCTTCAGACACAACGACAACGAGCGTTCGAGCCTTCCGTATCCCGGCATGTTCAAGTATCTCTTCTTGTACAGCGTCGCCAAAAATCACATGGGTGCGCCTTTTTGCTTTCTCCTGTTTGATAATTTCCGGGTTCAGGTCAATAACAACATACGGGATACCTGTGAGCTCTGCTGCCCTTGCAACACTTTTTCCGGTAACCCCATAACCGGCAATGATGATATGATCAGACAGGGGTCTCCCATTATCGTTTGTATCATTTGCCGTATCGTTGCCAGAGAGCCTCCGGGGAAACAATCGGTACAATATATCTACTGTTTTTGGAGAGGCATTCATGGCAAACGGTGTGAAAGCCATCGTGATGATTGCACCAGCAAGGAACAACTGGTAAACCTCTATGGGGATCAGTTTGGAATCAAGGCCACTATGTGCCAGCACAAAGGAAAATTCCCCGATCTGGCAGAGGGAAAAGCCGGCAAATATGCAGACCCGTGCGGGCATACCGAGCACCGCTGCTGCAAAAGCACCGGTCATAAATTTCACGCCGATAATGATGAGAACAATAAATACGACCCAGTACATGTTATTAAGCACCATCCGGGTGTCTAAAAGCATGCCAATAGAGAGGAAAAAGATCGCTGCAAAAACATCCCGGAACGGGATGATGTGGCTTAACGCGTCAATGTTATAATCCGATTCACCGATGATCAGTCCGGCGACAAAAGCCCCAAGGGTGACCGATAGCCCCGCTTCACTTGTAAACCACGCGATAAGAACGCAGATACCGGCTATGGTGATAAAGAAGAGTTCCCGGTTCCTCAGCCGAACAACCCGGAAAAGAAATGCCGGGATGATCCATTTGGCCATAATGATAATGATAATCAACAGCCCGGCAACCTTTCCCATCTGCATGGGGAGTTGATCAAGGTCTGGTCCCCCGCTGCTGACAAGGAGAGGGGTGATAAGGATCATAGGGATGATGGCAAGGTCCTGGAAGATCAGGATTCCCAGCAGTGTACGGCCCTGTAGAGTATCCAACTCTCCGCGTTCCTGCAGGATCTTCATCACTATTGCCGTACTTGAGAGTGATACGATAAACCCAAAGACCAGGGCTTCGTTAAAAGGCATCTTAAAGTACGTTGTGATGAGGGTGATGGCAACAATCGTTGTGCATACCTGCACCAGACCCCCAATGATTACTATCCTCCATGAGCGGAGGAGTTTTTCAAATGAAAATTCCAGGCCAATGGTAAAGAGCAGCAGGATGATACCGATCTGCCCAACCATCTCAATTGCTGACTGGTTGGTAATGAGTGCAAAGCCAAACGGGCCAACGAGGATGCCGATTATTAAAAATGAGACAATGCTGGGGAGTTTGAAATGCTGGCCGATATAGAGAAGAGCGATTGCTAAGGATATCAATATCACAATGGCAAGCATCATCTCCATGGTGGTAATTTCCTTTTTTAGTACACTTTTTTTTGTACTTTTATGATAAGACTATGACAGAATGGTTAATAGGAATTCTGCCCGTCCGTTTAACAGGGATCGTGTCATGTTTACACCAGAAAAAAGCGTCAGAAAAAGACATTCCTGAAATCGCAGGGAAAATTAAGTGCCCCAGGCCTGATTTGAACAGGCGACAACTAGATCTTCAGTCTAGCGCTCTCCCGAGCTGAGCTACTAGGGCAGGAGTACAAATGTTGTTCCTTGTAACTAATAAATGATCCGTTCATTTTCCCAATTAGTGGGGATGACCGCTCATTTTTATACGCGGCAATGACAGTATTAACCAATGTCACTCCCGAATGCAGGTACTGGCGGTGAAAACAGCGGTCTTTTGAATGCAATAAAGAGTCGCACCGCACATGTCATCCACCTGACTCATAATGATCTTGATGCCGTTGGAGCTGATGCCATTCATCGCATGAAGTACGGCAATGATGGCGTGTTTACGATCTGGAGCTCGGTGGGTAAATTTTCTGCACTCTTCTCGCTTGTTGCTTCCTGCGAGGGGAAAGGAGACCTCCTCTCCATCTCGGATCTCGGCTTTCACCGCGACACTGAATCGATTGCAAAAAAGGCAAAGGCCAATGGCTGGAACGTGGAGTGGCGGGATCATCACCGCTGGCGGGAGGACGAGATAAAAAAGATTGAGCGGATAGTTGCCCTTCTCCATATCGATACATCAGTCTGCGGCACCGGAATCGTTGCCCGCGATCTTGCTCCTGATAATAAAATTGCCATTGAAGTTGCCCGTGTGGTCTGCGATTACGATCTCTGGAAGCATGCAGATCCCCGCTCAGCGGTGCTCGGGCAGGTGCTCCAGCGAAAGAAGAACCGCGATCATGTCCGCGACTGCCTTGTTGCCGGGATCTTTTCTGATCCCTTAATCGAGCAGGAGTATGCAGAGATCAAGGCCGAGATGGATACAATGATGCAGCGCAGCCTTAAACAGGCAACGGTCCTTGGGAAAAAATACAGGATTGCGTTTGCACCGCTCTATGGCTATCCGAGTGAGACTGCCCATTTCATCCGGGATGAGAAAAAGACCGATATTGAAGTGATCATAGGAAAAGACGGCAAATTTTCGGTGCGCTCCGTTCCCCCGATCAGTCACATCATTGCCCGCGAATTTGGCGGAGGCGGGCACCCGAATGCGGCGGGAGGTTCGTTTAATTTTTCAGTGGTTGAGCGGTTCACCTGGTGGCTTTTTAAGAAGAGCCGTCACTTTGACGAGTTTGTGAAAGCTGCAGAAGCGAACTGATCTTAACGGGAGTAAACCGCAGCATCAACAAGGTTCTTCCAGTACTCCCCGCTTTCATCCATAGAATATCCCCCGACACTCACCTGATCCGGATCGAGATGTGAGAGAGCGAGCGTGATCGCAGCTGCATCTGCATCTACAATAAAGATCTTGCGCAGGTCATACTCATTCATGAGATCAAAAACCGTTTCCAGCTGCTTTGGGCGCACCGCAATCTGGCGCTGGCGTTCCATTAAGCATTCCAGACTTTTTCGATCCGCATCCGGCTGGAAGAAAAAAACTTTCTGCCATGCGAGGGCAACGATCTCCATCTCCTCAGCCTTATCACCGATCAGCACATGCCCTGCAATACCGATATCCCGCATCGCCCTCATCAGTGAACCATATGCATCGGTGATCGCATCGCTCCACTCTTCGTCATCGTGATAGTAATCATCAATGAGCCCCAGCACATGGGGCGCCGGCAGCGCACACCAGCAGTTGCGCTTCTGCACAACAATGCCTGCTGCATCCTCTATCAGCGCATCGGTATTCACGGCGATCTCATCCGTTGCACACCGTTCAACTACCCCCAGAAGAGATGCACAAATCCGGTCAGCAAAGAACTTTCCGCCAGCGCAGGGGTGGTCGATCCCAAAAGCCAGTTGCGGAGCCAGCGACTGGTACAGCTGGTACGTGGTGAGGTCGGCCATTGTGCCGCGGTGCTCTGCGATCCATTCCGTGAGTTTACCAACATCCGGTATTCCGGGTTCGGCCCCGAACGCCCGCGTGGTGAGTTTGTGCAGCTTGGCCATGGTCATATCTTATTATGCATCACAATCAAAAAATGTAGTCATGACACCGCCACCGCTGCTGGTCACGTGCGGGCTCCCGTACACAAACGGCCCCTGCCATCTAGGACACCTGCGAACGTACGTTCCTGCTGATGCGTACGTCCGCTATATGCGGCGGATGGGAGAAGAAGTTGTATTTGTCTGCGGTTCGGACAATCACGGGACACCGATTGTAGTTTCTGCTGAAGAGACCGGCATCACCCCCCGGGCCATGTCCGAACGCTACCACGCGCACTTCGATGAGACGTTCAAGCGGATGAACGTGATGTTCGATCACTTCGGCATGACCGATAACCCGGCAAACCATCATCGCTCGCAGGCTATCGTTGCCGAACTCGAGAAGAACGGGTACATCTACAAGCAGATTGTGCACCAGGCCTACTGCACGAAATGCAAACGCTTCCTCCCGGACCGGTATGTCGAGGGCACCTGCCCCCACTGCGGGAAACCGGCCCGGGGAGATGAATGCGACCAGGGATGCGGCAAGCACCTTGAACCGGGCGAGATCAAGGATCCACTCTGCAAGGTCTGCGGAACAAAAGCCGAGTTCCGCGACCAGGAACATTACTTCTTCAAACTCTCGGAGTTCAAGGAGTTCCTGCTCACCTACCTCGACACCCTGCGGGGCACGAGCAACGCGAAGAACTACGCGATTGGCTGGATAAAAGACGAACTCCACGACTGGTGCATCACCCGCACGCTGGAGTGGGGCGTGAAGTTTCCCGGCCGCGATGATCTTGTGGTGTATGTCTGGGTCGATGCCCCGATCGGCTACATTGCATTTACTGAAGAATGGGCAAAGAAGACCGGCAACGACTGGAAACGATTCTGGTGCGGTGAGAACAGGGTTACCCATTTCATTGGCGGAGACATCATCTACCACCACTGCATCTTCTGGCCGGCATTGTTAAAAGGCGCCGGGTATGGAATCCCCCATGCAATTGTTGCAAGCGGGATGGTCAAGGTAGACGACCACAAGTTCTCAAAATCCCGTGGCTATGTGGTCTGGACCAATGACGATTATCTTGACAAAGGGCTTCCTGCCGATTACCTGCGCTACTACCTGCTCGCGTACACGAGCCACACCAAGGAACTCAACTTCTCGTGGAAAGTTTTTGCCGAACGGATCAACAACGAAGTGGTCAACATCTTTGGAAACTTTGTGTACCGCACGCTCTACTTTGCCCAGAAGGAATGGGAAGGAATACCCGGAGGAGCAGTTGACCCGGCTATTACCGTAGAGATTGAAAAGTGCCTTGCAACCGTGAACGGGTACATGCAGGAGTATGAGTTCAAGGGTGCTGTTGATGCTATTATGGCGCTTGCAGCGTTTGGCAACACCTACATCCAGACAAACGCCCCGTGGAAAATGATCAAGACCGACCGGGCAGCGGCGGCACAGGTAATAAAAAACTGCGTCCAGATAACAAAAGCCCTCGCCCTGCTTCTCGAACCGGTAATGCCTGCTGCTGCGCAGGAATGCTGGAAGCAGCTGGGCTATAACGATCAGGTAGCAAGCCACCCGATCAGCGATGCTACGCAACCTGTACCGGAAGGGGTTATCAAAGCCCCCCGTCCGCTCTTTGTAAAGATGGAAGAGGATCAGGTCAAAGAACTCGATGCCCTGCTCCAGAAGCGTGTGGCAGAAGCAAACAAGAAGACAGAGAAGATTCCCATGGTTACATTCGAAGAATTCCAGAAATTAGACATCCGGACCGGTAAAGTGCTGTCCGCAGAGCCGGTACCGAAATCGAACAAACTCTTAAAATTGCAAGTCGATATCGGGAGCGAGACCCGGCAGATCGTTGCCGGTATGCAGCAGTTCTACAAGCCCGAGGAACTGGTGGGAAAAGATGTGGTAGTTGTCACCAACCTTGCGCCGGCAAAGATCTTTGGCGTGGAGAGCAACGGGATGGTGCTCGCTGCCGGGGATGCTGCATCGCTGCTGGTGCCGTTCCGGCCGGTGGAACCGGGGAGTAAGATAAGGTAATTTTTTTCAGAGGGAGCCCTCAACTGAATCCAGCCATAGGGGCGATACCATAGCCCCTTGCCGCACGGGTGGACGTGGGGACTTGTGCTGTAGGAAATTTCTAAGTGGGCTATTTGACCGGAAAACGTTAAACTGGTCCTGCCCGAAATTTATCCATCACGATCCCGATTTGGATTTAAATTGTTTTTCCGGATCAACCGTACCCCCTTTTCATTTTTATGAGCAATCGCCGGTGCGGGCATCCTATCCCCCTTCTGAAACTACTTCGATGTCAAACGAGAGATCTCTATTTTGCCAACTCAAAGATTGTTCTTATCTTAAAACTTCCAAGCGAAAATAATCAAGTGAACAACGGTGATCGATTCGTGAAGGTGTTCGCAGGTTCGATTCCTGCTTCTCGCACTTTCCAAAAACCTTTTTTTTTTTAATCTGGATATTGCCGCTTATTATTATGTTTTTATAGTTTTTAATAGCAAATCGATTATTCCTATTCCTGCATTTACCGGACGATCAAAGGCTACGAGTGCCGGGGCAAGAACTATACCGGGCTCCTGGAGAAGTGCCCGGCTCTTTCCTTTACCGATCGCACCGTGACAATCTCTGAAGAGCTGGGGCACTCGGTCCGTAGCAGGACCGATGCGTTCCAGTGGGACCGGGAACTCTACCAGCAGTGGAACGGCGGCGGTGCGTGCTGGCTTGACCGCGACCCGAAGAATGGGGGTGGGTCGTTTGCAGCATTGCAGCAGGTTTTCAGCACTTTTGCAGCAACTGCTGCAAATGAAAAGAACGATTTTTCGGGTTCCATTTCCGGAAATGGTACTGATATTGATAATAATTATGTACTAAGGAATAGTGCTTTGCAGCACAATGAGAATCATGGAGCAACCCCACAACCGGGTCCGGATATACCATGGTGTCTCCATGATTCCGGAAATGCTGCAAACGAAGATCGAAGTCCGCCCGGTGCAGCGCAATCACCGAATATCGCATCTCAACGACTCCCGATTAGTTGCAGCATTTGCTGCAAAGCAGCTGAAAAGGTGCTGGAAACAACACCATCTGCTGCAAAACAGAACACATCCATCCGGGCACATGATTACAAGATACTCAATTCTCCAGAACTAAAGACCGCGTGTTATGTCTGCGGGAGGAAAGGTTCCTGGTTCATTGAAAAATATACCAATGAGCGTAGAGCCCGGTCAAAGGATAAGCAGGAAGCCCGGCGGGTGTGCCGCTCGTGTTACAATGATGCGGTGAAGGTTGAGCAGATGGCTTTAGTCCCGTTGTCGGGGACGGTGGTTGTTTCACGGTGTGAGCGGGTTACTGCGGATGTGGGAAAGTGTTCGGTGTGTGGGTTGGTGAAAGCTGAGTGGATTGACCGGGAGGCCGGGGTGAAGTTGTGCGAGCATTGTTACGGGAGGGGGGTGAGGGAGTGTGTGCGGGAGGCGGGTGTCGTGTGACCCGGTCGTACTCCTTCATTCCAATCTTTGACGTTGTTTCCATATCGTAAGAAGAGCTCTGCATTCATCCTTCGGAGGATATCTCGGTTTCTTCACAATCACATTATATGCGGCGATCGCTTCGGTATAAGTGATGAGTTTTTTATTCGCAAGATAATCGATCAGCCAGCATGTGCCACGACAGTCTACACTGTTATCTGCTGCGGCATTGCGGAGGGCTTCATCGCCGGTGATAAGGATAGTATTTCTTGATCGTGCAAGAATCAAAACGGAAAGATCATAGTACGACGTTTTGGGGTATCTCCCCATCATCACGGAGATCTCCCCGACCTCTTCAGAAGTGAGAGATTCAAAACACAGGCCCATTTCTGCCAATACGCGAAACGGGGGATTATGAAACTCATCGGACAACACATCGGTTACTGAAAATCTACAGGGCAATTGGAATAATAGATGGAGCAGTTTTCCAAAATGCAGGTCAATTATCGTATTAGTATCAAGTACATAATATTGCAGAGCACTCAATATCCGATTCTCCCTCTATTGAACAGAAGGTAATGATGCTCTGGTTTAATAATTCAGCAGCTTTCGATGTGGAAATAATCCCTTCGGCATGGGCCCGCAATACCATGGATTCCATAAGGGCTGGTCTCTCTCCTTTTGCGATGTCATCGCCGGGCTCTTCCCGATTCCAGTGTTTTGCAACGAAGAACTTCCTGATCCCGAGATAATCCTCCGGTGTAATTATTTTCAGGTCCATTGCACGGTATAGCCATGCTCCCATTGAGATCCCGTATTTTTCTTTAAGGATGAGTAACTCCTTGATGGAAATTTTATGCCGGGTCTCTTGCAGTTCAAAGAGTACCTTCTCCTGGGGAACAAGGAACGCGCCGGCAAAACGGTGCATCGCGTTCTCTTCCTTGAGCCCATAATCCACTTCAAGAAGGCAGTGCCCAAGTTCATGGGCGAGGGAGAACCTTTGCCGTGCCCGTGGAAGATTTTCCTTCACAACGATAACCCTGTGGCCGGCGTAATCAGTAAATAATGCGTCGAATTTTGTAATTCCGCTGATGATTCCTATCTTGATGCCTTTATCTTCCAGCAGGTATGTCAGATTTTCAATCGGGTCGGTCCCGAGATCCCACGCGGTCCGAAGATCTGTTGCTGCGTTTTCCGCATCTTCAAATGAAGAGATGGTTCTGGGAAAACCCGTGGGCATCTCAAAGACCCTTGGTCGTCCTGCCAGGCTCTCGATCTGGAGATATCGCTCCAGCCATTCTTTCGTCTCGGCATTGATCTGCATCTCATCCCGTTTTAACATTTTCTTGGAACGGAATGCAATGTGATTCAGCTCGATCCGCTGGTTCTCCGGCCTCAACAGGGATGCAATGGGAATCTGTAATATTTTGCTGAGCTTGATTAAAGATTGTGAATCCGGGACCAACTTGCTTTTTTCATATTTGTCGACAGTTGTGTGCGAAACACCGATCTTTTCTGCAAGGTCTCTTAAGGATATCTTAAGAATCTGTCTCCTTAACTTAATGCTCTCACCGAGGCTCATTCCTTCACCAAAAAAATGTTAGTTTACAAACTAACTATCTACCTATCTATTTGTAACCCAATATTTATAATCATAGCATTTGTACCTGAGTCGGGTTTTCTACCCCGCTGGTTCAAACCCCTCGTAAATAATCCCATAGCATTTTTTACACACAAATATTAATGACCAGTAATGATCACTGAAGCTGACACCTGCCGGAACTACATACTGCCCAAACTCTATGATGCGGGGTGGACCAACGAGCAGATCAGCGAACAGAAATCTTTCACCGATGGTCAGATTTTTGTCTCGGGAAGCACCACACGACGGGGTAAATCAAAACGTGCGGATTATCTCCTACGCATGACCCGGAATTTTCCTATTGCAGTTCTCGAAGCGAAAGCGGCTTACAAGAAACCCGGCGACGGTCTTCAGCAGGTGGTTGGGATTATTACTGGGATGGGGATTTAAGCAGGAAGCATTTATTGAATAACACTATCCGTTCATTCTTTTTTCAGGCAACGTGCCGGAAAACCGGTACATCCCTTTTTTGCACGGTCATCCCAAATCCCGTCACCATTTCAGAATCATTCCTGAACGCTCCATACAGATCCCATCCATTTTATCTATACATCCGCACTATTCCTCAAATGCGATAGAATGAAAACAACCATGCAGCAGTACGAGGAGAAGACGACCAGCCCCCGACAGGCAATGGAACGGGTGAAAAGCGGAGATACCATCGTCTATGGCATGAGCATTGCGCAACCCCCGGCACTTCTTGCAGCCCTTGCAGAGCGGGCAAGGAGCGGGGGGTCAGGGATCTCAAAGTCTATACCTTCCTTCCCCGTGAACACGCAACAAATACTGTCCTTTCTCCGGACCTGTGCGACTGCATTGAGAACTATTCCTGGTTTGTCGGGGCAGCGGATCGCGATTCTGTGAAAGTTGGCCTGAATTATCATGTTCCTTCGTACCTGCACCAGATTCCCCTGATCGTGTCTGATTATATGGATACGGATATCGCGATGGCCACTGTCTCTCCTATGGACAAGGCCGGTTTCTTCAGCCTTGGCACGGCAAACGATTATTTTTCCACAGCAGCCCGGCACTGCAAACGGCTCTTTGTGGAGGTGAACCGGAATATGCCGAGGGTCTTTGGCGATTCCCTCATCCATATCTCGGAAGTGGATGTGGTAGTAGAGAACCATGTCCCGCTCATGGAGCTCTGCATTGCCGATGCAAAACCTGAAGATGATATCATAGGGCCGGCAATTGCAGCCATGGTACCTGACGGTGCTACGATCCAGCTGGGTATCGGGAACCTTCCGAATGCTGTCGCACGGTACCTGATGGATCATAAGGATCTCGGGATTCACACCGAGATGCTCACGGAAGGAATGGTCAATCTTATTGAGGCGGGAGTGGCAAATGGCAGGAGAAAGAATCTCCATCCACGAAAACACGTGTACACAACAGCTGCCGGAACAAAGCATATGTAAGAGTTCATGAACGACAATCCCAGTATGGAAAGTTATGCCGCCTCATATGTCTGTTCGCCAACAGTGATCGCACAGAACGATAAGATGATCTCGATCAATTCGGTGCTCGAAGTGGATCTCCTGGGGCAGGCAAATGCGGAGTATCTTGAAGGAGCAACGTTCTCAGGAACCGGAGGCCAGCTGGATTTTGTCCGGGGTTCATTTGCGTCAAGCGGGGGAAAATCGTTCCTTGTATTTTATTCCACGGCAAAATCCGGCACCATCTCCCGTGTAGTGCCGCGCCTTGCTTCGGGATCGGTTGTCACAACGCCGAGAGCAGATACCCATTACCTTGCAACCGAGCATGCGATTGTCAACCTGAAAGGAAAATCAACCCGTGAGCGGGCACTTTTAATCATCTCACTTGCTCATCCAAAGTTCAGGGACGAACTGATGAAACAGGCAGAGGACATGTACCTGATCTGACAGCTGCACAAACATAAATTCCGTAAAATGCCCCGATTAATCAGGAAAAAAAGGATTGTAATGAAATGAAAAATTAACTCATGGATTCACGAATCGCTTCTTTTACCTTATCGTTCGTTTCAGCTTCAAGTGCGTTGGCAAGCGCGGTATTTACCTTCTTTCCACCAATTGCCCCAAGTGCCCGGGCAACCATCATACGGACGTAAATATTCTCATCTTTGAGCAGGATGATCATCGGATCAATTGTATCGGAGTCCCCGAATTCACGCAGCCCTTTTGCTGCCATATACCGTACATGTTCACGGCTGTCCTTGAGTCCCTGGATCAGTGGCTGAACCGCTTTTTCATCAGCAATATTTCCCAGCGCTTCTGCGGCACGGTACCGGGTCTCCCATTTGGGCTCTTTCATTGCTTCAGAGAGTGGCTCTATTGCGGATTTTCCCAGCGAAGAGAGGGCAAGCATCGCCTGTTCACGCACGGACTTATCGAAATCTGCAAGCGCACGGATCAGGGGTTCGATTGCACGGGGATTCTTTGCCTGTCCCAGCAGGTACGCGGCATATTGTCGGATATTTGGATCGGTGCTGTCGAGAAGGGATTTTATCAAACCCTCCAGATTCAGTTTCTCGAGATCCTCTGCTCCTTCTGGCTTATCTGGTACATTTTGTGCTTCCATGATTTCTCATTCAAATATCTCCCGTTTTGTTATTTAATGGCGATCGATCACTGCAGGGAAAAATTATCCAGAATACGGGCAGGTAAAAAAAGTTTTTTTGCATTTGATCTCTCCCCTAAACGTTCACGTTTTTTTACTGCGATAGTGGATGGAGATGAGAATTGTTCTGATAGATGTCTGGTGTGGTCTCTCTCTCACGGCCTCACAATAATTTTTTTGCAGTTATTGCATAACTCCTTTTTTTGCTTTGCCAATCTGGCGGATACGTCAAGGATCAATACCGGATACATTGTTTTTAACTGCCAAAAAAATCGCAGTTAACACATTACATTTATATTTCATGCAACTATTTCATGGTATGAACTACAAAGTCATCGCACTCCTCGTGGTGTGCATAGCAGTAGTTGCAGCAACCGGCTGCATGGGTCTTTCTGGAAGTTCGACCACAGCGCAGGACTCCACTAACAGTGTCCGCTACCAGTCTGATGCAAAGATGGGTTATGCTGGCAGCCCTGCTGCAATGCCAGTGCCAACTCAGGCCCTTTCACAATCCGGTTCGGGAACGTCGATAATTGACACAAAGATCATAAAAACCGCGTCCCTCACGCTTGAAGTAAAGGATATCACGGGCGCAGTAGAGACCTTAAAAAGTATCGCCGCCCAGAAAGGCGGGTATCTCTCCTCAACCAATGTCCAGAAGGGCTACAACAACCGGCTTACTGGTTCTGTTGTCATCCGCATACCCCAGGCAGAGTTTGAAAATGCGCTTATTGGGGTGAGAGCGATTGGTACAGTCAAATCCATATCAACGCAGGGACAGGACGTTACCGAAGAATACGTAGATCTCCAGGCCCAGATAACCTCGTACCAGAACCAGCTCGCCCAGTACAATGCCATAATGAAGCAGAGCACGAAGATCGAAGACATCATCAAGGTGCAGGAACAGATCGACCGCGTCCAGACACAACTGAACCGGCTCGAAGGGCGACTTAAATATCTCAACAGCCGGATCGATCTCTCGACTATCACCGTCAGCCTGCAGGAACCTGAACCCGTTGGCGGCAAGAGCGGCCACAACTTCGTCACTACCATCAATGAAGGAATTGCCGGGTTCTTCGGTATGATTGACGCAATCATTATCATATTCTTAGCCCTGCTCCCGCTCATCATTCTCGGTGGCATCGGTTACGGCATTTACCGCTGGAGAAAAAATAAAGCGGCAGTTGTCCCGGCTGAACTGACAGAAAAGAAATAATTTTTTTATTTGCTCTTCTGTTCCAGAAGGGATCGAATCTTTTTTAGCTCATCGAGCATCAGCAGGTTCGTGCTCATAGAACCGGTTGATGATTGAACAGGTGCACTTGTACCGGTACCATCGTCTTTTATACCGGAGCCGGACTGCCGCACGAGTGTGCGAACCAGCTCACGAAGTTCCTCGGCATGTTCGATCGCTTCAATCCGTATCTCGGGTACTGCCTGCCCTGAATAACCGGCAGTCTGGATGGAAAGCGTGGATATGTTAAGCCATCGCATGACAGGGCCTTGCTTGAGATCCAGGTTTGTGATCCGGTTATACGGTACAATACCGGTGGTGCGGAACCAGACGCCGCGCTTCCACCGCATCTCGTCTTCATGGAGCTCGTACCACATGCTCTGGTAATACAGCTTTACCCAGTATACAAAGAATCCGAACACTACCCCCAGACAACACAGGAAAAACACCGTAAACAGTGTATCCTGAATCGAAAGAAGAACCGGAAATAGTGTGCATGCAAGGATTAAGATCACAATGAGGGTGAAATCAACAATAAACCAGTTGACCAGTGCCGGTGCAGGCTTGAACGGGGTACTTAAGGGAAAGTGAGTTTTTGGAACCATGCATATCAAAGAGTATGTCTTTTTGTGAAATGAAAAAATGTATCGGAAAAAAGTTACTATGAAGGAGTGGTATTCGTAACCGGTGCGGTCGTATTTACTGTAGTGACATTTGTAAGTGGATTTGTGGTAGGAGTCCCTGTTACGGTAACTGCTTTTGTTGCTTGTGCTACGCCGGTTGTCGCATCGGCTGATACTGTCACTTTACCAAACCCTTCACTGGTTTTACCGGTTGCCAAAAGGCCGCCATTCCTGTAGATCTCAACAACGAGTTCGTGCCGGGTCGAGCCGTCCGTCTTTTCAGCGTTCACCTGAACAGGACCGGTTGCATTCTCGATCACAAAAAACCGGTCACCGGAATCTGTAACAGACTGCAATGCTGCGGGCATACCATAGGTGCCTTTCCAGCCACCGATATAACTGATACGAGCATAAACCCCGTTAGCCGGCACTGCGGGTGCCTCGGTTGGCTGAGGGATAACAACCGGTCCCGAAGGTACGGGAGTGGAAGTGGTGACTGGAATTGAAGTGGTTACTGGTACTCCCGCTGCGGAACCGGGTGTGGATGATCCGATGCCAGAGATCATCGGGTAAACAAAGATCACCCCGATCAGCGCAACAACAATGAGAAGAATAATCACGCCAATTACCATGAACACTTTTTTACCGGGCATTTGTAATGTACGGCGCGGTTTTTTAGGAGGGGGCGATGCAGCTGTAGGCATCGATGCGGGATTGAGAGGGGTCGGTGCAAGCTCTTTTGGTGAGAACAACCGGGGTGTCGGGGGCGTATTGGCAGGTTTTGGCTTTGGCGCAGTTACCGCAGGAGGGGTCTCTGCGGCTGCTACGTGTTCCGGGGGATTATCGTACAGCGGAGATTGGGCACGTTTTGCGGTTTTCTGCACAGGGGGTGTAAGGGTTTCAGAAATCAGTGCTTCGGCTGGCACCTTTACTGATGAGCGTTCGATGAGCGGCTCGATTGTCTGATTTTCACGTTCAATCGGGCGTTGCGCCTGTGCCCGGTAATCGGGAACTGAAGTTGCCACAGGCGCTGTACTACCGGGGGGAATGATTGAAGAACCACAGCGGTTGCAAAAGCCAGAACCCTCCGGCACCTTGTTGCCACACCGGGAACAGAACGTGCCATATCCGGGAGACGGTATGTCTGACTCTTTTACTGCGGTCTGGATTTTTGATGGTGCATTTTCGATACTCTTTTTGATCGGATGGAGCGTGTCCATCTCTTTTTTTTGCAAAGGACGAGAGGCAGCCGGTTGAGCCGAAGCTCCGATCACTTCAATCCGTGGAGAGGCGATGGATTCAGGCCTTTTATGGGGCTGATCAAACCCGGGGGTTCCTTTTCTGATCACCTGTTCAAACGAGGAAGAGACATTCTCTTTTAAGGTTTGTACCCACTCATCCCGTTCCTTGTTCCGGTTACCTCCTGCTGTGCGGGAGAAGGTAAGAATCATCTGCCGGGTCTCACCGGTCCTTGTGATCACCGTGACTGTGACAAACGGATCGCGAATCGCATTCTCTCCCCCATCAACATCCTTGATCGTGGCTAGCGGGATCTCTTTTGGGGGCAGGAGATTTTTTGCCCGGTCAACCAGAACAATCCGTTTGTTGGTGATAATGCCTTCAAACGGGATCGACTTGACATATACCCCCTCCGTCCGCACGAGCACCGTCTCATCACTGCGCAGATCTGGATCACTCATTGTACCACTCCATAAGTTTTGTCTTCTTTCCCAAGTTGTATGTATTGTAAGAAAAAGATATTTATCAGGATTTTATGGATAACATTACAAGTGAGCTTTTTTTTTAGCCTTATCCCTTGCAAGGTACCATAAACCAGAGAATTATTTAACAAATTCTACTGTGTCCTGGAGCGCACCATGTCGTGCGAGTGCTTCCTTGAACTGCTTTGAGGCAAGCATCTGCTTTTTGATCTCAGATGAGATCGTAACCCCGCACACCCTTGATTCAGGATCGTCTGGTGAGCAGTCGCAGAGTTCCCCACACATGCCCTTGTCAAAGACGAACTTGATGATATGATTCTGGATAAATGTCAGTTCGGTCATCATCAGATGACCGGGCATCTTTGCGCAGGCAAACGTAAAGCGGATAACATCTTCAAGCGGATGCGGAAAACTCTCTACAGAGAGTTTTATGAAACACTCCACTTCAAACCGTTCATTCTCGACTTTTTTTATCGCCGAGTGTTCAATGCTCATCATAAGAACACGTTCACCGGGGATCAAGTGGATGTGATGATCCTTGTCAAGCATGGCAATGCTGGTTTTTGTCAAACAAATCACCGTATGCTGATCTTGTAGCTCCCCCCAATAAAGCGCTTTCTGCTTAAGCAATGTGCCAATGCAGGGTTGGTAAGATTTTTTAATCCACCCGGAGATGGAGTATGAGTATGAAAATCCGGTTCATTGCACTCATTCTTGTTGTGCAACTGGCAGTCATTACTGCGGGTTGCCTGTCTCCGGCTCCGGCTTTGCCACCCCCGCAGACACCATTGCCTGCAACCCTCCCAGCCCCCGAGAGCACAATTGCTACCATCCCTCCGGGCGGTATGGCACTCCAGTTAACAGATGTGCCTCCGGATTACCTGATCAAAGACCGCACGGTGATTGCCTATGGCGGAGTATCCCAGATCGCCCGCGATCTAGGCTGGCAGCAGGGATACCGGGCAACATTCTACCGGATGAACCGGGAAAAAGAGGATATAACCGGAATCCGCCAGACCATCAGTGTTTATCCACTACAGAACATGAACAAAGTCTATGCGATTGAGACTGAAGGGATCCTTTCCCTTGAGAACGGTACAACACGGTATGAGATCCCATTCCCGGCAATCGGCGACAAGAGCATGGCTTTCCGGGAAACCCGGACCGGAGATCCCCTGGATCTCGCGGTGTATACCGTAATTTTCAAAAAGAAGAACGTGCTTGAAACAATTACCATGGGGGGTACAACAACGGATTATGAAACGCTAAAGGCGGTAGTGCGTAAAGCAGCAGACAGGATCCAGTAATTTTTCCACTGCCAGAAATACGACCCCTGGTTTTTCCGGCATACAACCCGGACTCGCTTTTTTTTTTAAGTACCGCATCCTACTGAGCTTATGCGAGGGTGATTGTCTGGTTTTTTCCTGCCGTCAGTGCGGTACGTGCTGCATGTACCTGGGCGACTACATTGTGATCGAGCAGCAGCTAGGACCATTTACTTTTGCGGCTGAATCGGTCTCAACCGGTACGCCGTTTGTTGCCGAGATCGATGAGGACAAGCGGCACCTGTTTTCGGATCACACTTTTCCGGACCAGCACCCGACGGCATGCCGTTTTCTGCGGCCGGATGGGGATCGTATCCGCTGCACCATTCACCGGGATAGCCCGGCCCAGTGCAAGTTCTACCGTTGTGTGGTTATGCAGGTGTATGATATGGCAGGAAACCGCATAGGAATTGTAACAGGTACACTCTCACTCCATTCCGATGATCCATATCTACGGGCGGTGTGGGAAGAGGCAGAAAAAAAAAGGCCAAAGCACGACGATCTGGCAGAAGAATGGCTGGCCACATTTTTACAGGCAAAAGGTTACCGGGTGGAATGACGACAATTCCCTGATAAAAAACGGTAGAAAAGACTCATGGTGGATCGGCAGCGGGGTCTATTGCGTGCAGATTGTGTGAAAGATCATCTTTTCATGCATGAAATTTCCAGACAATCCATTTTTTTTGGTTAAATGAGTCACCCCCATGTGAAAGGCTCCCGGGCGCGGGGCCTTTCTGACCTGGTTCAATTATTGATTCCTGCCCCTGTTATGGCGCCGCAGCATTCCGGGAGGTATATTTCTCATTTACCACAATCGCATTCGACCCGTTCAATTCAATAAAACCCCAGCTCTCCTCAGGCTTTTCAATAAATGACGGCGACGGGAATATCTGAAGATCCACAACCGCAAAGTGAAGATGAGCCCCATGCGACCACCCGGTGTTTCCCTGCCAGCCGATCCGCGTCCCTGCACGCACATCCTGACCGGGAGTCACAGGTGCGGGATCCTCGTGCAGAAAATGCATATAGACTGTGTAGGTATCCGGTCCATGTTTCAGTAAGGCAAAATTCCCCATATCCGGAATCGTGGAACCACGCCCACCCTTTGGCCACGTATTGAAATCATCCGGGTGGCTGTAATCCGAAAGCAGGACCGTCCCGTCAGCCACCGCTAAAATCGCCGCCTTCTTTGCGTTGATACTGACAAAATCCATTGCTCTTTCATCATGGAAACCGGTCACAAATTCCCATTGCTCACCTTTAGTCCAGGGGAAAAAGATGAGGAACTTACTTGGTTGCGCTGCCGGTGGGGGGATCGTCACGTTCGTGGTAGCAGGTTGCGCAGGAAGAACCGGTGCCGGATTTGATGTCGGTACAACTGTAGTAGTTACCGCTACTGTGACTGGAAGGTTTTTTCCATCTGTTGCAGGCGATATGCCGTTGCAACCAGCCATGAGAGCGAAGACAGCTACGATTACAAGAAGATTTCCAATTCCCCAATGGTTCATACGGGTTTTACCTTAAACAGTGATAGCCCCCCGGAAATACTTAAACGTGATTATAAGGGGGTGGAGAAATTCTTATGGTTATTTGAAAGGTAAACCTCTCACCAGAAAACCTCTGAAAAGAAGAACGCCCAGGTCGGAATTCGAATCCGAGTCGATTGCGTGACAGGCAATCATGATAGGCCACTACACTACCTGGGCACATTCTGACAGTAAATCCCGCCTCCCAGATTCGAACCGGGGACATCGCGGTAGCCGCACAGTTACCTCAAATACGGTAAACCAATCTACAGCCGCGCACTCTACCGAGCTGAGTTAAGGCGGGGCACTGCGCTATTAATGTAGGGATAGTTGGGTATTAAACATATCGCTATATGCACCAATTTGAGGGCGAAATTGGTGCGAATATTTCCCGCATTTGGGGCTTCTTTAAATATTACACACCCCAATAAAAAAGTATGACAGCTCGCAAGGATTTTGCGGGGGATCGTCATCTTCTCCGATAGCTCGGCAAAGAAAGACGTGACCGTATTCGACACTACGCTCCGGGATGGAGAACAGACCCCGGGAATTGCGTTCACTTTTGAACAAAAACTCCAGATCGCACGTCAGCTCTCTGACATCGGCGTTCACGTGATAGAGGCAGGATTTCCTGCATCGTCAAAGGCCGAGAAAGAGACGGTTGCTGCTATTAAAAAACTTGATCTCGAGTCTACCATCTGCGGACTCGCACGCTCGGTCAAAGCAGACGTTGATGCCTGTCTGGACTGCGATGTCGACATGGTGCATGTGTTCATCCCGACATCGGATATCCAGCGGGAGAACACGATCAACAAGAGCCGTAAAGAAGTGCTTGCCATAACGGCTGATATCATCAGCTATATCCGAAAGCATACGGACAAGTGCATGTTCTCAGCTATGGATGCTACGCGGACTGACTGGGACTATCTTATTGAAGTCTTCCGGACCGCTGCTGATGCCGGTGCCACGATTATCAATGTACCGGACACCGTAGGCATCATCTCTCCCTCTGGCATGAAGACACTCATCAGCCGGATACACCGGGATGTTGATTGTCCCATCGATGTGCACTGTCACAATGATTTCGGTCTTGCGGTAGCAAACACGATTGCCGCAGTTGAAGCCGGTGCTTCGCAGGTACAGGTCACCGTAAACGGCCTCGGTGAGCGGGCAGGAAACGCCGATCTTGCCCAGACTACGATGATCATGGAGGCGATCTACCGGATCAACACCGGTATCAAAAAGGAACGGCTCGTTGAGACCTCGCGCCTTGTATCGCGGTTCAGTGGCATCACCATCCCGCCAACCCAGCCGGTTGTAGGCGAGAATGTCTTCTCCCATGAAAGCGGCATACACTCGCACGGTGTGATAAAAAATTCTGCAACCTTTGAGCCCGGCATCATGACTCCGGAGATGGTCGGACACCGGCGCAGGCTGACCCTTGGAAAACATGTCGGCAGGCATGCAGTGCACCAGATGTTGTCTGAGGTTCATATCAGTCCCAACGACACCCAGATGGATGCCATTGTCGAGAAAGTCAAGGCAATCGCTAACAAGGGCAAGCGGGTGACCGATGCAGATCTTTACGAGATCGCGCAAACCGTTATGGAGATCGAACTGAGCCACAAGATGCTCCGGTTAATGGATATCGCGATCATGACCGGCAATCACATGATCCCCACTGCGAGCGTAAAGGCGATGGTAAACGGAAAAGAGCTTGTCTTTTCTGCAGTAGGTAATGGCCCGGTTGATGCAGCATTAAAAGCAATCTTTGGGATTGTGCCGGAACGGGTACAGTTAAAAGAGTTCAACATCGAAGCGATTGCCGGGGGTTCAGACTCGATGTGCCACGTCACCATTGCCGTAGAAGACGAACACGGGAAGATCTATGATGCCAGCGGCAGCGGAGACGACATTGTGCTCTCATCCGTTGAGGCGCTGGTCAATGCGATCAACTTAACAAGCCGGAAATAATCCCTTACTCATTTTTTGGAGATGCATACCGGATCTCTTTGAGCGTATTCATGGCGTTTTCGTACCCGCAGTAATATGCACGAAAAGAGAGCCGGTCAATGATCTCATCTGTTGAAATGATATAGCGTTTCCTGACCTGGCCGTCACGACAGGCTGTATCTAAAAAATTATCTATACGGTCACAGATCTTAACCAGCGTAGCTTCGGGCGGAGCATCAAGAATCCTCCCGATGCTGTCGGACAGCCGGGCAGATTTTCCGGGAATTGTATTCTTTTTTGTCAGGGCATCGACAATGGCTGCGATTTCCCGCTGTTCATCCTCAGGCAGTGGCAGGACTGAAATAAACGAATCCGTCAACGAGATCCATTCCGGAGTGCAGTCCTCATAGACATCGTGAAGCCAGGCAGAGATGATCGCCACATGCGAGCCGCCAAACATACTCACGTATCCCGCTACCCGGGCAGGATGGACAATGTACGGTGTTCGCCGGTCCTTGCGGCACTGTCCTTTATGCGCACAGGAAGCATGATCCGCTGCTGATTTAATGGAAAAAAAACGCTGGGCAGCGGGAGCTGTATCCATACATGCTGTTTTGTGTCCTGATACAAAAAACCTGCCGGAACCTGCACGGCACGCGAAAAAAAATACCAAAAAAGGTAGTTGGTTATGCAGCTGCCGGAGCACCCTTGCCTTCGAGTGCTTCCTTTATCTGAGCCTGTAACTGCTCAAACTTGCCCTGCAGCATCTTTTCCTGTTTCTCTAAGGATTTGATGCGCAGCTCAAGGGACTCTATCTTTTCAGTAAGTTTTGCATTCACCACATCTTTTTTCTTCTGCATCATGACAGTGCCAACACTCATGTACATGACTGCATCATCAGCTGCGTCACTGATCTCTTCCTCTGCACGCTTAGCTTCACGCACTGCCATTTCGTACTGGGCCTTCTGCTGGAGGATGGTCTGAAGCTGCTGCTGGATCTGCTGGAGCATGCCCAGCTGGTTCTGTACTTTTGGGGATATATTGTTCATGATGGTTCTCCATCTATATTTCTGACAGTAAAGGTATTGAGGATTGCGCCGGGCAACGCGAGGTGCCCGACCTGCTCATGGTAGTGTCAAACGCCGTAAACCTAAAGAGTAGTACACGAAAGCAAATAGATGACTGCCGGTCAGATTATCCACGTAGTGCGGGCAGTCAGCGCATTACGATCTGTTGCATCTCATCTGCTACATTCACAAGGCGCAATGCCATATTGAGTGCTGCCCGGAGTGCTGCGGTATCTTCCGCTTCAATTTTGAGCAGGAGTGTGTTTTTATCTTCCAGCCAGCAGCTCGTCTTTGAACGCGGGTTCACTTCATCAGAGAGTTCCGGTAACAGTGCCTTATGGATTAAAACGGCATCCTGTGTAAAAAACCGGAAGATCGCTTCATGGTGTGGCATACTAAAAGAATCCCACTGCAGTGTATGAGAAAAATAGAAGATAAAGTATGTTGATTCAGGCACGAGGCCTGAAATGCTGATTGGTTATCTGGCTTTTAATTCTTTGATAGCCGCGCCACGTTCTTTAAAAAGAATCCGGTGACCACAGTATGGGCACCGCACGTTGACATCGACTTCAACTTTCTGCTTGCACCGTGCACATTTGTAGGAACTTGGCATAGATGATCCGTTTATTTAACTCTGTGTTCAGCAACGGTTCTCTCAATTGCACGTTTGGCAATCTTCATAGCCGGCGTCTGCGGTACATATGACCCACCGGCAAACTTAAACCCGCACTTGCGGCATTCCCAGATACCGGTTCCACGGCGCTGGACAGATACCATGTCACATTTCGGACAGGTGTGAAGTGCACCTGAAATCGCTTCAATATCTGCTACTCGCTTACGTACAAATCTACCGTACCGGCACCCAAAACGCCCGGCACTTCTTGTCACTTTTCCTTTTGCTTTATGTGTGGAGCTTGCCATGATGGATATTCCCCGATCTGTCTTGTTGTATTTGTCGTCAGAATTAATATACCTGATTGAGGATTTTTACCTGACCTTCGCCTTTGGATAACTTATTGATGAGATCATAGAAATCGCCCTGGATTCCTGCAGGGATGCGCACCACACACACCCATGAACCATCCTTCTGCCACTCATCTTTTTCCATGGTGCATCCGGCAGCAATATCGCCATAAGATTTTGCGGCATAGTCTGCCGGAATCCGGATGGCAAGCCTGAGTTCTTCAAACCTTATCGGCAGGAGAGGACGCAGTGCCTTTACCGTCTCTTTTACCTGTTCATCGAGATGCTTGAATGGGTCGATGTTCACGCGCGCTTCTTCCATTGCCATCTCAATCCGGTGCGGCGGGTGCGGGTGCCCGGTCTGGGGATTGACGGCATTGCGCGCTATGAAATTTACCACTTGCCGACGCTTCTCCTCAATCATGTGTTTGCGCTGATCTGAGGTGAGATGAATCTCACCTTTTTCTATGATACGGCGCGCGATCGTCTCGAAGTCTGTTGTGTGGAAGACTTTTATGAGTGCTTCGTCCGGAGCCCGGGTTGCCTTTGAGGTATTGCTAAACACATTGAGAGCGGCAACTACATCCTCAATATCAATGGCCTGACCCTGCCTCACGAGCGCAGCCTTGTCAGGGTCAACAAGAATCTCGAAGCGCTCCCCAAAACTATCAAGGCGCGCAACGGTGGATTTGTCGAGTGGTATCATATCAGGTCAGATCTGATCACTGTTTGAACTGCTCTACATACACGGCGACTTCTTCCCGGCTCATCTTCTTAAAGAGGGGTGTTTCACGCCCGGTGACCCCGATCTCAACCGTATCCATATCGAACTTGCCTTCGGTTGCTGAGTGGAGTGCCTTTAAGCCAAGGAGGATCGCATCCTTGATCTCGATCTCCGGGTTGTATTCCTCCTCAAAGACCTTCATTGCGGCAGGACGCCCGATACCAATTCCCGTTGCCTTATATTCGAGCAGGGTGCCGGAAGGATCTGTCTCAAAAAGACGACAGTCGCCGTCACTCACACCTGCGATGAGCAGGGCCGTACCATACGGGCGGATGCCGCCATACTGGGTGAGCGTCTGCATGTGATCGCAGAGTTTTTTGGAGAGTGCTTCGACTTCGATCGGTTCATCATAGGAAACGCGGTTGATCTGGCATTCGACCCGTGCCCGGTCAACAAGGGCCCGTGCATCGCCGACAAGGCCGGATGATGCAACCCCTATGTGCTCATCAATCTTGAAAATTTTTTCAATCGATGACGCTTCAAGGAGCTTCGAGCTCACCCGCTTGTCAACAATCAGGACAACGCCGTCCTTTGCCTTGATACCTACTGCGGTGGTTCCCCGCTTTACTGCTTCTCTGGCATACTCCACCTGGTAGAGCCGGCCATCGGGGGAAAAAACGGTGATCGCCCGATCATATCCTGTCTGATATTGTGGTTGCATTCAAATTCTCCAGATCATCTTTTGTTAAGAACAATCGGTTTGTATTTTTAAATCCCTTTTCAATCACATCAACCTTCTGACCGTTACAATGCACGATCTGGAAGGTTTTTTTTGCAAACGTGCATTCCGACAGGACACGTTCAACACCCTCATCGGTGCCTGTTGCAGTTTTTTCAGATTCCGGTTCAGATTCGCTATGAGTTTTTGCTTGAGGGATCTTTTTCTGCCTGAATCGTGAGCGCAGGCTCTCAATGGTACCCGATGCTGCAATGATACGCAGGCAGATACGCACATCCCGACACGCAGTCACGGTAGATAACGCAATTGCAAGTTCCCGTTCAGTTCCCCTCCGGCACCGGATGATCACATGCCCATGTTCAAGCGCTACAACTGCAGGAGTGATGATTCCTGTGGTTGCATCGCCCCAGAGCGAAGTTGCCGCATCCGATATCGCATAATACAGCTCTTTTTGCTCAAGCGGTGTCCCGTATGGTTCAATTCGTGCAAGGATATACCGTCGCTTCTCGCGCAGGGTGGGGGGACGCGTGCTCATGCGATCACCGTCACGGCCTGTTTTGGAGGTGTCAGCACGGTCCCGATACCGGCTAGCGCACGTTCTACATCCGGTACATCCATGCCAATGAGACTACAGAGCCCGGCAATGTCCCGGACATTGCGCATCTCAAGAAGAGAATGGGCGTGGGTTGACAGCGTGATGGGAAACTCAAAACGCTGTTCAAGCACCAGGATATCCATATACCGGTGAATCGCGCGTTGTCGTGCAACACTTCGTCCCATGATGATGGGACAGAGATCGATATCCACCGCAACCCGGTTATCGGCTGCCATCTTTGCCGCCACATGATCGAACGCGAGTTTATCCGCTGACTGGATGCCGCGCAGGATGTGCACACCTTTGAGTCCGATCACGGCACGGTTGAAACTGTTGTTCGCCGCATTGACCGAGATGACCTTTCCGGAATCCTTCGAGCGTTTCACTATAGATATGACATCCTTTACCGGGACATCCCGGATCATCAATCCCGAGCGCACCTCAACTTGCCCATACGTGCCAGAAGGAGTATCTGCTGCTACAATGCTGTCAAATCCGAGCGCAGCAGCTTCGAGCGCGAGCCTGCGAACCGATGCATCTCCGAGCGGGTACGGGTATACAGCGGCATCGGTGATCTTCATTAAGATACCTTTAGCGTAAAAAGAGGATAAGATTATTTGCCCTGGTTCGCGTGGGAACGGATGCTCGGGCGGGTCTTTTCGGTTCCGATACCCTTCTCTCTCATACCGCGACCCTTGCGACCGGCTGAGGTCTTTCCGCGCTCTGCACGACCGCGGTGGGTGGCGTTTGCCATCCATGCAAGGTTCTTGTCGGCACGGATTGAGGGGTGGTGTCCGTCAACCATGATGACTTCGTAGTATTTGAGCTTCCCATCCTGTCCAACCCAGTAGGAGTTGAGCACTTCCATGTTGGGGAATTTTTTGGACGCGCGCTCTTCTGCAATACGCTGGATGCTCTTTCCCATCGTCTTGCTGTTCTTGCCCATTGCAGCTGTGCGGCGTGCACGGACATACCGTGATGCCCTGCGGCCACCGCGGCGGACCTGGACACGGCAGACGGCAATGCCCTGCTTGGCCTTGTAGCCAAGAGTGCGTGCGCGGTCGATACGGGTTGGGCGCTCGACGCGGACAACACTGCCTTCACGGCGCCATTCCTGCATGCGGTTCCAGAGGAGTTCTTTAACTCCACTCTTTGCGGGTACTTTCCATGCCTCCCTTACGAAGGCGTACATTGATTTTACCATGGTGATCACCTAAGGTTCGGCTCTGTTAGCAGAGCTACATTCCTTTCATCGGGACGCATCCCGTATGCCTTTATAGATAGGGTGGATGGATATTAAAGAACTGCGGCAACGGGATATCGCCCGTATGGAATCTACCGCCTCTCTACAAAAGAGCGGGGAACATCCTTACACCTGTCCTCATCAAGAACCGCTCCCACCCCAACCGAATTTACTTAATGTCGGTTTCGTTTGGAGCAACCTTTCAGAAGGATACCATAAAACACGTGCCCGGTTACTTCCCAAACCGTTTGTATCGCTTATGTGCTTCCTCAATCGTCATCACTTCAAGAATGTTGACAATGCCCCCGGGCAGAACATCGAAAAATGCTGTATAGGTATGGGCGATATGCATCCGGCAGTGACCGTTCTGCAACAACTCCACATCCGGAGCAATATACGGATCTTCCAGTTTCAGCAGATGCTGCTTGACAATCCTGCGATCCTTCTCATGCAGACCGTTAACGTACTGCAGCGCCCGCTTGTCGATGTTTACTCTCACGGCGCATCTCTTTTTTCAGGCTTGCGTACTCGGGATCGCTGTCAAGCGGAACGAATTCTCCTTCCTCTGCAATCTTGTCCAGGTGTGCAATGAAGTCATGACGCTTCCGGTCCTGCAACACCCGACCGATCACATCCCCATACCGTTCCCCCGGTTCCCTGATAGACATCAGGGCTTGTTTGGTATCTGTCGAAACGAGTACTTTCTCGGTAAGAGGTTCGGAGTTCTTTGCCATGGCATATTCTCCTTTTTGGTCTGAATGTACCTTTTGTCCTTTTTAAAATTAAACCTGTGCTTCACGTATGATTCGTTAACCCCGTCCATTCGCAAAAAATGTTATGGCAATGGGCTATTTCCCCTTCCTCTTCTCAATCACCCGTATATCTTCTATCCGGGTGACCGGGTATTGCCCGTTCTCATCCTTCTCTGCAGATTTTACCATGTCCCAGATAGTGAGCAGTGCGATCGAAACCCCGGTCAACGCCTCCATTTCGACTCCGGTCTTTCCTGCTGACTTCACCCGCACACTTGCTTCAATGAACCCTTCCCCGTCCGAGAAATCCACAGAAATCGCACTGATGGGAATGGAATGACACATCGGGATCAGGTTGGGAGTGTTCTTAACCGAGAGCGTTGCAGCAACCCGGGCAGTAGCAAGCACATTGCCTTTCACAACAGTCCCCTCTCGTATCGCTGCGAGTGTGGCCGGCCGTAAGAAAATTTTACCAGCTGCCACTGCTTCGCGCACCACATCTCCCTTGCCACTGATATCTACCATCTGTGCCTTGTCATCCTGAATATGGGTAAACTCGACCATGTACTCACTTCCTGTATTCAAATCCTGAATAATTCTGCCGGAATCCGGTCCACGAGATCCGATGCCAGCATTCCGCCCCCGCGTTCCGATCCCACGCGTTCTCCCGCCCTGCCATTCACGTATGCGGCAATACAGGCAGCATCAAACGCGGGCAGATGGCAGAGCAGAGCGCCGGCAATTCCTGCAAGCACATCCCCGGTGCCACCAACCGTCATCGCAGTATCACCGGTCCGGTTGAACCGTACCCTCGTACCATCAGTGATCACATCAATATGACCCTTGAGCAGCACGGTGCCGCAGATGCCTGCACTTCTGGCAATATTGGCACGCCCGATCGTATCAGAGGGCAGGGTCTTTCCGGTAATACGGGCAAATTCTCCGGCATGCGGGGTATAGATCGTCTCTTCCTGCGCAGAAGGGAGCGGGAGCCTGAGGGCCTCGGCATCAAAGACTGCACGTTTGCAGTGCGGGGCAATGGCAGTTACAACCGCATGGCTCTCAGTCCCGAGCCCGTTACCGCAGACAACCACATCCGCACGCTCTGAAAGGGCGATAAGACGCTCGATATGTTCCGCTCCGATTATCTTTCCTTCAAGACGCTCAAAAATCAGATCCGGCACCGGTTCAAAGACCGGTGATGCAATCCGGACAATATCAGCACCCGCCCGTAATGCTCCAAGCCCGGCAAGGTAGGGAGCGCCCTGGTAGGGCCCGCCACCAATTACAAGCACTTCACCGCCGATCCCTTTGTGCGCTTTACTCTGACGTGGCTGAATAAGCGTGAGATCGCCGGGCCCGACACAGCACTCAGCTTCGATGGGGATACCAATATCTACCACCGTTGAACCTTCACACTTTGCCCGGTGGAAGGCGCAGATCCGGTCCACCCGCATACCCGGTGTCGGTACATCGACTGCAAGAATCTTCGCTTGAGAGGCATTTGCCATCTTCACGCAGGACTTTAACGGCTCTGTCACTTTACCTGAAGCACCGATTCCCAGCATGGCGTCAATGATCAGATCTGCCTTTTCAAACAGTGAGTGTAATGCCTCAAGCTCATCCCGGCATGTGAACGGGTACAGTCCGATACGGCA
The DNA here is from genome assembly GCA_030694985.1 of Methanoregula sp. Lineage (GTDB taxonomy): Archaea > Halobacteriota > Methanomicrobia > Methanomicrobiales > Methanospirillaceae > Methanoregula. The sequence goes on from JAUYTV010000037.1 coordinate 43,043, forward strand.
GTGTTTCAGCGCGCTGAGCTGGTGTTCGCAGCCTGCGCTTTTTTTTCCGTAATCGAGATAGCAGACATCGGTGTCCACCCCGCGCTGGAGGTGCCGGGCGGCAACCATCCCGTCCCCGCCATTATTGCCCCTTCCACAGAGTACAAGCACCCGTGCGGGTGAGGCTGTACGAACCATATCTGCAAGCGCCCTGCCTGCGCTCTCCATCAGCTGGAGCTCTGTCACACCGAGCGCAATGGCATTTTTATCCACCGCCCGCATCCGGGCAGGGCTGATGATCCCCGCCTCAATGAACCCATTGATCGTAAACGGCAACATTTCCCGTACAATTCATCTGTAGGAACCTCACTAAATACTATGCAATGGGTTTTAGCGATGATGTGAAAGCAGCTGCAGAGCAGATTGCGGCTGCGCCAGAAATTACCATCATCTCGCACATCGACGCTGACGGTATCTCATGCGAAGCAATACTATCGCAGGCAATTTCAAGGCAGGGAATCCGTGTAAAATCGGTTTTTGTCCGGCAACTCGAACCACTGACCATGCCACAGGTGCCTTCAGATAATTCACTTAAGGTTTTTGCAGATCTTGGTGCGGGCCAGCAGAACCTGTTTCTGGAACGCGGTTTTTCAGAAAAAGAAGTGCTTATCGTTGATCACCACGTAAGCCAGCCCTGCGAGCGACAATACACGCAGGTGAACTGCCTGCCATACGGACATGAGAGGATGAGCGCTGCCGGAGTTTCGTACCTGATCGCAAAGGAGCTGGACTCAGCAAATACCGATCTTGCCAAACTCGCCATTGTAGGCAATGTCGGCGATATGATGGCCCGGGAGAAGTGCGGGCTTGTTGGCCCTGCGCGCGATATAATCGTAGAAGACGGGGTGAGTCACGGCAATGTAGAGGTGCGCAAACGGGATCTCAACTGCTATGGCACCGCAACGCGTCCGGTGCATCTCTCACTGACCTACAACGATGATCCGTTTGTCAAAGGTATCAGCAACAACCCGGAAGGCGCCAGACAGTTCTTAAAGAAACTCGGTATCCGGCAGCAGACGGAAAACGGACGCTGGTATGTCTGGGAAGAGATCTCGCAGGAAGAAAAGCGTATCATCATATCTGCACTCGCTGAGCAGCTGATCGCAAACGGTGAAACAGTGGACCGCCTCTTTGCCGAGACCTATGGGTTTCCGGATGAAACCCCCCGCACACCGCTCCGTAATGCACAGGAGTATGCAACGGTCCTTAACGCTTGTGGGCGCTGGGCAAAACCGCAGATTGGGAGTGCGATCCTGCGCGGGGATCGCGGCACAGCGTACCGGGATGCTGAACATATGCTGAAAAACCACCGGGCAATCATCAGGAACCTGCTCGAGTTCATCATAGACACTGGCGTTAAAGAACTCGAAAATCTCCAGTATCTCCACGTAGGCGGGCGATACCCGGATACCATTGTAGGGATCGGGGCAGGTATGGCTCTTTCGAAACTCAATGCCAAAAAACCGATCCTGATCATGTGTGAGGTCCCAGAAGATCCCAATCTAACCAAGGTATCCATGAGAACCAATGAACGCGTGGTGGAACAGGGTATCGATCTCCAGCAGGCGCTCAACTGCGCTTCAGCAGAGTATGGCGGTGGGGGCGGGGGACATAAGATCGCGGCGGGAGCGTATATCCCGAAAACAGCAGAAGAGGAGTTTGTGATTCGTGTCAACAGAATACTCGGAGAACAGTTCGCTGCGGCGGGTTCAGGCAATCGCTGATCACCAGTTCGGTGGGTTGGCAGGGACGGGGCTCTTTCCCGAAGGCTGTGCGTTCATCTACTCGACAACCGGGCGTATCCGGCAGATCGGATTTGAGGGCGTGCGTCTTGCAACCGTCCGGGCTTCAGATGGCCGGCTGACGTTAGGCATTGAGGGGGCAAAACGCCTCCAGGCTCACCTGCCTGCCCCGGCATACAGGGTCATCATCAGGGATGATGTCGCAGAGTTTGTGGCAAAGGGAAAGAATGCGTTTGCAAAACATGTGATCGCAGCTGATCCGGAAATCCGCGCGGGCGATGACGTGATGGTCGTTGCAAGCGAAGATCTCCTGATTGCCTGTGGCGCGGCAGTTGTTTCAGGCACGGAGATGCTTGCATTTAATTATGGAGTAGCAGTAAGAGTTAGGCAGGGTAGTGAGAAAGATGCTTCCGGGAAATATCAATCCACGCCAGATGAAGGCGATGATGAAGAAGCTCGGCATGAATGTCGAGCCGATTGAAGACGTGCAGAGTATTGTCATCAAGACACCAAAGGGCAACTATGTCTTTGACTCTGCAGAGGTCCAGGCTATGACTATGCAGGGCACCACCACGTACCAGATCACCGGGGATATCCGGTTTGAACCGGCAGCAGCCGAGATCCTGAAAGAAGATATCACGATGGTAGCGGCCTCGGCAAACGTATCTGAAGAGAAGGCAAAAGAAGCTCTCGTAGCGACAAATGGCGATATCGCAGAAGCGATCATGCGCCTCTCCAGCTCATGATCGAACCGGGCGATCGCGTATTGCTTGTCGGTGAGGGCAGGGAATTTTTTGTCAAGGCAGGGCCGGGTTCACTCGGTACTGATAAGGGACAGATTGACCTCAGCCAGTTAGTCGGAACAACTGGCGGCGACATCCTCACCACCCATAACGGTGCGCAGTTCACCGTCCGTATTCCGCGCCCTACGGATTTTTTCACGTACGGAAAGCGGTCAGGCGCCCCGATGCTCCCAAAGGACATCGGGCTTGTTATCGCTTATACCGGTATGAACCACAACGATGATGTGCTCGATGCCGGAACCGGCAGCGGAATTGCTGCTATCTATTTTGGCGGTGTGGCTAAAACGGTCAAGACCTACGAGGTTCGCCCTGAGTTTTCCACGCTGGCGATGAAAAACATCACCGAGTCGAAACTCACCAATGTCGAAGCGATTGCCGCAGATTTCCTTGCCGCTGATGGCATGTATGATGTGGTGCACCTTGATCTCCAGATCCAGCCCGAGCATGTGGCACACGCGTATTCCCTGCTGCGATCCGGCGGGTATCTCGCATGTTACACCCCGTTTTTAGAGCAGATGGCAATTGTTGTCGATGAAGCCTCACTGCTGTTTCGCGAAGTTCATACCCATGAACTGATAGAGCGGGAGATGACCCGGTCAAAGCGGGGGACACGGCCTTCTACTTCGGTGAGTCATTCGGGGTATGTGACGATTGCGAGGAAATGATCCTCTTTTTTTTTTAAAATAACTACTGTTGATATGCGCTCTTTCAGACGTTAATATAAAAAACAAATTAAATTGGCATTTACTTTGTGTTTCTTTAAAAAAAATGACCGATTACAACCGCCCGTACTTCTTATGCGCCTGCTCAATGGGAAGAATCTCATGCACCCTGACAATCCGGTTCTCATCGTCAACGGAATAAAACGCGGTATAGGTACGGGCGACATGAAGCCGGTATATTTCCCTGCCGCCCCGTAAGACCAGTCGTTCCTTATCCCCGCCGCTCCCTGGAAAGGGATTCTCACCAAGACCCTGGAGGGCGTTCCTGATTATGCGCCGGGATTTTTCCGGTATAGAACCGATGAACGCATCAGCCGTATTCCGGAGCTTCACTTCAAAGGTCAATCCTTGATCTCCGAAAGAGACACATACTCCGAATCAGGAGTGCTCTCCCACATCTTCACATCTTCCTCAAGCCGTGCTTTCTTTACCCGTTCGATCATATCCTCAAGGAGATCGTCATATGTCTGGCCTGCCCCCTTCATCGCCCCCAGCTCTTTCCAGATTTTCTCGGAAACCGGCAACCGCTTTACTGCTGACATGATCATGCTGTAAACATTGTAAATACTTAAAACCATTACAACGAATACATGATTCGAGGCCGTAGATACCCGGTAAGTACCGGGGATAAGAAGGGTCAGCTCTTCTTACCGAGCGCTGCACTCCGCTCAATCTTTTTTACGGTTTTTAAAAAATTATTGCAATCAGGAAAATACCCTGATTAAAATCATTCCACAATCGCATGCCCGTTCTTGTCGCCGCGTCCGATACCCTTGTACACAAAACCTTCTCGGATATAGCCATCCGGGTCGATCATGTTCCGCCCATCGATAATCACCGGGTGCTTTTTTCCGGAGAGGTGCCTGAGCACTTTCGGATTCAGGGTATGGTACTGGTGATGACCGGTAAAGATCACGATTGCATCGGCATCCTGCAGGGCTTCTTCAACAAAGGGAACAATAGGAACGCCGGGATATTCTGCCACATAGGGATCGTGGACTGAGACGATCGCACCCTCACAAACAAGGAGATCGCGGTACGGTTCTGCGGGCGTGTTGCGCGTATCATCTGAGTTTGCAAGGAATGCCCACCCGAGAAGTGCAACCTTTGCGCCTTTCAAGGGTACCCCCGAACGCTGCAGGGCATCTTTTGTGAGACGGAACATGTGGGTGGGCATGAAATCGTTGATGTGCCGGGCAAGCACGTAGAGCGATGGCTCGTTTACCGGGTAATCAAGCATCCCTTTGCCAAGCTGCTGGACACCCCGTTCGAGATGGTAGGTATCCTTAGTCAGGCAGTGCCCCCCAACTCCTGCACCCGGCCAGAGCATCGCACGGGTGATCCCTTCACCTTTAAGGCTGTCAATCCCGTTCCGGACATCGTACACATTGATCCCCATCGCCTCGCAATAGAGCGCCAGCTCGTTGATCGCAGCAATCTGAAGATCCCGGAACGTGTTTTCTGCAGTCTTTGTCACTTCAGCTGCTGTTGCAGACATCGGAATTACTTTACCGATTGTCAAAACCGGCGTATACAGCTCAGTTGCCCTTCGTGTGCTGGCATCATCAATACCGCCAACAATCCGGTCATGCTCACGGATATTTCGGAGCAGTCTTCCGACCATCACCCGCTCGGGTGCATGCGCAAGTGCAAAATCAACACCCGCCTTAAGCCCGGACACCTTTTCCAGAAGATCGCAGGCGATCCCAATAGTAGTACCGGGCGTGATTGTGGATTCCAGCACCACGAGCATGCCGGGCCTTAGGTAATGGCCCACATTTTTTACTCCCTCCATCAGGGCAGAGAAATCCGGAAGCAGGTCTTCCTTATTCAGAAACGGGGTCTGGATCGAGAGCGTTACTGCGTCGAGTTCTGCGATTTTGGAAAAGTCTGAAGTGCAGATAAACTTCTTTGAAGCGGTTACCTTTTGCAATAATTCTTCAAGCCCCGGTTCAATTCCCTTAAGCGGGCTTTCGCCACGGTTCAGCATTGCAATCTTATATCCCGATGAAGGGGAATCCCGCTGGAACCCGTAGACGCACTCGTAATGTGGTACATCGGCAAACAGTGCAGCTGCCGGAATACCGACATAGCCCATACCAATTACGCCGATTTTTTTAACAGGCCCTTTTTCTTTTAGAACAGACTCAAGTGTCATAGTCATCCGCAACCGGTGAAATCCTATTTTACAAGTCCTGCCTGTATCTCTTCACATACGCGCAGGTTGTGAATTGCCTGTTCCGGTGTGATGGGGAAGGGGCGGCCGTGTTCCACACATTCGATGAATGTAGAAAGTTCGCGTTTGAGCGGTTCGAGCTTGTTGACCATCACCTTCTCGATGATATTTTCCTGCACGTACCGTTCCGCTTCGAATGTGTACTGCCCCGGCTTGCGGTAGATGGTCACTTCCTGTGTCATGAAGTCCCCTTCAATAGTGAACTCCTCTTCTTCAACATAGATCATGCGGATCTTCTTAGACGATTTCCGGCTCGCGGAGAGTGAGACCGGCACATCACCGCATCGCATCAGCACACTGCACACATCGGCATTACCGGCACTGCATATCTCACCCGGAGACGAGAAGAAGAGGTTGAGGAGGATATCGATGTCGTGGATCATCAGATCTTCAATCACCGAGCTTCCGGTGACACGGGCAGATGCGGGATTGTGCCGTTTCATCTCCACATACAGCGGTCGTTTTACGATCTTCCTGATCTCTTCTACGATCGGGTTGAACCGCTCGATGTGGCCAACGCCAATCGTGATCCCTTCCGGGGCAGTTCGCATGAGCTGCGTTGCTTCATCAGCAGTAGCACAGATCGGTTTTTCGATCAGAACGGATTTACGGGCGGAAAAAACCTGCCCGACAACATTCTTATGAAACGGTGTGGGCACACAGACACTCACCGCATCGGACTTTGAGAGCATTTCCTCAACAGAACTATACAATGTTGCCCCGTATTTTTCCCCGATCTCTCTGGCCATGGCAGTGTTCAGGTCAAAAACACCTACAGAATCCACGCTTTTAAGTTCAGAATAAACCCTGACGTGGTTCCTTCCCATCGCCCCGACACCGATTACACCGACATCCATTCACTTCACCCGGTTGATCGTATCACAGATAAAAGCAATCTCTTTCTGATCGAGAAGCGGGTGCACAGGCAGGCTCAGCACAGATGAAGAGAGCTGCGTTGAGACCGGGCAGGGATCGGGATAATTCGTCAGCCCGAACATCGGTTGCCGGTGGATTGGAATGGGATAATGCACCGCTGAACCGATCCCTTTGGAGGTTAAGTAATCGATGAATGCATCGCGCTTCATCGGGAACTCATCGGTCAGACGGATAACATACTGGTGGTATACGTGATGCATGCCGGGCGCGACAAACGGGGTGATGAGACCTTTTACCGAGAGGTTCGCATTATAGAAATCCGCATTTTTTCTTCGCCGCAGGTTAAACTTCTCTAACTTTTTTAACTGTACAATTCCCAAAGCCGCTGCCATATCCGTCATTCGGTAGTTGTAACCAAGCCGGGTATGGACATATTTTTCACTCTGGCCATGACTGATTAGCAGGCGCAGGCGCTCATTATACGCCTTCTCACTTGTAGTGACCATCCCCCCTTCGCCGGTGATCATATTTTTGGTGGCATAGAAGGAGAAGCAGCCAAAGTGCCCGAAACTCCCGACTTTGCTGCCATTGTAGAGCGCACCATGCGCCTGTGCCGCATCCTCAATTAATTTGAGGTTGTGCAGCTCGCATACTTTCTGCACCCCCTGCACATCAAACGGCTGACCATAGAGGTGCACACCAATAACGGCCCGGGTCCGCGGGGTTACCCGCTCTTCGAGCTGTGCGGTGTTTATGGTATAGGTCTGGTCATTGACATCGCAAAAGACTGGCTTTGCCCCGCACATCAGGACTGCCGATGCAGTAGCAATGAACGAGAATGAGGGGACAATTACTTCATCCCCATGACCAATGTCTGCGGCAAGAAGAGCTGCATGGAGAGCCGCAGTTCCATTATTGATCGCAACCCCGTATGTGGCGCCACAGTAGTCAGCAAATTTTGTCTCCAGTTCGGCTACCTTGTCACCGGAAGCGAGCATTCCTGATTCGAGTACCGCTGTAACTGCCGAGATCTCTTCCTGACCGATTGCCGGCCTCGCAATGGGTATGTTGACCACACTTCACTCTCACAAATATTGGATAATCCGGATAAAAAATGCGTAAGCATTCAATAATATCATTCCTGTCAGCCAAAAAAAAGGAGATCTCCTTCAATTTTTAAGACTTTTTCCCGGTCACCCATTCCATCCAGGCATCCATCCATTCCGCCCATCATCACGGCACCCGCAAAAGAATAGCTAATTAGCAGGAAACGATCATATAATCGTACGAACGAGCTGGGAGGGGTGGCAACGCGACACATCATTTCGATCGGGGATTTTGACAGGAGCGGAATCGATTGCCTGCTGGATCATGCACAGCAGATCGACAGCAAAAAGTACGACAAAAATGCACTCAACGGCAAGATCCTTGCTGTTCTATTCTTTGAACCCAGCACCCGGACACGGATGTCCTTTGAATCTGCCATTGCAAGACTGGGGGGTACATCCCTTTCTGTGGGGAGTTTGGATGCCTGTTCCATGGCAAAAGGCGAGACTCTTGCAGACACCATCCGGGTGGTGAGCGGGTACGCTGATGCGATCGTTATCCGGCATCCCAAAGAAGGTGCAGCGCGCCTTGCTGCAGAGTTTGCGACAGTGCCGGTGATCAATGCGGGAGATGGTGCCGGTCAGCACCCTTCCCAGACGCTTCTTGACCTTTACACCATCCGCCAGTCAATGCCCATCGATAAGATCGATGTGGCGCTCGTTGGGGATCTCCGGTATGGGCGCACTGCCCACTCGCTTGCGTCCGCACTATCGCTATACAATGCCCGGTTGCACACCCTCTCTCCCACTGGACTTGAACTTCCCGACACGCTCATTACCGAACTTGCCGACAAGGGAATGGAGATCGTGAACCACGATTCCATAGAGGAGATGATTGGTCTGGTCGATGTGCTCTATGTGACCCGGATCCAGCGCGAACGCTTTCCCGATTCGGCCTCTTACTTCAATGTAACATCCAGTTACCGGATCACCCCTGAACTGCTGGGCGATGCAAAGGAACATCTCATCGTGCTCCACCCCCTCCCGCGTGTAGATGAGATAGACCCGCGTGTGGATGAGTCACCGTATGCCCGGTACTTTGAACAGTCGAGAAATGGTGTCCCGGTGCGGATGGCAATGCTCATGGATGTGATGCAATGACCCATACCGGCACTGCTGATGAGAATGAAAGACTTCTTATAAGGAGAATAAAAAACGGCACCGTGATCGATCACATCGATGGCGGTGAAGCACTCAATGTTGTAAAGATTCTTGGGATCACCGGGACAACACAGGAAGCCCTCTCGGTCGCTACCAATGTCCCGAGCCGGGATATGGAACGAAAGGATATTGTCAAGCTCACCAACCGGGAACTCTCAAAAGAAGAAGTTGACCGGATTGCCTTAATCTCACCCCATGCAACGATAAATATTATCAGGAACTTTAAAGTCTGCGAGAAGAAGGGAGTTGAGATTCCCACCCTGATCGAAGGAATTGTCCGCTGCCCGAACCCGGGCTGTATCTCAAATACCAATGAACCGATAAAGAGCAAGTTCCGGGTACTCTCAAAAGGGCTTTGCTGTTACTACTGCGACTGGGTAATTACAAAAGATCTGACCAGTTATATCATCTGAAATTTTTATATCATCTGATTTTTCCCTTATGGTTTTTTTAATTGCACCAGTTTTTGTTGTCAAAAATTCTTCTGTTCACCGATGATTTTATCAATTGATCAATTCGCATTTAAAAAAAAAACATCCGAACCTCTCATCTATTTTGATGTCAATTCGAGCGAACGGGGACACGCGGAGTTTGACACGCCTTACCGGCAAAACATCCGCTCCACAAAACAAAAAGAACGCAGAACTGATACAAAAAGATTAACCTCTCTATGCCCTATTGAGCATCATGGAGATGAGAAGATCTCCATGGTGATTACACATGGTTGATAAAAAAATAGAAGATGCAGGAAAAATTCTTGGAGAAGGCGTTAATGTCCTGGGTGCGGGTGCCCAGGGATTTAACAAGGATTTCATGGAATTTTTACAGAAATACCAGGTAATAGGTCTTGCAGTCGCAGTTGTCATAGGTGCTGCAGCAACAAAACTGGTCAATTCAATTGTGGCTGATATTATCATGCCGATTGTCGGAGTGGTTACACCGGATGGTAACTGGAGGGAGGCAATATTACATGTCGGTCCGGCCAAATTCCTTATCGGGGATTTCATTGGAGCATTAATCGATTTCCTGATCATTGCCTGCGTGATTTTCCTTACGGTGAAGTACGTTATGAAATCCGACATGTCGAAAAAAATCTGATGATTTCCTGTCGCATTTGAGGAAAGATTACGGTGATTGCACAAATACAGGTCTGAAGTTCACACATTTTTTTTAAGCAATTTGCGGCAATCTCATTTTGTCAGGTGCCCGTGGACATCGATCTCTCCGCGATAAATCCGGGTGCTTGAGATCCAGCGGCCGTCTTCAGCAAGAACACAGCTGATCTGGTGGATATCAACTTTCTTTCTCCCTTGTCCCCTGCGCAGTTTGTTGATCTCAACTGCAACCGGAAGAGTTTCTTCAGATACAATGATCGCATCAAAATCTGAATCGAGCGCTGAACCAAAACGGTCCTGAAGAGGCTCAACAATAAAGGGGGTAGAAAATTTCCGGCTGGTGATATACTCTTCAAGCTCGGATTTCCGGACTTCAAACGGGCGTATGGGATGAACCTTCCGGCTTGCAAAGCTATCGGTGGTGAGTCCTATCACTACATGACCATGGGGCCCGGCGATCTCAAATGACCGACCGAGCAGGACTTTATGCCCATCGTGGAGGGGATCGAAGGTACCCCCAACCATAACCTTCATGCTCTTTGATTCTTAATTCCTTATGTTATTATGCGTATGGATGGAAAAGTCTCCGGCGTTTTTCTCTTTGCAGCGGAGAACGCAACGATCATCGGCGATGTCACGATCGGAAAACAGGTGGGTGTCTGGTTTGGCGCTGTTATCCGGGCCGACAAGGACAGGATTGTGATCGGGGACAGGTCCAACATCCAGGACAATTGTGTTGTGCATACCAGTAAAGGATATCCGGTTATACTTGGAACCGATGTATCGGTTGGGCATGGTGCGATCCTGCATGGCTGCACAATAGGAAACCGTGTGCTTGTGGGTATGGGTTCGATCGTCCTGAACGGTGCAACGATAGGTGAGGGGACGGTGATTGGCGCAGGAGCCGTAATTACTGAAGGAAAACAGATCCCTCCGGGATCCGTAGTTGTTGGCGTTCCGGGAAAGATTGTCAAGGAAGCCGACTCCGCACAGCAGGAACAGATCCTTAAAAACTCTGCATCATACATCGAACTGGCTAAGGAGTACGCCCACCATGAGTGATGTGGTTGTTATCGGCGCCGGTATTGCGGGCATACAGGCAGCACTCGACATTGCCGGTCACGGTATTCATGTGCACCTTATCGAGCGCGAGCCCAGCATCGGCGGTCATATGGCCCAGCTTGATAAGACATTTCCGACAAACGACTGCTCGATGTGCATCCTCTCGCCAAAGATGGTGGATGTGTCCCGCCACCCGCTCATCACCATCCATACCTGTGCAGAAGTTGAAACGATCGAAGGAGAAGTTGGTAACTTCACGGTCACGATCCGAAAACACCCGAGATACGTGGATGCAGAACTCTGTAATGGCTGCGGTGACTGTATTGAGATCTGCCCGGTTGAAGTGTATAACCGGTTCGATGCGGGTGTAGGAGTAAGAAAGGCAATTTACAAGCCACACGCACAAGCGGTTCCGGATATCGTTTTAAAAGATGCAGAGCACTGCATTGAATGCGGGCTCTGCTATGATGCCTGTGGTCCCAATGCGATACTGCGTAAAGACGATGGAAAGATGATTAAGATCAATGCGGCCAGTATCGTGATCACAACCGGCTATACGATCTTTGATGCCAGGAATAAAGAGCAGTTCGGACATCTCATACTACCGGATGTAATAACCAGTCTCGAACTGGAACGGATGATCAATGCAAGCGGCCCGACTATTGGGATGATCAAACGCTTAAGTGACGGGGCTGTGCCAAAGAGTATCGTATTCATCCAGTGTGTGGGTTCACGCGACATCTCCGTTGACCGCCCCTACTGCTCGTGCGTCTGCTGTATGCAGGCGATGAAGAATGCGATACTCATCAAAGAGAAGCAACCGTCTATTGAGATCACACTCTGCTATATGGATATCCGGGCCTATGGAAAAGGTTATGAGGAATATTATGAACGGGCAAAGGCACTGGGGATTACGTTCCTGCGGGGTATGCCCGGAGAGATTCACGCTGACCGGAACGGTCTGATCCTTCAGGTAGAGAACTCTGAAACATCAGAGGTTCTCGCGCTCCACCCGGAACTTGTGGTGCTCTCGATTGGGATCGGGCCATCGGACAGTGCTGCCGGAATTGCAGCAATGTGTGGGGTCTCTCTTGAACCAACCGGTTTTTTCAAATCTGTGCATGATGCCATGGACACGGTTGCCACCTCGCGTCCCGGGATCTATGTGGCGGGCACAGCTACTGCGCCTCGCGATATACCGGACAGTGTTGCATCCGGAGGATCTGCTGCAATGCGGGCATATATCGATGCGGTAAGGACGCGATCCGCTTGAACGAGACTGCTACTCTATGGTGGGATTCAGATAATACGGGCATACACTATATCGAACAGACGCTCCTTCCCAATGAGTACTCCATTGTCGAATGCCGCAGCATCGAACGGCTGGCAACTGCGATCAAAAGACTGGAGATCCGGGGAGCTCCTGCGCTCGGTGTTGCCGGGGCATATGGGGTTGCACTCTCTGCTGTGCTTGCAGATAAAAAAGATCTGAAATCATTCATGACTGCAGTGCAAAGGGATGCCGATATCCTCCGGTCAACCCGTCCGACTGCAATCAACCTTGCATGGGGAATTGACCGGGTGCTCGCTGCAATGAAACCCGCTCGGACTCCTGCTGATGCAGTTACTATTGCGATTGCCAAAGCAGAGGAGATTGCCCGTGAGGATACTGCGTGTTGTCACGCGATCGGCAAACATGGCGCCGCACTCCTGCCCGACAACTGCACCGTGCTCACCCATTGTAATGCGGGAGCACTTGCCTGTTCATCATGGGGCACGGCACTGGGCGTAATCCGTTCCGCAGTAAATGCCGGAAAACAGGTAAAAGTGATCTCCTGCGAGACTCGCCCGCTCCTGCAAGGAGCCCGGCTCACCGCATGGGAACTTGCACGGGATGGAATTGACGTAACCACCATTACGGATTCAACCGCAGCCCACCTCATGCGAAAGGGTGCAATTGATGCCGTAGTTGTAGGTGCGGATCGCATCACCCGCGATGCGGTCTTTAACAAGATCGGCACTTACATGCATGCGGTCTGCGCACACCATCATAAAATTCCCTTCTATGTTGCTGCACCGCTCTCGACATTTGATCCAAAAAACGCTGAAAAGGATGTCATCATTGAGGAACGCGGGCGTGATGAGGTGACGATCATGGGGGGACGCACTTTTGTCCCGGAGGGAGCGCATGTGAAGAACTATGCTTTCGATGCTACGCCAATGGAACTGGTGACTGCAGTCATCACTGAAACCGGTGTGCTGCGCCCTCCCATTGATATACAAAAACTCTTATCGCATCGCAGCACCACATAATAAAAAAAAGCTCCTCTCATGGATTTCGATTTCACGCCCTACAACCAGCTGATGTTTCTGATCGGGGAACTCACGGTTATTATCATCATCGGAGCGATAGTCATCGCGTTCATCCTTGCCCTGATATCACTCTACTCGATAAAGAAAGGGCATCTCTATTTTCCACGGCTGATAAAAGCAGGCCTCGTCTTTTTTGAGGGGCTGATGAAGGCGTTCTTCCGGCTTCTCGGCCTCGAAGACCGGGAGATGCTCACGTTTTTGATCAAGATTCATAATACCATGAACACAACCGAGTTTTCGCGCATCCCGGTGAACGAGAGGGCAATCTTCATGCCGCAGTGCCTGCGCTCATCCAACTGCCCTGCCCATCTCACTCCTGAAGGGCTCAAATGCCGCTCCTGCGGGCAGTGTTCTGTGGGTGAAGCAAGGAGTATACTTGAGAAAATGGGCTACCGGATCTTCATTGTGCCGGGCTCATCGTTTATCAAGCGCATGGTAAAAAAATACCGCCCAAAAGCGATTGTGGGAGTCGGCTGTCTCGCTGAGGTCAAAGAGGGTATCGATATGGCCGACAAGATGGGGATCATCGTCATGGGTGTTGTGACGCTAAAGGAAGGATGCGTAGAAACAATTGTGAACTGGCCGGATGTCTATGAGGTGGTAACGCTCGGGGTTGATCCAGCCTTAATCCCCGATGACCTTCATATTCTTACCGGTTAATTTCCCGCTTTTTATCTTGCCATGGACGATGATCGTATCCTCACTGGTCACATCCCCGACGTGAACCCCTCTTCGCAGGAGCACCTTGCCGCCTGCTGTTACAGAATGGACTGCTGCATGATCGAGAATTGTGACATCCCCGTGGGCAACGATCGGCCCTTTGATCCGTGACTGGCTGCCGATGATCGCATTCCAGCAACTGATGTCAAGGGCTACACTGGAGCGCGGACCCAGTTCAAGTGTTCCGGTGACGTTAAGTCTCCCCCAGAAATGCGCATGGGCAGGGACAATGAAATCCCCGTCAATCTTCACGTTCCCTTCAAAATACTCGCCCTTTTTTGCAAAAAAAGTATTACCCTGCTGGAAAAGTGTCGGCATTGCTTCCTCAAGATAATTGAGGCATGATCAGGGGATAAACCTGTTGCTTACAAAAAAAAATCCGGTCTCCCATAAAACAGCGGGACTTGTTCAGAGGAAGAGCGCCGATAGTGCAAATACCACGAGAGCGGCAAACATACCTGTCTTGATGAGCGTGGTAGATCGGGTTTTCTTAACGCATGCAGGTGTCTGACAGGGAAGTGCCCTGATTGCTGCAACAATGATGATGATATCGACAATGACAATGCCAGCGAGGTACCAACTCCCCCACCTGAGATATGGAACAACACTTGCAACTGCAGCTGCAAGGGCAAATCCCAGAGCAATGCGTGAAGTTGACCGGATCCCTATGCGTATGGGAAGGGTATCGGCACCTCCCGCAGCATCGCCCTCCACATCTTCAGCATCTTTTAAGATTTCCCTTGCCATGGTTGCAAGGAATGTGATTGCGGCAAGAGGGAGCATCAGGATAAGCGCATCCCAACCGGCAAAGGCTCCCCCAAACAGGAAGATGCTGGCCGCAAGGTACGCAACGGCTGCATTGCCAATCACCGGCATGCTCTTTAACTTTGCTGCATACAGGAACAGAATAAACGAATTAATCAAGACGATGGCCAGGCAGAGCGGTGGAGTAAAAAAGGCAACCAGTATTCCCAAAAGAAACAGCGTAACTGCAAAACCCCGTGCTGCCATTGGACTTATGATACCGGAGGGGATTGGGCGTTCCGGGCGATTGATCCGGTCGATGTCTGCATCGAAATAATCATTGATCACATTTCCGGCTGAAGTGATCAGGGTGACAATGACAAGCAGGAGAATTGTTTCAGGAATTATAGTTCCGGTTGCAATCAGGTAGGCGATGATCGCTGTTATTCCGGATACCACCGCGTTCGCCGGGCGGATGATTTTAAAAAAACCTGTTGCGCTCATCTTAATACCAGATATCTTGTTGTCAGGGTAATAAAATGAACTAAAAAACGGACATGAACGGGCGAGGGGGGATTTGAACCCCCGGCATTCAGCTTAGGAGGCTGACGCTATGTCCGGGCTAAGCCACTCGCCCTGCTCATACCAATTGTGGAGGAATATGTATAAGGTTTGTGCGCTGCAACAATTGTCTCGCAATGGAGTTAATCGAGGCAACGGAAGGAAAAACCCGGTTTTTTATCCCGGTTCAGGACAATACGACACAGTTTCCTCCCGGGTCTGCCCCGATCTTTTTCAACCGGAGAATGGAGCTGAACCGCGATGCCACGGTGCTTCTGCTCTCAATTCTCAAACCCTCCGAATACTTAGACGCCATGGGAGCAACCGGTATACGCGGGATGCGGGTGTTGAATGAATGTGGCATTCCGGTTACCATCAATGACCGTGAACCCGAAGCAATTGAACTGATTACGCACAATGTGAACTCTGCAAACCTGCAGCTGGAGGTTGTGCAGCGGGATGCCAGCGCCCTGCTCTCGGAACGATCATTTGATGCCGTGGATCTCGATCCATTCGGGACACCGGCAATGGTGGTGGACGCAGCAGTCAGAGGTACACGCAGGTTTCTCTTTGTAACTGCTACTGATACGGCTCCTCTTTGCGGAGCGCACCTGAAAGCAGGGATCCGCAGGTATTTCGCACGTCCACAAAACACCGAGTACCACAGTGAAGTGGGTCTCCGCATCCTGCTAGGGTTTGTTGTCAGAGAGACAGTCAAGTATGACCGTGGTGTTGAGCCAATGTTCTGTTATGCCCGGGAGCATTTCGTACGGCTTCACCTCCGGTTACTCCGTGGAGCTGGTGCTGCTGACAATACCTTAAAGCAGATCGGGTTCATACTCCAGTGCCCGAAATGCCTGTATCGGGAGGAGCATCCGGGGATGGTTCCTCCTGCCGTATCATGCCCGCACTGCGATAAACCACTCGGATTCATCGGCCCCCTGTGGCTTGGCAGCATCCGGAACTATGAGACGCTCCTCCAGATGAAAGAGCAGCTGGACCGCTGGGAACTCGGTACGAAAAAAGACTTAAAGAAACTGCTCGATCTCTGCATCGAAGAACTGCCCACCTCATCGTTCTATGATTATCACCATATTGCAAAATTATTGAAAGTCTCACCACCGGACATCAACATAGTTCTCGATCGAATCCGGGCTGATGGGTATGAAGCAACGCGGACCCACTTTAGCGGGTATGGGATCAAGACAGAAGCACCGCTTGCAATCATCAAATCGGCAATTCAACCGGGTAAGTGAAAAACAGAAATAAAACAGAAAATTTTTGGTTTTTTCGCAAATTGCATTTTTTTTAAACGGACAGTGGAAAAGGCGTTGCGGTCTTTTCCGGGTTGTTCACCAGATCAGCGCTCTACAATAATCGTAATCAGGTCGCTGTCGATCAGTTTGTGGGTGAGCCCGACCCTCTGCCCCGGGTGCTTGACCGATTTTCCCCAGACCCTTGAGTAGCGGAACTTCTGGACAAATTCGCGGTGGAGTTTGGTACATACATCCTCAATCGTGCTGCCTTTCCTGACAATCAGAGGCTCTTCAAGATCCGCTTCGCCGCCATGGGGTTTGAGATAGACACGGATGAACCCGAGACAGTCATAGATCGCATCTTTTGTCTCTTCAAGATGATAACCGACATGGGCAGATATCATGAGCGGCGGGCTTCCGAACCGTTCTGCAATATCATGTTCGATCTCTAAGAACCGTTCCTTATCCACGAGATCTACCTTGTTCACCGCAATGAATGCCGGAACATACACACGGTTGCCCTGTATCGCATCAATGAGATCATCCTGCGTTGCATTCCCGCGGATCAGGATATCTGCGTTCATCATCTTACTCTCGGAAAGGATAGACCGGACCTCTTCAATTTCGAGATCAAGAGTGCCGACTGCGTTGAGCCGTATACCCCCGTGCGAGGATTTCTTGATGGTGATGTCAGGTTTTGGCACGTTAATCCGGATACCCGCATCGTAGAGTTCCTTGATGAGCACATCAAAGTGACGCTCGTTAAAGACGTCCACAAGAATGATGATGATATCTGCGCCACGGACCACAGCAATAACTTCCTTGCCACGACCTTTTCCCATTGCTGCACCGGCAATCAGTCCGGGGATATCGAGGATCTGGATCTTTGCCCCTTTGTGTTCGAGCGCCCCGGGAACGACTGTGAGCGTGGTGAATGCGTACGCCGCAACTGCACTTTCCGTACCGGTGAGTTTGTTTAAAAGCGTACTTTTACCCGTTGACGGGAACCCGACAAGGACTGCGGTGGCGTCACCGGACTTTTTAACTGAATACCCTTCACCGCCCCCGCCGGCTTTCATTGCGCGGCTTACCGCTTCGTCCCTGAGACGTGCGATCTTTGCTTTTACGCGTCCGATATGCTTGGAAGTAGCCTTGTTATAGGGCGTCTTGACAAGCTCGTCCTCGAGCTCTTTAATCTGTTCTTCAAGACTACTCATTCCTATATTAATCGCCACATATGCGAGATATAGTTGTTGTGAGTGATCAATTCCTGTAGAGGACTTTAAAAATCCTGTCAGGAATCTGTGGAAGATTACGGAGGCAAAAAACTATAAGTAAAAATATCGCGCAAGTTATTGAGCAATTGCGCTGCTATAGTGTAGTCCGGCCAATCATGCGAGCCTCTCACGCTCGCGACTGGGGTTCGAATCCCCATAGCAGCATCTGATTTTGACTGATTCTGAAATCCAGATAACTTCAGGTTATTTAAAAAAAAAAGAGACCAAAAATGACTGACAGCGCAGAATTTGACCTAATACGGCGCAGGCACCACTACCGCTGCTGCATCTGCCGGCAGCCGGAGAAAGTTGCCGGCACCCTTTTGCCGGTGAAGGGAAAAGCAGCAGAAGGAGATGCGTATTGCACCTTCCCGGTTTGCCCGGATCACCATGCCAAATATATGCAGGGCTTTTTTACCGGTATTGAAATGAAAAAGATCGGTATTTCTGCAGAGGATTACCGGAATTTCTTGTCAGAGATGGCTAAAGATCGGGAAGCAGGAGACGGATTATCCGGATCAGAAAAAGGCTCCCTGACTAAAGATGATACCATAAAAAAGATCCAGAAGGCACAAAAGATGAAGATGCCTAAAGTGCACTCTGACTACAAAAAAGAGATCTGATCTTTTTTTTGGACTTTTGTTTACAAATTCCACATGTTTTATTAAAACACGTACACTTTTTCCAGTAAATGCAGGGTATAACCAGATAATTTCTTAAAAAAAATGAGATCAGATTGCCCTGAAGCGCTTCACAAGAATGGCATCGCCTTTCTTTTTTATTTCCACCTTGATCTTTCCTTCTTTGTAGTCCACTTCAAAGATACCAAATTTTTTTGCTTCAACAAGACGCTCAAGTTTCTGCAAATCCGCCCTTAACATGCGTTTGAAATCATCCCCTTCGTAGATCACTTTAACCATTATTTTCCACCTTCTTTGTGTTCTTCAATTGCCCGGCTCACGTATCAATCTTCTGTGAGTTGTGTTTTTAACCGATTCTTATCCCCCGGATACCAATCGTCCCATTATTTCAGCGTATTTAAGAGGAAACATTAAATATCGTATCCCAGCATATGCCTATATGAGGAGTTATGGGCAGAGAGAAGATAAAAGTCCCCGGAAAGGTATATGAGGAGTTAACCGCCCTGCAGCGAGAAATCCATTTCACCCAGGATCACCAGGATACAATCAAGAAAGCAGAAGATCGTGGATACATGAACGCAGCAAACTGGATCCGCGAGAATGAAAGAGCATACAAGATCGGATTTGCATGGGGTTTCGAATCAGAGGGCGATGCACCGCAGGGAAACCTTCGGGATATCCCGGTTAGGGAAGCACCTGCACCCAAACGTACAATATCCCGTCCTGCAACCCTGCAACCCCGCTCTGGAAAGAAATCATCCGGCTCAGGCAGCTCCGGCGGAATTATTGCCGGCATCAAAAACTGGCTGGGCAAATATTTTTAATTATCTTTTCCTTTTTTAGCAACAATCCTTACCGGCACAAAGGATATTGTACGTTTAATAACGAACACAGAAGTATATGCCTGCCTGTGAGGATTGTATCAGTTATTTACCGATCACAAAAGAGAGTGGAACCTGCCGGATCAATGGTGAGACCACACCGGATCGTGAAAGCGAGCGGTGCCCTTCACGCACGTTTATTCCAAAGCCGGTGAAATGATTGATCAGGACAACGATACCATGCCACGGGAACTATCAGAACGAGATATTGAAATCTTAAAAAAACTTGCACCGGAATGTGGCGACCTCACCTGTTCAGGGTCGGGACATCAGTTTCACTCGATACTGCCACCGGTCTCCAACCACTTTTCTGAGGACAGCAATGATTTTATCCAGCGGATAAACCGTTTGACAGATGAGGAATTAACCTACTTAACCGATATTATTCAAAAGGGAGAAGAGAGCATGGGTTGTCTTCCTGTTGAAGATGTCGAAGCGTTTGTGCAGATCGTGCATGACCGGCTCTCTGAAGAAGTTGCACAGAAGGTCATATCCGCGTACGAATCCGGCTACGAGTGCGAGCATTGACCAGATACACCCTCGTTTTATGAAAGATTTTAAGACCCTTGTAATCGATCTGCGTGCGTCCACGGTAAAAAAACGCCGGGCTGCCGCAGTGGAACTCGGAAAATCCGGCAATCTTTCTGCAATTGAGCCGCTTGCCGCTGCCTTTTCAGATCCCCATCCGGCAGTTCGTTCTGATATCGTGCAGGCACTCGGGCGGTTGGGTGATTCAGATGCGGTACCAATCCTGATAACTGCACTTAGTGATCCTAAACCCGGCATCCGTTGCGCCGCGATCGCTGCACTGGGAAATGTAAAGGACCGGGCTTCAGTAAGTCCGCTCATTGGCTGTTTACAGGACAAGGATATGACTGTGAGAATCGGTGCGGCTGAAGTGCTGGGGAAATTGGGAGACTGCCGGGCAATTGAACCGCTCATGTCCCTTGAAAGAGACCGGTTCTCTGATGTAAAAGAAGCTGCGGGTGATGCAATCCGGCGACTCGGAAAATAAGCAGCTTCACATCATATCCGTGGAAAACCCGTTCAATGTTGCTCCTTCCGGATGCCTGAACGTCCCTTATATTACCCCGACAACGTGACCTGTATAATGATCTGACAGGAGCAAAATTACCGGAATACAATAAAGTCACCGTTTGAAAGAAAGAAGGCAAACAGGTACCGGTTGGGTGCCCATCGATGTACAGATCGATGTGCAGAAATAAGAATTCAGGAAATGACAGGGCTGAACATTTACACAAATGTTAAATATTTTTTAAGAGATTTTATTGTAACCGGCAATGTATCCTCATCAGCGATTTTCGTTCCGGCTGATCCAGGGATACCCCGGAAAATCTGGGGGCATTTGTATGAACAAGAACAGCATTTTTCTGACAGGAATCATCATTCTTTTCCTCTTAAGTATGGCAGTACCGGTCTCTGGCACCATGGCCACGGCAACCGGGAGCGGTGTCAGCAGGGGAGATTACAACACGCTGGCTATCCTTGAAGCCAAGGACACATTCAAGAAATCTGAAGGATCGCAATATGTAACCCCATGGGTGAGTATTGCCCCAGGATCCGAGATAGCATGCAATGGCGGAACAACACTCTCATATCGCTACCGCCTCCTTGCACCGGATGGAACAAATCACGACCAAGTCATGTACCAGAACTCGTATAATGCCGGAAACGGCCTGTTGCTGAGTGCAAACGGTCACTTCTTCACAAAGAACAATGCTGTGAAGTGGTTGAAGGTCAGCGATCTCATCAACGCTGCCAACAAGAAGGGATTTGCCTGGCAGGGTCCCTGGACCATGGAATATTATTTTGGGGATTATGACTGCACGAAATACGATTACACCGGTTATAATCTCGTGGGTACCAAGACGTTCACCCTCGTAGATGATTCGGTTGCAGCAACACCTGCTGGGGTAACAACCGCAGCCACTACAACGGCTCCAAAGCCAGTAACCACCGCAGCCTCCGGGCAGGTCCCCAAGGTCGTCGATTATGGGGTATCAGCAAACGGTGTCGGTTCCAAGAAGACCATCTGGGGCACTGGCGATTCAGGTCAGAACCTGGTTGCATGGATAAAAATCTCTCCCGGCAGCGAGATCTCAGGGGGCCAGGAGCGGTATACCGTACGGTACCGGCTGATAAAACCGGATGGAACAGCATATTATGACAACTTAAACAGGGGTAATGCCATATCATTCAATCCCGATGGTTCAGCTGATATGATCCAGTACCCGGTATCGGAATTCCTCGCATATCCCGGCAACTGGAAGGTAGAGTATTACATCTATGATGCTTCCACCGGGACAACAACCCTGGCAAATACACAGGGTTTTACTATCATATCCGGTGCAGGAACCGCGACACCGACAACGGTTGCGACAACTAGGGTTACTGCCGTACCAACACAGCAGACCCGGACTACAACCGTTTCTACACCCGGAGTAACGCAGTCATTGACGCAGTTTTCGACATGTTCCGGCACCGGGACATCGGTCTATGCAGAAGACCGCACCATGCAGCAGGGATCCACTGTGAAGATCCCTATTATGGTCTGTAATGCAAACGACCTTGCCAACATGGACCTTACAGTGAACTATGATACGTCGATCCTTAAGTTCAGAACTGCGGAGAAAGGTGGACTTAACGCAAACTCACTCTTTGAGAGCAACGAGGCAAACCCGGGGACCATAATGATCTCGTTTGCCTCATCCACCGGTTCTTCGGGGTCAGCGTCGATCGCCATACTGACCTTTGATGTAATCGGATCAAACGGCTCGAGCTCTCCAATAAAAATTACTGTAAAGACCGCAAGCACGAGCTCCGGGTCAACCATTCCGGTCAGCGTAGCGCAGGGAACATTCACGACCGGCACTCCAGCAAAGGTCACGTTTGACGGAGGACCGGTGACATCTCGCGATGCCCTTGCAGCCCTCCAGATGGCAGTCGGGAAGATCCCGATAGACATGAAATACGATGTGACCAAGGACGGTTCGGTCAATTCAGGAGATGCCCGGGCTATCCTGAAAATTGCGGTGAGTTCACAGTGAGGTTGTGATAACAATGAAGAAACTCTCAATTATTTTCCTCGCCCTGATGGGACTTTTACTCATCGGCACGGCAAGTGCAGCGGCAGTCATAGTAACCATCCCTTCAGGTTCAGTAGGAGCCGGGGCCAAAGCGACCATCCCGGTGACAGTCTCCGGGGCGTCAAATCTTGGCGCTATGGATCTCACGATCACGTATGATCCGGCAATCCTGAAATTCTCACAAGCCAATCTTGGGGATCTCTCGACCAATGGCATTGTGGAAGGAAACGAGATCCAGCCCGGCACTGCCAAGATCAGTTTTGCCGATACGAAAGGAATTTCGGGTAGCGGGACAATCCTCACGGTCACATTCGATGTAGTGGGTGCAAAAGGTGCATCAACAGCCTTGAATGCAGGAGCCAAAGCATACGGACTTGACCTAAAAGACATTCCTACGACTGCACAAGGAGGTACTATCACCGTTTCCCAACCCAAGTCCGGCATTGAAACATTAGTCATTCTCCTTGCTATCGGTCTTGGGACGATTGTCTTTGCCAAAAGAAAGAACTGAATATTCTTTCCTCTTTTTCATTTCATTATAACCCCATCATGATCCCGCCAGTACACCTACCAAAGAGAACCTCTCTTTGAACATACAACACGATGGAAGATGGTAATCGGTGCAATCGCGGGACACAAATTCAGCACAGAAAGGATCAGACTAACTGCTTTAGTTTGTCCAGCTGCATGAGAAACGCAATGTCGAAGTTGAAAAACTCTAAATGGGGATGAAACGGGGGCTCACACTTGCCCGGGCCTTTGTCAATAACCCCGATCAGTCTCCAGTACTTTGCACCGGCCATCCTGCCGCTCACTCACCTCGTTGCCATCATGCGGATGTTCACGCTCCCTGCGTTTTTAGTTACAATCCTTCTGCATCTCGCATGGATTATGGCAGCGACTGCGATTTTTTTTGTATTGTGGCAATTAACCTGATGAGGAAAAGACTGAACGTGTGTTCTTTTAATTCCGGATAATCCTCATCACATACAGGTACTCATCCTCAATTTTTTGTTTTAGTACAACATCGGATTTGAATCCCTGGCGGGAAAATAAATCACTTACTTCCGCAAGCCCCGTGAGCGATGAGATCAAGAGCAGGATCCTTCCCTCCGGTGCAAGCACACGTCCCACTTCAGCAGCAAACCGCTCAATCACCACCCTTCCTGTATCACCGCCATCCAGTGCATATTCAAGCCAGTCATCGATCCGCTCTTCTGGTTGTGTGGGAAGATAGGGGGGGTTGAAGAGGATTAACGAAAATGTGCCCCGGATGCCGGCAAAGAGATCGCTTTGCACCACGTTTACACCAGAACAACTGGCACAAAGTGCAGCGTGAGGATTGATGTCTGTGGCAACAACATCAGATACCTTTGCCAGCTCACTAGAGATGAGTCCGGAACCGGTCCCGATTTCCAGTACCCGATCAGAAGGTTTTACTTCTTTTTTCGCCGCATCGAGCAGGAGGTACGTATCGGCTTCTGGCTGGTATACCTGCGCTGGATCGTGTGACATGCAATAATGCTCGTACTATGGTATGTGCTCTGTGTCTAAATCATAAGATCCTAACAAAACATCCACCGGGACTTTTTGCCGATGAAATCCGTAAATTACCGGCAATAGGGATCGGGCATTGTTTTCATACCCTGATATACGCGGATGTGATCTTCTGCAAATAAAATTTTTATAAGGATGAGTTTCTGCGATCGAAAAAAGAGTATCCGGGTTTTTCCGGTTAAACGAAATTTTAAAAAAGTGGTATTCCTTATGGCTTCTTGCGGTAAGCCAGCTCTTTTACCGATTTAACAGGATACTGAGTTTTCTTTCCCTCTGAATTTTGAAAGTCGTCCAGCTCGTTTATCGATTTCCTGCTATCCTTGGGTTTTGTCCCTGTTGTTTCCTGAGGCTCTAATAAACTTTTCATGGTACCCCAGAATACCATACCAAATCCGATTACTGCAAGAAGGATAACCGGGGCTTTGGCAATGACCATTTTTACCGCAGGGTTATAGCTGATGCCAGGAATAAGGGCATTACCATACTGGGTTAGTAATGAGTCAACCAGCGGGAAATAAAGAAACTCTCCTGGGAGCAGAAACCCGATTATTCCTGCAACCAGTGCAACCAAACCGACCCCTGTGATAAGACGTGCCAGACCCATATCGTCACCAATGGTTGATTATTTGTCACAGGAAAAATATATTGCTTCTTATCGATTGGGGACCCGCGTGACAATGGTAAAATGACATGGATTATTACCCCAGAATCCCTGACAGAAACCCGATAGATTTGTTGGAGTACGTGAGGCAAAAAGGAATCCCCCCCGTAAGTAACTATAGTTCAGGACATATTTTCTCTGAGTACTAACACAAAATGCATTGGTTTTTTCGTATAATACTGGCGGGGTTAACCGGTAATTGTCATTTAGCTTTTTTGACCTTTGAGACATCCAATCCTATTCATCCAAATTTTCGATAAATCTGGAGGAGTCTACTTTTCTGATCTACTGGCAACAGGCACCGCTCATGTCATAAACTCACCGGCAGTTAAAATCAAAAAAGTCATAAATTTTATCCTCAAAACACCAAACTGGCATGGGGAGTCGTCAGCACACGAAAAAAATATGCGCACACAGGCAGAGCAGGCACAGGAAGGAACAATCACGCCGCAGATGAAAGGCGTTGCCCGGACCGAGGGCATAGACCCTCAAGTACTCCGCGAAGGAATCGCTGCAGGAAGTGCTGTGATCATGCAACGCGGTACACGGTATACCGGCATAGGAAAAGGCCTGTCAACCAAGGTCAATGTCAATCTCGGCACATCATCTACTAAGGTTTGCCTGGACGACGAGATACAAAAAGCCACCATTGCTGAAAAATTCGGGGCTGACACCATCAGCGATCTCTCAATGGGCGGGGATATCAACGCGATACGAAAAGAGATTTTTTCTCACACCACACTTCCCATCACCACTGTTCCCATCTACCAGTCTGTAGTAGAAAATGGCCTGAAGCGGATGACTGCTGAAAACATCATGGAAACGTTCAGGATGCAGGCGGGACAGGGCATCAGTTCGGTGGTCCTCCACTGTGTCAGCCGCGAGATGCTTTACGAACTTAAGAAGAGGAAACGGCTGCTTGGCATGGTCTCAAAAGGCGGCTCTATAACCAGTGCGTTCATGCTGATGAACCAGTGTGAAAATCCGTTCATCGAGCATTTCGATGAAGTAATCTCCCTCTGCAGAAAGCATGATATCGTTCTATCGCTGGGCAACACCGCCCGCAGCGGATGCATTCATGATCGAAGGGATCGTATGCAGCTTGCCGAGATCCGGCAGAATGTCGAGCTCGCACACCGTGCCCGTGCTGCGGGTGTGCAGGTGATCATTGAAGGAGCCGGCGGGCATATCCGCAGCGATCGTATCGCACCGATGGTAAAATATTACAAGAAGAAGTCTGTGTTCCCGCTCTTTGTTGCAGGACCGTTGCCCACCGATGTTGCAGTTGGCTACGACCATATTGCCGGAGCTGCCGGAGCCAGTATTGCAAGCGCTGCCGGGGCAGATTACCTCTGTTACATCACGCCTGCTGAGCATCTCGGTCTACCGGGTCCTGCTGCAGTAAAAGAGGGCCTGATTGCGTTTCGGATCGCTGCACATATCGGCGACACTGTAAAGTATGGCAAAGATGCAGAGGACACAAAGATTGCCCAGCTGAGAGCGGCTCTTGACCGTGAAGGCCAGATCTGCTGTTCCATGGATCCGGAGCGGGCCCGGGAATTGTCTGATGGTGATGCTGAGTGTACCATGTGTGGCGAGTTCTGCGCAATCAAGATCATGCGGGAGTTCTGATTAAAAAACACATTTTTTTATGCTGAATCATCGTGAAAAAATGTTGATATTTCAGCAATGGACTTGCACTTTGTGACTGTATCTCTAAAAAGTACCTGAAAATGGCGATCCAAGGTCAAAATGGTGTCTGTTTCCCGGAAATGCTGGGCGGTCGACCGGCCAGTTTAGAGGGTTTTTTGAGTCATTTTTCCGGAAGTTCCTGTTTTGGCCTCTGAATCGGGAACCGGCTATTTTAGAGAGAGAAAAACCGGCCTGTTTGGAGCTGTTTGGAGAGAGGATCGGATGGAAAGTCAGGTTAACTACAGGAAGGGGTGTAAAAGAGCCTGAATCGGTGATATGATTTTTAGTTTTGATTTTTAGCTATGGACCTGAACCCTATGACTGTATCTCGAAAAGTTGCTGAAAAGGGGTGATCCAAGGTCAAAATGGAGTCCATTTGCCGGAAATGCCAAACGGTCGACCGGCCTGTATAGAGGGTTTTTGGAGTTGTTTTTCCGAATGTTACTGTTTTGGGCTCTGATTCTGGAACCGGCTGATTTATGGCGGGAAAAACCGGCCTGTTTGGAGCTGTTTGGAGAGAGGATCGGATGGAAAGTCGGGTTAACTACAGGAAGGGGTGTAAAAGAGCCTGAATCGGTGATATGATTTTTAGTTTTGATTTTTAGCTATGAACCTTGTTTTCGCCAATTGCTTTTTGATCCACTAAACGCAAAAAAGCCAATCCAATTTTGATCCACCTCATCAAAAGTTCCACCCAACAGTGATATCAAACGAGGTGGGACGTGAGGTAAACTACGGATGAGAGACCGCAACCAAAAATTTACAAAAGAACTCTGACCTCTCAGGCCATATTACTGATCGTTGCGAAATCCTCTAAGTACAGCGCCTCAGGACGACTCTTTAAGATCTCTTCTGGCAGGGTCGCAATCACCCGCTGCACCCATGCAGGATCGAGTATGCCGGCAGATCCTTTCAGACAGTTACGGACAGTCTTTCGCCTGTGCATAAAGAGACTTCGGACAACATCCGCATAGCGCTTCCGATCTTCAATAAAGAAGATGGGATCGCGGGGGAAGATCTTCACCACCGTTGAATGCACCTGCGGACGTGGAGAGAAACACTGTGGCGGGAGTTCAAAACACCGCTGCACTGCCGCATAGGTCTGGACCATGATAGATAACCTGCCACAGTCCTTGGTGCCGGCTGGTGCAACCATCCGGTCCGCAAACTCGCTCTGGTACATAAGCACCGCGACCCGAAACCCGCACTCGAGCAGGCGGAACGTGATCTTCGAACTCGCAGAATAGGGCAGGTTGGATACAGACATTTCAAACGCAGGTAATTCGCACTTTGTGACATCGCCCTGCTGCACGGTAAGCTGACCGCTCTCAATTTCATCAAAAAAAATGTCAGCGAGTTGCTCACAGAGATTCCTGTCGAGTTCAACTGCGTGGACAATTGCACCCCGTTCCAGCAGGGCACGGGTAAGTGCCCCGTTGCCGGGCCCGACTTCCAGCACGCGTTTTACTTTAACATCCTCAAGGTCTGCGATCCGCTTTACCGCATTGGGATCGATTAAGAAATGCTGGTCGTGATAGGCTTTCATCTGGTGGTAAACACGTGGTATTTGGTTTCCTTGACCTCGAGCTCTTCGATGATCCGTGCCTGGATCATCTTCTCCGGGTGGGGGATCGATTTTATGCGAGCCGATATGTCTGCTAAACTTGCAAACGGTTTCTTGTTGCGCTCTTCTAATATCTCCCACATGAGTTTCTTTCCTATACCCGGAAGAAGGTGAAGCATATGAAGACGGGGCGTGATCGAGATCGCCTTGTTAAAGAAAGAGACAAAATCTGCCTCCCGCTCCTTGATAATTTCTGCAATGATAAACGGAAGTTCGCCGCGGGCAGTAGGTGTGAGTTCCTCATACCCGATCCTGCGCTTTACTCGCTCAATCTTGACCCGTTCGGAATCCCCGATATAGACACGTTCATGAAGCTCGATAAAAACCGAGGGCTTAGGTACCAGTTCAAGAAGCTTGAACTGTTCAAGACCCATTGCCTGCACGATGGGCTCCCGCTTGAACTGGGGGCGGGGGTCATCAACATGGCCCTTCATCAGCACATCCAGTACGATCGCATTGACCTCTTTTCTCTCGGCCTTCATAAAACCACACCTCAGAAGTGTGTCATCACCAATTCGATGATATTGTCGACTTCTTCAGGAGAGAGCGTGAACCGCTCTTTAGCATAGATCGCCCTGACTTCATCGCGGGTCTTTGGCATGATATTGGCAATGCGATAGGCGATCTCCGGCTTCATCTTTTCCAGTTTAATGAGATCAGCTACGAGTGCCTCGGATTTTTCCGGCGTATTCTTTGTCAGCTTATTCGCATGCTCAATACATCGCCGGAACTCATATGACATCTCCTTTTCAGTGGCAATCCGTTCCGACTCCACCCCTAAAAGGACTCCACGCATCGCAGGAAGCGTAACCTTCTCTTCGCTAATTATACCCTTAACTTTCATGCCAATCACCAAAGATTGAGTTTACTTTTGTGCTTTTAGATGTTGTGGTCTGGAGATAACGATCTTGTCGGCATCTCCATCGCGGATAGTGAGCATCCACGCACGACCGCGCTGACCGATAACGGTTCCGGTCTTTCCGTGGAACCTGCGGTGGGGCATGCCCTTCTGGATGCTCGGTTCAACAACCACGTGCACCCTGTCACCGATCTCGAATTTCTGGATAACGGAGGTTACTGGCGGCAGCCCGCGCTTTCTTAAATCTTTCTTGAACTTATACCGGGTTTTCTTTCTTGGACCATTGTGATGTGCCATTTTTTAATCTCCCTCCTTCATTCCTTCTACCTGTGTTACGTCGAGGCTGGTAACGCGGGCCGTTTTGTTCAGGATCTCGGCAAGACTCGGACGGGTTCTGCCGGAGTCCCCGCTCACGAGCTCTTTTATGTAGAGGCCGGCTTCGCCCAGGACTTCGACAACAAATTTGCCGTCCTGTTCCCCCACATGCTCGATAGCAAGGACTTTTCGCTCCCGGATCTTGTCTGCTCTCCGGTGAGCGACCCTTTGGGGCGTGCGCTGTTGTATTGTGACGCCCTCCAAGGTTTTTACAGCATTTGCGAACTCATCCGCTAATAATGCGCCGTCAACCTCGACCAGGATCCTGTATTTTTTATGCGCTTTGTTTGATTTAAGGGTTTCCACCTCAGCCCGGTCCGTCCAGCGTTTCAGTTCTACAAAAACCCGCCCGTCCGCCGTCCGGTTGATCTCAGATTCAAGTTCCTTGAGATCCAATGTGCGCCGTTTCGGCTCAACAACTTCAAGGATGAACGGACGCCCTGTGCCAACCATACGGGCATCGATATCTTCCCTTCCGGCTCCGTGCAGCACGGCATTTGTCGCATCGAATGCGGCAATAACCGGTCTTCCGATCAGCTCTTCAACGGAATCGAGATACTGGGCTCCCGTGAAATTGCACTTCTCGCAACCCCTGCCCCTGCACTCCCGGCAGTCCCAGTGCGTCTGCGGAATACCCCGCTCAAACTTCTGGTACCGCCCGTAGAAGAAGACCGAGTTAACCGTTACTTCAGTATTGCCGGTTGACGGATTGAGGATGATCACGATCTGGGGATTTTTAAAGTCCACTATCTTGCCCACACGCGCAGACACGGCTTTTCCCACTTCACGGTTCACTTCTGACTTAAAGGGTTCGGGCTCGGATAATGAAAGATCGCTCCAGACCATCTCCTCATTCTCGGCAATCAGCGGGGGTACGCGACAGCCGATTAAAAAATTATCAAACGATAAGCCGTTGGTTGCGGCGATCACGCGATCTGCCCAGAGCGGGACATCGGAAAAAAAATTCCCACACACCCAGCAGGTTGCGCTGAATTTCTTATAGGGCACGTTTGCTATGATCGCTTTTGCAATTCTCAGTCCCTTTCCGCGTTCATCATTGCTCAGCCCATGCGAGCGTTTGCCAAAGAACCGCCCGAGGCAGTGATCGCAGCAGTCGCCATATTCAAGGATCTTATCCACCTGTTCGTTTACGTCCATTGGCTCTTTCTCCTGTCCAGTTCGTTTTGCAGCACCGTCATTGTATGATCGGCATGCAGGCAGTCTGGCCCCACGGAATACCGGGGGCAGTCTTTTACCAGTATCTCTTCAGCGTCTGTGAAGTTCAGGTGATCGGAGAGCAGGAATGCACCGGGAAGGGTGCCTGACTTCCTGACATCCGCACCATTCTCATCCAGCACCGCAAAGGTGTGCTCGGTCATGAGCCGCTCAAGACCTCCTTTGCGCACCCATATGCCATCTGCCGCCTCGCGAAACTCATTTCCGCAGACGGTATCGAGCGCCTTTTTTATCAGGGCGCCGGCACTCCGCTCATCCGGGGAGAGCGATCGTATCGTATCCCCACAGAACTTCACAGTCTTTGGTCCTGAGGGTTCACCGCAGAGCACAAGGTAACATTCCACATCCCTGCGGAGATCATGCGAGAGAAAGAATGACGCATTCACGCACCGGCAGAGCACATCCATCCGCCCGCCACTGCCCGGCAGATCATTTAACGAATAGCCCCCATCAGTGCGGGCAATATGCCCGACAATCGCAAACACCGTCATAATAGTGTCTCACTGCTGGCCGGAGAATTTTTTCATCAGGCGCTGCATATTGAACTTCCCGCCGCCTGCCCCCGCACCACGCAGACCTTTTAAGGTGCGCTGCATGGTCTTGAAGTACTTGAGCAGTTCACGGACTTCATCAGGAGTCGATCCAGCGCCATGGGCAATCCGCGACATCCGGGAGCTGTTGATGAGGGTGGGATCATCAAGTTCATTTGGGGTCATCGAATCCATGATGATCCGGTAGCGCACCATCTTGACGCTCGTAACATCTAAAACACCGTCAGGAAGCTCCATATTGCCCAAGGGGAGCATGCCCATGATCTGCTTTAAGGGTCCCATCTTGTTGAGCGCTTCAAGCTGCTTGTACATATCGCGGAGGGTGAACTTGCCCTTCATCATTGCGTTGACGTCCACGTCTTCAGCCTTGATAGCTTCTGTGGCCTTCTCGTAGAGGGCCTTTAAGTCACCCATACCAAGCAGCCGGGAGATGAACCCGTCGGCATCGAACCGTTCGAGATCCTCAATTGTCTCACCGGCGCCTATGAACGCAATCCCGCTCTTGGTCTCAGCAACTGCAGACATGGCGCCACCACCTTTTGCGGTACCGTCCATCTTGGTGATGATCACGCCATCGATCCCGATCGCTTCATGGAATCGCTTGGCCTGCTCACTTGCCTGCTGGCCGAGTGCGGCATCGATGACAAGCCAGCGGTGCGTGGCTTTTGTTAGGAGATTGAGATTAATGATCTCCTGGATCAGATCGGGTTCAAGGGCATGCCTCCCTTGTGTATCGACAATTATCAGTTCATGTTCTTTGAGTGCCAAAAGCCCCTCACGGGTGATCTTAATGGCATCCTTTTCCTGCGGATTACCAAAGCAGGGTACATGGACCCTGGTACAGAGTGTGGAGAGCTGGTCATATGCACCCGGCCGGAACGTATCGGCACAGATCACTGCAACTTTCATCCCCTTCTTCTGGAAGTAACGGGCCAGTTTAGCCGTAGTTGTGGTCTTACCACTGCCCTGTAAACCTGCCATGAGGATCGTCTGGGGTTCAAGCCGGACTTCGGTTGATGCCCACACAAGCCGGACTAACTCCTGGTAGACAATCCGAAGTACATGTTCACGCACATTGGTGCCCTTTGGCAGCTCCTCATCAAGAGAACGGGTGCGGATCGCTTTACTCAGATCCATTACCAGCTTCACGTTCACATCTGCAGATATGAGCGCCCGCTGGAGATCTTTTACCAGCTCATCGACCGCAACACGGTCAACTACCGTCTTTCCGGCAAGTTTCTTTAACGCATCTTTTAACGAGGACGAGAGATTATCGAGCATCAGGCACCATCCAGCAGTTCATCAACAACACCCGCAGGATCGAATGGGATGATGTCATCATATCCCTGACCAACCCCGAGGAACATGAGCGGTTTTCCAATCGTGTGAGCGATCGAGATCGCTGCCCCGCCACGGGAATCCATGTCAGCCTTGGTGAGCACAATCGCGTCGGCTCCAACCGTTCTGTCAAACTCGGCAGCCCGGATCACCGCATCATTACCGGCAACGGCTTCATCGACATAGACCACAAGATCCGGTTTCATTACACGTTTGATCTTCTCAAGCTGGTTCATTAAGTTTGACTTGGTGTGGAACCGCCCGGCAGTATCGGCCAGCACAACATCAATTTTATGTGAAATCGCGTACTGCACGGTATCATACAGGACGGCAGACGGGTCCGCTCCTTCCTTGTGCTGGATGATCCTGATACCTATCCGACCGGCATGTACCGCGATCTGTTCGATCGCGCCTGCCCGGTAGGTGTCTCCAGCTCCAATCACTACAGAAAAACCCTGTTTGTGGAGATACGAGCCGATCTTTGCAACACTCGTGGTCTTGCCTGTCCCGTTCACACCGGTAAAAAGGATCTTGACCGGGCGGGGGTGGGTGGTGATGTATTCTTTGAGATCGAAACCCTTGCCCAGAACCTGAAGAAGTGCCGCTTTCAAGGCACTGACTACCATCGCATCAACCGATTCACCGATCTTCCGGTGTTTCCCGACAAGACTCTTCCGGACATGTGCTATGATTGCATCGGTAACAGGCAAAGCCACATCACTTTCAAGCAGGGTGAGTTCCAGTTCAGAAAGGGCATCTGCGATATTTTTGTCCGATACGATCAGTTCCCGTTCGAGAACAAGGACCTTGACTTTGTCAACAAAACTGGGGGCTGCCGATTTTGCAGGTTCCTTAGAAACATCGGGTGGGGCAGGGGTAGTGACAACAGGCTGATCGGCCAGGGGTGCAACAACTGCTCCTATGCTGCTGCTTAACCGGTTTCTTGCGGCCTGCAACCGCTCCCTGAGCCCCTCAAACATGAGAAAAGACTCCTTATTCCTCTTCCTGACGCCCGGCCATAGACTTCTGGTACCCGTACTCAAGTCGTTTATTGATCTCGTTCATCTGGCCACGCAGCTTGTCAAGTGTCTCGGATACTCTCTTTTGCGAGGCTTCCATCTCCATGATCCGCTCTTTTAGGAATTCCACTGCATCTTTATTGGAGCGTTCTACTACAACTTCTGCACCGATAGCGACAAGAACCTTTTCGGGTTCGAGCACCTTTGCCCGCACGCTTGCCCCGCCGCCAATCTGGAGAAGAACGGTATTGTCATCAGCAACAACCATTGCTTCGAGTGCTTCAATGGCAGCAAACGCCTCCATCCTGCCATTCTCTAAAAGGTTTAACTGCTCGACAAAGATCTCGGCCTGTTGTCCGTAGTCTTTGAGGTATTGCTGGAGCATCATCAGTTCGCGCTGTTCTGCCTGTTGCGTATTCGTTGCCAAAATCTGCCTCTCCTGATATTGTCTGATTTAAATAATCCTGACTCCTGATATGTTTGTCCTCCGGTATCATAAATACATCATGGTGTAGCTGGGAGATTGTGCATTTTTTATTGCGTAAGATTTTTTTGCCCTACTGTTTATGTGCCACCATCTCGATCTCGACTGTTGCTCCCTTTGGTAACCCTGCGACCTGCACGGTCACCCGGGCCGGGTACCCTTCTTTGAAATACGACCCATAGCACCCGTTGACCGTTGTCCAGTCGCTCATGTTGGTTAAATATATCCGCGTCTGGACCACGTCTGCAAACCCGAGGCCGGATTGCTGCAATATGGCATGCAGGTTCTCCATTGTCCGGACGGTCTGTTCCTCAGTGGTTGCAGAAAGATTACCGGTCGCTGGATCGATACCGATCTGACCGGAGGTGAACACGAAATTTCCGGATTGGACGGCCTGGCTGTACGGCCCGATGGGGTTTGGTGCCCGCTCAGAAAAGACCACCAGTTTTTCCGGGTGAATGGGTTGGGGAGCGAGGAGTCCATAGAGCACGCAACCGGCCAGAAGTCCGCAGGCAAACACCAGCACAAGGATTATTGTATTTTTATCAGCAGCCACCAGTATCCCTTCTGAATTGTTTTAGTAATGGGAGTGGCGTGATTCCATGATAAGGGTTCCTTTAACCTCGCTCGTAAGAACAGTGAAATAATCCCATGAGAAAAAGAGTTATCGGAATTCTCGTTTGAAATCCTCAATCCCGATCCCTGCCTGCTTGAGAATCCCTATAAGAGTGCCTTTCTTTAGTTCCCTATGAAGGGGAACAAAAAAAGACCCGCCACTCTTTCTGGACGATAACGTGACTCGAGGTCTGCCGCTTGGCATCAAAATCATGGTTCGCGAGGTACTTGACGAGATCCTCTCCGGAGATAACCGGGAGTTTATGCGACATCTGCCACTTCGAGCTTTGAGATCTCCCGATGTAGCGCGGAGGAGGTCTTGTTCAGCTCTTCCCGCTGCACTTCCAGAACAAGTTCTATTGCTTCTTTGATATTGGCAAGCGCTTCTTTACGGGTCTCACCCTGGCTGATCGCACCAGGGATCTCCACACACTGAACTGTGAAACCTCCCTCTTTTTGAGGTTCAAGCACTACCGTATATTTCATGAAAATTACATTATCCTTTGAGACTATACATTTTTTCTCTTACAGCAGATATCACCCATTTCAGGTCTAGCAATCCCGATAGAAATTACAATCAGGGTTCTAAATGTATGGGCGGGTGGAGAAAAACCGGACGCAGACATTACAGTTGCAAAGTTGTTTTTGCCAATTCCTTTTTGATTGTTTTTAAAAAATTCCTTTTTGGTCCACTATACGTGAAAACAATCAGATTTTTCAGGGTTCCATGTCAGCGTCGATGCCGACGGTACCGGATAGTGTATCTCCTACCCACGAATCCGGGCCTTTTGCGGGCTTGGATTCCCCCTTTCCGGAGGTGTTTTTGCCATATTACTGCAAAAAAGTGTACACTTTTACACACTATTTTAAAATACGCTGTATTCTTGAGATTCGGGCCAAACGGGGTGTTATCCTTTGAGTTATAAAACGCTATTGTACGCTATTGGGAGGCAAAAGTCAGGAAGCATGATGGGTAACAGCGTCAATGAGAAAAAAAGGGCTGTTTTGGGGTTTCTGCCGGGATCCTTGTTTTCGCCAATTCCCTTTTGGTCCACTAAACATGAAAACGATTAGATTTTTCTGGTGTCCGTGTCAGCGTCGATGCCGACGGTACCGGATAGTGTATCTCCTACCCACGAATCCGGGCCCTTTGCGGGCTTGGATTCCCCTTTTCCGGAGGTGTTTTTGCCATATTCCTGCAAAAAAGTGTACACTTTTACACACTATTTTAAAATACGCTGTATTCTTGAGATTCAGGCCAAACGGGGTGTTATCCTTCGAGTTATAAAACGCTATTGTACGCTATTGGGAGGCAAAAGTCAGGAAGCATGATGGGTAACAGCGTCAATGAGAAAAAAGGGCTTTTTTGGGGTTTCTGCCGGGATCCTTGTTTTCGCCATGTTTTCGCCAATTCCTTTTTGGTCCACTAAACATGAAAACGATCAGATTTTTCAGGGTTCCGTGTCACCGTCGATGCCGACTGTACCGGATAGTGTATCTCATACCCACGAATCCGGGCCCTTTGCGGGCTTGGATTCCCCTTTTCCGGAAGTTTTTTTGCCATATTCCTGCAAAAAAGTGTACACTTTTACACACTATTTTAAAATACGCTGTATTCTTGAGATTCAGGCCAAACGGGGTGTTATCCTTCGAGTTATAAAACGCTATTGTACGCTATTGGGAGGCAAAAGTCGGAGTGTCTGGGGGGTAGCACGGTCGCGTGGATTAGAAGGGCTGTTTTGAGAGGTTTTTTGGTATCAGCAAAATGGCCGGGTGTGGGAGTTCTCTCATGTGCACGCAGGGGTATCCACACAGAACCCCTGCTCTTCCGGATGAGAGAGGCTACTTCGGGTATCTGTCCCGGCCCGGACCGGGTATCTTCCCCTGCAACCATTTTAAAAAAAGATGGGACATACCCCCGGATTCCAGATGCTCTGACCCGCCTAGGAAACTCTCCCATCATAATCATTAAGACAGCACGCACCCTTTCATCACGTACTGATACCTGCGATAAAATAAAAATGAGATTCCATGACAAATCCGTGGTGATATGTGACGTTTTAGCGTGGGTTTACTCCTGTGATTAAGAGCGCACAGGAATATATGCAGTTTCTGTATATTGGAATTTTTCCGCGGGATATTCAAACGGGCAGATGCCCGCATAAAAAATCTTAAAAAAGGTGTGTAACGATGAAAAAATCAGACGACTTCTCCACCGAAAAGAAAGTCAGTACAGGAAATGACTGGTCAAGTCCGAAAAAAGCCATGACTGCCCGTAAACAAAAAGCCCGGGCTGATCAAAATGACACGGGCACCACTCCCTGTGAAGTAAACTTTCCCATTGTCGGCATCGGCGCGTCTGCCGGCGGACTCGAAGCGTTCGAACTCTTCTTCAAAACCATGCCTCCTGCGAGCGGCATGGCATTTGTCCTCGTCCCTCACCTTGACCCGGGCCATGCCAGCATGCTGTCAGATATACTCCAGCGGAACACCACGATGCCCGTCCATGAGGCACAGGACCAGATAAAAATCCAGCCCAACCACGTCTACATCATCCCGCCGGGCAAGGACATGGCGATCTTCCATGGCGCAATCAGCCTGAGTGTTCCGGAACTGGCCCGGGGACTGCGGTTGCCGATCGACGCATTCTTCCGGTCACTGGCCGAAGATCAGGGTGAACGGGCGATCTGCGTGATCCTCTCCGGCAGCGGATCGGATGGCACTCTCGGGCTCCGGGCCATCCATGGTGTTGGGGGTGTCTCGTTTGTGCAGGAACCCACCACCGCAAAATATGACGGCATGCCTTCAAGCGCTGTCCAGAGCGGGCTTGCCACCTACGTGATGCCTGTCGAAAAGATCACTGAACAGCTGGTCGCCTATGTAAAGACCATTGCAGATACCGGTATTCCTCCTGCCCCGCCGGTTCCTGCGGCATTGAGTGCCATGCGGCGCATCGCGATGCTCCTGCGGACAAAGACCGGCAATGACTTTTCCCAGTATAAGCAGAGCACCATCCGGCGCAGGATCGAACGGCGGATGGTGGTGCACAACATCGCGGATATGGATGCCTATGCCCGGTACCTCTCTGAGACCCCACCCGAGGTCCATATTCTTTTTAAGGAACTGTTAATCAACGTGACCAGTTTTTTCCGGGACAAAGAAGCGTTCGATGCGCTGAATAAAGAGGCGCTGCCCCTCCTGTTTGCGGATAAACCGGAGGACTATATCTTCCGGATCTGGGTGCCGGGGTGCGCCTCCGGAGAGGAAGCCTACTCGCTTGCCATGCTCTTCCGCGAGTACATGGACCAGATCAAACAGGAGTTCAGGCTCCAGATCTATGCAACTGATATCGATGACGATGCGATTGCAACCGCACGGGCTGGGTTATACCCGGCAAATATCGCGATCGATGTTTCACCCGAACGGTTGCGGCGGTTCTTTACCAAAGAGGAGGCCGGCTTCCGGATCAAAAAAGAGATCCGGGAGCAGGTCGTCTTTGCGATCCAGAACGTGATCAAGGACCCGCCGTTTACAAAGATGGACCTGATCAGCTGCCGGAACCTGCTCATCTATCTCGATGCGGAACTCCAGAACCGGGTGATTCCGGCGTTTCATTACGCGCTCAGGCATGAGGGCGTGCTCTTTTTAAGTCCTTCAGAAGGTATCGGGAATTTTACCGATCTCTTCGGACCGCTCGATAAGAAGTGGAAGGTCTACCGGATCAAACCCTCATTATTATCTGCCCGTTCACTGGTCGCCCAGCGCTTTGCGTGGGCCGGCGAACAGATTGAGAAGTTATCTGGTGAGGTTGCGGGAAAGACAGAAAAGATCGACAAGACAAACTTTGCCGAGCTCACCAGACGTGTACTCCTCCAGTCATTTGCCCCACCGTCCGTGATTACCGATGCGAAAGGAACTATCATCTACGTGCACGGCAACACGGGAAAATATCTCCAGCCGGCACCGGGCCAGCCCAGCAACAATATCATCGATATGGCACGCGAAGGACTCCAGCTGGATTTACGCTATGCCCTCCAGAACGTTGCTACGCAGAAGAGACCATGGGTTGTAAAAGACCTGCCGGTCAGGACTAATGGCGGCATTCATGGCGTTGACTTAACGGTACGGCCCCTTGCCGACCCGGAGGCAACCCGGGAACTGCTGCTGATAAGTTTCCAGGATGCCGACGTGCACCCTCCAGAAAAACGAAAGACCGCAAAGCGTGCAGCCGGAAAAAGCGAATCAAAGCGCGTGGAGGAACTCGAGCAGGACCTTGCGTATACCAAAGAGAACCTTCAGGCAACGATCGAGGAGATGCAGGCAGCCAACGAGGAACTCAAGTCCACCAATGAAGAACTGCAATCCACCAACGAAGAGCTCCAGTCCACCAATGAGGAACTCGAAACATCCAAAGAGGAACTCCAGTCGGTGAACGAAGAGATCGTGACGGTGAACGCCGAACTTCAGGCAAAGATCGAGCAGCTTACAGATATCCAGAACGATATGAAGAACCTGCTCGAAAACGTCAATATCGGTACGATCTTTTTAGACGAACATCTCGCGATCAAACGCTTCACCCGCGATGCCACAAAGGTGTTCCGGCTTGCGGCAACGGATACGGGACGCCCGCTTGCCGATATCCGGTCGCTGATTCCGGATGTGGATCTGGTCATCGATGCACAGGCGGTCCTTGATTCACTCATACCACGGGAGAAGCAGGTGCGGTCTGCAGATGGCCAATGGTATCTGGTCCGCATCATTCCCTACCGCACGCTGGAGAATGTGATCGATGGCGTGGTGATGACCTTCACAGAAATCACCGCATTAAAAACACTGGATGCTGAAGTCCGGCTTGCCCGTGATTATGCAGAGAGCATTGTGAACACGGTCAGGGAACCGTTAGTTGTCTTAAACGGAAAGTTTGAAGTGGTCTCGGCAAGCCGGGCGTTCTATACGACCTTCGAGGTGAAACCGGAAGAAACGCAGGGCAATGTGCTCTACAAGCTCGGGAATAACCAGTGGGACATTCCCCTGCTCCACGAGCTGCTGGAGAAAGTGCTGCCCAAGAACCGGTCGTTTGACAATTTCCTCGTTGATCACGCATTCCCCGGCATAGGACAGAAGAAGATGCTCTTAAACGCCAGAGAGATTATCGGGCATGAGGGTGCACCCCATCTCATTCTTCTGGCTATGGAAGTGATCGCACCGGTCAGCAATACGGAAGAAAAGGGTAAATCCGGCCGGCAGGAAAGAGAGAGGGACTAAATGAAATGGCTGCGGGAAAGAAACTGACAAAAAAGAGCGGTACAGGTCACTCTCCGGCATCCCGCGAGACCGTAGTGTCGTTAGTCCCGCCCGCACTACCGGGGGATCTCCGGTCACTTATTGATGCTACACGGGTCCGGGTCGCTTTCGGTATTAATACCGAGATGGTCCTGCTCTATTGGGATATTGGCGAGCGCATCCGAAAAGAGATTCTTAAGGATGAACGTGCAGCGTATGGTAAACAGGTAGTCAATACCGTATCCGATCAACTGACAATGCAGTATGGTCGTGGATTTACGAGAGCAAACCTGTTTCATATGCTCCATTTTTTCGAAACATTCCCTGACCGGAAGATTGTCTACTCACTGAGTGGACAATTGAGCTGGACTCATTTCAGGAACATTATTTACATAAAAGACTCCCTTGCACGGGAAGGATAACTAACATGACTGCGGGAAAGAAAAAACCAGAAGAGAAGAAACCGGACATCTCAGGCACCGGGCATTCGTTGCGGGATGATGCCGAAAAGCAACTCGCCCGCTCCCCAAAACCTTCTCCCGGTTCACCAGTGCAGACCGCAGAAGCACTCATCCACGAACTCCAGGTCCACCAGATCGAACTTGAGATACAGGCAGAAGAACTCCGGAAATCGAAGATCGCACTCGAAGAGTCGCGGGACACGTATCTTGACCTCTATGATTTTGCCCCGGTCGGGTATCTCACGCTCAACGACAAGGCACTGATCACCGGGGCAAATCTCACCGGTGCGAAGCTCCTTGGGCTGGAGCGGAGCAGGCTTATCAATGCACCGTTCAGTAAATTCGTTGAAGAGAAAGATACCGGTGAGTGGCGCTGGTATTTCATGAATGTGCTGAACCAGGAGGAGAAACGGACCTGTACGCTTATGCTCAAACGGGGAGGCGGGCCGTTGTTCCCTGCTCAGCTGGAAGCGATCCTGATTCCCAATAGTGATGGGGCGAACACGGTACGTTTGGCGATTATTGATATTACCGAGAGCAGGCGGGCGGAAGAGGAGCTGCGGGAGAGTGAAGCACGCTTCCGGAAGATTCTGGAAATGGCCCCCTTGCCCCTGTGCTATGTGAACGTGAACGGCGTGATCACTTACAGGAACGAGCGTTTTGTTCAGATTTTTGGATACACTGCAGATGATGTACCCACCCTTACCGAGTGGTGGCAGCAGGCGTATCCCGATGCGCACTACCGGCAGTGGGTGACTACAACATGGGATGCAGCGGTAAAACATGCGACCGAGCATGGCATTGATATCAAGCCTGTCGAATACACGGTGACCTGTAAAAGCGGGGAAGAGCGTATCATTGAAATCTCCGGGATCACGCTGGGTGACGATTTTCTGGCAACTTTTATTGATCTGACCGAGCGCAAAGTAGCGGAGGCGGCACTGAAGGAGAGCGAGGAACGCCTCCGCACCATCATTCTCTCGATGCAGTTTGGCATAGTCATCATCGATGCACAAACCCATACGATCCTCGAAGCG
Organism: Methanoregula sp.; assembly: GCA_030694985.1. Classification (GTDB taxonomy): domain Archaea; phylum Halobacteriota; class Methanomicrobia; order Methanomicrobiales; family Methanospirillaceae; genus Methanoregula. The sequence goes on from JAUYTV010000037.1 coordinate 84,257, forward strand.
AATGACAAAGCGCTCGAAATGATCGGAGGTACCAGTGAATCGGTTGCAGGTTCGGTATGTCACCGCTTTATCTGTCCTGCCGAATTGGGTAAATGTCCGGTCACTGATCTCGGCCAGAACATTGATTCCTCTGAACGAGTCCTTCTCAACCTGCGAGGGGAAAAGTTACCCATCCTCAAGAGTGTTATCAGGATAACACTGGGGGGAAAGGATGTACTGATAGAATCCTTCATTGACATCACAGAACGGAAAAAGGCAGAAGAAGCGCTTGCGCTTGCCAGTAAAAAACTCGCTCTTCTCTCTGGCATAACCCGGCACGACATCAACAACCAGCTCACGATACTGATGGGATACCTCATCATTCTGCAAAAGAAGCAGCCCGATCCTTCATTCAGCGATTATTTCCAGAAGGTATCAACTGCTGCACAGCGAATCTCCTCGATGATCGAGTTCACCAAAGAATACGAGAAGATCGGCGTCAAGGCTCCCGCATGGCAGGATTGCCGCATACTTGTAGACACTGCCGTAAAGCAAGCCCCGCTTGGACAGGTAGTGGTGAAGAACGATCTTCCTACCGGTGCGGAATTATTTGCCGACCCTCTGATAGTAAAGGTATTTTACAACCTGATGGACAATGCGGTGCGATACGGCGGGAAGATCACGACCATCCGGTTCTTTGTGCAGGAACACGAGGGGAATCATGTCGTGATATGCGAGGATGATGGTGATGGTGTCGTTGCACAAGAGAAAGAGAAGATCTTTCAACGGGGATTTGGGAAGAACACCGGGCTTGGGCTGGCGCTCTCGAAGGAGATTCTTGAGATTACCGGCATTTCTATAGCAGAGAATGGCGAACCGGGCAAAGGAGCACGGTTTGAGATGGTGGTGCCGAAAGGGGCGTGGCGGATGACAGGGAAGGGTGCATGATAACATTGATATCTCACTCAGGCAGACACCCCGGAATAAAACGTGTAGAGGTAAGAAACTTGTGAAACAGGATATCCAGTGGTGGCAGATCATCGCAGTATGCATCCTCATCGCCGGTGTAATCCTCACCGTCTGGTCCGCCCAGCAACAGGACCAGACAATGCGCAATGATCTGATCCTGAAAGCCAACATTGCAAATTCGGGAATCTCAACTGCACAAGTTGCATCACTGAGCGGGACTGTTACCGATATTACTTCTCCGGAATACCGTGCATTGAAAACGCAGCTCGAAAAAATACGGGCATCCGACCCTGGGATCCGTTTTGCGTACCTGATGGGGCAGCGGACGGACGGAACCATTTTTTTTTATGCAGATTCGGAATCCCCGGAATCAGAGAACTATTCTCCGCCCGGACAGGAATACCCTGAGGCATCGGTTGTTCTCAGAACCTTGTTTTCAAACGGGGAGAAGGCAACCGAAGGACCATTGTCGGATCGCTGGGGAGATTGGGTGAGCGGGTTTATACCGGTCGTGAATCCCGCAACCGGGCGGGTTATTGCCGTCTATGGCATGGATATTAACGCACAAAACTGGAACACCGCAATTTTCAAGGTCAGTCTGCCTACGCTTATTGCAACCCTTCTCATCGTTCTGCTCGTACTGGTATCTGCTTTTTTTCAGCGCCGTAGTAATGAACATGAACAGGGATTGATGCTGTATTCTGCCCAACTGTCAAACGAGATTACCGAACGCAGGCGCATTGAAGATGAGATCAGGACAATAAATCAGGAACTGGAGACAAGGGTCAGGGACAGGACCAAAGAACTGGCTGAAACGGTGCGGAATCTACAGGATGAAAATACAGAACGGAAACGGGTAGAAGAACTCATTCGCCTTGCTAACCGTAAACTTGCCCTAATGAACGAGGTGAGTTACCAGGATATTCAGAATAAAATCACCGCTCTCCGTGGCTTTGTCAACATCAGCCAGAAATCTGATAATGAAGAAGTAAGGCAGGAATATTATAAAAAAGAAGAAAATACCCTTAAAACCATCCATAACCTTATCAAGAATACAAAGGATTACCAGAAACTTGGCGTTGAAAAGTACCAGTGGGTTGACATGGAAATGGTAGTCAGCCGGATTAAATTACCACCAGATTCGGGGGTATCGCTTTCAGCCGACCTCCACGGGCTCTTTATCTATTCCGATCCCCAGGTATCAAGGGTATTTGAACTCCTTGTTGACAATGCGGTAAAACACGGTAAAAAAACCACCCGCATCTCCATCTCCTGCAGGTGTACTACAGAAGATATCACCATTGTCTACGAAGATGACGGGGTTGGTATCTCTGCCGGAGAAAAGGATCGGATATTTGAGCGGGTCGTTTCGGGTGAAGGAAAATTCGGATTATTCTTCGTAAAAGAACTTCTAAATCTGTCAGGCATCACAATTACCGAAACCGGTGATCCGGGCAAGGGAGCACGGTTCGAGATTATGGTGCCAAAAGGGGCGTGGCGGTGCCTCATTGACCATCACACTCCACGCCAGTAAAATTCAAATATTGAGATGAAAAACAAAATAAAAAGGTAAAAAAAAATTACTCAGCCGTGATGGCCTTAACCGCATCAACCTTGATGTACCTGCGTTTTAAGTTGTGCTTGCTGCCGATCACCGCAAAGGTGCGTTCTGTTGCCTGCTTTGCATTGGGGGCCGCGATAATTTTTGTGTACGGCGCCCAGTCTTCGCCCATTAAAAAGGTTCCTTTAACCTCAAACTTCTGATTTTCCATAATTATCACTCCATAAATCCAAATACGTCTTCAATCCTGCCAAGCTCAAACCCGCTCGTTGCATTCCCGGCAAGGTAACCACTCTCGTTAACCATCAGACCGGTACCGACAAGTCCGCTGCCCATATTGATCGACCCGGTACCGACTGGCACCTTTGCAACCTCTTCGATCTTCTTGATCTGGGCAGCAGTAGCCCTCGGGTGCACAATGACTCCCTTGTTCGTGGCAACGCCCGCCATACCGACGGTCTTGACCCCGCCAAGAACAAGAGTGATCACCTCAACTCCAAGGAAATCGCCGATCTGTTTGATCACGCCTTCGGGCATGTCCGGGTGGACGGCAGCAAAGGTATCGTTTGCCATGATCACGTTGCCCGCGGCATTCATTGTATCACTGAGCAGGAACACCTCGCGGTGCTTTGAGATCTTCTTGATCTCTTCATCCGTTGCCAGACCAGAGACAATAACGCCCCGGCTGTTACCGGCAACTAACGAGCCGATGATCGCGCTTCCCTGGATCGTAGTCTCAATGACCTCAACGTTGAGCGCTTCTTTTACTGCATGCTTAAATTCCGGTGTGGAATCCGGCGGGATTATTGCGATATTTCCTACCACCCGGGCAAAAACCCCGATGTTCGGATCGCCTCCAAACGTGATCGTCCTTTCCATCTATGATTCCGGTGCAAGTTCAGCCTGAACCTGCCCGTCCTCCATTTTCATTGCGCGGACCCGGATTTTTGACGGTGGCTTCTCTGCGCCCCGGTACCACACCTTCTCGTTTATGCCCTGATCGATCTTGACATCCTCGCTCTTCATGTGCTTGGCGAGAAACTTCTTGATATCCTTCATTGCGCCGTTGCATCGCTTCCAGCGCGGCATCCGCTTTGCATTTCGCAGAGGGATGACATATACGTGTTCCTTCATTATTTCAGCCATGGCTCACACCTTTAACTGGCTCTTGCGCCAGTTTCTTCTCTTCGGGTGCGCAACAACACCGCGCTTGGTCCTTACCATTACCCACTGGGGCACACGGCGGTTCTGGTCGCATGCCTTGGCCATCCGGATCTTCCTGCCTTTACTTAATTTGCTCATTTCACTCACCAGAAATTTTTGCCTTTCTCCCGATGACCAGAGACTGGTCATGGTGTGCCGGAAACAGGGGGGCTGATTCTATTCCGCGGGTGCGGAACGCCTCCCTGATCTCGGCCTCGTAATCACCGTTCTTTATGGACCCGGTCTCCCCGTATTCCACGATAAAAAACCGGTCCACCAGACGATCGACTTCTGCCTTTACAAAGCCTAACAGGGGTCGCACATACGAACACCCGGTCCGGTTTCCAAGGCTTTGGACCTCAGCACGGGTCAGCACCGGGACACGGTCATTGAACCTTGTTCCGTCACCGACGACTTTATACTCCCTGCTGAGGGTTTCGACCGCGATATGATGGATCCGGTTGATTGCGTCATTCGGGTACCCGCATCGCACAACCTGGTCCACCATCTCGTCTTTCAGTCCTTCCCGAAACACACGTTTTATTAATGGAAAGCCTAATGCCCGTGCCGCAGCCTCCAGCGATGGGATCTGGCGGTTTGGGTCGAGCACGAACGTATTGAGTTCGACCTCATAATACGTACCCAGCATTATTGCTGCAAGGGAACTGTCCTTTCCGCCGCTGTATAGCACGCCGGCTTTCATCTTCGTGTGATCGAGTAATCACGTCTCGCTGGCGCAAGCTGCCTGAGCAGTTCTTTGAGCTGCGCGTCCGTGATCTTGTTCTTGAGTCGCCCGCTCTGGGCGAGAGCCACCAGCTGTTGTTCCACCGAAGCGGCAAATTCCGCTTTGGTCAGCTTGATGGTGTTCAATCGTTCCCGGGCATCCGGCTCGAGAACCTGCATGAGGAGCATCTGTATCTGAGATTTCTGCTTCTGCTGGCGTTCAAGCTCTTCCTGCTGGTCGCCAGCCTGCTGCTGCACTTGCGCCATTCGCCGTTTGCGAAGTTCACTCAGTTCGTCGTCTCCCATGATCAAACCTCATTTGGGGGCTTCTGATTTCTCTGCTTTCTTGGCTTTTGGTGCTTTCTTCTCGGTCTTGGCACCATCTGCGCCTTCGACAGCCTTGTCGCCACCCTTTGCCTTCTTGTCACCCTTCTTGGCATCTGCCTTCTTGGGCTCTTCGACAACAGGCACGACACGTTTTGGTACCGGTGCCGGCGGAGTAATCTTTACTTCCTGCGAAAGGTTGTCCAAAAAAGACATCCCTGCAGGGGATACTTTACGGCCGGTCTTGTCGTGGATGATCAAACCTGCTGCTTCCAGCTGCTGGAGAGATTTTCTCAGGATTGATCCACTGCCCTTGCGAAACGCATTGGGTCTTGATCCACGGTTCTTCTTACCACCGTAAAAGCTTCGCATCCTCTCGACACCCAGGGGGCCATCGACATAGACGCGTCTCAACACTGCTGCTGCCCGTATGAACCACCAATCGGGATCCTCAGGCGGCATCTCTTTGTGTACCCCGGTCTTTGCAAAAGCAGCCCATTCCGGTGGAACAATTTCCTTCCGCTTCTTGAGCTCCTCTGCGACCCTGCGAATAATATGGTCGGCGGGGACATCGTATACTGTTGTCATCTTAAGACCTCACTGCTGAAATTTTTAATAACAGTCTTTACTTATTTGTGAATAAGGTTTTTATATATTTCGAGAAGCAAAATGCCAATTTGATCGAAGAAAAACGGATTTATTTTTTAATTGTCTGCTTTTTATCTGCAAGCACCATCGTCCGTCCACGTGTTTCTACCAGTTTCGCACGCGCTTGCAGGGCAATGGCTTTCGGATCAACTTCTACAGACTGAAGCCATTTTACCTTGATCATCTTTCTGTTCTTGAGCTGGGAGACGATCTCTTCGATCATTGTTTCGGTACAGCCCTGTTTGCCAATCCATACGGTTGGCTTTAGATCCTGCATTAGTTTATTTGCGTCATCCGACATGAGGTTTCACCACACGGTATCTTGTATGCTTATTGCAGGTGCGACAGGTGACAACTACATTGCCACGGTGCACCCGCACCCGCATATTACTTCCCGGAACGAGGTAGGAATTGCAGTGATGGCAGTACTGGCGGCGCAATTCCCGCGGGATCCGGATCCGCTGGCGCATGGCAATTTTGCGCGCGAGGAACACATAACGATCGCTTAAATCCGGAAACTCTGCAAATGCAAGCCGTGCCTGTTCAAACAGGATTTCAATACGCTCCCGTGCAATCTGCTTTGTTGCAGGATTTTTTGATCGCTCCTTCATTGCCTCGTCACTTGGCTCCCGGTTGTGCATACTATTCGCGTGCCAGATAAAAAAGTCGTGGTGAACAATAAAAACCCTCAAACGTCTGGTTTTTTTGAATCAATCGTTCAGGATCCTCACAAGACCCGAACCTTACGGCCTTCAATCACAAGCCGATCTTCGCAAAAGAGCCGGATTGCTTCTGGCAGGCATTCATGCTCGTGCATTAATATCCGCTCTGCAAGCGCATCTTCATCATCCGTCTCCAGCACCGGTACACACTGCTGCAGGATAATGGGGCCCCCGTCCAGGCTCTCATCTACGAAATGCACGGTACAGCCTGATACCTTTACTCCATATTGAAACGCCTGGCGCTGGGCGTGGAGACCGGTAAAGGCGGGCAGGAGAGCCGGATGGATATTGATCATCTTTCCAGGAAAAGCTTTTACTATCGATGCGCCGAGTATGCGCATGTAACCTGCAAGTACAAAGAGATCTGCGTTGACATCCTGCATGGTGGCAAGAAGTGCGCGCTCGTAGACTTCCCGCGAAGGAAATGTGGCATAATCGATAATCCTGCACGGGATACCAGACATCTTCGCCCGTTCAAGGGCATAGGCTTTCGGGTTATCCGTAATCAGGGCTACGCATTCGGCAGGCACCTTTCCATTCCTGATGGCATCGATGACTGCCTGGAAATTTGAACCCCTGCCCGATGCAACCACTGCAATACGTTTCATAGTCTTCCTCGTGTATGGAATGTCTCTGCCAAATCACTCTTTACGATTAGTATCCACTGGCGCCGGATGGACCACAATTTTCACTTTTACAATCCTGCGCCCGTGCATCTGCATAACCACGAGCGTGATACCATTACCAATCGCAATCTCGGCCTTCTCGCCGGGATGCTGCGGAAGGTGCCCGAGCCTGTCGATGATGAGACCGCCAACAGTCTCGTAGGACTCGTCTGTCGGGAGTTCCAGTCCAATCCGATCGTTAATATCCTCAACCCACATCTGGGCATCGACCACATAGACACCCGGTGCAAGTTCCTGCACTTCGGGCTCTTCCTTATCGAACTCATCCATGATGTCGCCAACGAGTTCTTCTAATATATCCTCGACAGTCACGATACCAACAAAACTGCTGTACTCATCAATAGCAACAGCCATCTGAACCCTGTGCACCTGCAATTCCTTTAACAGGTCATCGATCTTCTGGGTTTCGGGTACAAACATCGGGTCGTACATCACTTCTTTTATTGCAGAGTCCTTACGCCGTGAGACCATCGCAGAGAAGACATCCTTGACATTTAAGATACCGGTGATATTGTCGATATGCTCATGATAGACGGGAATGCGCGAGAACCCGGTTTCGTTAAAGATCCTGATTGCCTCTTCAAAGCTGACCGTATCTTCCATAAGGATGACATTGACCCGGGGCGTCATGATTTCACGTGCAGTTGTATCTGCAAACTCCAGCACCGAGTAGAGCATGTCCTGCTCGCCCTGCTCGATCGTGCCTTCCTCTTTGCCTACATCAATCCATTCCTTAATCTCTTCTTCAGTAACTGCCGGTTCTGCAATATCTTTTCCTATACCCAGTGTTGGGCATACCCGTTCGACAAGCCAGATAATTGGGGTTAAGAGACGGGAGAGAAAAAGGATAATTGGTGCCACAGTAAGGGCAAAGGAATCCGATGCCCGTGCAGCATAGATCTTGGGCCCGATCTCTCCAAAGACAAGGAGTACGATCACCACAAAACCGGTGGCAATCCCGACACCGACATTCCCAAACATCTGGATCGCGATCGAAGTTGCAAGTGCTGCGGCTGCAACATTAACAATATTATTCCCTATAAGGATGGTAATGAGCATGTGTTCAGGTGACTCTTTTAATACTGCCACTGCTTTCGATCCCGGTCTTCCTTCATTAGCCAAGGCCCGTGCTTTTGCCCGGGTAATCGAGATAAGGGCGACTTCTGTACTGGAAAAAAAAGCGGACAGGAGGATGCAGATAATAAAGAGCAGGATCTCCAAAGCGTCCTGTATCATTGTATTTCACATCGTGCGGGTGCACGCAGTATTTGCCCATTCATAAATGAAAATTCACTACTATATACGGAAGGGAATTTAATAAAACCAGCGCTTATTCCATACATTCTTTCATAAACGCACAATCACGGGTAAGTACCGCAATCTTTTCTTCTGCAGATAGCGGGCAGTCAAAGTTCAGGTCTTCGATCTCCAGCGTGAGGCACCCGTCATACCGGTAATCTTTTAAACATTCCATGACCCGTGCCATCGATGCATTACGATCGAGCGGGAAATGTGCCTTGCCATGATCAAACCGGCTGATGTGTACGTTAATGAGACGGTGATGGCAGAGTTCAATATACCGGATTACCTCATCTGCTGATTTAGAAAGTGCATGTGCTACATCGAGCGTGAAAAACAGCCAGGGTTCATCATCGAGAAGCGTGCGCATCCGCTCAGGAGTACAGAGCAGCGAGTTGACAGAAGGCTCCATATTTTCCATGCCGATTTTGACTGGACGGTCTCTTGCGGCTTCCCGCAGAACGGAAACATAATGATTTAAGCGGACAAAATCCGCGTCACTGGGAGGGCGCTTTGCCGTACGCCTGCCGGGATGTACTGTAAGTATGGGGGCATTTAGCTGTTCGGCAATCCGTAATGATCTGACTGCATATTCAATAGATATCTCAGCCACCTTTGGGTTGATGGAGCAGGGATTTAAGTCAAGGATCGGTGAATGCACGGTCAGCACAGACAGATCCGGATGGACATTCCTGCACGCAATCACCTCTTCCACCGGAGAATTGCGGAGCCAGAAATGCGGGTTTTCTAACCAGAACTCCATTGCGTTTAGTCCGGTGCGGGAGACAAAGGAAAAAATTTCAGGAATCGTGTACTCATGAAAGAACATGCTTGCAACGGAGTACGAGACCATGGTAGTACTAATTCATATGCGGTTTTTGCCTAATAGTTGTTGATGGACTGGTTCAACAAACCTGATGAATCCCCCGGTGGAAAAACGGCACCCCTGCAGGTGTCGGAGCTCTCTGCCATTATCGAAGGGCTCCTTGACGATGCACGTTTACAGGGGGTCTGGGTAAAAGGCGAAGTAACCAACTACACCCATCATTCAAGGGGTCACCGCTACTTTTCCCTATCAGAAAAAGGGGGGGGCAGTACCGCAGCAGTCATCAAATGCGTGATGTGGCGCTCGGATGCACAACACCTCACATTCAATCCCGCAGAGGGTATGGAAGTAATAGTCTCCGGTACGGTCAGGCTGTATGCCCCACATGGATCGTACCAGCTGCAGGTAAAAGAGTTAAAGAAGGCAGGTCTTGGTGAGAAGTACCTGCTCGTGGAACAGTGGAAACGAGAGCTGGCAGCAGAGGGTTGCTTTGCGTCAGAGAAAAAACGCCTTCTCCCGAAATTTCCAGAAAAAATCGGGGTTGTCACCTCAGAGACAGGTGCCGTCATCCATGATATCGTGACCGTCATAACAAGACGTTACAAAGTAGAGATCATCATCTCACCGACCGCAGTGCAGGGCGAAACTGCACATCACGAGATTGCGCAGGCAATCCGGCGTCTGGGGAACATTGTGGATGTTGTGATTGTTGCGCGTGGTGGCGGAAGCTTTGAAGATCTTTTCTCATTCAATCATCCGGAAGTCGTGCGGGCCATCGCTGCCTGCCCGGTCCCGGTTGTGAGTGCTATCGGCCATGAGGTGGATGTGACATTAGCCGATCTCGCAGCAGATCTGCGTGCACCAACACCTTCAGCAGCAGCTGAACTTGTGGTACCCGATACTGCGGTACTTCTCCTGCAGGTGCACGAACTCAAATCCCTGTTAAACGCATCCCTTCAGGGGCGAATCGCATGGGCCCGTGAAGAACTTACCGGCATGCGCAACCGTTTGCGACCGCAACGGTTTGTACAACGGATCGAAGAGAGAAAAACCACTACAGCGGATCTCGCCGACCGGCTCGGGCGGGCATGTACAATAAGGATCGAGCGCGAACGCCTGCTGCTGGCAGAGACAAAAACTGCTCTTGAGAGCAGGAGCCCGCTTGCTGTCCTTGCCCGGGGGTATTGTGTGGCAGAGAAAAATGGCCTTATTGTAAAAAGTGTTGATGGGATAAACAGCAATGATCGGATGAAAATCCGGTTTTACAATGGAAATTCTGATGTAGTTGTAGAGAGGGTAGATCATGAAAGAAACGTATGAGACAAAAACTGAACAATTAAGACAGATCATTGAAAAGATTGAAGACGGAAAGACCGGTCTTGACGAGAGTATGAGACTCTATGAACAGGGTGCGGTGCTGGTCAAGCAGTGCGAGACCATGCTTGCAGAAGCCGAAGTGCGGATCACAACCCTCAGCCGGGACGCGTAGCGATCAGTGTTACAACCATTTTTTCTTCTGCAATCAGGTTTTTGATCAGTTCATCCGGGAGCGTTGCAGCGACCCGGTCCGACAGGATTCCAATCGTCCGCCCGCAGACAAACCTGCTCCTGCGCCAGACCAGATCTGATGGATGAACGAGGGTAAACTGTGATGAGCCCTGTGAATGGATCTCCACTTCAGCCTCCCCGCATACGAGCCGGGTCAGCAGGCGCGCATCATCATGTGCGAGCACTTTTCTGAATCCTGAAGAGAGCCCGGCACATCCTTTGTCTGCGGCTATTCCGATGATGCAGTTGCCGTTGCTTGTCAGGTGCACCTCACTGGTCACTTCAAAGGTTGTCGGGTGTGTGCCGGACACCAGCGGGTGACCACGGCAATGGATAATTTCCTGTGCCTCCATGCTTTATCATGTGAGGGTTTCCATTATATTCAATGTTTATTACCGCCCACTGTCCGGATTGCGCGGATGAGACCGAACACGAAGTAGTAGCCGAATCCCGCGATCAGCTGGTACGGTGCACTACCTGCGGTCACCACCAGCGGGTCCCAAAAGAGCGCGAGCCACAGTCCCTGCTCATAAAGACAATCATCTCCCGGGAAGGGACATCGATGGTTGGCGCCATTGAACTTGCAAAAGATGATGAATGCAGCGTTGAAGATCACCTTGTTGCAGAATGCGGGGATGATGCATTCGGCGTGCAGGTTGCCTCCATTGAATTGGCCGGCGACAAGCGGGTGCAACGGGCAAAGGCAAAGGATATCCTTACCCTCTGGACCCGGGCCATCGAGCAGGTGGTAGTCAAGATCTCCATCCATGATGGCAGAAAGACGATTCCGGTGTATATGCCGTGTGATGGCGAACAGGAATTTACTGTAGGAGAAAAGTATGTGGTATCCGGAAAAAGGTTCCAGATCTCACACTTAAAACTCCGCGACGGGCCACTGATGCGAAAAGAAGGGTGGAAGACCGTAGCTCACCGTATCAAACGTATCTACGGCGTCAGGTCGTAATTTTTCCTTTTTTTACTGATTTTTTTTTAGGGCTGCTTCGAGCGGCTCTGCATGGACAACTCCTTCCAATCGTTCCTCAACCACACCATTATCCAAAGTCACGATAGTCGGCGTCACTTTTAACCCGTATTGCCCGATCAAATTTGGATTTTTCACTGCATCGATCTCTTCGATTTTAAGAGAGAGTTTTCTTTCCAATTCCCATTTGATCGGGGTCTGCTCCATACAACCCATTCACTCTGGCTGGTAAAAACAGATCACACGCACTGCCATGAACAGAAATGGACAGTGACAATAAAAAGAGTATGGGTATGGATCACTTGTTTTAGTTAATTTTTACTACACGGATATCGGCAGACGGATACCCGAAATCCACTAATGCACCCTCCGGTGTTTTCCTGGATACCTCTCCAATCCGCATATATGTCAGGCTGGACTTGTTGCTGGCCATTTCCTCAGGATTGTCCCCAACACCCATTGGTATGATATCCCCCACATTGAGATCGCTTAAGTTCACGCCATTACGCATGAGCAGTTCGGGTGACCAGAGCTGGGTCATTGACATAGATGACGGAATGTTAATCCGTTTCTGCTCGTTCACCTTCATGCCAACGATGCCAGAACTCATTGCATCATATTCCGGTTTAAAAATAGCAAACTGTTCAGCCCAGCCGGAAGTGGTTGAGTACACCGGTACCGGAAAGAGCGTGCGTGCAAGCGACTGATTGGTTGTGACAGGGATCTGTTTGGAATAAAGCACAAATTTTCCCTGAGTGGCTAACTGTGTAAAGAGCGTCTGGTCAGTAGTGACGATGGGATTTCCCCCCGCGTCGTAAAGGGTATAATCGATCACAGCTACATCTCCGGGCTTTGCAACCGAAAAAGCGCTGATCCAGCCAGAGCCCATACCTGACACTATCATAAGTACAACAAAAAGGACACAGGCTCCGACCACGACTACCTTTTTCCACTGTGCCACTGTTTTTTCTTTTTGCTTCTTTTCGCCCATTGTTTTACAATCCTCCTTATTAAATCATAATCCAACCGTCATAAACTATTCCGCGGTTTTTAACAGAATTTTATCATGGATACAATTAAAATAAACTCAGCCCCTCCGTTTTCAGGTGTCTTTTTTATACTCTCTCGCCAGAACCTGTAGTAATGGACAAAAAGAAGGTCAAGGACTACATGACCTACGATGTTGTCAGCGTCGATATTCATAGCACCGCAAAAGATGTAATTGACAAGATAGAAAAAACCCACCACGACGGGTTCCCGGTAATGAACGGGGATGTTGTTGTGGGGTATATCGCTGCCCGCGATCTCCTCTTTATTGAGCCTGCGGCAAAGGTTGAAGAGGTTATGACAGATAACCTGATCGTGGCTGACCCGGAGATGGACATCAACGATGCCGCCCGGGTGATCTTCAGGTCCGGTATCCAGAAGCTGCCCGTTGTTGACGAGAAGAACCACCTTCTGGGTATCATCTCGAACTCAGATGTGATACGATCACAAATTGAGCATGTATCCCCTGAAAAAGTCTTTAATTTTATGACCACTTTAAAAAAACTCTATGGAGTTGATCCGTCGCTTGACAGGGCGACGGTCCCGGTTAAGGATCTCCTTCCAACCCAGTCAAAAATCTATGAAGATGAACTGGAAGGAAGGATATATGAGATCCAAAAAGGTTTAGCCGAGCCAATCATCGTTGTAAGACGCCCGGGAAAGATCATCCTTGTCGACGGTCATCATCGGGCGATTGCGGCAAAACGGTTAGGAATTACAGTCCTTGATGCCTATATCATCGATATTAAAGAGGATATGGAACTCGGGATGGAACGGACTGCACATGCAATGAACTTAAAGACGCTTAACGATGTGCAGGTGCTCGATTATGCCCGCCACCCGCTGGTTGCAATTACACACCGGCTGGTAAAGAGAGTATAATCTTTAAAAAAGTCATCTTTTCAGCAATTAAAAAAATACATTTTTTCTGGTTTAATCCGACAGGTTCGTATCGTTGCCTATGACCCATCATACCGCAGGTCATACTTGTCATTGAGCACATGCTCTTTTACAATCATCCCATCCGACACAACTACCTCAGGCCAGAGGCGTGTCTTGGAGTGGACAACAACGCGGTCCCGCAGCACCACGCGGGGGCCAATCACCGTGTCGTTTTCAATGCTGCAGTGTTCGCCAATGTGCGTGTCATTATCGATAATACTTCCTGAGATCGTGCTGTTCGATCCAACAATAACACGGTTGTAAAGCGAAGATGAGAAGATCTTTGAATTATTCCGGATGATACACTTGTCCCCAATTGTGGTATACGGACCTATCAGCACATTGTCACCAATCGTAGTGCCCGGGCCAATTGCCACCGGGCCTATCACCTTGGTGTGCTTTCCCAGCGTGATCGAATCCCCGAGATGTACAGGTCCCTGCACCTCTGCGCCGTGCATCGAGAGGTTCCCAATAATATCACTAAACATCAGATCCTGTAGTTTCCAGCGCTCGGCCTGCCGGAGCGAGTGCGGGCTTCCCACATCTGTCCAGTTCCCGCGTGCAAGCCAGCCTTTGATAACAAATCCTTTATCCATCAGTGAGGGGAAGAGGTCCCGGGCAAAATCATACCGGGTTCCTGACGGTATATGATCAAAAACCTCTGGACTGCATACATACATACCGGTACTGGCAAGGTTTGAAAAGATTTCACCGGGCGCAGGTTTTTCCTTGAACCTCTTTATCTCATAGCTCACATCTATTTCGGCAATACCGTACTCACCAGGATCGTCAATCGAGATCAGCCCGATCGATATTGCAGCCTTCTGCTTCTGGTGCGAGCGGTAAAATTCAAGCACGTTTAAATCCGTGACATGGTCGCCACCGACAACCAAGAAATCATGACCATCGAGATGCTTCTGGGCATTTTTCACACTCCCGGCAGTTCCTAACTTGGACTGCTCGTGGACATACGTGATCTCAACTCCAAAAAGAGAACCATCGCCGAGTGCTTCTTCTATGGCAGTCCCCATATAACCAAGGGTAAGTACCACTTCTCTAAAGCCCATGTTCGACAGGTGTGAGACAAGATGATGAATTGACGGGCGGTTAACAATAGGAATACAGGGTTTTGGCCGTTCAAACGTGAGCGGGCGGAGCCGGGTGCCTTCGCCCCCGCACATAATACACACCTTCATAGCACATTTTTTAGCGCTTGAGTGTTTTAAGGATAGTGATGAACGCGGCATTTTTAACATTTAGGTTCACTCATATTGACAACAGACAAAAAAATTAAGAGAGATGGGATCGTGACTGACGTAGATAACCGGATTATTCCGGTGATAAAAGGAAAAGTGCAGTGTCTGGCCGACAAAAAAGAGCCTGTTGAGAACTGTGGGTTCTGCGTGCATAGCCGGGAGTTCAAAGTGCAGAACCGGTTTATTACATCCCCGGCGCTCGCTTACTGTACAAAATGCAGGGTAACAGAAAAAGTTGATTTTACCAAGGCTGAAGCAGTGAAATGTGCTGACTGGCAGGGTGGGGGATTTCACAGCATCACCAATATCATCAGTTGATTTGGCATAAAAGCCGGAAAGCCAACTTTTTTTGGTGAACCGTAACTGAGATTTTTTATCAGGATTTTTTTAATCCCGCCAGCAGTTATCCGGTCAGCAGCGCAACAACCGCATCCATATCAACATGCCTTTCGAACAGGTCGGCCAGCACCTCATAAGGATCCTCGCTACAGAGGGGTATCGGCTCAAATGGCATTTTTTTCTTTTTGTAGAGAAATAAAAGGAGGGCATTTGCCGCAGACGGATTCTGGAACAGCCCGTGCAGGTAGGTGCCAAAGACAAGACCGTCTTTACTCACCCTGCCATCGCCGTGCAATGCTTCCATATTACCCCCTGACTCGGTCATTCCCATATGGATCTCATAACCTGTTACTTCTCCCATGGCTGAAAGAATGGGGGGCACTGCACAGGCAGTGCGACTTACCTGCGTGGTTGTCTTTTCATAGGAAGTAAAGCGCGTGATCCCGTCAAGCAGGCCAAGACCTTCATACGTGCCGGCTGATGATTCAAACCCGTCATCAATGAGCTGCCGGCCAAGCATCTGGTATCCTCCGCAAATCCCAATCACAGGCACACCCTGTTTACGGGCTTTTTTGATCTCGCGATCCGTACCGGTCTTACAAACGACTGCAAGATCCTCGATCGTGTTCTTCGTGCCGGGAATAATAATACAATCGTACCCGGCAAGCGAAGTACCAGGCGCTACATAATCAACTGCTGCATGTTGTTCCAGCAGCTCAAAATCGGTAAAGTTTGAGATACGGGGGAGCCGGATCACAGCAATCCGCACACCCTTTTGGCCGGTTTTTTTATCCCCAATCGAGAGTGAGTCCTCGCTTGGAAGGGGCAGGTTAAAGTACGGAACAACGCCGAGAACCGGTACACCGGTCAATTCTTCGATCTTTTTGACACCGGGTTCAAAGATGGTAATATCCCCCCGGAATTTGTTGATAATAATGCCTTTTACCAGAGGTTTTAGTTCTTTTGGCAGGAGATGAAGTGTCCCATAGATCTGGGCAAACACACCACCCCTCTCGATGTCGGCAACAAGAATAATTGGGATCATAAGGCTTTTTGCAAGCAAAGTATTTGCAATATCCCGGTCATAGAGATTGACTTCGGCAGCTCCACCAGCTCCTTCGACAACGACTTCTCCATATGTGGATTTCAACCGGTGGTAGGATTCAAGTGCAACTTTAAGAAGTTCCGTTGTCTCTTTGTAATACTCTGCAATGTGAACATCCTTGTAGGGACGACCATTGAGTACCACCTGCGAGATACAGTCGCCTTTTGGCTTGAGGAGGACAGGGTTCATATCCGTATGGGGGGGCTGTCGTGCAGCAATTGCCTGCATTGCCTGGGCCATACCAATCTCACCGCCCTCAGGTGTAACATAAGAGTTGAGGCTCATGTTCTGAGATTTGAAAGGGGCGACAGTAAACCCCCGTCTCACCAGACAGCGGCAGATCGCTGCAACGGTTATACTCTTTCCCACATGGGACGCTGATCCCATCACAAACAATGACATTTCCTTAACTATACTTGTACCTGCGCAGGTCATAAAAACAGAGGCTGTTACCGGGTATATTGCAAAAAATTTAAGAAAAAATATTAAGTTTTGAGCAAATACGGGGGCAATTCTTCTGGCAATGCCAAGTAATAAATAACCTGAACCTTAAAAATACATGTAATGATTGGTGGGATTTGCCCGACGTGTGGACTACCTAAAGAACTCTGTATCTGTGAAGAGGTAGCAAAAGAACAGCAAAGGATCAATGTCAAAGTGAACAAACGGCGCTATGGAAAAGAAGTGACCGTGATAGAAGGCCTTGATCCAACTGATATCGATCTTGAAGATCTTTCAAAATATATGAAAGGAAAACTGGCCTGCGGTGGAACGGTCAAAGGAAACTCCATCGAACTCCAGGGAAACCACCGTGACCGGGTAAAAGAGCTGCTCTCCTTAAAAGGATACAGCACAGAAAATATATCCTGATTTTTTTCTTTTTTTATAATTCGGCGCAATTTAAAAAAAACTAATGCACCCGGAAAACCGTCTGAAAAAATTCTGGTTTATCCCAATTATTGTGGTACGGTCGGTACACTGGTGAGCAACTGAAACCGGTTAAAAAAAATTTCAGATGAAGAACCGAAACGTAATCCACGCTACCAGCAGCATGATGGCAGAGTATTTCAGTCCGGAGATGAATCGCGCCTCACCCATCTGGCCGGCCACAAGTCCTGAGAAAAATCCCTGGAGCATTGCCGCGTGAGAGAAGAGCCGTTTGTAGACGAAAATATCAATAGTGCCCCCAAATCCCGTAGCCCCGGAAGCAACGGCAGTCGCCCCTGCCGTTGCCATTGTAGTGAGAAATGATGTGACAAGGATTGCAATGACAAACAGGAACACTGCAAACGAGACAAGCACGATAACAACGTAGATCATCATATTGTTACTTCGTTCCTGCTGGAGGTTGACCACTTCATAAGTATCCTTTGCTGCTGCACGCAGCACTTCGCTCACATCACCCCCGGCTTTGCTCGCCTTTGCGATCAGGTCAACGCTCCGATCTGCAAGTGGGGTTCCAAGGCCTTTACCAAACCGGTACAGTGCCTCAACAAAACCAATACCCCATGACATCTCATTATCAAGTTTTTTGATATGGGGAGTAAGCGTACCGTATTCTGCGGCAGCAACAAGGTGAACAGCATTGGGAAGTGTCATACCGGAATCGTTCATACCGGCGAGATCCCTAAAAAAGTTCGGAAGACCATTTTCAAGGCTTGACACCCGCAATTGCTCCTTAAGATCGAGAATGGCAAGAGGCACAATCGCGATGAGTACGGCAAAGACGGCAAAATCATCCACAACGGTGGATTTGAAAATTACCGAAATACCGTAAGATCTCACACTAAAGATAAATCCCCCGACAAAAACAATCAAAGCCAGCGGTATACAGACTGCCAGAATATTTATGGGTTTTTCTAAAAGCACCTTAAGAGGGTGTTTAAAAAACTTCCCGATTCCCTCCCTGGTCTTACGTTCATGCTCCAGTTTTTTGGTGATCTCCTGAAATTCTGCCTCAACTAATAGCATGTCTGCGGATTTTACCGGAGGGGGGGCCTCAGGACCACGATTAAAGATATTTTTGAAACGATTTTTAATTCCCGTACCAGTACTCACTTCAGCGGGTATTTCTGGGGGAGGAATGTCAGTGTCACGATGGACGATATTGTTGATGCGATCTTTGTTCCCCATTTCAGGACTCCGGGGTCATTGAACTGATCATAATCACAAACGCGATACTCCCAAGAGGGATCATAATATAGATAACCGCATACAGGAACATCGGCCGGTTATCTCCTGAAAGCACCGACATGATCGATTGCAGGATGATCAAAAAAAGTGTACCTGCGACCATTGCAGTAACATATGATTCTGCAATCAGCCCGAGCGTGTCTAAAAACATTTTCTGCGTCTGCCGGTTCTCGAGCGCATACTGGTCGGCTTTTGTCCGGAAATATTGTGTCAGGTTACCCCCGCTCGAGATACTCGCCATTGCACCTTGTAAGAACTCTTTCATCCGTTTACTGGGAGTAGTAGCAGATACAAGCCGTAGTGCATCGATCAGGTCACGCCCGAAAATATCGATCTCCCTGGCAACATACCGTGCCTCAACAGAACACTGGCCATAGATGGAACTGTCCCCAAGCAGCCGGAACACTTCTGCTGGAGTGATCCCGGCAGTGGACATTGATGTGACATAATTGATTGCATAGGGCAGACTGGCATCAATATTCCTTCGCCGGTTTCCTGCCTCAATACCGGGATACAGGATGAACGCAGCATATGTAAGTCCACAAAACACCAAAAAAGAGAAGATTGTGATGAATATGGTTCCCAAGATCAGGCTGTGAGTGGACAGTACAACCAGCGGATCTGGGACTGCACCTTTGTACTTGATCAGTGTGGGCAGTTTTAAAATCCAGGTAAAGAGTCCGATGACCACAGCTGCAGAGAAACCAATGATAATGGAACTGACAAAGGCTGTGGAAAGATATGCCTCAAACGAGGTTTTGAACCGCGCAGATATGAGATCACTTCTCAGTTGTGAGTACTCCTCGCGCTTACCCTTCATCCGGTTACCGAGCAGGTTGAAACAGAACCGCTCATAACTATTCATAGAGATCCGTCCTCACTTTCTCAATAACCCCTTCAGGATCACGGTGATAGGAGATGAGGATCTTTGCCACATCCTTGTAGTGCCGAATCTTTTTGATTCTCATCCATTCCAGCACTTCCTGGCGGCGCTTGAGCTCTTCACGCATCCGGGCTTCATTCCACCCTTTTGCCTCCATGATCTCTTCGAGAAGATAGGATTTTCCGGAATAGGAGTGCTCGTCAGTTGCTGACCGCCACTTGAACACCTCATTTGTGATCAGCTCGTTGGTTCTCGGATCGATATCAAGAATCTCAACGATCTGCTTGTTTCGCCGGATTCGTTTTCCTCCAACCCGCGCCTGCACCTGGATGGCAATAAAATCAAGGGCTGATAGCATGTTTCGCGGAACATCCATGGGGGGATTTTCGATACGGTGCACCACACTGGCAACAGAATCTGCGTGCGTTGTGGAATACGTGATATGACCGGTACTCATTGCCTGGAAGAGTGTCTGGCATTCCTTGCCACGGACCTCGCCCACAATGATGTATTCAGGACGCTGTCGCATTGCAGCCCGCAGGAGTTCATACATGTTGATCTCCCCACGGCCGGCCGTATCAAAAGAATCTCGGGTAACACTGGGGATCCAGTTAGGGTGGGGCAGCTTCACTTCACGGGTATCTTCAAGGGTGATAATCTTTGACATGGGCGGGATGAACAGGGAAATTGCATTGAGAGCAGTTGTCTTACCGGATGCAGTCCCACCGGCAAATATTGCGGATTTGCCGTTTTCTACACACAGCCAGATATACGCGATCGCAAGCGGTGAGAAGGTCCGCCATTCGATGAGATCTGTTGGGGTGATGGGTTCATCTTTGAACTTACGGATGGTAAACGTTGAACCGTGGGCAGTGACTTCCTGACCCAGTGTCATCTGGATACGGGAACCATCCTGCATGGTTGCATCAAGAATCGGTTCTGCAATCGAGATGTACTTGCCAGCCCGCTGGGCAAGTTTAGTGACAAAGGAATCCAGTTCATCTGCTTTGTTATAGGAAAGCGTTGTCTTCATCGACTCATAGCTGGCGTGAAACACAAAGAGGGGGACATTGATTCCATCGCAGGAGATATCTTCGATATATTTATCGTGCATGATGGGATCGATCAGACCATCGCCGAGGAAGTCCTTGTACATGTTATAGTGCACCCTCTCTCGCTGTTCAGGAGTGAGCCTGATCCCAAAGTCAACAATAATATCATCTGCAGAAGCCCTGAGTTTGCGCCGGGCTTCATCTTTTGAGATGTCTTTGGTATTGATATCGAGTGTATCAAAGAGACGCTCTTTAAGCTCGATTAATAACTCTTTTTCAACTTCAGTGAGGATTGGTTCGAGCACATGGTAGGTGTACTCATGGGTTGAGTGATCGTACGTGATCCGGATGTATGCATATGGCTCATTGACCGGATACATCTCCATCTCTTCAATCCCGGTTTCAGGCCGGAAAACAATATCGACAAGGGGCCCGTGTTTCTTTGGATCGTACTCCTCGTGATCTGAAGTGATCGCCTTGAAAAGTGAGGAGAAGCTGAACTTTTTTGATTCTGTCTTGAGTTTTTGCTTTTCGATCTCCCCGTCAATATCAAGATCCTTAAAGCCGGCATCAGAGAATTCCCGTTCCCAGATCTCATTAAACTCCTGCGGCAGGGTACCGGTCCCGGTACTCTCAAATGCATTGATGCGCCCGTGCAAATTGAGTTCGTCAACTTTAAACCTGGTGCCTTTTGGAAGAATAAGCCCGGTGAGATCTGTTATCTGGTCAACGGAAATGATCTTTTCATCATATTCTGTCTCCATTGCATCAGCAGGAGTCACTTTGTTGGCAGGACGTTTCCTGATGGCGGCCTTTTTGTCATCATCTATTATCTCAACTACGGGTTTGCCATCCCCATCCGGTCGAGGGCCGGAACTGTGTAGGAATTGAGATGAACCCGGTGCAGGCGCCGGTGTTTCAGCGGTATTATTGAGCAGTTTTCCTATGGAAACACGTATGTCTTTTCCATTTGTATCCGAAACCGGTAGTTCCGGACTTGGAGGGGTCGCATCCGGGCTGGTTTGTGGAATGTCTTCAAACAGGTCATCAAATGTAAAAGAGGATGGCTCATCAGGATGATACAAATCGGGTTGAATTGTCAGGGAAGGTTGTTTGGGAGCGGGGACTGTTTTTTCCGGTCTCTCTTTTTTTTCAATTCCTGTCATTTTTAACAGTGCTGAAAAATCACCCGCTTCTGCTGCATCCTTCTCTTCAGGAGGGTACTGGGGAAGGGATGCAGGATCTTTTTGCCGGGAAATATCCTTTTTCTTGATCCCACCAATCAACTTTAACAGCGTGTTGGTGTCTTCGAGGACTTCATCGGTATCCTTGTTCAATCCAGACATCCCCCTTGTGGATAGCATTTTAGATCGGTTTGCATATCACAGGCTAAAAGATAATTCTGCCTTTGAGTATATCTACCCAGTGGATAGTTACTTTACACAAATTCAGACGAAAATAGTAAAATGTGCAGGATCCTATTGTGAAAAGAAACTATATACACGAGTGCAATTACATAAGAACAGAATGCAACTCCCAATGGGTAATTTTTGTAAAATTAAAAAGGCTGAACAGATCACTTTTATTCTTAACGATCTTAAGCGCACGACATTTTCTGGGATTTGCAGTATCTCATCCGACACGGTAAGCGGGACTTTTGTCTTTGGATCCGGAAATTGCATACTTGCAAAGATCCAGCATAAATCCGGAGATGAGGCCTGGGATGAACTCTTAAAAATGAGCAGTCATAAAGTCGATGCTGCGCTCCTGAGCCTTGATGAAGCACAAGTCTCACAGGCTCTCGAAATCAACAAAGCCTGTCGGATTGTTAATGTAAGAGATACGATCTCCTCATCAGCACTGGAACATACTAACCCCAAAAACCCGGAACACCTGCCTCAGGAACCGGAAAAATCCACCCGGACAAAAGAGCCCCGTCAGGATTCAAGCAGCTTTGATCAGGATATTGACACTTTTGACACGCTCGATATTGACAAAGTGACTGATACGATCCGCAAGGATTGCAACACAATAGTTAAACAACTGGATCTCGGACACCTCATGGAGCAGTAACAACAAGAGTGATTGAGGTATCAAAAGTTATTTTAAACTGGTGGAGATAACACAAACGTGAGTGTTTCGTGGTAATCTTATATCTATAAAACAGAAATACCGATCACCATAAGGTGTCCGATGGTCAAGGTTTACACAATTGCTTCGGGAAAAGGAGGTACGGGAAAGACTACTCTTTCTGTCAATCTCGGAACCATGCTTGCCCAACTCGGTAAAGAGACCTATCTCATGGATGCCGATATCGGAATGGCAAATGTTGGTCTTAGCCTTGGCCTGCAGGATGCCCCGGTCACCCTGCATGAAATTCTTGCAGGTAAATGCAATATCAACGATGCAATATACAAAGGTCCTGCCGGACTCAAGGTAATTCCGAGTGGGATCTCCTTACAGGGATTCCAGCAGGCTGACCAGGACAAAATGCGGGACGTGATGGATGAAATTATCAAACGCTGCGAGTTCCTGTTAATTGATGCACCTGCCGGCATCAGCAAAGACGGTGTTGTTCCTCTTGCAGTTGCCGATGAAGTGATCCTTGTTGTTAATCCTGAACTTGCCTCCATTGTCGATGCACTCAAGATCAAAATTCTGACTGAAGTTGTAGGTGGACATGTGCTCGGTTCGATCATCAATCGTGTCGACCAGGAGGATTATGAGATTCTCACAAAAAAGATGGAGAGAGTGCTTGGCGTTAAAGTGCTCGGTATTATTCCTGAAGACGCCAATGTGCGCCGGGCTTCCTCTGCAAAAGTTCCAATCGTCATCAAGTTTCCCACCTCACCTGCGTCAAAAGCAATCAAACGCATTGCTTCCGATCTGGCTGGAATGGCCTATAAAGAAGAGGCAGTTGCAGGAAAGAGAGGGGGTTTCATTGACCGGCTCTCAAAAGCCCTCTTTAAGAAGAAATCATAGATGTGCGTCATAATTCACAACTGTAATAACAAAGAGAAATTTTTTAAAAAATATACGTTTTTATTACATCTCCAGGATCTTGTGTGAGCTGGACTCTAAAAACTCCACATGGAACGTAGTGAGCTGCTGGTTGCGGTCCTGCACAATAACGGCATACCTGCCGTGCATCAGCTTAAAGCCCACGCTGCCATCCTGTGTGGTTACATCACTTCCGACAACCTTGCCATCCTTTCTGAGGGATACCCGGACCCCGTTCTGAGGTTCATTATTCCTCTGGAGGGTTAAGGTAAATATCCCCAATCCGGCATTTTTTTTCCCAAATTCCGGAATTTCAGTGCGGTTTTCCTTTTTCAGGTGGGCTTTTTCAAAGATACGGCATCCGGCAATCATTGAAGTGACCAGTTCAGGACTTACACCATACAGCGTAAACAACTCAACACCCGTAATCAGCATCACGGCATTGTCACCATAGAGTGTGCCTTTTTCGTCAATGAAGATGGCACCTTCCACTTCACCGTTAAGGATGGCAAGATATTGCAGCTTCTCGTTCTCTTTAGATATCGCTATACCATTAATTCTATCCTCTTCTGCAAACCTGATCATTTCAGGGAGCGGGAATGTTCCTGATGGTTGAGATTTTGTAAGGATTGTATCAATCATGTCCGGAATTTTCATAAAAAAACCATCCCCATAATTTCTCCTTAGGATAAACGGTAAGACTTGATCTCCTGCTTTGTATGGCAGTTATTCGCAACCCGGATATTAGAGGGTTACGCAATTGTCTGCTGCTGCCAGCACCATACATAAGTGTTCATAAAAAAAAAGCATGTACTGATTTTATGGAACTATTATACCCGATGGTGATCTCGGCAGTTGCGGTTCTTGCCACCCTGATCTATGCCTCGTATCTTGATATCAAAGACCGTCGGGTGCCGTTTAAGACATGGTATCCCATGCTCATTGTCGGGATTCCTGCATCTGTATGGCTCCTGTACATAAAGACCGGAAATTTCAGTCTCATTGCAGGCTACCTTGCCCTTGTCGTAAGTTTCTTTTATGCCAACTATCTCGACAATCACGAGCCCGGTGTAAAGTTTAAGTTCGAATACCTTGCAGTCACCCTTGCCCTTCCTTTACTGGCTTGGCTGGTTCTTCCTGCAACATTCAGCATGACACTTGTGCCCTGGTACGCGATGTTTGCCGGAATTTTTGCCTATATCTCCTACATTACTTACAAAAAGAAACCGGAAGGAAAGATCAAGCCGAAGAAAAAGCGACAGGAGTCCAATATTGAAGAAGTACTGAGCCGCTGGTACTTTATCCTGATTGTCATGATATTTGCAATCACATCACTGGTTCTCTTTTTTAGTAGCTGGGGAGCTCCTGCCCTCTTTGTCCTTCTCCCGGCAGTCTTCTGCGGAGTGTTTTACCTGTTTGGGAGGATGCACCTCTTTGGCGGGGCAGATGCATGGGCACTCATCTTCATCTCATTCTGTGTCCCGACCTTTCCGTTCACCCCGCTGCTGGGAAATACACCGCTTGGATTTTTGGCGTTCTCGGTCCTGATCAATGCCCTGCTGCTCAATCTTGTGGCACCGCTTGCGATCTTTGCTGTCAATATTGTGCGAAGGAACCGTGCCCCGCTCATGTACATGTTCTTTGGGTTTCCTGTAAAGGGCGACACCATCCAGCAGGAATGGGGATTTGTGATGGAGGATTTTGAGGAGAAGAAAGGAAAAATGAGCCGAAAGTTTATCGGATTTTGGGATTCCATTAAGAGGATGTATGCAGGTGAAGGACGGATCTATACAAAGGATCTACGGGAGCATCCCGAAGAATTTACCACAGAACTTGCAGTATACAAAAAAGCCGGCACCGTCTGGATCTCTTATGCAGTCCCGTTTATCATCCCAATCACTGCCGGACTTATTACAGCCATTGTCTTTGGGGATTTCCTTTTAGCAATCATGAGAGTATTTGTGTCAGGGGCTTAAACCATGTTAAACCTTAAATTTGTTGATGGACTGATTCCGGTAATTGTGCAGGATAAAAAGAGCCAGAAAGTGCTGATGATGGCTTATGCCAATAAAGAGGCAGTCCGGATTACACAGGAAACCGGCTATGCACATTATTACAGCCGCAGCCGGAAAAAACTCTGGAAAAAAGGTGAAGAGAGCGGACACTTCCAGAAAGTGGGGCGTGTCTTAACTGACTGCGATGAGGACTGCCTGATCTATGAAGTGGTGCAGACCGGTGCTGCATGCCACACGGGATATGAATCCTGTTTTTACCGTACACTTGACGGTGCCATTATCGGGAAGAAAGTTTTTGACCCGGAAACGGTCTACGGCAAGAAATAACCCATATCCTTTTTTCCGGCAGGGTTTTTCTCCTGTAAATGATTATTCTCAATGAGAATGCCCTCATCTGTTATTTCTGCAAGTGTTTTTCTTTAAAGTGGAGCCCACATTCGCATTCCGGTATCGCAATTACCGGGTCGTATCCCGCCTGATCCATTTTAGAGTTGCATGGAAGAAATACTAAAAGGTCTTGGTTTTTTTGGCCATTCAATCTGAGGAATCTGCTGAAACATCAGGTTCGGAACCTTTTTTTATGCTTTTTTTTTAAATACGATGATGACAGAGATCGATTAAAAAGAGAGATTGATGTGATTATGCACCGGCAGAATCGTAGAGCTGGCAGAGGTACCGGGACTGGAAAATCATAACGGGTGCAATGAGAACAAACCCGATGATGGCTCCAATAATCGGGATCATACCAATGATCGAGATAATGATTTCGATAACAATCACAACAACAATAAAGACAATCAGCGCGATGATGTAAGAACCCCATCCGATCCTACCGATGGTGGCGTTGATCTCCTTGAAGTTGAATGCTTCACCCATGCTGCCTGTACGGGCAAACCGGATGATGCCTATGGTAGCAAAGATCATAGTGAGGATGGCAACAATCGCAACAACGATGAAACCAAAGAGCATACCCATGATTGCGCCCATGACTTCAGTGGGATCCTGACCTACTGTTGCCAGTATTCCTGCACCGATCGTGATAAAGAAGATGACAAGCGTGGGGATTGCCCAGATAAGAGAAACGATCAGGTACTTGATCCCGTCAATGAAGAGGGTGCCCCAACCGGTAACTTCCGGTGCTGGTCTTTCACCGCGTAAGACTTTCAATGAATATCCGAGCAACGGGATAAACAGAATAATTGTTGCAATTACGAGCAATAACCACTGCATCCACTTTCCAACTACTGCATCCTTTGCGTACGCAAAAGAATCTCCAAGCATGTTTCCTAAATCCATTCCAATCACCAATTAATAAGTTTTTTTCTGATTGATTTACATTATCACTGGATATTATAAAAAACTTGTACCGTCCCACTTTCAGGATTCGGGGGAAGTGCATGCATATTAGTACAGGTTCTGCACCAATGCAGAACTATTAATTTCTCTTACAACTACCTCTTTTCCATGACGGTTGTGTTCCAGAAAGAAGAAGTCATGGCGATCAGGATGCCCCCTTTACGACCGTACGAGATGCCGGATTTTCCTGCAACTGCACTGGATATCGAACCAGAACCAGAAGAGTTCGCAATTCCCGGTGAGAAGATGACTGCAGATGAGATCGCATATCTGGAACGATCGGTTGTTATGCCCCCGCTGCGCCCGGACGAACTGCCGGATTCGGCTGTTTTCACGCTTGTGGCCAAAGCTGACCCATCACTCGATGAACCCTCATGGGACATGGGCACAAAAGCTCCGGATATCGTGATTCGCAAAGGAAAAATGCTGCACCCGTGGGATGATGATCCGGAGGCGGAGAAGTAAAAACTGCGGGCTCCCTGATGGTTTTTTTAGGATCGCTCTTTTATACGGGACCTTTGTTTTCGGCAGAGAGAACGGTTCAATCGTTTTTCTGATCTGCAATTTCCTCTTCGTCATCCTTTTTTATTTCAGGCAATGTCTCTATTGCCACGATCCCATAAACAAAAAGGATTACAGGAATAACCAGTGCATAGAAAAGTTCCGGTTTATTGACACCCTGTGCAATGATAAAAAGTGCCAGTGCAATGGAAAGTCCAACATATGCAAGTCGCATGTTCTCAACTCAGGATTTTTGATGGTTTTTACAGTTTTTCATTTCGATAAACGGGGAATTTTAATGGCAGTGTTGTACGGTAAAACAAAAAAATAAGTCCATGAATTGTGGGAGTGAAAAAGAGTTTATCTGAGCACTCCCGGATTGACCGTCCAGGCAACATGATAATCCGGTACCATGCTGGTCTTATTATTTGTCCTTTCCATGAAGTACACATCGAGTATTGCACCTCTGGACAAGGTAGCAAAAGAGTCAGCCGAACGAATTTCAATATAATCCCGTGCTGCTTCTCCAATACCCGGGGAGTTCAGACCGCTCCGGGCTCCAGTACCCTTGTGAGATATACCGATTCCACCAAAAGAATTCCCGTTCGTATTGGTAAGTTTACTGAACCAGACAAACTGGCGGGGGGTTGTTCCGGTGTTTCTTGCAAGTACGTAGATAGTGATGGTCTTGTTACCGGGGTCTGCAGACGGATCAACTTCAATGCTATGGAGAGAGACTTCCATAGTATTGTTGCCACTTCCCAGAGTTACCATTCCATTCATGGGTAACACCGGATCCAGCGATGTCCTTACAGGAAACGTGGGGGCGGAAGATACCTGTCCTGATGGAGTTGTAGTTGCAGGGGTTGTTGTACAACCAGCAACAAGCAGTACACAAACCGTAATAGCAAGGATTGCAATGTTTTTCATTATCTCACTCTCTTATGGAACACTATTGCGCTATTATGGTAAAACATTCCGGTAAAAAATCTTTGTGATTATACGGATTTTTTACTATTCAAAAAAATCAACAGATTTTTTTTTTAAACCATACCCAACTTTTTTTATGAACACTTTTTTGTGCAGGTCTACGGGGACTGCGGATAATTGCCAGAAGAATATTGTACGGATTTTGTTTTCATCAGTTCAACCAGACAGAAGAATGCTGCGGCTTCTACCGGATCATGGAAGTGTATCAGTTCTGCATCGGTTCGCTTCTCTAAACAATCCGTGAGCTTTTTTCCGTATTCCTGTTCATAGATTTTTAATGCCCGCGTGGTCTTTTTCCACCTCAGGATTACTTCATCGAGTTGCATCTTTTGCATAGGTTCACTGCATTCTGATGGCAGGGGCCAGGAGATGAGGGCATGGCAGGCGGGGGGTGAAAGTGTGGGGGGAAGATCCCAGAACAAAAAAAATGAAGATATGCCCAAGTCTTTTTTCCCCACCATTATGTTTACATAGGATCATGTAACACAGTGTTTCACATGGCACTCAAAGAGCAGATTATGGAAGTGGTCGGCGGGCCACACGTTCACGCTGTCGCCACACTGGATAAGAAGTTACCGGCAGTCCGGTTCATGGTGCTTGCAGGTTTTCCCGACATGACATTTGTCGGAGCGACAATGAAGTCCTCAAAGAAGGTTGAGCAGCTGAAAAAAAACCCTGACACCGCCCTCTCGGTCTGGTCGGGAAAGGAGTTCTCCGACCCGTATGTAGAGATCACAGCAAAGGGAAAGATCCACGAGGATGTTGCGACAAAGAAGAAGTACTGGAACCCGATGTTTGAGCAGTTCTTCAAAACACCCGAAAATCCCGATTTTGTTGTGCTCGTGTTCACCGCAAGCGAGATCACGTACTACGGTAAGGACATGTCGAGCATGGAAGTCTGGAAACGCTAAAAAAATTTTCCGGTTTACATGATTGTGCAGATTGAATGAACGGCCCTATTATGATACCGGAAGGTGTTGGAGGAGGACTGGAACAATTGGGAAGATTGTGCCCTAGAGTTGCTTACGATCTCATGTGTTCCTTGTAACCTCCCTCGAGATTTGTGCTGTGGGTAACTCTCTTTTGAGGTAGAAGACGGCTGTTGAGTACATGTAAATGGGATTTGAGGGACTTTTATTATATTTTAAATTCGTCTATTCCTTTATGCAGGAACCGGGATGCTATGATCAATATCCAACCAATATTGTTATCGGATCAAATCTTTTGTCATTCCTGATCTATGTGATTGGTGCATTTATCCTCTTCAGGTTCAGCCTCATCTGGGTCATCTGTTATGTCCTTTTCATTCTTCTCCTTGAATTCCGGCTGTTGAGCGGACATTGCGTGGACTGTTATTATTATGGCAAAACCTGTGCTTTTGGTAAAGGCCGGTTGAGTTCCATACTTTTTCACAAGGGTCAACCGGAACGGTTCAACCAGATGAAGATCACATGGAAAGATATTGTCCCGGATTTTCTGGTGTTTATTGTTCCCGTTCTCGCAGGCATCTTACTCCTGATACAGGAGTTTTCCTTAACGATCCTTATCCTCATCATTGCCCTATTCATCCTGGGTTTTTTTGGTAATGCTCTTGTGAGAGGGAAACTGGCTTGCAGGTATTGTAAACAGAAAGAGATCGGTTGTCCGGCTGAGCAACTGTTTGATAAAACAAAAAATAAGTAGGCATTCACAGGAGCATCCGCCACCCGGACCCGGGCCGTAACACTGGGGGTCGCCATAGTTTCACGGGATCAGGACCGACCCCCCACCCCCTTCTGGGATTCTCTGCTGCGGGCGACTCCCTTAGTAGATAGTGGGCGGGGGTGCGAATGTAGATAGGGGGCTCAGTCCATCGCTCACGACCCATGCCCCAAAAATTGTGGCGGCTGAACAACCTCTCACGATTATATGCAAAAGTCTATCAGAATGTTCCGGTAAAAAATATCTGTATGAAATGCTGGCGCGATCTTTTACACGAGTGCATCGGCAACGATTGCCCGATGTGGATGGCAGATTTTGAATTAACTGATATGCCGGGTGAGAATGCAATTGGTCTTGGCGAGAGCAAATGTGCACTGGCACTCAAAGAGAAGTTAAAGGTGTACCAGTCGATGCTGGATATTATGGAGGCTGTAGATACTGACGGATTATACGAAGATGAACTCTTCCGCCAGATAGCAGAACGTACCATGGAACGGTCACTACAGCCCCCTACCCGTACCACGGGGACCAAAAAGGTAACCCCCGCAGAAAAAAAGCAAAAAAAACTGCCGATGAGTTGAGGACCCGGTTTATTCTCTCGCTCTTTTCTTATGGGAGCTCGCTCACGATCCACGCCCGATCCCCCCATACTCAGCGATTTAGTGCTGCGGGCAACTTCTTTGTCGTTGATGTGGAGAAGAGATAGAAAGTCTAGATTGGGAGAACATGGGAAAGAACGTTCAACATCATTATTTCATCACAAGAAAACATCATAGATAAAATAGAAGGAATCACTCATCCCCCTAAAAGCAAAAATCGATGGAGATGTTGTTTTTGGTCCAGGAATTCCATTGAAAAAATGGGAAGATCTAAAACGACGCCAGAGAAAAGAAGGCTATTCTGTAACTATGATATGTTGCAATAGTCCGGGCCATTTGAGAACCTCAAAAAATAAATTGCAGTTTTTTTATCATAAAATTAAACCGGAAAGTTGCTCATGGGCACCAGCGTCGGTTGAACATGAGGAAATGAAAAATGCAATCTATACAATATGCAAATCCGAAGGATGGGAAGCAGATGTGGAATACCCCTCTCCAGATAATTCGCCCGAAAACAAATGGATCGCAGATGTTTTTGCAATAAAAAATAATCGGAAAGTTGTTTTTGAAGTCCAGTTTAGCCAAATTAGTCAATCTGTCCTTAATGAGAGGGAACTCAAATATACCAAATCAGGGGTTGAGTCTTATTGGTTATTGAAAGATTTTTTTGGATCTTCTGACGAAAAAGGTTTTTTTATCTACGAGAAAATCCGTTCCATTGGAATTGAGGAATCCAACAACACCCTATTTACTTCAGAAAATTCTTTGATTCAATTAAGTGATTGGGTAAAAACTTGTCTTTCCGGTGAGTATTTGGAATATCTTAACAAAAGTGCTGAAGATTTTAAACAAAAATCAAAAGAACTTGAAAAAGTCGCTTCATTGTTTGCGAAAATAAATTACATTTCTATAGACCTTAGAAGTATCAAAGAGACATTGAGTTTCGATAAGTATCATTATTTTCAATATTTTTCACCCCAAGATACTTTTCAAGCATGGGAATTGTTCAAAGATTTACAATCACAATATGGATTATTACTTGATAAGAAAAATCAGTTTTATTCTTCTGAAAAGTTACCAGACGGTTCTCCATCTCAAAAAAATGGAAAATTCATTGGGGGTTCTGATGACCAAATAACGGAAATTACGAAATTATTAAAAAAGTATTCTGAAACTGAATCAATATGTACATCTTTGCTAAAAAAAATGGAAACATATGCTCTCGAAAAACTCCAAAAAAATCGTGAAAATTACTCAAAAAAAATAAGTGAAAAACCTAAAAGAGATTCCATAAGTTATGGTCAGAAAGCGATTTTTCAATTTTCACAAGACCTTCCTTTAGAGAATTATTGGTTAATCGCATCAAGTGGGAATAAATATCAAAATCCCGTTGGATGTAAATGGCCTCTAGTCGAGGCTGATGCGATAGAATTCGAGCGAAAAGGGTACGGGAAAATTGTTGAAGAATTAGTATATGTGCCAGAAGATTGATCCTTTCCACGCCCCACCGCCACACTTCGAACCCCTTATAAACCTATCAGTAATATATCTACCGTATCAACGATCTTCCGGTCGCTGATCCAGAATAACCGGCGCGGGCGGCTTTAAAAGGCGCTCGTACTGGTTCCGAGGGAATTGGCGAGCGCTCGCCGAAATTCCCGTTAAAATCCAAGAGAATAGCATAGCATAGCATACCATAAAAACACAATACCGTGAGGAAATACAATTATGATACTCGTACCTGATACAAGCGTCCTCATCGACGGGCGCATAACTTCAATGATAAAAGCCGGTGAATACAAGGGTGCAACAATAATCGTCCCGGAAGCAGTGATCGCAGAACTCGAAGCGCAGGCAAACAACGGGCGCGAAATCGGGTTTGCGGGGCTCAACGAGCTCCAGTCACTGTGCAAAATGGCCGAAGAAAAAACCATTGAACTCCAGTTCACCGGTATCCGACCAACACTCGAACAGGTCAAGCTTGCCAGTGGTGGCGAGATCGATGCAATGATACGGAGCATCGCGTGCGACAACAAGGCACGGTTTATAACAAGCGATTTCGTACAGGCAGAAGTGGCACGGGCAAAAGGGCTCGATGTCATTTACTTAAAACCGCAGGCAGGCAACTTCGGACCGCTCGGCATCGACCAGTTCTTTGACGAGCACACAATCGCAGTGTACTTAAAAGAACGGGTTGCTCCCACAGCAAAACGGGGCTCAATCAACGAGATGAAACTCGTGCAGATCCGTGACCAGCCGACTTCTGAATACGAACTCCGGGCCATGTCGCAGGAGATCCTTGAGCGGGCCAAGCGTGACCCTGACGGATTCATCGAAGTCGAGAAGCGGGGCATCACTGTTGTGCAGATCGGTTCCATGCGGATTGCCATTGCCCGCCGCCCGTTCTCAGACGGCATGGAGATCACCGCAGTCCGCCCGATAGTGGACGTCACCTTAAAAGACTATACCAAATCCGATGTGATCACAAAACGAATCACCGGAGAAAAACGCGGTCTTATCATTGCCGGTTCACCCGGCTCAGGAAAGACCACGCTCGCCCAGAGCGTAGCAACGTTTTTGTCCGACGCAGGGTTCGTGGTCAAGACCATGGAGGCACCCCGCGAGCTCCAGGTACCGGACCAGATTACCCAGTACACCGCGCTCGACGGCAGCATGGCCAACACCGCTGATGTGCTCTTACTCGTCCGGCCCGACTTTGTCATCTTTGACGAACTCCGGAAGAACGAGGACTTCAATGTCTTTGGCGACATGCGGCTTGCAGGGCTTGGCATGGTCGGCGTCATCCACGCAAACGGCGTGCGGGATGCAATCCAGAGATTCTCAAACCGCGTAGACTTCTCGGTACTCTCACAGGTTATCAACACGATTATATTTGTCAAACAGGGTGTAATCTCCAAAGTCTACGATGTTGATTTCACCATCAAGGTGCCATCAGGAATGGCAGGCGAGATGAACATCCGCCCGGTAACAACAATAACCGACAACGAAAGCGGCCAGCTCGTGCTTGATGTCTTCAGGTACGATGGCGAGACCATCGTCATGCCGGTCATTGCAGGTGCAGCAGCCCCTGCTCCAGCCCCGGTTCCATCAGCAAAAACCCAGCAGGTGCAGCAGATCGGCC
This sequence comes from Methanoregula sp., assembly GCA_030694985.1. Classification (GTDB taxonomy): domain Archaea; phylum Halobacteriota; class Methanomicrobia; order Methanomicrobiales; family Methanospirillaceae; genus Methanoregula. The sequence goes on from JAUYTV010000037.1 coordinate 117,848, forward strand.
AGCCCGTCGCACCTTTACATCAGCTTGTGCGCACCCCCACTCCCGTTGCACCGCAACAGGAAGCGCCAAAGAGGGAAACTGACGAACACCCCGGCTGGAAACTCACAGAAAAGGATATCCAGCGCGAGATCGGGCGCTACACCGAAGGCTTTATCGATGTCCAGATGGTCAGCGATACAAAAGCAATCGTGTATATCGAAGATAAAGATGTTCCTGCAGCAATAGGAAAAGGCGGAAAGAACATCTCTGCCATTGTCAACAAAATAGGGATTGGGATCGACATCAAGCCCCGCTCGGAATTCGACCGGCAGCAGATGCAAAGCCAGCCGCAGAAAACTGAAGAGGAGATGAACCTTGGTGGCGGTGTAAAGATCCAGACTGACAAGAAACAGCTCACAATCATTGCGCCTGAACAGAGCGGAAAGATTGTCGATGTGTTTGCTGGTAAGGAATATCTTTTCACAGCAACCGTAAATGACACCGGAGAGATTCACCTTGCCAGAAACTCGAGCATTGCACAGGAGATGATCCGGCGTTACCAGAATAGCGAGATCATCAAACTGAGACCGGTATAATACTTTTTTTAAAAAGGTGATAATGTGAGCGAATTTGATCTGGGCAGATTTGAAGAAGAAGCACACGAGCGGTGGATACATGCATTTGAATCCAACCCGTCCAATCTGGAAAAGTTTTACTTAACGGTAGCCTACCCGTACCCGAGCGGTGCAATGCACGTGGGTCACGGCAGGACGTACATTGTGCCGGACGTGATCGCACGGTTCTGGCGGATGAAAGGCCGTCAGGTTCTCTACCCGATGGCATTCCACGTCACGGGCGCACCGGTGATTGGTATCTCGAAGCGGATTGCAAACAAAGATGAAAAGACCATCCGGCTCTACCGCGATCTCTATAAGGTACCGCAGAATGTGCTCGATGAGTTTGTCAATCCATTAACCATTGTCCGGCACTTTGCCGGTGAATACCAGCGGGTGATGACTGCCTGCGGGCTTTCAATCGACTGGCGAAGGCGCTTTACCACCGTCGACCCGACGTACAGCAAGTTTATCGAATGGCAGTGGAAGCACCTCTATGAAGCAGGTCATGTAATAAAAGGCGTGCATCCGGTGCGGTATTGTACGGTAGATGAAAACCCGGTCGGCGACCATGACCTGCTCGAAGGAGATAAGGCTGAAGTTGTCAAGTTCACGCTTGTTATGTTCCGGTACGGCGATGCGTTCATCCCCACTGCAACGCTCCGCCCCGAAACCATCCACGGGGTGACCAATCTCTGGGCAAACCCGACTGTGGTTTACATCAAGGCACTTGTTGACGGCAAGGCATGGATCGTATCTAAAGAAGCTGCAGAGAAACTCGCATTGCAGGACCACACGGTTGAGATCAAAGAAGAGATCGCCGGTAAAGACTTAATCGACAAGAAAGTCTCCCACCCACTCTGCGGGGAGATCACCATCCTTCCCGCTGAATTTGTGGACCCTGATATGGCAAGCGGTCTTGTCATGAGTGTTCCTGCCCATGCACCGTTTGACTACATTGCACTGCGAGACCTCCAGCAGGCAGGGAAATACCAACAGATCAAACCAATCCCGCTCATAAAAGTCGAAGGCTATGGTGAGATCCCTGCCCAGTCTGCTGTCGAGAAAGCCGGTATCGCCAACCAGATGGACAGCCGGATGGACGCACTCACCCAGGAGATCTATTCAGCAGAATTCTCAAAAGGCAAACTCTTTGAGAAATACGGCGGAAAACCCGTCCGGGTTGCAAGGGACGATGTCGCTGCCCTCATGATCGAGAAGTATGATTCTGCGATCATGTACGAGTTCGACCAGCGCCCCGTCATCTGCCGGTGCGGCAACCGGGTCAGGGTCAAGATCCTGCACGACCAGTGGTTCTTAAAATACAGTGACCCGGCCTGGAAACAGCAGGTGAGCGACCAACTCGGGGACATGGCACTCGTACCCGCCGAAGTCCGGGCAGAGTTCGACCGCACAGTAGGCTGGCTCAAGGACTGGGCCTGCACCCGCCGCGTGGGACTTGGCACCCGCTTCCCGTGGGACACCACCCAGCTGATCGAGCCGCTCTCGGACTCAACCTGTTACATGGCCTATTATACGATCGCCCACAAGATCCGCGAGCTCGATCCCAAGCTGCTCACTCCTGAAGTCTTTGATTATATCTTCCTTGGTAAGAAATCTGATGACCTTCCTGAGAAGAAGAAACTCGATGTGATGCGAAATGAGTTCCTCTACTGGTACCCGTATAACTACCGGTTCTCGGCAAAGGATCTCATCTCCAATCACCTCACATTCCAGATCTTCCACCACGTCTCAATCTTTCCAAAGGACAAACTTCCGGCAGGCATGGTCGTATTTGGCATGGGCTTGTTGAACGGCGCAAAGATGTCGTCATCGAAAGGCAATGTTTTCTTACTTGAAGATGCAGTGGCAGAATTCGGTGCCGACACGGTACGCATGTTCCTGATGGGCAGCGCCGAACCGTGGCAGGACTTTGACTGGAGAAACGAACTTGTCATCTCTACAAAGAAGCAGATCGAGCGGTTCTATTCAACGATTATGGAACTAAAAGATGCCAGCGGCGAACCGCACGACATCGACAAATGGCTTGTAAGCCGGCTCCAGTCGCATATCGAACGAACCACCGATGCGCTCAATAATTTCCAGACCCGGCAGGCACTCCAGGAAGCCTGGTTCGGTATCGAGACCGACCTGAAATGGTACCGCCGCCGATTGCCCGAAAACTGCGACGGCAGCCGGGAACTGCACACACTCTGTTCCGTCTGGATCCGGCTCCTTTCGCCGTTCATCCCGTTCACAGGAGAGCACCTGTGGAAAGAGATGACAGGAGAAGGACTCGTCTCGTTTGCCCCGTGGCCGGTAGCCGATAAGAAACTTATCAGCCCGCGGGTAGAACTCTCAGAAGAACTGCTCTCCCGCACGGTTGAGGATATCGAGTCGATCATGAAGCTGATCCAGATCACGCCTAAGGCCATCACGATCGCTCTTGCACCGGAATGGAAGCACGACATATTCCGGACGATTGCCAAATCATCGGATCGCAACACGGTGATCAAGGAGATCATGAAAGACGACTCCATGAAGAAACGCGGTAAAGAGGCAACGGATGCAGCCCGGCAGTGCACCACGCTCATCCACCGCCTGCCCCCGCAGGTTGTTGCGCCACTGGCACAAGAGCCGATCAACGAGCATGCCGTCTTTGAAGCAGCACAGGCATTCCTCGAACACGAGTTTAAGGTGCCGGTGCATATCACCGATGCTGAAAACGGTATCCATGTAAAAGCAGCAACAGCCCTGCCGTTTAAGCCGGCAATTATTATTGAATAACTTTCTTTTTTTATCCGGGTTGTCCTTAAAGGGATTGTTTGATGGAAGCAATAGTTGCAGTGCCAAAAAATTATTACTCCACAGAGTAAACATCTCACACGGGTTAAAAAACACTGGAATTTTTTAGAGCGTGTGCCTTAAACGGTAAAGAAATAAACTAAAGATTATTTATTGCCCTGCAACAATCACACTTATACCAAAATTACGGAGTCATACCCCTCTTGAGCTTCTTTAATAAACTTCTCGGTCGCGATGAACAGAAAAGCGGGCAGCAAAACCTGCATCCGGATGAGAACGCTCCCCCTCCGGCACCGGGGGGTTTAACTGTGACTGCAGAGAATGACTCCCAAAAGGGAATTTTCTGGATACAGCGTGGACAGAACCAGTGGTCGATCGGTGACTGCAATAAGGCACTTGAGAGTTTCAATAAGGGATTAGAGCTCGAACCCGATAATGCCGATCTTCTGGTCTACCGGGGACAGGCACTGGGAAATCTCGGACGATACCGAGACGCAATCGCATCATTTGACAAGGCACTGACCCTGGACTCTAAAAATATTAATGCTGCCATCAACCGGGGAATTGCACTTGGGGCAGCCGGCAATTATGAAGATGCACTCGTTGTTTTTGACCAGGCAATTGCGGCAAATCCAAAAAATTCCCTTGCATTGTACAACAAAGGTGTAGCTCTCCTTGCCCTGGGAAAAGAAAAAGACGCAGCCGTAGCATATGAAAACGCATTTGCGTTAAGCCCTGACCTTCCGGTTATTCCGAATAATATCCTCACAATGCTGAACAAAAGCGCAGTCCTTGAAAGAGCCGGAAGATATGAAGATGCACTAATTCCGCTCAATCAGGCAATTTCCATCAACCCGTATAATATTGAGAGTTTGATAAGGAAGGGACGGACGTTTAGAAAACGGGGAAAGTATCAGCTAGCCATTGATGTGTTTGAACAAACGATAAAAGGCAACCCGGGTAATCCGGAGGTAATCAAGGAACTCGTAATCACCCTTATTGAATGGGGAAAACATGAAGGCACGATGTGGCCATTTGAAAGGGCGATAGAACTCAATCCAAAGAGCATGGATGCCTTGTGTGGAAAGGGGGATATGCTGGTGCGGCAGGGAAAATTCAATGACGCGCTTGCTGTATTCAAAACCATAGAAAAGATCGAACCGGAAAATATTCCCATGCTCACAAGTATGGCTGATTTGTACCGGAAAAAGGGGTTAAGTGAACAGGCAGTAAAGATCTACGACAGAATCCTCGTTCTGGACCCATCCAATGCCCTGTGCTGGTACTACCGGGGAAGTATCTTGCAGGTTTCTCAAAATACTGCTGAAGCGATTGCATCCTACCAGAGGGTGCTTTCCCTTGGAATGGAAGATCCTGAGGTCTATTACGCAATGGGCTTTGTCCTTATGGACCATAATGATTACAAAGAAGCATCTGAGGCATTCACCCGGTGCCTTGAAAAGAATCCTAAAAATGTACTGGCATGGTACAACCAGGGAGTTGTCCTCCAGAAACTTGGGAAGAGTAAAGAGGCTCTTTTAGCCTACGATCATGCGGTATCAGAAGATCCCCGTAACGTTTGTTCATGGTATAACCGGGGAACGATCCTTGAAACAATGGAAGAATTTGAAGGTGCGCTTGTGTCGTTTGGTCAGGTGATTTCCTTAAACCCGAACCATGAGAAGGCACTCTATAGCAAGGGAGTTGTTCTTGAACACCTTGGCAGGGATGATGAAGCCATCCTTCTCTTTGATCGCGCTCTTGATCTTGACCCGCGGGACAAAGACACCCTTTTTGCAAAAGGTATGGTGCTCGAAAAAATCGGGAAATATTCAGAATCGCTCACGTGCTATAATCAGGCTCTGGCCATTGACAATAAAAACGTCAGTATTCTGATGCGAAAAGCCGTGATTCTTGACAAGAGCGGGAAAAATTTTGAAGCCTACGAGTGTTATGTACGGGCAATGGAGATCAACCCCGGGTTTTTAGAAGCGCAGGAAGAATTAGGCGCTCTGAATCCATGGATTGAGATCATTTGCGTAAGTGTTAAAAAAAATCCCTCCGGCCATTATGCCATTGATCTGCTGATCAAAAATACCGGGAAATCATTTGCCTATAATATCAGCCTGAGTGCCAAAGGGTGTAAAGATTCCAGGAACTTAAAGCCCTTTATGGTTCCCCATGGTGAAGAGAAAGGTGTAACCCTCCAGATCCTTGCAGACCCGACATGCACAGATCCCATTGAGGTACAGGCCGTGTATTACAACAAACTGACCCGGGAGTTTGATGAGGCGATTCAGATCTCATTATCGGATGAGGGGGCCGGGGAATTATCCGGAAAAAATTTATAGTCCGGTTCAGTCGGTTCATGATTTATAAAAATTACGGTTTGAAAAATTCTTTTTTTAGGATTAATTCTGGTTCTGCTGCAGGAATAATCCCAGAGACCTGTTTTATGAAGGCCTTATCTCTGGTTTTTCGCAGAATGAAGGAATTCAACCGAGGAGGTATCTGGGGAGAGTCTGACTACGTCTTTATATTTTCCCAGTAACGTTTCAGTAATATTTTTTACTGAATTTTTATGGAGATGGTTGAAATAATTTCCAATATCTATTGCCTGACTCAAATCCACTACCATATTTACTCACTAATAAAAAGTGCTTCTCTGTATTTAATAAGGAGATTGATTGGATAATCCGTCAGAAAAATTTGATCCGAACCCCGCCAGCCTTAAAGTACCCAAACGGCATTTGCACCTTTTCGCCATAGGCGGCTTTAAGAATATTGATGAAACGATCATCCTCACCGATATGAAACTCAAATTTTCCGTCAGCGGATTGAACGGTCATAATAAATTCGGTAAATTCTATTGTGTCTCCGTTTGGTTTCTCTTTCATATTGACAGCAGTGATCCGCACATTCTCTATCGCCCGGTTCCCGTTTGTCTCTGCCAGAGCAAGATCGGGCGGCATGGTCTCATACTTCTGGCAGTACTGGAAAGCTATGGTCATCTGGTGTGCCATCTGTTCCAAAAATCCCTTGCCTTCTGCCTTTGCCCTTTCTGCAGCTTCCCTGTAAGCGGCATTGAGCATGTCTGCTGTGAGCTGGGCTAGAATCATGCGGCGATTAGTGACCACCACCGCATAGGTATCCCATGCAGCGTCCAGCATCTTCATCTTCCGGGCATTGCCGATCACACCGATAACCTGCTCACCGCCCTGCGGCACTGCGGGTGCAACACCGGCATTTGGGGCAGGTGGCGCTACCGTGGCGGGGCGAAAGGATGCGCCAACAGGCGCTCCACACCCCCCGCAGAATTTTGTGGTGTCATTGACCGGAGCTCCACACGCGCTGCAGGTTTTCTGGACTGGTTGGGGTTGTGCAGGTGCAGGAGCACGGGCAGCTACTGTTGCACCGCAGATACCGCAGAATTTTTCCGTGCCGGATATGGGGCTGCCGCACGATGCACAGACATAGGCGCCGGGAGCAGCTGTGGAAGGTTGCACAGGATAGCGGACCGGTGCTGCTGCCTGCGGCTGGTTATCCCGCACTATAACAAGGCATTTACTGCAGTACTTATCGCCGGGTTTGATGATGTTTCCACAGGCTTTGCAGGTCCGGACTCCTGCAGAATCGCCCATAATTGGCAGAGGTTGCTGGGACGGTGATGGAACGGGAGCGGGTACAGGTGTATATACCGGGGTTGCTGATGGTGGGGCCGGGGGAGCCGCCGGAGCGATTTGGCCTGCGCGTGATCCACAGATACCGCAGAATTTCTCTAAAGAAGACAGGGGGCTGCCGCACGAGCTGCAGACAGATTGCTCAACCGGCTGGACCACAGGCTGCATGGGAACCTGACGAGGCTGCGGAGGTTGCGGGGGGGACACAACCGGTGCGGGTGCAGCTACCGGTGTGGACACCGGAATGGTCTGGGCATCATCCAGCTGGGATGCCCCACAGATCCGGCAGAATTTTGCGTTCGGGGCTACGGGTTTTCCACATTCAGGACAAAATGGCATACTTATCACTACAGAGTGGTTGAACGTTGTACATAAAGAGCATTCCATTTCGATCGGACAGCAACAGGAAAAAACCGGGAAAATCAGAGATGGGTTGTTGCTATGGCAGGTGCATATTTTTTAACCATAGCAAGGATTGCCGGGAAATTTTCATCGGTACAGTAAAGAACAACGGGACTTATCAGATATTTTGACCGGAAAACAATACTCCTCACACTGCGGTATACGGATACATACCGCACCTCTTCCCACGCGAACATGTTGTTTTCCTGCGACATCGCAAGGAGCCCGGCGCCGCTTCCTGACATTGAGCCCAGCACTGCTGAACCCCCGGCAGAAACCCGGTTGAGGGTTTTTGTCGTGCTCCCGGCTTTATGGGCAACCCCCTCATCACTGATGAAAAATTCCGTCTCAAGACCCCCGCCCGTAACAATCTGGAGCACAAGCATGATGATGAGAAAGAGCACAGAAAGTCCTGCACCGATGATGAGAAACAGGGTGAGCATCGCCCATTCTCCGCCCGTGATGAGTGAGAAAAAACTGCCGCACACAATCCCGATACCCAATGGAATGAAGATACACTGCAGCACGAGATACGGGTTTGTGATCAGCGGGATCTTCTTGCTCCACGAGACAAGTCCTGCGGGTTTCACTGTCTGTTCTTCCGTAACTACGGTGCCGGAATAATTGGGGAACCGTGTGATGACAGCCCCACAGGATGTACAGAACCGGTTACCTTCCAGTACATCCTTTCCGCACGCTTCACAGATGACCATGAAAATATTATTCCTCTGCCGGACTCTTTGCCCGTTTCACTCGTTCTTTGGTGGAGAAACCGGTGATCGCATCAAGGTATTTCCTGAAGCGCTTGTTCGTGTCAAGGATCACGTCATCGCTCACCTTCATGTCCGATTCGGTATCGATGATGACTGATTTTCCATCTTTACCCGGGTTAACATCGAGTCGCTTGAGCGCCCCGAATTTTATTGTGTATCCTTTGGCAGTCTTTTGCGGTTCTACACTGAAACATGTCTTTAGTTCAGCAATGATCCGGTTTTCGAGATCTTTTGTCATCCCGCGTTTGATTGGGTACTCCTGCATACTATTTTTTAGGTAGTGCGTGTATGTTAATCTAATGACAAAAGACGCCCATGTGTCTCAAACTGAGATCGTTTCACGTCTCGATATTATTCGCAATGACCTGATTGAGATGATCCCAAAAAAAGACATCAATGTCATATCAAAACCCATTCCCCCTGACAATACATCGGTGCTCATTGGCTTTCCCGGGAGCGGGCTTGTCGGTACAATCGCGCTGCAATATATGGTCGATCAGCTGGGGTTTGAGCAGATCGGCACCATGACTTCAAAGTTTTTTCCACCGTTAGCGATGATGAACAAAGGCGTGATCAATGACCCGGTCCGGATTTATCTTAAAAACGATATCGCAGCCATTGTCGCAGATATTCCGATCCATCCCATGATCTGCTACGAGACCTCACGCGATATTGTCAACTGGTTAGAACAGTTCAACCCTAAAGAGGTGCTCACGATTGCCGGTATCATCACCAACGAACCGGAGAAACGCGTATTTGGTGTTGCTACAACAGAAGAAGCACTCAAGCGGATCGAGGAACACACGCTGTTGCTGCCAATCGGGAGTATCTCGGGAATTGCATCCAGTCTCCTGACGGAATGTAAAGCCCGTGGCATTCCTGCGTATGGCCTTTTGGGAGAGACGGTAAATGCCCCCGATCCGCGATCATCGGCTGCCACCATCGAAGTGCTCAACAAGATGTACAATCTCGGCCTCGATATGCAGCCACTCATCGACCAGGCAGTAGAGATCGAGCAGAGCATGCAGAAGATCTCTGATGAAGTACAGCAATCCGCTGAACAATCGCCGAAAAAAGATCTTATCATGTACGGGTGACTGCAATGAGATGCGCTGCTTTAACCGGAATTTCTCCTGAAATTATTAAGGACCTCAAAAGCGGAAGACCCCGCACAATCGAGCTGCAGAGCGCCCATAATGTTGTGACCATCGCTTCTGTAGAACCGGGCCCTGAAACCCATATGTTCATGACCTCGATCGATCTTGCAGATTTGAGCCCTGGCGATACCGGGATCTGTGTCTATGTGCTCTCGACTACGATCTCAATGAAGCGGATCGTGGAATTCAACCACGGCTCGTATTTTGAAGAGCGGGAGCGGATGTCTGCCCGTGTGCAGGTCAAGTACTGCGCTTCATCGGTGATCAAAACAGTATTCCATGAAGGGCTCATGCTGCCAACGGAAGTCGAAGTGCTCAAGTCGTCGTGTTATCACGCGGGATGATAAACGATATTTTTTTAGATTTTAAAAAATTGATTGTATCCAAAGATCGATAAAAAAATACCCACTTGCTTTTTTTATCCTATAGTGTGTGGCCCGACGCATCATGTGGGTTTTAAAAAAAAAAGTGTTTACATTTTCCTGATTACGACAAACCCTACACCAACCGCACCAAGAATCACAAGAACCCCAACGGGCGAGGCCGGTGCCGGTGTAGGGGTGGCACTCGGCCAGGGTGTCGGGACTTTTGCCGTTGACTTTGCGGTGGTTTTTACGGCGGTTACTGTTGTTGTGGGAGCCGTTACCGTGGCAGTGGTCACCTCAGGAGCGAGAACGAGCGAGGCGGTTACATAGGAGATGTTTCCAGCAGTCACTGCAACGCTCTCTGAGTAGTCATTGTATCCTGCGCTTCGTATCATTACCGTGTATGTACCGGGGGTGAGGTTATAGAGCGTCTTTGGGGTATAATCCTGAAATACAGAATTCAGGAATATTTTGGAGATGGAGGGGCTGGATTTGACATTGATGCTGCCGTTTGCGGTTGATCCTACGGAATTGATGGTGAACGTCAGACCACAGACAGGATCTACCCCACTGTTGATTACACAGACCTGATAACTGCCGGGGACCCTGTTGGTCAGGTCAAAAGTTCCGACAATATTTGTCGTGGTGGCAGCGGTGACTGTTCCATACAAATCATTGTACAGGGAACGTCGCAGGATTATCTGGGGTGTGACAACAAAGCCGGTTCCTGACAGAGAGGTGATGGAAACAGTAGTATTTGTCTGTGCACTGCTGGGAGTGATACTGGATAATGTCACCGCAGCTGTAGAATCCTTGATCTCAAAACCGCTGGTTAGCGTTGCAGACTGCCCGTCTGGATTGGTCACGATAACATTCCAGTAACCGGCCTGTTTGTTGGTGATATCAAATGTACATGCTATGCTCGTTGCTGATGAATAGGTAACACCCGTTGCAGTAATATTAGTCTGCCCGCTTTTCATCAGAACTACTCCTGGAGCGGAGCTGGTCGAGAATCCTGTTCCAGCAATACTGGTAATACTAATAGATGTGGAGTTGAACCCACTGGGGGGAGTGATGCTGGTAATAGTCGGAGCTGAAATAGAGGATGTCAGAATTGCAGATAGTGTTACGGTTTCTCCATCCACAACTGTAATACTGGTGAGATTATTCTGGTATCCGGTTTTTTGTAGCAATACATTGTGAGAGCCACTGGTAACGTTTACCACGGTCATAGGTGTGACCCCTACATCGATTGAATCTACAAGTATTGTTGCCCCGGTAGGGTTGGAACTTACAGATATATTGCCCAAAGCGGATACTGTAACCGGAAGCAACAGCAGCATCAACAACACACATATCACAAGAGTAATTTTTTTCATATCGGACTTCCCGTTCGTTTAACCGAATGAAAACTATTACGCATCATCATTTGATAAATTTTATTAAATCACTTTTGTGGAAAAATAAGGAGCCCTGTTTTACAACCGGCTTTTTCTCATCTCATTAACCGCTATTAACAGCCATGATGCAAACGAGTTTAGGGATTGCAATGGCGGGTCTTCCCACTCGTTTCCCCGGTTCCTACAATCCCATCAATACTTTATGGACCGTACCGTGTTAAAAGTATTAAATTTTAGATAATTTTATGTCCCCTTTGAAATATGAAAGGGTCTTTGCATACGGATCGGCAAACCGTTGATCAATTATTACGAAATATTTTCCGCTTGTCTTAACGGTGAATGTAATATCCTTTTTAGTAACCTTATCCTCTTTTACCAAAGGAGATATTCCAGAATAGGTATATCCATATTCAGACCCTTTATTGCCTTTTTCAGCTTGCATTTCCCAAACGGGTGTAATCGTATCAAATTGCATCTCTTCTTTGATATTTAACACAAAAACATTAACGGGTTTCTCCGAATCTATAGATAATTTGTATGTGTCACCGGCATTCAGGTAATTAAGTCCGTAATCCTCCAATGGATATTCTTTGTAACCATCACGATATCCAGAATAAACTGCAAATTTGTTATCGATGAAATACGGGGATTTTGGCAGATTATCTAAAAATTGAGGATTTAATACCTGATTTATACGAACGTGAACATTAAAATTATTATACGTTATCTGAGAGATGCCCAATTCTGAAACACTTTCTACGATATTCTGTGGATCGAAAATTAAATAATAAGAACCTGCACGTTCGATTTTTAACAACAAATCCTCGTGAAAAACTTCATCTGCTTTTAGTTCCGTCCAGATGCCGGGATAACTCCACCCGTACAATTTAGTATTCGTGGTTTTTGACAGAGGTTGTTTTTCCCATTTTGTTGAAACACCTTCATAGTTGCCTCTGCCATTTGCATCAGTAACAAGGATGTTGATTGGTTTACCAGAATCTACTGAAATTATGAACGTGTCATTAGGTTTTAAAAATTCAAGACCTAACTCATTGAAAGAATAAATTTTTGCACTTTTTTTATCCCCGGTTATAAGTGAGAAAGACTCGTTAAGGATAGTTTTACTATTTTCAGATTTAGAGACAACTGTTGAAGAAACAGAAGTGTCTGGAGTTGATTGTGAGGCTGCTGATACATTTGGACTTATTTGAGAATTTGAAGTGGCAATGATAGGGAGTGTGGACACTACAACTTCGGCCGTTGTTGCTGGTGAAGGTGTTGTCACAGCCACCGGGTTGCTTCCTGAGTTGGTACAGCCCGTTACGAGAATTGCAGCAATACATACGACCGAAATTAAAAACCGTCCAATGCTTTTTTGCATGTCTTTCCTGTTGGATTATCTCACTTTAATCATTTTGGTTTATTCTTGCCATTTGCCTGCATACTCTCACCCATCAGCAGGGACGTATGCCAACCGAACCACAATGATTATGCTCATTGTTATGATACGCAATGGGGCCGGCTCTGCACATACAGGGGATGATACGCTCACCTAATCTTCGGTCTATGCCGCGAGGTTTTGTCCATTGCAGCAAAAAAATAATGGTAAAGAACATGACAGTAAACGCAGATTTCACCCTCCATAACCAGACAAAATCCACAGCCCGGTTTACTGAAGTTACGTTGATCTATCTGAAAGAGAGTAAATGCAGGTAATAGCGCGGTCACGGGCACGCCTTCGAATAACAAAAAACATATTCCATTTATAGATTAACAGACGACATACACCCTATGAGCCGGTTTCATCCACCCAAACCGCAGAAACGGGATTTGGTCATTCCCATTCTTATTATTCTTATTTTTATTCTTCTGATTCTTCTTGCAGTCCTGACGGTATTCATACAAAAAGACACGGCAGTTTCCCCCATTCATCCTAAGTTAACAACAGAGAATCTCCCGATAGATCTCGCTGCACTGGAAAAAGGTATCAGGGTAACTGATCCGCTGGATCCGGAAATGGATTATTCAACATTTGTCAATTCCCTCTCGGTAGATATGCTGCAGAAATGCATAACTGACGGAGAGAAGGGACTAAATTTTAATATCTCTGCCGCCGGCCGCATGCTGGATGGCAGGAAAATTGATCCATCCAGGGTCAATGGAATGCTCTATATTGGCCCGTACCCTTACCAGCCCGGTGAAACAAAGTACCGGTACAAACGGTTCTTAAACGATGCAAAAATTGTGCAGGGAACCGCCGTCATCCCGGTAGAATCGTTTCTTAACAGCGAGCATAACACGGAAGGATGGACAGATCGCGGGGCGATATCAGTCCGGGTGATCCTTGCATATAATGGCAGTCTCATCGGAGGATATGACACAATCGTCGGTTTTATTCATAACAAGACCGGTTTTTACAAGGTTCCGTGGCTGACCAGCGGTCCGTCCATCAACCGTATTGACAGCAGGAGACCGGATGAGGCTACTATCGCCTTTACCGCAAGCGAAGCGGCTCCGGCCCAGCTCCAGCTCTCGGACGGAAGGGTTTTTTTATGTCCTCCGTCGATTAATCATGAAATTTTATTGACCGGTCTTTCACCTGGCAGGAATTATACCTACCGGGTAACGATGAGCAACCTTACGACTCCGGAGTTCAGGTTCAGGGCCGCTCCCCTGCCAAACGAGACCCGCGTTATCTTTGCCGCAGCCGGGGACTCCCGTCAGGGATATGGCGGATTTTTGAATAATTTCATGGGCTTGAATTATGGCACGCTTGACATGATCTCTGCAAAGGCATATGCGAGCGATGCCGGGTTTTTCATCCTCGCAGGCGATCTTGTGGACGGTTACACCATGTCAGATGCCGATTACAAAACCCAGTTCAATGCCTTCAAACAGTGTATGGCCGGATTCTGGAACTCGCGCCCGGTCTATACCGGCATGGGAAATCACGAACTCATCTATGATATCTATAAGTTCAGGAATGAGAGTGCCGGAAAAATAACCACAACTATTGTGAAAGTAGATGCAATGCCCTATGACACCAGGAGTTCAGAGGCGATCTTTGCAGAAGCATTCACAAACCCAACCGATGCTCCGGTGCCATCAGATACCCGGAGACCCAGCTACAACGAGTCCGTCTACACGGTCCAGTATGGCCCGATCCGGTTGATCTCGGTTAATAATGACTACTGGGCCACTATCGAGACCGACTGGAAGAACCCGGAGACCAGGCAATTCGGCGGGGCTCCATATGGGTACATCATGGATGACCAGATGGTCTGGATCGAAAATGAGTTGATAAAGGCTGAACAGGATCCCTCGGTCAAATATGTGTTCGTATTTGCACATTGCGGGCTGTTCCCGACATTTGCTGATGCACCGATGTGGAGGTTTGGTAACGATAATACCCGGGCATACACCTACAAAGATGGGAAAATTGTTCCGGAAAAAACCGGACTCATCGAAACGCGGAACCGGCTTGCCCTTGCTATCGGCAACTCCTCAAAAGTGGCAGCAGTGATCAATTCACACGAGCATATCTACTCACGGACACTTATCAATGACAAGGTGCCGGCGGGAATCCCATCAGTAGATGACGTAAACCGCAATGGCATCATCGAGAAAGACGAGCAAAAAAGCCCACTGCCGGTACAGTACCCGACCTGGTACCTTGTGGCCGGATGTGCAGGAGGCCCAAGCTATTCGCCGATCAATCCCTCCCCGTGGACGGAATGGTGGAAATCTCAGCCGGACCCCTCAGCGGGTTTTAACTTGTCCCTCCAGGAGCACTATCTCCTCATCACGGCCGCTGACGGCAAGGTCTCATACCGTGCTCTCAACCTCTATGGTGAAACAATTGATGAAGTCGACGACCTGATGGCCATTAAAAAAGGATAATCTTCCGGGGGTAATCCATACCTTTTTTGTTACTGTTCATCTTTATGACAGAACGAGAGAAATACGAGTGTATCATTGTTTTTGTCAAAGCAATACGAGAGCCGGTACGGTGGTACATATACCTCCCGCGTGTTCTTCTTGCACCAGCGCATAGGTTTTCCGGTCTCTGGATCATGAACTATCCGAATGATCTGCGCTTTGACACGCTCTTTTTGTGATGTGTCCCGTATCTTACGAACCTCTTTTTCAAAGCGGGTGCTGTAGGCAACCGTCACCATGACGCCAGCTCATCAAGAAAAGCATCCTTCTCCTTTCGTTTAAAAGATCCCCTTTGGTATTCAGAAAGGGCCTCTTCGGTCTTTTCGGCAAAAAGGATATCATCTTTCAGTGTTGGTTTTAGATTGTCAAGAGTCTTGATGATATACCTCCCCCCCTCTCGGATTATGAGCAGTTCCTCTCCTTCAGAAAGATTGTCTCTCATGGATGTGGGAATGACAATCTGGCCCTTTGAACTTACGCGGGTAATGCCGATATCCATATCAGATCAGTAAGATACATCTTACATTAAAGTATATCATCCTTTGTCCAAAGGTAACTGTTCAAATATACCCTGAAAAGTTACCATTTTTTACGTAGGCCAGTCCGATCGTTGTCACGATCCGGATGATTTGGTACGCTTGGTTTTTTTGCCGTTCATGAATCATATTAATTATCCTATAGAACGTAGTTATCAGGCACCAAGGGGGCTTGTGGCTTAGCTTGGACATAGCGCCGGGCTTCTAACCCGGATGTCGGGGGTTCAAATCCCCCCAAGCCCGTTTTTTTATTTTTGCTATCGGACAGGATTGATTTATGACAGATGATATCGCAGAGTAATCGAGAGAGTGGCGATGCAAAAAGGTCAGTTGTTGAGGATTTTCTTTACTTCATCAAAGGAGCAGGATGGGTTTTTATTAATTTCAATCTCGCTCACTTCTACTGTAACTGCTCTATGGACAAGCATGAGTTCTTCATCCTCAAGCATTCGTTCATAGGCAAGGAGAGCCTGACGGATCACTTCGGTCTGATTTCCGGCATACCCTTTTTCAATGATCCTTTTTATCACGGCCTCATAGGGTGATCCAATGCTTATGTTCATAAATATTGTATTGAATGTTCATTTGATCCAATAAATAATGCACATTGGGTAAGGATCTATTCAGTTTGAATCCCGCTTTTGCTACGGGAATTAGGATTTTAAAAATCAAAAAAAGAAAACTATAACTGAGCCTGCTCATCAGCCGGCTGATCATCTGTCGGCTTTTGGAGGATCTGCACATCAATAATATCGTAATGGCGCTGGGAAAGTTTCTTTGCCTTAAAGATGTTCTTTCCGTCCTTTCCAATCGCAATTCCCCGGTCTGCGTCACTGACTTCGACCTGCACCGTCTGCTCGCCGGGTTCGCCTTCAAAGAGCAGCGAAGTGACCTGTGCGGGTAAGAAACAGTTCTTGATGAACTGTTCGACATTGTTGTTGTACTCAACAACTTCGATCTTCTTTCCCATCACTTCGGAAGCCTTCTTGATCGAAGCTCCCTTCTTACCGATCGCAAGCCCCATATCACCGGGATTTATCACAAAGATAAGGCGGGCGTTCCGGTCATCCATCACACAGTCGCGGCTTCCTGCGCCAGTCAGGCTCTCGAACTGGGAGATCAGGCGCATACAGTCTTCGGTAAGTACTACTTCGCCCATATTATCATGCCCTCTTTAAGGACAGGATATCTGATTCGCCGGGGCTGATGATTGCAAGCGTGCTCACCATGAACGGCTTTCCGCAGGCTTTTCCGAGCGCAACGCTGGACCCTTCAAAGGTGTGAATGAAGAGATTCTCTGTAGCAGTAATTTTTGCCTTGAAGGCTGCCGGGCAGTTACCTGCAATAACGATCATCTGGGCTTTGCCTTCTTTTACGCATTTTTCTGTGTTGTTCTGGCCAAGAATTACATTTCCGGTCTTTATGGCCCTTCTTAGTGATGCATTAAAATCCATGTACAATTCCTCTTAAAATTTTAATTGTCGTGTTGTCTGACTGCGATAAGTTTAACATCGCCGGTACCGAGCTGGATCGGCTGACCGACAATGACATTTTCGGTAACGCCGCTCAGTTCATCTACTTCATTTGCAACGGCCGCATCAAGCAGGTGATTGACCGTCACTTCGAATGCTGCACGCGAAAGAACACTCTCTTTCTCGCCAGCAATTCCATGCCGTCCGATCTGTTTGACTTCGCCTTCCATGCACATCATATCTGCAACAAGCATCAGGTGACGGACATCAACTAAGATACCCTGCTCATTGAGCGTGGATACAGCTTCGAAGATGATCGCGTTTCTGGCTGCCTCGATACCGAGCACATTTGCACATTCACTGATGTTATTGGTACGGGTACGCGTAGTGTCCACACCAGCTACATCAAATACGTCTTTAAGGTTGGAGCCTTCAGTATAAAGTATATACTCCCCGCCCTCCTTCCTCACGACGACACGCAGGATGTCATCAATACCCTGCACAACCACTTTTCTTACATGCTCTGCCAGCTGGAAGAGATTCTGGTAACTCTCCTTGTCTTTTGGTGAGAAGGTGAGGGTCGCTTTCTCCTCATCAATCGCATGCTCAAAGTCCCGGTAGTGCCTGCGGTCTTTGATCTTCTTGGGCGCGACTTCCATAATCTCATCCGGAGAGATTTTACGTTTGTCGCAGACCTTGGTGTTTAAGTGCACAACCACATGCATGTTCTCCATGTCTGTGGTGATATCGCCAAACTCATGAAGGGGTGCAGCTTCAATCTGCCAGCTCACTTCCCGGGCCCGGTCACGGTCATTGCGGTAATCTGCTTCAAGAAATACCGTCATGGTCGGTGTGCTGGGCTCTTTTCTTGCATCCATGATCTCAATGAGACGCGGCAGACCTAAGGTAACGTTGATCTCAGCGACACCTGCATAGTGAAACGTACGCATCGTCATCTGCGTACCGGGCTCACCAATGGACTGGGCGGCAATCACACCGACTGCCTCGCAGGGCTCAATCCGGGTGGACTTATACTCCTTAATCACGCGGTCAAGGATCTGCTTGAACTTGGTATCGGTGATCTCTTTTTCGGATAGGAACTTCCTTATCTGGTCTTTTGTCTTGACCGGAAGGTCTGCAGCTTCAACTTTCTTCTCGTACTTCTCTGGTAACGTCATCAGGCTGCCTCCTTTAAGATACTCTCAACAATACCCTTGACATCGACCGGGTCGCCAAAAGCGCTCTTGGTCGGGTCAGTGCCGTCTTCACCATACTCGAACTGGATGATCCTGCCACCGGTTGTCCGGACCGTTCCATCATACGCTACCTTAAGATCCTGAAGCGCATTGATCAACCTGCGCTGGAGATATCCGCTCTGGGACGTACGAACGGCTGTGTCCACGAGACCTTCACGGCCACCGATTGCGTGGAAGAAGAACTCGGTCGGGTTTAACCCGCCCTTGTAGCTGTGCTGGATGAAACCGTGTGCATCCGACCCACGCTCTCCTTTCCGGAAGTGCGGGAGTGTGCGGTCATCGTAACCACGGACGATACGCTCACCACGAACGGACTGCTGGCCGATACACCCCGCCATCTGCGTCAGGTTGAGCATAGACCCACGGGCACCGGAGACTGCCATGAGCACTGCGCTGTTGCCCAGACCAAGGTGCCGGCCTGCAATCTCACCGGTCAGGTCACGGGCTTTTCCAAGCACCTGCATGATCTGCATCTCGAGCGTCTCTTCAACGGTACGCCCCGGCATGGGTTCGAGCTGCCCGTCTTCATAGATCTTGATACGGCGGTCAACATCGAGTGATGCATTCTTTAACACTTCTTCGATCTGGCCGTATTCGGTCCTGGACAGATCTTCGTCATCGATACCAAATGAGAAACCGTCGAACATGATCGCACGAATCGAGAGTTTGGTCATGTCATCGATGAAGTCAGTTGCCCGGCTCATGCCTTCCTGGCGGATGATACGGTTCACGATCTGTCCGTCAAACGCACCAATCGCTTTCTTGTCGATCGTGCCTGACTCTAAGATTCCGTCAAAGATCCTGACATATGCATCCCGTTCGCAGAGCTCCTTTTTACAGACATCACAGTTCTGGCAGGAACTTGCCTGGAAGACCATGTTGAGGTGCTCGGGGAGGATAACTGAGAATACCTGCTTGTTGCTCCAGTATTCTATTCCTTCCTCAACTTTGCCCGGTGCCGGCATGCGTTCAATGCGGGTGTACCGGAGCAGGTAGAGGGCTTCTTCTTTTTTGAACCAGCGGGTATCATGCGTGAGCATGAAGATACCTGACACGTGGTCGTGGATACCGCCGATGATGGGGCCACCGAAACGTGGGGAGAGGATGTTCTCCTGCACAGAGATTAAGATGGTTGCTTCCGCACGTGCCTCTTCAGTCTGCGGTACGTGCATGTTCATTTCATCGCCATCAAAGTCGGCGTTATACGGAGGACATACTGCCGGGTTGAGCCGGAAGGTCTTGCCTTCCATAACCTTGACCCGGTGGGCCATGATACTCATACGGTGCAGTGAGGGCTGACGGTTAAAGAGCACTACATCGCCGTCCCGGAGATGGCGCTCGACAGTCCAGCCGGGTTCGATCATATCGGCAACCGTATCGAGATTGCCTTCAGCAAGTCGCAGGCGCCGGGCGTCCGGGCGGATCACATAGTTGGCACCACAGGGGGCATTAACATCCGGGCGGACAGGTCCATTCCGGGCAATCTGTTTGAGCTCCTCAATATTATGGATAGTGACACGGACCGGAATGGTCATCTCGTTTGCAACAGCCCGTGGGACACCGACCTGCCGAACCGAGAGGTTCGGGTCCGGAGAGATAACGGTACGCGATGAGAAGTTCACACGCTTACCGGAGAGGGAACCACGGAAACGACCGTCTTTACCCTTGAGACGCTGTGAAAGAGTCTTTAACGGTCTGCCGCTGCGGTGGCGTGCCGGTGGGCAGCCTGCCACTTCGTTGTCCATGTACGTAGTGACGTGGTATTGCAAGAGTTCCCAGAGATCTTCGATGATCAGCTGGGGGGCACCGGCATCCTGGTTCTCCTTGAAACGCTGGTTGATGCGGATGATATCCACAAGCTTGTGGGTTAAGTCATCTTCCGAGCGCTGTCCGTTCTCTAAGATGATGGACGGGCGCATGGTTACCGGAGGAACCGGAAGCACCGTTAAGATCGTCCATTCAGGACGGGCAACATCCGGGCGTTTGATGCCCAGCGGGATTAAGTCCTCATCAGGGATCTTCTCCATGCGTGCTCGGATATCTGCCGGAGTTAACTTGTGCTCTACTTTTTTGCCTTCCTCTACAACCACTTCTGAAAACGTTGTGGGTTTCTCGAAGTTGATCTTGAGCTGCTGGTCGCCGCAGTGTGGGCAGATGCGCTCCTTTTTTACATCCTTTTCTGAGAGTAAGTCGCCGGTCTGGTCATCTTCTGTTCCAACAACTTTTTCGATCTCTTCAGGGCTTAACAGCACCCGTCCGCAGGAGCGGCAGGTAACACGCAGGAGTTTTCTTATCAACCTGGTGTACCCGACATGGATGACTGGCTTTGCAAGCTCGATGTGCCCGAAATGCCCGGGACATTCGCTGGCCTTCTGGTCGCAGGTCTTGCACCTTAGACCGGGGTCAATCACCCCTAAGTTTAAGTCCATAAGTCCCTGCGGGTAGGGAAACCCGTCGTCATCATAGGTGTCTGCCCAGATGATCTTGCGCACACTCATCTCGCGGATCTCTTTTGGGGATAACAGTCCGAATTCAATCTGTCCGATTCGTTTTGGGGATGGCATCTTACACCACGTCCTGTAATTTCAACCTGGGTGCAATTCCCATACTCTTCATCTCATCTAACAGGAGCTTGAATGCATAGCTCATCTCAACCGAGTAGATGTCGGTCTCGTTGCCACACGCAAGGCAGCGGGTCATGTTGCGCCTGCGGTCAAGCATTGCAACCATACCGCAGTGTGCGCAGACATATTCCATCACCTTATCTGACTCATCGAGCAGGCGCTCTTTTAATGCCATTGCCGCACCGTGTCCGATCATGACATCGCGTTCCATCTCACCAAACCGGAGACCGCCTTCACGGGCACGTCCTTCTGTTGGCTGGCGGGTGAGCACCTGCACAGGTCCACGGGAGCGTGCGTGCATCTTTGCCGATACCATGTGGTAGAGTTTCTGGTAGTAGATCACACCGATGTAGACATCGGCCTTGAACTGCTTGCCGGTGATACCGTCATACATGATCTCGCGGCCATTGTGGGAGAATCCGAGATTCTTTAATGATGCACGGATATTTGCCTCACTCTCGCCACCAAATGCGGTGCCGTTGATACGTCTTCCTTCAAGCGACCCGACTTTGCCTCCGATCATCTCAAGCATGTGACCGACAGTCATTCGGCTCGGGATTGCGTGGGGGTTGATCACAAGGTCAGGACATTGTCCGCTCTCGGTAAATGGCATATCTTCCTGCGGTGCGATCAGACCGATAACACCTTTCTGACCGTGCCGGGATGCAAACTTGTCGCCGACTTCCGGTATACGGAGGTCTCTTGTGCGCACCTTGACCAGCCGGGAGCTGTTCTCCCCCTCGGTGATGATCACCGTGTCGACAATGCCGTGCTCGTTGCTGCGCATGGTTACTGAGGTGTCGCGGCGCTTCTCTACAGCGATCAATTCACCGGTTGGTTCTTCCAGGAACCGTGGCGGGGAAGTCTTTCCGATCAGTACATCTTTTTCGGCAACAACCGTTTCAGGGTTAATCACGCCATCTTCATCGAGATTCTTGTAAGAGTCGGCACCGTGCGCACCGGCAACTTCTTCTTCAGGGACTTCGATGCGGTCGATCTGTCCGCCAGGATAGCGGCGTTCTTCGCCTTCATAGGTACGGAAGAAGTGGGATCGCCCGAGTCCGCGTTCGATAGACGCCTTGTTAAAGATGAGCGCATCTTCAATATTGTAGCCTTCATAGGAGATGATCGCAACAACAAAGTTCTGTCCTGCAGGCCGGTCATCCGAGCCAATCAGTTCAGAAGTCTGGGTGTGAGTGAGCGGTTTTTGCGTATAGTGGAGCAGGTGACCCCGGGTATCGGGGCGGAGCTTCATATTGGCGCATCCAAAACCGAGCGCCTGCTTGACCATTCCTGCACCCATTGTTACACGCGGACTGGCATTGTGCTCCGGAAACGGAACGTGTGCGGCACCGATACCAAGGATCAGGGAGGGGTCAATCTCAAGGTGTGTGTGGGCGGGTGTGATCTTATCAAAGTGCATGGCAATGAGAAGATCCTCTTCTTCTTCAGC
Source organism: Methanoregula sp. (assembly GCA_030694985.1). Lineage (GTDB taxonomy): Archaea > Halobacteriota > Methanomicrobia > Methanomicrobiales > Methanospirillaceae > Methanoregula. The sequence continues at coordinate 140,303 of JAUYTV010000037.1, forward strand.
ATCGAGAAACTCTATCATACCGCGCTGGACAAACCAGTTGATATCGATCTCTTTTTTGGCAAGTTTTGCAAGATCTGCATCGGTGATGATCGGTTCTCCGTTCTTTAAGACAATCAGCGGGCGCCGGGCCCTGCCCTGGTCGGTGAGGATCACGACATCGCCGTTGTATTCCTTGTAAGAAACATTCACTTCGGGAGCAACTTCTCCCTTACGGCGCATGGCCCGGATACTGGCAACCAGTGCTTTTGGGTCATTGTGGAGTCCGACAAGTGCACCGTCAACAAACACGCGTGATTTTTTCATCGTGACTCTCCCTTGATCGGTTCAACATCAAGGTTGTGCAGGATCTGCAGGATCTGATCTTCGTTATCTACCCCTTTGCTGATCTCAACCATCTGGGCGAAGTTCTTGACAAGCCCACAATTCGGACCTTCTGGTGTTTCGCTTGGGCAGATCCGGCCCCACTGGGTCGGGTGCAGGTCACGGGCCTCGAAATGTGGCTGTGAACGTGAGAGTGGTGAGATCACGCGGCGCAGGTGCGAGAGCACGGCCATGTGGTCGATGCGATCGAGGAGTTGTGAGACACCGGTTCTTCCGCCCACCCAGTTACCGGTGGCAAGCGGGTGCAGCAGGCGCTCAGTCAGCACATCGGCCCGCACGGCAGTCCCAATCGAGAGATCGCGGTGACGCATGCTGGCGCGTTCGAGCTGGTACTTGATGTCGCGGGTAAGCCGGTTTAAGGAGATACGGAAGAGATCTTCCATTAAATCTCCGGCAAGTTTCAACCGCTTGTTGGAGTAGTGGTCCTTGTCATCGATCCTGCGCTTGTCGAGCACGAGATCGAAACAGGCCTCTGCCATGCGCCCGAGGAAGTGGCCCTTTGCAAGCCGGACCGAGAGGATCATTTCGTGATATCCCTCGTCGCCTTCCTTTAAGTTGGCTGGCATGGAGTAGTTGAGATGGGGCAGGAGATAGTTGTCGAGCACGAACTCCGCCCGCTTGCGCTGGTAATCCTTTGTCTGGTTGGGTGCCAGTTTCTTACCCACATACATAATACCGCCATCAACCGAATCGCATTCACTCTCTTCGAGATTCTGCATCATGAAGGTCAGGATATCTTCATCGGTTGAGACCGCATTGACAACTTCCTGGTCATTGATCATGCCCAGTGCACGCATCAGGTCGACAAATTTCAGGTGTCCGGCAACCGAGGGGAACGAGACTTCAAGCAGGTTCTTCTTGTTGCGTTCAACAACCACCAGTGCACGGTATCCCCGAAACTGCGAGAACACCTTGGCTACATAGATAGGCTCATTGTATCGCTCGGTGGACTCGGTCATGATCTTGTTAGACGCCAGGTCTTCTAAGGTCATGAGCACACGCTCGGTACCGTTAACAATGAAATATCCGCCCGGATCGAATGCATCCTCACCTTTGGCAACGCGCTGCTCGTCATTCATGCCATAAAGGTTGCAGGATGTTGAGCCGATCATGACAGGGAGCTGTCCGATCGTAGTAACGATCGGTTCCTGCCGGTCTTCACCATGCACAAGGGTGAGGCCCAGCTGGATAGGGGCTGCATACGTCAGGTTGCGCAGGCGTGCCTCGCAGGGATAAAGTTCGCTCTGCGAACCATCCGCTTCCCGGACGAGCGGCTTTTTTACCGTTATTTCGCCGAGTTCTACCCAGACTGCTTCGTTGTTCTTGCCCCGGTTCTCAATATCCGTCTCAATAATCTGCGTCTCTTTTACCACTTTTTGCAATTTATACTTCAGGAAATAGTTATAGGAGTCAAGCTGGTGGCGCGCAACATGCTCCCGTGAAAAATACGCCCTCGATAAAATACTTCTGTCAATCAGACTTAAAACCCCCCCGGATTTATTTCTTGGGTCTCTTTACCACGAGACGGAACGATTCAGCTCTTCCGGCTGTATGGCTCACACGGATAATTCTTATCACATCATCGGCTTCTGCGCCGATCACTTTGACTGCTGGATCGTCATGGAATACTTTTGGTAATTGTTCGGTTGTTATGTTGTAAGTGGTGAGAAGCGCAGAAACCTCCTCCTCACTCATAATTTCATGGTCTGGCACCATATCGTGCTTCAACACATTAAGTTTGGTGCTCAATGAAAAACCCCCTCCCGCATAAACAAATTTCCTCTCAGATGTATCACCGCAAAAAACCCACGATTGCTCGTGGCAACGGGCCCGGAGGGATTTGAACCCCCGACCACCTGGTTAAAAGCCAGGCGCTCTACCGAACTGAGCTACGAACCCAATATGGAATAAGATGTACAGCATTATAACAATGTAAGAAAACTATATAAATATTTTCCCGGTTTTATTCGATTCAACCAAACGTCAGGCAGCTTTTGCAAACTTTTCGTTGATCTCTTTTAAGCGAATCTCGTCAGTCTTAATCTTCTGGTCGAGTTTGTTAATCGACAGGAGATCGTCTTCAGGTACCGCGTGGCCGGGGTTATTCATGCCGCTTGCATTTTTCAAAACTTCAAGAAGGTTTTTGTCCACTTCGATACTCTTGCGGAGCGCGGAGTATTCGGAAATAATTGCAGCATCCTGACCGGCATCCTTTGCTACCCCGGCTTCCAGTTTCACGCTGCTGCGACGCTCAAAGATCTGCTTTATCGAGTTGAGGAGTTGGGCCGGATTGACGGGTTTTGAGACAAAATCCTCAATATTTAAGCTATGCTCCTGTGCCTCTTCGGGAGTGATCTTTTTTGCCGAGAACATGAGTACGGGAAGATCACGGGTTTCCGGGTTAGCCTTGATCTTCTCTAGTGTTTCCCATCCATCCATCGGCTCCATCATGATATCGAGCAGGATGAGGTCGGGTTTGTTGCCAGTAAGAATGGATATGGCTTCATCCCCCCCATGGGCGGCAATTGGTTTGAAACCTTTTCTTTTTAAAAGGGCTACAAGACCATCGACAATATAGGGGCTGTCATCAACAATCAGAATTGAATCATTCACGCTAATAGTCCCTCATGTACTCCTATATAAACCGCGGATTTGTCATCAATAGCAGGCACTTGTCTGAGATCCGGATGCAGGGTAATATTATTCCTTATAGTATTCATAGGTTGATGTAAATAAATTCGGGGAACTGATTATTTTTCTGCAGACGTCCCCGAGAGTTCGCCTTTTATCTGCTGGAGCCGGCTATCCTGGAATTTTATATTCATCTCCATGCTCTTTATTGCACGGGATATCTCATCGCTGACACGGACTTTTGAATCATTGAAGTTGTAGGTGGTTTCAAGGATCTTCATTAAGCGCTTGTTCACATCGATGCTCTTGGCCAGGCGGGCATATTCGGTGATGATCTCGGCATCGAAACCCGATTGTTTTGCCATATCCATATCGGATCTGATGGACTGCCGGCGATTGAGCACATGTTCGATCGCATCGTAGAGTTCGCGGTGGGTGATGGGTTTTAAAACGTAATCTTCAATGTAGATACCATATTCCTGGGCTTCTGAAGGAGTCAGCTGTTTTGCCGTGAGCATGAGTACCGGGATCTCTTTTGTCCCCGGATTTTCCTTAACCTTTTCAAGCGTCTCCCACCCATCCATCGGTTCCATCATTATGTCGAGAAGGATCAGATCGGGAGTGACCGTCTTTAAAATCTCTAAACACTCTTCACCGCCGTATGCAGCAACTGTACGGTATCCGCCCCTCTCCAGCATGGTAACAAAGACATCGACGATAAATGGGCTGTCATCGACAACAAGTATTGTAAACATTACATAACCTCCCCGATCTTTTTGGCAACTGTCTGCATCTCTGTATGCACTTTGTCTGCATCAGTTTTATGTCTGACGATTGCAGTGATAAGGAAATTTTCCCCGGCACCCATGACAATAACGGATGTATCCTGTGCACGTATCGTCACGGACTCCATGGTCTTTAACTTGATTAAACTCCCAACAGACTCCGCTGACGCAAGGATGGTGGCAGACAGCGCACCAAACCACGGTTCATTCATTTCCTGGTCGAAAAATTTTCCTCCGATGATTCCATCACGGGATACGAGGGCACATGCTGAAACCCCTTCAATCGCCTTAATCTTATCGATAAATACAGAGATCTTCTCTTTCAACATGAACCGGCTCCTGTTGCACTACCCTTATCTAATTGATAATACCTGATGGAAGCATATATACATATTGCTTTTCCTTTTTTATAAACGATACAAAAGTATCCGGTATTTTTATCGAATTTATCCTTAAACTTCTCCTGTGTTACCATTTTAACAAAGGTGCGTAACAACCCTTATCTTTCGCGCTGGCTGCGCTGCACGCTGCAATAAGCATATATATATATGACTTACCCCAATCAGAGCAATTAAGAATTTCTGATGATCCGTGCATATACCATTACTTCTGGAAAAGGCGGAGTGGGAAAGACCACAATAACTGTGAATCTCGGGATATCACTTGCTCTTCTTGGCCGTGAGACCTATATCCTTGATGCCGATATCGGTATGGCAAACATGGCACTTGTCCTTGGCATGGACGAAATACCGGTCACACTGCATGAGGTGCTGGCGGGAAAAGCAGATATTGAAGATGCAATTTATGATGGCCCCGGGGGTGTAAAAGTTGTGCCAAGCGGCATCTCGCTCCAGGGATTCCAGCAGGCCGATCCCGATAAACTAAGGGACGTGATGCACCGGCTCGTAGACCGTTGTGAGTATCTCCTGATCGATGCCCCGAGCGGAATATCCAAAGAAGGTGTGGTACCACTCTCGGTTGCCGATGAAGTTATCCTCGTAGTCAACCCGGAACTTGCTTCAATGGCAGATGCGTTAAAAACCAAGATTCTCTGCGAAGTGATGGGGGGACGCGTGTACGGTGCAATCCTGAACCGGGCCGGTCTTGAGCATACAGAGATCCGTTCAAATAGTGTTGAGGATGTTTTAGGCGTCCGCGTGATCGATGTTGTCCCGGAAGATGCCAATGTCCGCAGGGCGGCTGCCTACAAAAATCCCTGCGTGCTGAAATATCCCAAAACTGATGCAACACGGGCATTCAAACGAATCGCAGCGCAGATCTCCGGAGTTGTGTACGAAGATTCTGTAGGAGAGCCAAAAGAGGAGAGTTTTGTTGACAGGCTTGCCCGTTCAGTTTTCCGGTGATACCATTTCTGGGGGATAATGGCATACGAAGGATACATGCTGGTGCTGTTTGGCGTTGTTATCATAGCACAGCAGTTCATCCTATACCTGATGTACGTGCGTATCCAGCAATTATTAAAAGAGATTAACACGGTCGATGGTAAGATCCGGATCACCGATACGGAACTTGAAAATCTCATCACTAGAGTTGTGGAGTTCAAACGGGGCAAGATCTAAACGAGCAAAAAAACATCCCGCTTTTTTTACAACAAGTTACATAAGGAATCTAGTCCTACATTATGAGAACGGGGCCATAGGGTAGCCTGGCCATCCTAGGAGACTGGGGGTCTTCTGACCTGAGTTCAAATCTCAGTGGCCCCATTAAATTATTTTTCAGGCATTGTTATGAAGATTACCGGCACCTGCACAGATTGTCTTATCTCCCGCGTGCGTCTGGAGTGCAGATTATGCAATGCAACGGATGCAAAGACAGCTGAGGCAGTTTTTGAATGCACAGCTCTGTTAGAAGAAATAAAAAACGCCCCGCTAAGTCATCCACAAATCGCAAGCAGGATTCACCGCAGGGCCTACGAAATTCTGGGCACTTCCGATCCATTTGCAAAACTAAAAAGGGAGGGCAACAACCAGGCAATCGAAGTCTGCAAAAAGGTGCAGGGCGATCTGGTTACATTCCGGGATTTTGTGCTTGCAGCAGTCATTGCCAATACTTTTGATTATGGCGTGAAGGGGCACACGGTTGCAGAAGATTTTTCAGAGTTTTTCGAGCGGGAGTTTGAGAAAGGCCTGACAATTGATGATACGGATGCAATCCTCCCGCTCTGCACCAGCGTTGTATACTTAAGCGACAACTGTGGCGAGATTGTGCTCGACCGCCTGCTCATCAAATACTTAAAATCACGGGGCGCTCATGTGACGCTTGCAGTCAAGGATGCGCCCGCCCTCAACGATGCCACCTTGCAGGATGCATGGGACTTACACCTCGATTTCATTGTAGACTGCCTCACGACAACCGGTGGCGGGGCAGAGATTGGCATCTGCATGGAAAACATTCCTGATGATTTGAGGAACGCGATTAAGCGCTGTACAATTATCATAGCAAAAGGCATGGCAAACTTCGAGTCTCTTTCAGAAATGGAGAACCTGCCCCCCGTTGCTTACCTGATGGCAGCAAAGTGCGGGCCGGTTGCAGAAGAAGCGGGCGGTGTGCCGGTTGGTTCAAAGATCGCAATGCTGCGGAAGTAATTTTCTCGTCTGAATATTCACTCCACAGTTAAATAGACAAAGGGAAATTTTTTTGATTGGAGATTTCTTTTTGTAACGATCCCGTCTATAACTCCAATCATACAAAATGGAAAATTTTAAGATCACCAACGGCATCCGGTGCCACATTCTGGTTTTAGCATCTATCTTCGATTATTGTGTAATGCGCAACCATTAGATGTGCGAAAAATGTGATGAACTTAGCACATTCTGGTTCGAATATTGTGAGCGGGTGATTTTTATATATCCAATCTTATGAAAAATAAATCGTGTGGATGTCCAGGCTTGGGAGACTGCCATTAATCGCAGGGGAGCCCGTAATGTGGGCAAAATTTGGTTGTTAACGGAATTTGGCAAAACTGCATTTGAAGATTTTGTGTAACTCATTTTTTAAGAAAACACCCTCTTTAAACGAAATTTATTAAGGCAACCTTTTGCTGGCAAGAATCATCGACATGCCCGGAACACCCGACTAAAACAAGATTGTCCCGGATCACAAACACCCCCCCGCGCCCAACGGTAAATTCCCTCAGCATTTCCCATTTTTAATCCATTCTCCGCTAACCATTCCCAATACCATTTTATCTGCACACTCCTATCATTAATCATGGTACTTCCTGATCTGCAATTATCCCTGGGATGGCTGCTTATTATCGCTGGAGCTCTGCTGCTTCTTGTTGAGGTTTACAACCCGGGTTTTTTTGCAACTGTACCTGCTACCGTATTGATCATTTTAGGTGTCCTGCAACTCATGGGCGTGGATATATCCAACCCGTGGGCGGGGGGCATAATAGGCATTGTGACGGCCATCTGTGCAGCCGTTTTTACTGTCTGGATGTATGGAAAGATTACTACAGACAAGAGCCCGACGACTATCAGCCGGGATTCGTTGATTGGAATGGAAGGTTATGTGCAGAAATCTATTGATGCGACTTCAATCTCCGGTAAAGTCGTGATCGGAAGTACGGAATGGAGCGCTCGCTCGACCGGTGCCATAATTCCGGTCGGAAAGCGGGTAAAAGTGGTAAGTTCTCAAGGTGTACACATCGTAGTTGAAGAGGTAGTATAACATGGCATTTCTCGAAACACTCATCATCATATTTCTAATCCTTGTCATTGTCATCATTTTTGCAAAAGGTGTGGTGATTGTCCAGCCATACGAACAGGGACTCCACATCCGGCTCGGCCAGTATGTCGGGCGGATGAATCCCGGTTTCCGCTGGATAATACCGTTTGTAAGTGATGTGACCAAACTCGACCTCCGCACACAGGTTATGGATGTCCCGAGCCAGGAAGTGATCACCAAGGATAACTCGCCTACCAATGTGGATGCCATCGTCTACGTAAGAGTTATCGACCCGGAAAAAGCCTTCTTCGAAGTCACGAATTATCGTCTGGCAACAGTTATGCTTGCCCAGACCAGTTTAAGAGGCATCATCGGAGATATGGAACTCGATGAAGTGCTCTACAACCGCGACGTTATCAATACAAAACTTCGCGACATTCTTGACCGTGAGACCGACCAGTGGGGTGTCAAAGTCGAGCGGGTGGAGATAAAGGAAGTTGATCCTGTCGCTGCTGTTAAAAATGCCATGACTGAGCAGACCGCAGCAGAACGTGCCCGGCGTGCGGCAATCCTGAGGGCCGATGGTGATAAACGTTCTGCTATCCTCAAAGCTGAAGGTCTCCGGCAGTCCATGATCCTTGAAGCCGAGGGTGAACGGCAGAGCAAGGTGCTGAGAGCAGAAGGAGAGCGGCTATCGCGGATTCTCCAGGCACAGGGAGAGGCACAGGGACTACGTATCCTTTCAGTGGGTGCAGCCCCGCTCGACAACCGGGCAATGACCGTTCTTACCTTAAACGCGCTCAAGAACATGGCAGATGGCCAGGCAACCAAGATCATCTTCCCGTTCGAGCTCTCGCAGTTGATCCGGCAGGGTGCAAAATTCCTTGGGGCAACGGATGAGACAGCAGAAGTGATTGCAGGTCGTCCGGTTATGGATGAAACCATCCTTGGTGATATGCCCCAGCGCGAAGAGGTTAACGCCATCTTAAAAGAGATAAAGGATGCGGTCCCGAAAGTTTCGGTAGATGAACTTAAAGATACCAGCAAACGCAAGCTAGCAATCGATGCGGAAAAAGAAGAGAACGCTGTCCCGCCAGCAGGATAATCCCTTCATCTGTTTTATCTCTTTTTTTATTATCCATTTACATTCCCCAACTTGAAGTTGCAACTCTGACCTCCTCCACCGGCCAGCGCACTAAAAAAAAAGGATGGGTGCTGCAAACCTTGATGCTGGTGGCAAAGGTGTGGTAAAATAATTTTACAAATCCGTGAAAAATCTGGTGATCTATCTTGCAGGGAAAATCATATGGTGATTCATTCTGCCAGTATTTCACATATGAAGAACGTACGGCAGAGCAATCAGCGATATGAGGACAACCAGCATCAGGTAGGAGACTGCACTGGTCACATACCCGGAATATTTTAAGAGCCCGCGGCGATCGAGAAGACGATCAACTGCTTCTTTAAAGATATAACCTCCATCGAGCGGCACCATGGGAATTGCGTTGAATATCCCCACGTTGATATTGATCCAGGCGCACCAGAAAAGCAGGTGGATCAGATCCCAGAATCCGGAAAAAGGCACCTGGTAGTAGGAAGAATCAGGGCTATCGAACGCTAATATGCGGAGGAACTGGATACTGGTGTCGTTTGCAAAAGGAATAACGAGGAACTGGAAGAACCCGAGCGGTGAGAGCATTCCCCCGATTGCAGACTTAATCGTATCACCATCATAGTACTGCACACCCATAAATCCGCTTGATTGACCTGTATACTCCGCTGGCCATGCCGCAAGCGTGAGAGAATAATCCTTTAAAATTTTGTTTTTCTCAACGGTGAGGGTGACTGTTTGGCCGGGTTTTGTTGTGTTTAAAAGATTTGATATCTCGCCACGACTTGAAGTAGGTACACCATTGATTGCTGTTACCAGAGAGCCCGGGGGAATACCGGCATTTTCTGCAGGATAGTTCTTGTAAATCCCGTGGATAACCGGTGTCGACAGTGGTGTGACAAAGCCCATGCAGAGAATGAGAAGTATAAAGCAGGCAAAACCAACAACAAGGTTATTGGTAATTCCTGCCCCAAACATCCGCACCTTGGGTATGCCCTTTGTCTTTTCCAGATCTTCTTCATCCGGCTCTACAAAGAACCCGATCGGGATGACTGCGATCAAAGCTCCCATAGTCCGCACTTTGATGTTTTCAACCCGGCAGAGGATCGCATGCCCGAATTCGTGGACCGCAATCGTGATGACAAACGCAAGCCAGACTGCAAACGTTGATGGTACATACTCATTGAGACCGGGTATGAGCAGGAGGTTTTGCGGTTTGTAGATACCAGTGGGCTCCGGCTGGATGAGCAGCGTGTAGCGCACCGAGATGAAGAGCATTACGGTAATGAAAACGGATACGATGATTACCGCAATCACGCCGGCAGACCCATATATCCGGAAAAATGTGCGGAATGCGGTGAATTTGTCGAAGAACCCGACATGTTTTGTCCTGATTGCCATGATCGGGCCATAAAAGACAATGTGTTCTTCCCAGAGTTTATTCCGATGAATGACAAACGCTATCGCTGTATAGATAGCAACCAGAAGAACTAGAATGAGGAGCCCATCCATTCCATTACTATGGCATTGCAGGGCTGATAAAGTATTCACCCGTGGCAATTCCGGCGCTGGTTAAAAAACAGGTACATTTATTCATCTCATGTTCTTTCCTGGAATTGTTATACTACCTGAAACTTAGGCTATTGCGTGTGGCAAAAAAAAATCACGAAATTATAAAATAGAACAAAACTGCAATGGGAACTATGCGTCGGGTTCTGGATATTATCGCTCTAATCTTATTTTGTGCAATCATAATCACTCCTGTTCTGGCAGACTCCCGTGATTATTCCAACCAGTATATCACCAATTCTTACAATTACGTTCTTGAGGGGAGACAAGGCACCCTGTCCCTTGCGCTTTCAACGGATTTGGAGGACGATTATCTGATAAAAAAACCCAAGTGGGATATTAATGACAACGCATCGTACTTCTTATCATATATGAACGATCCTGCCCAGAAACAGTATATTAAAACCCTGGCTGATGAGATCCGGCAAGAGACACAAAATCCTGATGACCAGGCACGAATTGCAGCCAGCCTTGTCCAGCACATCACTTACGAAAAGGGAACCAAATACCGGTACCCCTATGAAGTTCTCTACCAGAATAACGGCGTATGTGGGGAAAAATCGATGCTTATTGCTGCCCTGTTTAAGGAGCTGGGATTCAAGTCTTCAGTCCTGTATTTCGTTCCTGAAAATCATATGACTGCGGGTATTTCCTGCCCGGCACCCTATGATTTTAAAGGTTCCGGGTATTGTATCATTGAAGCCACCCACCCTTACATTATTACTGACGAAACCGCTTTCTGGACAAGTTCCCGCCAGGCAGACTGGTCCATGCCGGAAGTGATTGGAACATCAGAAGGCCGCTCGCTCGACAGCAGTGATAATGATTATTATGATGCCCGCACGTGGATCAACCTGAAATTGGAAAATTATGCAACACGCGAAGCCGGCAGAACCCTTTCTTCAGAGGATTATCAGCGTTGGTACCAGATCAAAGACAAATATGATCTGTCCTGATCAGATGGGGCCGTGTCCCGGATCAAAATTGATAAACCAATCCGGAAGAACTCCATTTTTGATCCCTGTGAAAAATGACTGGTTGCGGATTACTGTTTTTTATTGCAGAGCGGGATTTTCCCATTTTCCTATCGGATGATAACTAATTGTTAAGCGGTTGAGGAAAAACCGTTAAAAATCTCCCAAACTGCTCTGGGTCTTTTTTGCAAGGATGGTACTCACCGTCTTCCAGCTCTTCCGGGCAATGGGAGGCGGGATGCGGTGTTCATCGATATACGCATTGAGAAACCTGATGGTGACCGGGTCGGCAGGATATCCGCTGCCGATATCTCCATATTTTTTTGCAAGCATGGCAATAGCCCTGTCACGGGTGACCTTTGCGATGATGCTTGCCGCAGAGACAACCGGGAATTTCTCATCCGCATGGTGCTCTGACACAATCTCGCAGGGCCGTTCCAGATGGCTTTTTACCATCTCTGCATACCGGAACGAGTTCACATCGCAGGCATCCACATACGCACAGGCAGGAGAGAGTTTAGTTATTACCTGTGCATGTGCCCTTGCAACAGCCGCATTCAGGGTCATATCCTGCCGGACTGCATCAATTTCCTGCGCGTCAAGTTTTACGATTGCAACCCGGCATTTTTTCCGGATTATTGTATACAGGCGTTCTCGCTCTTTAGCGGTTAGTAGTTTTGAATCCTTAATTCCGAGGTCTGCAAGGATATCATCTGAGGATACACCGACTGCTGCAACCACCATTGGTCCGAGCACCGAACCCTTGCCCGCTTCATCCACCCCGCAGATCATTAAGAAAAGTGTTGATGCGCAAAATATTTCAATGCCGATGATGGAAACGGTAATCATGTATATCATCATCGTAGGGCTCGGCGGAATCGGAAAAAACCTCACAAGACTGGCGATCGAGCACTCCCATAATGTCGTAGTGATCGATCAGCACGAGGACCGGTGCGAGGATATTCTTGAGCACTACGATGTACTTGCAGTTACGGGAAATGCCACAGATAAATCTATTTTAGAAGAGGCCGGCATTGACCGGGCAGACGCCCTGATAGCAACAACCAGCGATGACTCGGTCAACCTGATGACCTGCTGGCTTGCCAAAAAATTCCGGGTCGCCAATGTGGTTGCGATCGTCAACCAGCCCTCGCATTCGGACTTTTTTAAAGAAGTCGGCGTCCGGATCAGCGAGAACCCGGACGAACTTGTGGCATCCCGTCTCTACTACTGGACGCAGAACCCCCAGCTCCAGCAGCTCGCCTCTATTCCGGGCGGCACCATCTTTGAGATCGTGGCTGAACAAGGAGCTCCTATCGTGGATCACGAGATCCGCGAGCTCAAGGTCAAGGACTTTGTCTTTATTGCGATCCGCAGGGCCGGTGGAATTTTAATCATCCCAAGTGGCAACGTGAAGATCCAGTCAGGAGACATCTTTACGGTCTTTACCAAAAAAGAAGCAGAAGATGACTGCCTGCGCCTGCTCAACAAACAACTGAAAAAATCAACGGAGTGAGGCTGCGAGCGCGCCCAGCTCGAGCATCAGTTTCGGGTTTACCCGGATAATCTCTTTTATCAGGCTGATGGTGGAAAATTCCTTTAAGTTCATTTTCGAGACCGAGTGGATGATCTCGTTGAGTTTTGCATCGGGTTGCTTGATCAAATATTCCTTGATATGGTAATTGCGCTCGATCGCTTTTCCCATCTTTGACGCACGCCATGTCTTGTCGTAGGCCATGAGCGCCTTTTTCGAGGTATCGCCTTTACTGATGCAGTCTGCGGCAACTTCTGCAGCAAGCCTGCCCGTATACATGGCATTGTAGATGCCACCACCGGTTAAGGGATCGACTACGCGGGCTGCATCACCGGTGATCAGGAAATTATCTGCAACTGTGCAGTCAAGCGGACGGCACACAGATACGCCTCCGGGAATATATTCGATCGTCTTTCCGTTCGGGAAGGTCTTTTTTACGAATTTGTCAAGGTAATCCTTTGCCCGGTGCCCTTGCCCGCTCTTCTTACCGGAGATACCAATGCCGACATTTGCCGTGCGGTGACCCTTGGGAAAGACCCAGAGATAACCTTCCGGTGCCACATCATTACCGAGATAAAAGACCGTGGAGTGCGGATCGATGTCAACATTGGCCATCACGTACTGGACTCCACTCATGATCTCCCTCACCGGGACGGTGGTGTCGATGCCACACCATTTCGAAAACTTGGATTCCACACCATCAGCCGCGATCACGACATCGGCTTTCACATTGGTAACTTTCCCGCAGTATTCGATCTTTGCCCCTTTTAAAAGACCGTCTTCCATAATCGGGGCGGCGGCACGGGACTTGACTGCTACATCTGCACCAGCCTCTGCTGCCTTCCAGACAAGCTCACGGTCGAAAAACTTGCGGTCCAGGACATAGCCAACCTTGCCGCCAGCCATTTCAGACTCGAGTTTCATTAAAAATCCGTCAGGTGCGACAATGCCGGCACCGTGCATTTCAGCAGAGATCCAGCGCGGGTCGGGATCGATGAACTCATGGAGAGCTTCTTGCCCTATACCCTCGGCACAGCGTACCGGAGCACCGATTGCCGGGCGCTTCTCTACGATAAGTGCAGACAAGCCCTTCTCGGCAGCAGTCCTTCCGGCAAGAGCGCCTGCCGGTCCGCCTCCGATGATGAGCACGTCATACTTATTTTTCATTGACTACCTCCAGGGCACCTAAGGGGCAGACTTTTGCACAGATTCCACAACTCGTGCAGTTTGGCTCTACAGAGAGGTACGCATCGATCAGTTCAAGGGCGCCTTCGGGGCAGACTGATACACAGCATCCGCAGTATCCACAAATATCCCGATGTACTTTGAGCATTGAGAGATCATGTTGGTTTTTTCCTTCATTAATTGTTGCGATAAAAAAAACTATTAAATGTATGTGCGAACGGCGAAGGTCCCAAAAAAGGAAATGGTCCACTCACCGTCAGCACATTATGGCTCCTCAAAAAAACAGAAAGGGTCTTGTGCATAAAAATCCCCCTCCGCAGCATGCGCCCGCACCCGGCACCCCCCTCCACAGAGATCGCGGTGACTGCATGTCCGGCATCGCCCCTTGAATTGGGCCTGTTTTTCCCGGAATCGTGCGAGAACAGGATTTTGAGAATCGTTCCAGAGCTCGCTGAATGATTGACTCCTGATGTTCCCGACAAGAAATTCCGGTGAGCGGGCAAACTGGCAGGGGAATATGTTACCCTGTGCATCGATATTTGCTACACGGGTGCCGGCGCTGCATCCACCCTTTAATGATTCCAGTAGTTTGCGGGCATCAGCAAGATCTTCTGATCGATCCTTTTCCATGGATGCGAGAAGGTGTATACAATCCTGTGGGGCATCGACTGTGAGGAACTCCATGGTTGCGGGATCGGTCTCTTTTGCTTTCTTATAGAGGAGCGACAAGGCATCGGTCACTTCGGTTTTATCCAGTTGCAAGCGGGAATAGGAATCAATCCCCCGTCCCGCGGGCACGAGCCAGTACAGGCAGAACCGGGATGCGCCAAGCGAGATGGCGAGATCTACGATTTCTTCGAGTTCATGGCAGTTCTCTTTAGTAAGGGTGTTCCTCACCCCGCACCGGAGTCCTGCTTCCCGGCACGCGGCAAATGCAGCAATGGTCTGCTCGAACGCGCCGGGCAGGTTCCGGAAGCGGTCATGGGTTTCTGCCCGTGCCCCGTCAAGCGATATCCCGGCATATTCAATCCCACATTCCTTGATCCTCCCGGCAACCTCACGCGTGATCAATGTCCCGTTGGTACTGAGTGCCATCTTGAGACCCCGGGATCCCGCATGAAGGGCAAGGTCCCAGATATCCTCGCGCATGAGGGGTTCACCCCCGGAGAAGAGGATGAGCGGGACGCCCATATCAGCGAGATCATCTATTACACCCATTGCTTCTGTTGTTGTGAGTTCTCCCGCTGTTGATCGGTCTGGGCCGGACTTGTTGTAGCAGTGAGTGCAGCTCAGGTTACAGCGATCGGTGATATTCCAGAAGACCACCGGCCGGTACATTCCTGAGAATGCAAGAAAATTACTCGGCACATCCCCCTGTTGCTTGTGGCGATGGCGCATCACGCCGCTGACTGTCCCCCTGCCGTGCATGCACTGCGTGATCCGGTTCATGAACCTCCCCCGTTCTCCCCGATCCGGACATTCGGCACCCGCTTGAACTCGCGGGTGCTGAAGAGGACCAGATAATCCTGAGTTTTTATCTGTTCGGCAACTTTGCTGATCTCTTCGAGGACCTGGTTTCTGTCATATCCGTGGTGAACGGTATAATGGGTATACTCCCAGCGACCCGGTATCGGTCTGCGCTTATAACAATGGGTAACGAAAGGGTACAAAGCGAGCAGTTTTCCGATATCATCGTTGCAGTTCCCCGTCTGTTTCCATGCCACAAGGGCATTTGCAGTGATCCCTATCTTACGCTGATCGATGCGTGCCCGGAATTTCCTTATGATTCCTGTTTCTTTAAGGTGCCGGATCCGTTCAATGACTTCGTCTCCAGTGAGATCGAGCTTTTTTCCCAGTTCTTCAAATGGGGCCGGGACAAACAAAAGACCCCGTTCCAGTTCCATGAGCAGGTGAACATCAGTCTGGTCCATTGGTAATCTCCATAAATTGTGCGGGTACAAAAGAAAACCGCACATCGATTTTTATCTTCTTTACGGTCGGAAGGTCAAGGGCATCTGTGGCGGGAATTCCGGTCCTCTGCAAGATCTCATCGAGTACCCTTTGTACTCCTTCCTCATCACGCGCAGCAATGGTGAACCAGAGGGAATAGTAATGATCACGCAAAAAATTGTGCGAAACTTCCGGATAACTGCTGATTACGAGAGCAATCTCGTCAATACGCACTTCTGGTACATGGAAGGCTACCAGTGTTGCAGCATGTAAACCGAGATGGCGGGATTCCAGTACCGGTGAGATACCCCTTATAATGCCTGCACCCTCCAGCATTTTCATCCGGCAAAGTATTTCGGTTTCGGTTATTCCCAACCGGTCAGCGATCACATTCCATGGCCGGGTAACCAGTGGAAGATCATTTTGCAGGGCATTGAGAATTGCCAGATCGATCTGATCTGGGATAAAGAGAGTGGGGGTGTTCATGGGGTCACCTCTCCGGGCTGGTATGGGCACCATGGGTCTTCACCACAGACTTCCCCCTGAAGAGTTTCCGGTGTTTTAAGACCGTCACACCAGAGGGGGGAGGCTGCATCTTCCCGCCGGTATGCCCGGGCCCTGCACCCGCCGCAGGTTGTTTTAAAATCACATTGTCCGCACTTTCCTGTGAGACGGTCCGGATTGCGCAGTGCGGTGAAAAGGTTAGAATTATACCAGATCTCAGAAAACGGGGTAGTCCGCACGTTGCCGGCACTGACCGGGAGGTACGGGCAGGGAGTCACATCGCCATTGGCAAAAATACGGCAGTAGGTGATGCCGGCAAGGCAGCCGCGTCCCCATGCAGGATTTATAATGTTAAGCTCATCTGCAATCCTTATGAACTGCGGGGCGCAGGTCGGGCGGATATTGAGATCGCTGTCCTGGTACCGGATAAGGATCTGTCGGATCATCTCCTCGTATTCCTCCGGGCTGCGGGGATCTATCTGCCGGGCCCTGCCGGTCGGGATGGGAAAGAAGAGCTGGTAATCACGGACACCAAGGGATGTTCCGAGACTGATGAGGTCTTCTACTTCGCAGATATCAGACCGCATCACTGACATATTGATCTGAACTGTAATTCCTGCATCGCGGCAATATCCTATGGCTTTTACTGCTCTCTCCCACACACCCCCAAGACCACGGAAAGAATCGTGGATGGCAGGATCTTTCGAATCTAAGCTGATGGCCACAGCCCGGATTCCCGCTTCCTTAAGTTTTACTGCAGTCTTTTGATCGATGAGGTACCCGCTGGTGCCCATGACCATCCGGAGTCCCTGTTCTGTGCCGTACTGGGCGATTTTGTAGATGTCATCCCTTAAGAGGGGCTCGCCTCCGCTCAGCACAACGACCGTTTTTCCGGTTGCCCGGATCTGGTCAATGACTAAGAATGCTTCCTGCGTGGAGAGCACTCCGGCTGCTTCCTGTTCTCCTGCATCCACGTAACAGTGGGCACACTTCAGGGGACACCTGAGGGTTATGTTCCAGGAGATGATACGCGGCGCATTCACTGCACCGTTCAATTTTTCAGTCCCTTTGCCTGATCGAAGCGATCAAGGTTCATCACTTTTGTCCAGGCTGCTACGAAATCATGCAGGAACTTTTCCCCTGAGTCCGAACTTCCATAGACTTCCGAGAGGGCCCGGAGTTGGGAGTTCGAACCAAAGATGAGATCGACACGCGTGCCGGTCCAACGGACTTCACCAGTTTTGCGATCGCGCCCTTCAAACAAGTCAGCCTCTTTCGATACCGGCTTCCATTCCGTTCCCATATCGAGTAAGTTCACGAAGAAGTCGTTTGTGAGCGCTTCTGGCTTCTTTGTAAATACACCGTGCCGGGATCCGCTAAAGTTAGTGTTCAGCACGCGCATGCCGCCCACGAGCACTGTCATCTCTGGCGCGGTCAGGGTCAGCAGTTGCGCTTTATCTACCAGCAATTCCTCGGCCGATCCGGCATACAGGGTCTTTTGGTAATTACGAAAGCCGTCTGCCTTCGGTTCGAGTACGGAAAAGGAGGCCACATCGGTCTTTTCCTGCGAGGCATCCATACGTCCCGGCGTGAAGGGGACCGTCACCTCGTGACCGGCGTTCTTTGCAGCCTGTTCGACCCCGGCACAGCCGGAGAGGACGATCAGATCAGCGAGCGAGACCTTCTTACCGCCGGAAGCGGCGCTGTTAAACGCGCTCTCTATGCCCTCTAGTGTCTTGAGCACCTTCGCCAGCCGGGCCGGCTGGTTCACTTCCCAGTCTTTCTGCGGCGCAAAGCGGATACGGGCACCATTCGCACCACCGCGCTTGTCGGAGCCACGGAAAGTGGATGCTGACGCCCAGGCAGTCGAGACCAGTTCCGAGACTGTCAGGCCAGAAGCCAGGATCTTAGCCTTGAGGGATGTAATATCCCGCTTGCCAATCAGTTTGTGATTGACCGCGGGGACCGGGTCCTGCCAGATGAGTTCTTCTACGGGAACTTCCATGCCGAGATAGCGTGCACGTGGGCCCATGTCACGGTGTGTCAGCTTGAACCATGCCCGGGCAAACGCATCCGCAAACTGGTCCGGGTGCTCGTAGAAGCGCCGCGAAATCTTTTCGTAGGCGGGGTCGAACCTCAGCGACAGGTCCGTAGTCAGCATACCGGGTTGGCGGTGCTTAGACTTGTCATGGGCATCCGGCACCGTGCCGGCGCCTGCATCGCCCTTCGGCTTCCACTGGTGTGCACCGGCCGGGCTTTCGGTAAGTTCCCACTCGTTTTCGAACAGGATCCGGAAGAAGTTGTTGCTCCACTTTGTCGGCGTATTGGTCCAGGTGACCTCCAGGCCGCTGCCGATCGCATCCCCGCCCTTACCGGTACCAAAACTGCTCTTCCAGCCGAGGCCCTGCTCCTCGATGCCGGCCGCTTCGGGCTCGGGCCCCACATGGGACGCAGGGCCGGCGCCGTGGGTTTTACCAAAGGTGTGACCCCCGGCGATGAGTGCAACCGTCTCTTCGTCGTTCATGGCCATGCGGGCAAACGTCACGCGGATATCTTTTGCCGCCGCGACCGGGTCCGGGTTGCCATTCGGGCCTTCCGGGTTGACGTAGATGAGCCCCATCTGCACGGCAGCGAGCGGATTTTCGAGATTCCGGTCACCGGAGTAGCGTTTGTCATCCAGCCACTTGTTCTCAGAACCCCAGTATACGTCTTCTTCCGGCTCCCAGACATCCGCACGACCGCCAGCAAAGCCGAAGGTCTTGAACCCCATCGACTCCAGAGCAACGTTGCCGGCAAGGATCATAAGGTCGGCCCAGGAGATCTTACTGCCATACTTCTGCTTGATCGGCCAGAGCAGCCGTCGCGCCTTGTCGAGGTGCACGTTGTCGGGCCAGCTGTTGAGCGGCGGGAAGCGCTGCTGGCCGGCACCGGCGCCGCCGCGACCGTCACCCGCGCGGTACGTGCCGGCGCTGTGCCATGCCATGCGGATGAACAGAGGGCCGTAATGACCGAAATCCGCCGGCCACCAATCCTTCGACTCGGTCATCAGCACCCGAAGATCCTTCTTCACGGCAGCCAGGTCGAGTTTCTTGAATTCCTCAGCATAGTTAAATTCCCCGCCCATCGGGTTTGACAGGGAAGAGTGCTGGTGAAGAACCTTAAGGTTCAACTGGTTCGGCCACCAGTCCCGGTTCGATGTGCCTCTGCCGGTTTCCTGTTTGGTTGTCATGCCCGTTACCGGGCACTTGCTGTTGTCAGTCATAATGTCATCTCCTGTATTTCGATCAGGCAGATACCCTGAAGAAAGACACGGCCATGCTGCCCTGCCGCGAAGGAGTTCGGGTTGTCGGCAACCGTAACTCTCCGGTCTATAAAGAGGATTCTCCTGGCCATGATCTATCAAAGGTAGAATTATTACGGTCACATTTAATAAGATAGGGGTTCGGGCAGAACCTACCCCTATTCCCCACTGCTCACAATCTTCCCGTCCTGCATCACAATGACCCGGTCGAAATATTTCTGGTGCCATTCCTCGTGTGACACCATCACCACGGTCTGGTTGAGTTCCGTATTGAGTTTCCGGATCAGCTCAAGAATGATTGTCGAGTTCCGGGTGTCAAGGTTTGCACAGGGCTCATCAGCAAGGATGATAGCTGGATTATTGACCAGCGCCCGGGCAATGGCAACGCGCTGCTGCTCGCCTCCGGAAAGCTCACCCGGTAAAAAGTTGACCCGGTCCCTGAGCCCGACAACCCCAAGAATATCCCGGCACGTTCGGGTGCACTCCTTTACCGTCATGCCCCGCACCTTTGACGGTAGATAGATGTTCTCTTCTGCCGTCAGCTCGGGCACAAGGGCATAATCCTGGAAGACATATCCTAAGCGGTTTAAGCGGAACAGGGTCCGCTCCCGCTCGTTTAAGGATGCGACCTCCACGCCATCGATTACAAGGCTGCCGGTGGTCGGGCGGTCAAGGAGCCCAAGCAGGTGGAGCAGGGTCGACTTGCCGCTCCCGCTCGAACCCGTGATACCCACAAACTCCCCTTTCCGGATCCTGATGTCCACGCCATCAAGTGCCCGGACCTCGACACTGCCTTTCCCGTAAATCTTTGCAAGGTTACTGCCGATTATCATGTTACCCCCGTATTGCCGAAAGGATATCCTCCCGGGTGGTCAGCCATGATGGCAGGAAGCCGGCGATCAGCGATACGATAAACAGGCTGGTAATTGCACGGAAGAGCAGCATCGGTTCAAGAACCGGGGCTACCGGTCCCCCGGGAAACACGAGCGGTGAAGCAGTGAGGTACTGGAGCAGCACAAACAGCAGGGCGCATCCTGCGAGTGTGCCGCAGACGCAGATAAAGAGCGCCTGGAAGATGTAGGACTTGATGATGATGCTGCGGTCAATCCCGATGGCCTGCAGGATCCCAATCTGCTTCCTGCGGTAAACGGTATTGATGAAGATGACAATGAAGATGACTATGACTGCGATGATCAGGCTGACGATCGTGCTGATGACGTTGATGATGTTAAAACTCCCGACAATGGATTTTAAAAAATCAGCGGATTTGTCCTGCCAGGTCCAGATCTTTTCCTGGATCCCGTACTGCATCAGGGTGATGCGCATGGCATCCTCATTGCCGGTCTTCTGAGTCTTTACAAGGATCTGGTTTGCTGTATCCGCTGTACCCAGCACGGATTCCAGTTCCTTTCTCGTGATGAAAGCACTGGAGTCGACACTAAACTGACCGGATGCAATGATTCCCTTGATGCGGTACTGCCGGGTTACGCCGTTTCTGAACGTAACCTCGACCGTCTTTCCGACGTCCACGCCCCCGAGCGTTGGCGTGCGATCCACTTTCTGGTCCTTGTTGCCGGCAAGGGTTTTACCTATCAGGATCTGTCCGGTATCGCCATCGTTCAGGTAATCCCCGCTGGCAATTCCGGTATGGATCTTCAGCACCTGTTTTTCATCATCGGGATTGATTGCAATCAGGAGCGGTGTTGTGGATTTTCCCTTGCTGACAATGGTTGCTGCACCGCTATACCGGGGAGTACTGGCAACCACCCCGGGAATCCGGTTGATCTTCTGCTGGAGTTCCTTAACATTAGTGATGAGCAGCTGGTCCTCACGGGGCTCTATCACCAGATTCCCGTAGCTGTAATCGATATTCTGCTGGTTGAAGAGCACTACGATGCCGGCAATGATGGACGGGAGGAAGATCAGGTTGACAAATACCATCGCGATGATCATGATGGTCAACAGGATGGTGCCCTTGTTTCCCCTTGTAATCAGGCGCGATGCGAGGAAAAAAGCAACCTGCTCTTCCTCAAGCATCGCGGCTTTCCTTTTTCCGGAGCATGAAGTACCAGTACCCGCCACCTACGGCTACGATAAGGATCATGATTATTGCCGCGATCATCCCGCTGGAATTACCATCAAGAACGGTCATCTGGAGGGTCTCTGTCCGGGTCTGGACACCATAATCATCCTCGTACCGCACGGTCAGGTTATACGGGTAGGTGCCGGGATTGCCGGCCTGCAGGGTAAAGACTGCCGGGGCATCGTTGTTGGGTTCGATCTTTCCTACGTAAGCATCCTTTCCCCCGCTCACGGGGAGGTCGATGCTTGCCTTGACCGAGTTCGCATTGTCCGTGCCGGTGTTCTCAAGCCTTATGATGAGCGAGACTGCATCGCCTTTTTTGATCCGGACCGGATCCAAAGAGACGGATGCAATGCCTATCTTTGCCCTGCCCTTCACATGGATAGCGATGACCTCGGTCTGGGTTGTAGTTGTCCCATCAGGGTTTACATACGAGATGCCCAGCAGCACCCGGTTGAGACCTATAGGGGTTTTCTTGTCAGTGGAAAAGATCATATTCATGGATGCGTTCTCTCCTTTCAGGAGGCTCCCGACATGGTATGTGCTGGAGGTCTTCTGGGTAATGGAAGGGCTGCTGCTGTTGACCGTGACAGTGATCTGGTCGGCACGGGAGAGGCCGTCATTTCTCAGCACAACCCTGGCGCTGATATCTTCACCCGGGTTTACCCCATCAGGCAGCGTCTTGATGGCGGTCAGGGCCGGCTTTTTTAATATAGCAATCTGGGTATTGACATTGACCGGGATCGGCTGGCGGACGCTCTGGCCGCCCGTGACATCGATCCAGATCTCGGGGAAGTAGATGCCGTCATTTGCCGGTGCGCGGATCAGAAACGTGATCGGTATCGATTGGCCGGGACCTATCGCCCCTACCCGCTTGTAGTTACCCGAGATGACTGCCACATCCTTTGATACCAGCTGCACGCTCTCGATATTGACCCCGATATCAGTGACTTTGGTATTCTCAAACGTTCCTCCGGTCTGGATCCCGGTATTTTCCTTAATGTTTGCCGAACCCGCGGTATTTTTTATCACTGCAGTGATGGTCCCGACATCGCCCGGCTGCAGGACCGATGGCAAGAGGGTATAGTTGGCAACGATGACGGTCGGGCTCTCGGCCTGGACAGGCATGGTACACAGGAGCAGGACAAGGATGGCAAACAAAGGAAGCAATGGTTTCATGGTCTCAGGGTTTCCGCTTGGTTAACGTGAATCTGTGAACTTGATGGATGATAAGGGTTGTTGTACAGGGCATAACCTTGCATGAGGAGATCCCACAGAAGTCTGACAGATCATTTGCTGTCACTCAATTTTTTTACCGGAATGCACCGGCAAAAAAAGGCCGGAAAACCGGTGTAAAAGAGGAGATTTTAATGTCGGATCTCTATTGCAACTTCGTTTTGCCGCAGGAAGCCGGGTGTCCACGGGGAATCATACCGCATCAGGAACAGTTGCCCTGTTGTATAAATCCCAGAGTTTTTCAGCCCGTCCTGCAACCGTGATGTTGCCGCATCCACATCTTCCTTGGGAGCATATCCCGAAAACCGGATAACGGCAATGTCCCGTTCCTTTATGGTCACGATCCGGACCCGGCTGTCAAGAGGGTCGGGGGTCTCCTCCCGTTTTGTTCCTGCGGGCAGCACAAACGACATCGATCCAGCATCTGAAACCACCGGGGCGGTCATGGGAATTTTCTGCGATGTTATGACCGGTGCGGTCATCGGGATCTTTTCCCGGGGTTTGTTGCTGCCGGAGATATAAGCAAAGAGCAGGCTGAACCCGGCATCGTCTTCGGCAGTATCGACTGTTGCAAGCACCAGTTCAGGGTAGTGCCGGAACTCGATCTCTCCTGTTTTTCCCGTGACTGCATACGGGATAGTGTCAGCAGAAGAGCGGCTGAGCAGGAGAGCCAGCAGCAGGATCCCCACAAGGGCACCGATCACGATAAGCTTATTACGCATACTGCCTCATGGGACGGTTCAGGTAATAAATGGGGGTTTTCTGCCAAAGGCCTGAGGGAAAAAAGTTAGAGGGCTACCCGTTTTTCAGGGCAACGATATCTTTTACCCCCACCAGTTTCCAGACGAGCGATCGCTCCTCGTTTACCAGCACGTCCGGGTGGTCATCCGGCCGGTGACCAAGTGCCGTGAGGATACGAGATGAAAGCCGGTTTTTCGTAATCATATCAACAAACTGCTCCCGTACCTTCTTTTTCTGTGCCGGGTCCTTCACCTCTTCAAGCATTCCCTGCAGGCTCACAAAGGTAAAAGCGGAAAGGTTGGGAGCATATTCCTCAATTTCTACCGAGACCTTCGGGTTGTTATTAAAATACTCGATCTTCCTGCCGTATTTTGTGGAAAGGAAATAGAGATATTTTCCGTCGAAAACATACATGAACGGAGCAATATAGGGATGCTCACACGCGCCAAACGCAATCCGTGATACATACTGGCGTTTGATCAATGCATCGTACTCTGCTTTTGGCATCTTTGGGATTTTTACCGGGTCCATACGATCATCATTCCTCTGGATTAGAGATAGTAAACAGGTGGGCTATAATGATGATCTAAAGCACAAGGATTCATGGCCGTTGTTTCACACTGACAGCGTCAAGGGACCGTCCGGGTTTTGTGTGTTCTTACCCAAGTGAGAACGTCCCGTACTTCCCGCCGCCACCCGGATGCAGGGTCACCTTCCCGCTGCGGAGAGCGGCAATAACATCGGCAACCTTCGGGTGGATCGCCCGTATCTCTGCAACCGGTACATCGAGAAGCACAGCGATCTCGTTGCCGAACGTGGTGATGAACGAGGAATAGATCGCTTTACACTTCTTTGTATTGGGCGACGATGCCCCTTCCATGGTCTGGATGATCTGGGCAAGGGGAAGCACGTGGACATATGGCGGGCGAGTTTGGGTCTGGCCTCCCCCAGCAAGCTCCTTTGCCCGGTCGTATACGCCTTTCTTGATAATCCCGCCATCAGCCGGGCAGCGCCATGCGTGGCCGATGGCTTGTTCCAAAGAGTATTGGGTGAAGCACCGGGTGCAGGCCGTGCGGTTGTATTTCCCCTCCTCTGGGAAGAATCCTGCATTCATCTCAATGGAGCCTTTCTTTATGCTCGCCAGTACGTCCCCTGCGTTCCGGTTCAAAATACTTATACGGTTGAACTCCCGACCGAGTTTGTCCGGATAGGGGCTGTGGGCATCGGAGTTGGTGAGAAATGGAACATTGCAGAGTTCTGGAATCGCTGCACCATAGGAACTATCCGCAGAGAGGCCCAGTTCGAGGAAATCGATCTTTTCATTCCCGTAACAGGAAGAAACACTGTCAAAATAGGCATACATCGCAGTCCATGGGGTAAAAGCATGGGCAGGACCGACAAGAGCGCCAACCTCATGGGCAAATGCGGCGATCTCTTCACCGCTCAGGTATACATGCGGCCGTCCGCTCGTTATAAAACTCTTGCATTTCCCTTCCAGCAGGTCGCGAAGCTGGCTGAACTGGGCGAAATCTTCTGCAAGGATCACATGGTGAACGCGTTTTTTGTCCTCGATCTCTCCTTGCGGTACAATGATGATGCCAGCATCGTTTTCTAAGAACGGCTCCCAGCCTTTTTGCCAGTCTGGCTGGAGTGCGTCACCAGTACCAAGTACGTGGATGCCCTTTGTTACACAACCCGCAATCAGCTGCTCGGGCTGCATGAAGCGGGAGACTGCTATCGAGTAGGGGGAGTGGATGTGCAGGTCGGCTGTGATGAGCATGGGTTCTTCCATGATCGATTGAACGTTGCGGGATATATTTTCACAGGATAAAAAAAAGATTGGTTCTCCCACAAGGAGAGCCTGATTATGTTTGATCGTAAGAGTTATCCAACCCGGTTTTGTCGTATGAAATGGGAACGGGGATACGTTCATTTCTAAAAATCAACCATAAACGGCCGGGACTATGGGAAGGTTGGGCAAGTGATAAGGGTGGCCGGCACCCGGCCGGCACCAGACTTCGACATCGTCATCGTAATGATCGGAGAGACGCTCACTTGATGGTGCGAACTGGAACTTTTTTAAGATATGCTGCATGATGGGCCGTGGCATCACCACCCGGACATCATAGCCTTCCGACAGCCACCTGTGGAGCAGGGCCTGTGTATGTCCTTCGTTGCGATTCCGCGATATGATATAATGGAGATAGAGCCTGTTGTCTTCATACATTTCCAGCCACCCGGAGAAGAGTTGTTCTGAAAATCCCAGTGTATCACTCGCGTGTGTGCCGGTCTCGATTCGTTGTGCTGTCATCTGGATCAGTTCCTTTGGGAATCTGAACGTTTGTGTGTGGGGGATATAATCAAAGGGAGAGGGCGTGGTGAAAGTGAAAATTATCCGGGCATACAGCCAGTGGAACATAAAAAAAATCTGACTACCGGCTTTCCCTAACACATATCCCGTTTTAAAATAATTGCCCGGTTTGGAAATATCCTTAACCTTTCCTGCCAAAACCGCATGATGGGAATGGAAGTGAAAAGTACGAATATGCAAGTCGTCAAGTGGTGCGTTGATCTCGCAATGGGAATTGTATTTTTGTTCAGCGTTGTGACCGGGTTATTCAAGTTTACGCTTATTACGCGTTCATTTGGCCTTACTGATATCGTTTTGCCATCAGCACAGATAAGTGAAATCCATGACTGGGCAGGAATTACACTCTGTTTCCTTGTCGCAGTTCACTTGTTCCTGAACCGTGCATGGATCCTGTCGATGACACGAAAAATGTTTGCAGGTACAATCGGGATGAAATAAAAAAAACAGGGTTTAACAAACCCATTGTTATGGCACTGCTTTTCACCTTGAATAGAAATTCTTGTCCAGATCCCCGATGTTTGAATATCCCCGCTGTTCCCAGTATCCTTTATAGCTGGGATCTGCCGTCAGTTCGATCTTTTCGATCCACTTTGCCCATTTGTATCCCCATTTGTCTTCTGCCACCAGCTGGAAGGGGTACCCTCGTTCCGCAGGAAGGGTGACGTTGTTCATTTTGTAGGCCATGATAATATCCCGGTTCATCAGGTAGTCGAGGGGAAAGGATGTGGTATAGCCATCGTGTGCAGTGAAGATTACGGTATTTGCACGAGGATCCGGCCCGGCATTCCTGATCAGGTCACGCACCTGTACTCCTTCCCAGAGGATGGTTGCATCCCAGCCTTCAACACAATGGAGGGTGACAAGTTTGGTGTAGTGGGGATATTGCTCCAGAACGTTTTGGTAAGTATAGATGTCAGTCTTGTTAGTCAGGCCGGTAATCGTGAGACGATAATCAGATTCATTGATATGCCGGGGACCCTTTATGGAATTCTCACGGAAGGCATTGATAGACGATAGATCTTTTCCCTGGTAGGATCTGACTTCAACTGCGGGCAGAGAGGTTGACCCACCGTATGCCGGAGTGCTGGAAGATGACGTGGTCTTGAGAAGAACAATCGCGCCGCCCAACAGGATGATGAGAGCCAATGCAATGACGACGACCCATTTTGAATTCATCATCAGAGAACTGAACGCTGGATCTTATTAATTGTCGTAAGATGGCAAAACAGGGTAAGTGTGAAAAATGTAACGGGTTCGGATACATTTCAAAAAAAAGAATGTACGCGACAGAACGCATCCTCATTCCATATTTGTGAGCCGTCCTTTGAGTTCTCCGGCATCTTCTTTTTTTGCTTCCATTAAGGCAGAGATGACTGCATCGGAAAAGACGAGCGCGACCGTCTCAAAGAGCGTTCCCAACGGAGCAAATGCAGATGAGACCGACCGGTACTGCCCGGTCATCTGCCGGACCTCAAACGAAGACGGATCCCCGCGATAATACCCCGTGAGATCCCCAAGGTTCACTATACAGTCTGCAATCCTGCTGATCTTCGAATTCGGAGATGCCGTAATAAGGCAGATCGTACCCCCGAGTCCTTTGACCGTTGCACAAAACGTAGCCATCGATACCGTTTCACCTGATCCTGAAAAGACCACCATCGTATCGCCGGGTTCCAGTGCCGGAGTAACGGTCTCACCGACCACGTACACCTCATAGCCAAGGTGAAGCAACCGCATGGCAAACGCCCGGGCGATCAGCCCGGATCGGCCGGCCCCGGCCACGTACACCCTTTTTGCTTTCAGCATCAGGTCAAAGAATGCGGAGGTCTCAACATTGTTAAGCAGAACGGTCGTCTTTTTTATCGACTCTGCCATCTGCTCCATAAATACCGGGATATCAGAAAATTCGTCAGTCATTGTCCTACAGGCATATTTTGTACCGGGCGATATGAGGGTATCGGTATGGGATGTGAGCAGATTGTACTAAAGAGAGTGATAGAATGAAAAATATCTTTCCTGCAATCGATGAGTAACATTTACGTTCAGGCATTTCCATCATCTGGACAATGATACGGATCACGGCAGTTGCACGCGGCGATGTGCAGGGTGTGGGATACCGGTATTTTGTTACAGGTTGTGCACGTGCGGCGGGCGTGACCGGGTATGTAAAGAATATGTCGGACGGTTCGGTGCTGATGGTGGCTGAAGGTGACCCGGTAGCACTGGATGCGTTTGTGCGGATGGTAAAAGCAGAGGGAGATGCAGATATCCGCGTGGATAATCTTGCAGTGACCATGGGAGACGCAAGCGGGGAATTCTCGTGTTTTGAAGTGAAATGGTAGGGCCCGGTAGTCTGCTGACATGAATTGTTGGTCAGTGGGGGCACTTTGGATCCAAAGCCCGGGATCTCTTTCTTTTTCACACTACTGTCTCGCAGGGAGTTGCAGACGCTAACATGAGGGGGATTGGGTCACATAAAGCAGGGACAAAGGAGCCGCACAACCGGGTTAAAATACATTATGCCCCCACTGACAACCCTCAGGTCTTGGGCCGGTTTGATACAAGGCAAAGCATTTTGTCTACTGACAATTTGACGTATTTTGGGATATCCTGCGAGAATAAGAAAGGGTGGTCAGTGGGGGCACTTTTAATGTGGGGGTTGGAGGAGTAAAGAGACCCGGAAGGTGACTCAATACCCGGCACAAGAGATCCTGCATCCATGCAAAACCTCATCCCTAATGGATACAAGAACACACAACTATGGTGATGCCATGACACAAGCCGGTATGGCGCATGTAGGGGATGTTGCACGGAATTTCTCGTTAAAAGACCAGAATGATAAGACGTTTGATCTCTATGAACAGGCCGGTAAACGCGTACTCCTTTCCTTCCACCCACTCGCGTGGACAGAGTACTGCGCAGCCCAGATGAAATCGCTGGAGGAGAACCGGGACGTGCTCCTCGCAAAAAACTGCGTGCCGGTCGGCATCAGCGTCGATTCGATTCCCTGCAAAAAAGAGTGGGCAAAGAGCTTATCGATAAAGCATACGCCGCTGCTCTGCGATTTCTGGCCACATGGTGCTATCGCCATGAAATACGGGCTCTTCCGGGACGAGAACGGTTTTTCCGAACGGGCGAACGTAATCGTTGATGAGAAGCAGAAGGTTATCTTTGTGAAAATCTACCCGCTGCATTCAGTACCGGACATTAAGGAAATCATTGCGTTCATCGAGAAGGGATAACCTGACGGGGGATAGTCAGATATGAACGGCTGAATCGTGACGATTCAATCTTCCGTTTGATTATTGATGAAGCATCATCATATTCGGGACCGGTTCAAACCCGATATTTTCATACAAAGGTCGTCCTGCATCGCTGGCGAAGAGATACAGGCGTTTGATTCCCTGACTCCTGCAATAATTTGCCGCTTCCTGGGTAATGTCGCGGGCATAATGCTGATGCCTGTACTCTTTTTCCGTATAGATACTATGGAGAAATGCAATCCGTGGTGAGAGATCATGGGGAACCGGGACATACACAACAATACTTATCGCTCCGCTGGAAACGATCTGGTCCCCAATCTGAACGACCCATGAGCTACAGGTTCCGGATTTGAATTCATTGGTGAGTTTTTTTGCATATTCTTTCTCAAGTGATGCAAGTCCTGACGGGTCTGTCGGAATACCTTTTATTTCCCAAATTTCTTCAAACATCATCCGGTGATGTTTTGCAAGAACAGTGATATCGTCAGGAGTGGCAACCCGTAAACATACTTCCTTGTTACTGGCCGGCTCGTTCATCCATCAAACCTCAATACCGTATTGAATGATGTCAAAGTACCCCCTTTTAGAAACCGGGAAAGCCATGGTAATCATGACCAGAAAACAGGAAAAGAAAAAGTGATTATGTTCCGTAGAACCATCACCCGATATAACTGAGCTCTTCGTCTTTTAACTTCTCACCTGCGACAAGACCCTCGATGACTTTTTCCATCTCTGAAGCCCGGTCATTGAGTTTCGTTGGATCGATCGGTACATCGATGAGTTTTGAGAGCACCCCCAGCACATTGGCTGCACTCATCGGGTCAACGAGGTACCCGCTGGTCTCCCCCATCAGGCAGACTGCATCAATGCCGCGCTGTGCAGAGAGTCCCAGCATAAGACCGGCAGCCCCGATGATCCCGCCACCGGGTTCATCGCGGTTGAATGTAACGCCGGCATCTTCCAGGTCCGGGCGCAACTCTGCACGGTTCACAGCACCCAGCACCCGGGGCTCGTTCACGAGATGGCCGACACCAAAACCTCCGAGCGTGTAGATGCGTTTTACTTTGAGTTCTTCAGCTATCTCGCAGTACTGGTCAGCAAGGATATAGTGCCCTTCATTTGAAGTGCTCTGGTGATCGCCGACAAGAAAGACGATATCGCGTCCCTCTGACTGGTACAGGAAAAGCTCGTTTCTCGCGAGACGGGCTAGACCTGTTTCATCGAGAAGCACCTGGGGGGGAAAATAGATCGAATGAATCTCTCCAATCTTCTCGGCCTTGAGCATGTGGATCATGTACTCGGCTACTAACTTTCCGACCTGTCCGATGCCGGGCAGACCTTCGATCAGGATCGGATCTACCGGGTGCTTTTCCTTGAAACTCTCAAGGTAACTGACTGTGATATCCTCAATCATGCTTTACTCAGTCTCCGGTACTTACCGTATTTGTCTTCAGGTGAATAACGGGCCGGGTGGGCCACAATGGTTGGCTTGCCACAGGCAGGACAGGTTAAAGAAAGGGTATAGATCTGGTCCGCTAAGCAGCGCCTTATCCTTCCACTCATTGACTCTTCCCGGACTTCGGTTTCTTGATGAGCTTGCCTTCACCTTCGGATTTCTCGACAACTGCAATTGCCGCATTGGCTGCCTTTTCAATCGCTTTTTCCGCCTTCTTGTAATCCGGAGCAGTCACCTTAATCCGGTAGAGAGGTGCGCCAAGATATAAAAGTTCAATGGAAACACCGGCAATCTTTGGCTCTGCGCTTTTTAACGCCTTCTTAATCACAGAGATGCCGTCAGGAGCTGAACAGGTGAGATGCAGGTGACCTGTCACTTCAACGCTTGGGACTTTGACATTTTCCTTAGCAACATTGAGGAGTGCATCTGAGACTTTCTTTGAAAAACCAAGTTTTTTTACCGTTGTCTCAGGGTCGATGACAAGATCTTCAAAGACCGGGTAGAATGCACCGTATTTACTGAAGATCTCATCTTCAATCTTTCTGGCATCATCACCGGATTGTTCTGCGGCAAACCCAAGCCACTTCTGGGCTTTAGACTCGTTTTTCCACTCGCGGATCTTCACGCGCCGCTGGTGTTCGTTTACGTCTTTTAAGGAGAGATCAATGTGGCCACGGCTCCGGTCAACATTGAGCACCTTACATACGATCTTCTGGCCCTCACGGACATGGTCACGGATATGCTTGATCCAGCCGGTTGCAATTTCAGAGATGGGGATGAGCCCCGGCCGACCCCCATACTCATCCAGCGATACGAACGCTACAAAGTCCTTGACATTTACTACTGTGCAAACGACAAGTTCTGCTTCCTGTGGCCACTCTCTGTCCTGCATGGGTAATATCACTTGAGCTCTGAGACGATCTCAGCCTTGATGCTTGCCTTGCCCCCTGCAGGGGTTGCAAGATCATGTCCGCAGACTATGCACTTTACCGTGGTGCTTGCCTTTTCAAAGATGGTCTGCTCGTTCTCACAGTCAGGACACTTTACCTTATAGAATTTACTCCGGTTCTCCCGAATTACGCTTACCATTATTGCTCACTCCGTCAGTTCAAACTTTGCGACACGGAAACCCTTGCGCAGGTGGGCCTTTTTGCAGGTGACACAGCGGTACCGGACGTTGATCTTCTTCGTCGGCTTATCGCCGCCGGGCACCTTTGAGAATTTACCCATGTTGCCTACTTTTCCCCTGCGTGCCTTCTGGCGGTCGATCCAGTGTAGGCCGGTTGTTTTGCCTTTCTTTACCTTCTCAACCTCATGAATCTGGTGAGTCCGGCAGAAAGGGCAATAGGTGTTGAATTTAGCTGGCATTTTCATAAAATTTTCACCGATAATTTGGATATCGAATACCAATATTATTTACAAAGATTGATATTTAAGACTATGTTGCGTTCACTTAAGACCGCAGCATTCCGCTCAGGAAGCGTCACTATATCTCCTTTTGAAAGAGTATAAATCCTCCCATCCACTCCCATGAACGAGTCCATGTCTTCAAGTGCGCGGACAAGTACACAGGGATGAGTGTGTGGCAGGTGTGCCTTGTGCTGCGCAGCAACCGGAATGGCAGGGATACCCGCATCATCGGACACAGATTCCGGTTCACCGCTTTCGTCCCCATCAATTTCCGTTGTTACCGGGATCGGCGGGAGATTATTAAGGAGAATGCCCTGGCACTGTTCGATCGCCGCAGTGATCTGGTCAAACATCTCCCTTTCTGCAGGGATAGTGCGTTTTACTTCATCCCGATCGTAATAATTGCCCTCGGCATGCATGATCGTGAGGGCAAGGATCTTACGGGAACGGATGGCAAAGAGGTCATAAAGAGTTTCTTTGATTGCCAGCGTCTCTTCGATCAGGGCCCGGGCTTCTTCGGACAGGGGATCGTCGAGTGCATATACTTTTGTCGTGAGTGATGAGAGCTCTTCATGTCCGCGCTCAAAAATATCCGAAGCCGTTGCTGTCAGCCTCCCCGTCTCCCGTTCGGATAGCAGGATACTGCGCAGATCGTCAAGCTTCATCGTTTACCTCAGGCAATCTCTGCCATACCCCGACAGCAGACAAATACTGCTACTGCTTCTGGTACAGTATTGATGCCTTTTTGGAGCTCATAAGTACTTCCGAGCATCGGCATCTTAAGCGCAATGCGACAATCAACCTTCACATCCCGCGTGCCAAAGATGACCGCATCCGTGAGCGGGTCGAAATCATGCAGCTCGCGGAGTTCCAGCGGCTGTACCCGCATCCCGCTCCCTCCGTGCAGAGATGTGGGCAGGCGGATTAACCGTTTTGTATCCGTAGTAACGGGTTCATCGGCAAGCGCTGCACGGGCGAGCAGGCGTTTTTTAAACTCGCCCTCCTGCTGGGCGATGACTACCGACAGGACACGGCTGGTTTTTATGATACCCGGAGAGGGATTCCTGGCTATGTCAGCAAGAATCTCTTCACGGTTTTTCAAAAATGTGAGGGCTGAATCTTTTCCAATGCCTTCCATACCGGTGAGATGGTTCATGGCTTCTTGTTCGGGCATTGTACCTACCCATTGGAGGTAGCCGGTCAGTGCCTCCCGGTAACGGTTCGGCCAGCCGGGGTTCTGTGTTTTTTTCCCGGTCAGCATGGCCGCAGGATCGATACCAATCGCGCAGACATAATCGATTAGCTCCCGTCGCTCGGCACTTCCCCAGCCACGGAACGCAAGATCCCGTACATGGACATGGTAACCCCGTCCTCCCGAAAAGACCAGCTCAATGGTCTTTGGATCCATGCCAAACTCATCGAGCAGCATCGCGAGGAGCTTTTCAGTTTCCTCTTTTACCCGGGCAAGCATCTGGTCATAGGGGCCGCGAACGATATGGTCTGCATCGAGATCGAAGATCAGGTCCGCCCCGCACCAGCCCTTCTCTGCCATGGTGCCGGCATCCGGTCTCTCGTAATATGCAGTCGAGTAATAGGTGTGCTGTGGAACGAGGTTTTTGAGGTACTCAAAGAGTTCGTCCCTACCCGAGAACCCTACGTGTCGTCGCATGCGCATCTCTGTTGCACCGGGATTGAAGAGCACAAAACCCCATTCGCGCTGCTCAAGGGCCGGGGGTGCAACGAGCACGGTCTTTTTGTAATAATCCGTAAACCGCTGCCGGATAAATGCAGTTGTCGCCGGGTTCATGGCATCTCCTTAACCATATATGGTCCCGCACGTTCATAGCCCTGCCTCCTGTAATACGGGCGCACACCCATGCCGCTCATGACTGCGAGGCGGGAGAATCCGGCCTCTTTGGTAATCTCTTCTGCCCGTGCCAGCAGTACCCGCCCATAATTGCGGTGCTGCCACTCCTCCGGTTCAGCATCCCTGCCTACAGGAACAAGACTGCCGTACACGTGGAGTTCACGCATAAGTGCGGCATTCTCCAGCTCGAAACGGTAAACCATCGAAGGGAAGCGCAGACGGGTAAACCCGATGAGTGAGTCATTGGAAACTGCGGAGATGAAATGCTCTGTCCCGCCGCAGCACTCGTACTTTTTCATCGTGATCTCTGGTTCAGCAAGCGAGGGGAGACGTCCAATCTCCCGGCAGCGGATGCAGCGACATTTCCTTTTTGTATCTTTCAGCCGGTTCTGGGCAAGCTGCCGGAAGTTGGAATGCCTTGAGCCGGCAACGATCAGCTTGGCCGGAATATCGCGCTGGATCCGCTGGAGCCGGACAAATTCCGGAATCCGGGATTTTGCATAAGCGATGAGTTCGATCAGTTCATCTTCCGGGTACGGGGCATAGATCCCCTGCTGCCAGTGCTTCTCGATCTCTGAGCCCGGTGTGACAAGCGTGGGATAGATCTTGAGGAAATCCGGCATGAACCGGGAATCCGTAAAGATCGTATCAAACATGTTTTTGTCGGACTCTATTGTGGATGTGGGAAGATTGGGCATCATGTGGAACCCGACTTTAAGCCCGGCATCGCGGAGCAGGGTGTTTGCCGCTACGGTGTCTTCAACCGTGCATCCGCGCCGGTTGTAGGTTAGAATTGCATTGTCCACATGCTGAACACCTAGTTCTACTTTTGTTACGCCGAGGTTAAGCATCCGGTCAATATGCTCGCGCCTGCACCAGTCCGGCCGGGTTTCAAACGTGATCGCAACACAGCGGACCGCAGCCCGCTCGTTATCATTCTCTACGGATACGACATCAGGGGGTTCTGGGGCCGGAGTGCCCCCCGGGTAGGTGTTCATCGATTCAATGCAGCGTGAGACAAACTGCTCCTGGTACTCGGGAGGGCGGGCAGTCATGGTTCCGCCCATGACAATCAGTTCCACCTTGTCCACCCGGTGACCGAGAAGTTCAAACTGTTCGAGCCGGGCATGCACCTGCATAAACGGATCATAGTTGTGTTCACGTGCCCGGAGGGCTGCCGGTTCTTCTCCTGTGTAACTCTGGGGCGACTGGTACGGGTGCTCAGGCCCTCCGGGGCAGGGCAGGCATTTGCCATGCGGACATGGTGATGGTGAAGTCATCACCGCAACCGGTGCAACACCTGAGAGGGTACGGGTGGGTTTAACGAGAAGGATTTTCCGCAGAATCTTCTTCTCCTCCGGTAATGCAGCGGCAAGAATCGCAGAGTTTTTTGGCACTGCGGACAGCCGGTACTTCTTGCAGATGTCGATCTTTACTGCAACGATTGCATCATCACCGGGGGTTAAGGTGAGGATGCGGGAGATCATCTCCCGAAATGCCAGCGCCTCATCCATAAGATTTAATGTTCTGCTGCAACTTTTTGCGATGCAGTCTCTGAAGAATAGTTCAATACAGGCAATGGTTTGCCGTGGATATGGGAAACAATCTCATCTCCCAGCGTGAGGAGAGCATCTTTGTGGGCTTTTTTATCTTTATGAATATGAACAGGAGAAATTTCCAGCGAGGCATAACGTTCTGTCTGAATTTCCTCGTTGGTGACGCCTTCGTAGTACTTCTTGATGTGAATCATCAGCATATGTAAATGTAGCAACTCTTCTTTTTGCACACTATCACCTTCTCCAGAAAGTTAGTATTTTTTAGACTACACATATAGCTTGCTGGTGACATTTATATCTGGAAAGCTGCGGCACGTAGGATCGCTAATTTCGCTCGCAATTGGGGATGCATTGGGTGCGCCATTGGAAGGATCTCTGCAATCTGAAGCGTGGGTGACAGAAATGCGTCCCGGTGGGCGCCATTTCCGGAAAAAGGGTGCGATCACAGACGACACCCTGCAAGCCATGGCAGTTGCAGAATCGCTCGCTTATTGCAAGGAATTCAACCAAAAAGACCTTATATCTCGGTTATTTTCCGGGTACGAAAAACGCCCGGAATGGTACGGTCCCACATCTTCATTATTTTTTGATCTGGTAAAAAACGGGACCCTGCCGCACCATGCCGCATGGCTTGTGCACCAGCGTCGTGGGGGCAGCCGGACAAATGGGTGTGTGATGCGTGGGTTCCCGTTAGGGATCTTCTATCCCGCCCCGGAAGTTTATGCAATAAGTCTGGCCTGCTCGCGGCTCACGCACTATGATCCGGTTGGCGGTCACTGCTCAGCGTTCCTGAACGTGATGGTGAGCGATATGGTCAGGGGGATGTCCCGGTCGCGGGCATTCAGGCATGCACGATCGCTCTGCACTGATCCGGAAGTACATGCCGTGCTGGGAAATTATCCGGGGCATGCCCCGAACCCATCGCTGGACGCGGTGCTCTGCTCCCATGCAGCCCTGTCCTGCTTTATGAATGCCCGCACACTTAAAGGAGCGATCCTGTCTGCGATCAATCTTGGGGGGGATGCAGATACGGTGGGGGCGTGTTGTGGTGCACTGGCGGGGGCGTACTGGGGTATGGATGCGATTCCAAAAAGGTGGTGTGCTGATTTGGAGAATTATGATGAACTGGTCCGGTTTGCGGATCAGCTCTGGCAGTTTGCAGAACAATAATCATGGTTTGTGGAATTATGCCGGTCGTATCTCAACCAGCTTCAGCGCCCGCCCCTTATCGCAGATGTCAGGAGCATTTCCCAGCACATCAATAACAATATACTTCTCCCCTTCATTTACACCATCAGGACGACAGAGCTGGTAACTCCGGCAGTCACCCTTGTTGCAGGAGAGTTCGGGTTTTATCTTTGAGTTGATGATCGCCATATCTGCATTTATAAGGGCAGTTATTGGCGCTTCCATCACCTCGACTGCGGTTGCGCCGTTTAAGTGCACCGCACAATCATGATGGGTGGTCCGGACCGTAACAATGCGGTACTTCCTTCCCTTCTGGAGATTATGACACGCCTTTTTTACCTTGCAGGTATCGCATTCAGCAACTTCACCCTCATAGATGAACTCAACATTAGGCTTTGCAAGAACGGTTCCCATGAGCGTTACCTTCGTTTTTGTCTCTGTCATAAGCCACTTACTCCTTATAGAGCATCTGCACGAGTTTTTCTGCGGATTCACGCGTGAGACCCATATCGAATATTGTAAAGCGCTCGGGACGGATAGTCTTTGCCATTAATAATGCTTCGACTGCAACCGAATCATCAATCCCGAGATCGGCCGGCGTTGTTGGCGCACCGATATTCTTTAACGAAGTCCTTATCGCCTGCCAGTCGCCGCCATGCAGGTACATGGAAATAATCGTGCCAATCCCGCAGCTCTCTCCGTGCAGCGCCTTTCCTGGTGCAAGGTTATCGAGCGCGTGGGAGAACTTGTGCTCTCCGCCACTTGCCGGGCGCGATGAGCCGGCAATACTCATCGCAACCCCGCTGGACACGAGCGCTTTTATCACAATCCATGCAGACTGCTCCTGGTGAGGTTTGATCAGGTGAGCGTCTTTGACCAGGATCTCAGCAGTCATCTTCGAGAGTGTGATCGCATATTCGCTCATTGGCTCGCCTTTCACCCGGTGGGCAAGCTCCCAGTCAAGGATTGCAGTGTAATTCGAGATTACATCCGCACATCCTGCGGCAAGCAGCCGGTGCGGGGCAGATGCAATGATCCCAGTGTCTGCAACAATTGCCATGGGAGGCTGTGCTTCTAACGAGGCGTGCCCCTCAATTGTTGGTACTGATGCGCGGGCAGAGGCAATACCGTCATGGGATGCAGCAGTCGGGATGCTGATGAACGGGCGGTCGATATTATATGACACGATCTTTGCGGTATCGATCACCCGCCCTCCGCCGACACCGATTAAGAAATCCACACCTGCTGCCGCATGCTCTGCGTCTTTGATAATCGCAAGATTGATCTCTTCTGCAAGGAAGGTGGCAACCTCGTAATCCTTGTCAAGAATCTGCTTAACCCGGCTGCCTGCCAGTTTCATTGTGCTTTTCCCTGAGACCAGAAGCGCTGATGCACCCAGCTTGAGATCCTCGCAGACTGCCGGGAGCTGTCCGAGCACATCATGACCTATCACCACGTCTCTTGGTAGCTGCATCCACTTGGACTTGTCAAAGACTTTTGGTTTGAGTAATTTTATTGCATCTGCGCTCATTCTAGATCATGGATGATTAGTGATTTCATACACAAATATTACATTGATCCCATCCGGATGGGACAACCATACAATATCGTTGATACCCTCACCTATGCGATTATCCTTGTTTTAGGGGTTTATCTGCTCTACCGCTGGATGTCACAGTCTGACTGGCTTTCAGATATCGGTTTTAAGATTGACGCCTCTTTTATCCTTGCCACTCTTCCCTATGTCATACTGGGAGGTGTCCTTAGGGTTGTTCAGGACACCGGGATGTTAACGGGTGATTTCCAGTTCCTGCTCGTAACCCCGCTCATCTACTTTGTGCTCTTTTTTTTCACAATCGCGATGTTGTTCCTCTCCAGGTTCCTCACCCTCCAGGGACTGACAAAAAATTTTCTTACGTTTTATGCGTTTGCCGGAATCATGGCAGTATTTGTTGTCTCCCTTGTGCTGTTGGCATGGGGCATTAATCACACCCATATCGATCTCTTCATCCTGGCTGTCATCCCCTTAATGGCACTCACGACAACAGTGCTGGTCTGGGCGTTTATGCGCTACGGGTTGGGGTGGGCGTACGTAACCGATCCGCTCTACATCACCCTCCTCTTTGGCCAGTTGTTAGATGCAAGCGCAACAAGTTATGGCATTGACCTGCACCCATCAATACGGTATGTTGAACAACACGTAGTGGGTTCCGTTCTCATAGACCTGACGGGCACCGCATTTGTGATGTTTCCCTTAAAACTGTTAGTCCTGTTCCCGGCAATTTATATAATGCAGCTCTACCGGAAGGAAGCAAACCCGGCATTCTGGCATCTCGTACTGCTGGCAATGATCGTTGTCGGATTTGCACCGGGAATCCGTGACATGGTACGGATGGTCCTGTATGTCTAAATCCCCACTCACCAATGCGATCATCATCACCTTCCTTCTTTTTTTTGCAACGCTCACGGTCGGGTGGGTTGGCACCACGCACAACCCTGCGATTGGAGAAAACTTAATGGAACTCTTTGAAAAAGAAGTAGCCGGCCAGATTAATGTAAACAAACCTATTGATATGTGCGTCAAGCTCTTCATCAACAACTTTGAAGTCTGCATCCTGCTCTTTTTAGGAGGGGCGTCCTTTGGCATCTTAACGATATTCATCATGAGCTTAAACGGGATCGTGATTGGCGCAATCATGGAGATCATACACACGGATCATTCCTGGACATTCATTGCTGCAGCTCTCCTCCCGCATGGCATCTTTGAGATCCCGGCCTTCATCCTCGCCGGGGCTTTGGGTATCCTGCTCGCCCAGTCGCTCACTGCAGAATGGTACGGCGGGGCAGATACCTCAGCAGAAGCACAGAAACTGGCCCGGATATTCTTACTCTATGTCCTCCCACTGGTGGTGGTTGCCGCATGTGTCGAGGCTTTTATTACGCCAATTATCATACAATTAGTAGCTTAAAAAAGGATCATTATCATGGACGACGACACCGGCACCCTGCCGCAAAAAGGGGATTTTTCTGCATGGTATAATGATATCCTGTGGCGGGCAGAGATCATGGATGTCCGCTACCCGGTCAAGGGACTGTATGTCTGGTACCCGTACGGGTTTGCGATCAGAAAGCACGTATACGCCCAGCTGCGCAACCTGCTCGACCGGGATCATGAAGAGACACTCTTTCCCCTGCTCATCCCTGAACAGGAGTTCATGAAAGAGGCCGAGCACATCAAGGGATTTGAAGACGAGGTCTACTGGGTTACGCATGGGGGCAGAACCCCGCTCGAGGTCAAGCTTGCGCTCCGCCCGACAAGTGAGACTGCGATCTACCCGATGTATGCCCTATGGCTCCGCTCGCATGCGGATCTCCCGATGAAATACTACCAGATCGTAAACACTTTCCGGTACGAGACCAAACAGACCCGCCCGCTGATTCGCCTCCGCGAGATCACCTCGTTCATGGAGTCGCACACCGTGCATGCAACATGGGATGAGGCAGAAGCGCAGGTGGAATACGAGCTCGCTCTCACATGCGAATTCTACGATGCCTTCTGCATTCCCATCATCATCTCAAAGCGCCCCGACTGGGACAAGTTCCCCGGCGCAGACTACACGATGGCAGTCGATGCGATCATGCCCAATGGAAAGACGCTCCAGATCGGCACCGTCCATCATCTCGGCGAACACTTCTCAAAAACATTCTCCATCACCTTTGAGGACAAGAACGGCGAGCATAAATATGCAAGCCAGACCTGTTACGGCATTTCGGAGCGGTGCATTGCCGCTCTCATCAGCATGCATGGCGATGACAAAGGACTCATCCTTCCCCCCATATCAGCCCCACTCCAGGCCGTCATTGTTCCGATCACGATTGGAAAGCGCCATGAAGATGTGCTCGCAGCAGCAGAGAAACTAAAAACTGATCTGACCGCTGCCGGCTTCCGGGTGAAGATCGATACCCGCGATATGCGACCCGGTGCAAAGTATTACTGGTGGGAACTCCGTGGCGTTCCGCTCCGGCTTGAGCTCGGGCCGAGAGATTTAGACGCAGGCAAGGTCATGGCAGTCAGGCGGACCGGGGAAAAGACCCAGATCGAACTTGCATCCGTGACAGATGAAGTCACACGGGTGCTTAGAGAGATCACCGGAGCGATCCGCGCCCGGGCCGAAGAACATACGAAATCCCATCTCTGCACCGTTGCCTCCATGGATGCACTGGATGCAGCGCTAAATGAGGAGAAAGTGGCAGTGGTCTCATGGTGCCAGCAAAAGGGATGCGCTGATGTGATCGAAGAGAAGACCAATGCAAGTATCCTTGGAACCAATGCCCGTTCGCAGTATGTATCCGAAACACAAGGCGCCTGCATTGTCTGCGGCAAGCCGGGTAAGGCAACGCTGGTGGGCAGGACGTATTAAATCAGCAGGTGACAGGGCTTAACGCTTTTATCCTGTGGGGCTCCTGCCACAGGACTGTCTTTTTTAAAACCAAGTTGCACAAATTTTGTGGTCGGAGGGTATTGTTCCACCGCATATACAGTCAACCGCTCCTCATGACCTTAAGGTAATAATCGACCATCAAATTTCAAAAACAAAGAACTAATACCTGTATCTGTCTCACCCAGTACAGGAATCGTGCACCAT
Source organism: Methanoregula sp. (assembly GCA_030694985.1). Lineage (GTDB taxonomy): Archaea > Halobacteriota > Methanomicrobia > Methanomicrobiales > Methanospirillaceae > Methanoregula. Next base: position 181,735 of record JAUYTV010000037.1, read on the forward strand.
GGTAATTTCTGAACCCATCAACAAGGTGAATCTCGAACGCATTACAAACGGGATCTTTGCATTCACGATGACACTGCTCGCAAGGGACATCGTCACACCTGAACAGTACACAAAAGCTGCGTTAATAAGCTTCGAACAATTTTCTCTCAACACTATTTCATCTATCATTGATTTTGTGGGTGTATTCATACTTCTTGCTATGTTCTGGATGCTCTTTTTCCAGATGTTTCATCGTATGAAAACTTTCGATTACCACTTTCTCCATGTGCACATGCTTGCCCTTATGGCTATTGTTATAATCCCATTCTCCACAGCATTTAGCAATTTGAGTCAGGAACGCACCTTTGCGGACTATTTCTTCCAGATCAATTACCTTGTGCTCGGTTTGATTCTTGTGTATTTGTGGTATTATGCGAGATCAAAACCTGCCTTGTTAGACCCCGCTCTCACCAATGCAGAGGCCACATTCCTTTCCCACAAATACCTTGTCCCTCCTGCCGTGGCACTGGTCGGAATCCTGTTGATAATGATCAACTCAGAGCATGTAGATTTCATGATAGATATCTTGTATTTGGTGCCGTTCATTATCATAGCCATTTTTTTCAAGAGACCGTCGGGTGAACCTGCGGTCTGAACATACGCTTTTTTCAACAATAAAATCACGACCGCAAATTTTGTTCTTCCTTCCTTCCGGAACAGAGTTTAAGGGGTTCTTGTGACGGATGGGTACAAAAAATGACATGATACGGTATTCCTGATCATTGCATCTCTTGTGGTAACTGCTCTTTTAGTACCTGCTCAAGCGTAATGTAGAGGAGGAGAAAGTGTAGTAAGGGAAAGACAGGGATAGGAACAAGACCTGTTAAAGAATAAAAATGTGGCCCGTTTCATTAAGTACCTTAAATCTCCAGACGACTATCTTTTTTACCCGTTCAGAATATATACTAACAACAGAACACAACGAGGCAGCAGCAGTGAGCACCCGTCCAGATGACCAAGACACAACCTATCTTCCGGCGCGATACAGGCAGCAGGTCCGGATAAAAAAGCAACGCCGGATTTATAAAAAACTCCTGACAGCCGGTATTGTGATTGTATTTTTTATTTTAGCCTTTTTCCTGCTCATCGGTATTTCCCCGGTTTTTCAGTCTTTTACTCCATTGCAAAGTCCATTAACCCCCACTCCATCCACGGGTGGACAAAACCCGGCTCCTGTTGTGAATGTAACCATTTCAGTCACACCGGGTTATGTACTGGGAACGGGTATCTCTGCTCTATCTTCAAATGACGTGCTCTCTCCTGAAAAGGCAGTATCATTCATTCGGGGGGAGTATCCTGCGGAAACTTACACGCTGAAAAACCTGAACCTGACCGACCGGTATTCCGGTCACATGCTCTATGAGTTTACTATTCAGCCCACCGCTAGTTCATCAACAGAAACCCGTTTTGTGGTCTTTGACGATGCAGTGACAGGCGAGCCCTATACACCGGGACAGGATGACTCCCGTATCACGATGGGACAGGCACAGGATCTTGCAAGGAAAGCATTTTCCGGGATTCGATCAGACCCGGTAAGAGTCCGGTATAGTACCAATCCTGATTCCGGCAGAACCTGGAATTTCAGGTTCGTAAAAGGTACTTCACCAATCCTTACCGGTACAATGGATGCCGACACCGGACTGATCTCATCATTTACTCAGGCCATCCAGATATTGGGAAGGCCCGCAGAACCTGTAATCGGGCTGCCCGCCGCACAGGTAATTGCAGACCGATATATCTTTGGAAAAAACGGCCCGGTTGCGGTCAACATGAGCAAAGGTCTTTATTCCTCTCTGGGTTCTCCATCAGATCCAGTGGCCGGCCAGTACGTGTTCATTTACAACCGGATCGTGAACAAAATTCCCTGCGAGGATGATGGTTTTATCATTGGTGTCGATTCAGTGACTGGTGAGATTACGGTTTATGAACGGCACTGGAACGCTCCAGACAATGCCTTTTCTGTTGCTTCTGATGCGCTTGTACTGAAACGTGAAGCTACCTATGCCGTCCTTAAGCAGGCAAAGGAGACATACCCGGAATCAGTAAACGGACCCCGTATCGTTTCTGCAGAAATTAAGTGGATGGACAAACACCCGCACGGATTTACTCCCAGGCCCGGCAGTATTCCCCTTGCATGGAAAGTAACATTCGATGATGATATCATCCGGTCAAACAGTTCTGCCAAACCTGCCATTGCCTGGGTGGATGCGCAGAGCGGTAGTATCCTTGATTTCGATTACCGTCACTGATCCAATAATCCTTTTACAGGAAAAACTCCTGATGCTTCTAATCGATCACAGGGTAAAAATAGTGAGTGAAAAATATTAAAAAAAAATCCCATCTTTTTTTTTACTTTCGCCGGGCCCGCACCAGAGGAGAGCACCGGTCAAAAAATCCCGCAATAAACGGTGCGAAATCCACATGCCAGCATTCCGATCCCTTCTGGAGTTCCCAGCCGTTTGCAAGCACCTGCCGGACATGCTTTCCTAATCTAACCTGTAACAGGGTTTCTGATTTGAGCAAATCCTCAACCCGGGTAAATTCGCGGGGCACTTCCATCTCATATTTCCCTTCATTGATGTAGGGCCCCGGCAAGGGAGAGACCACATGTTTTTTTCGGAACTTTTCTGCATTGGTCCGGTTCCAGAGCGGGGGTCCCGTATGTATGCGGACATTTGGGAGTACTCTTACCAGCAGTTCCATTAAAAACATGCACCGTTCCTTTTCCATCGTATAGTGAGCGTGATGAACGGCAAACCCGTTCCGGTCGAGATGCTCAGCAATCGCAGTCATGCTTCGCTTCAGCTGCGGGACAATGACTTCTTCAATGTAAGGTGGCGTGGTAAACGTGATCGCATAGAGCCATGTACCCCGCTTTGCCAGAAGTTCAGTAAGCTCATCTTTTGTTATTGTTTGTGCAGGAGGTATCAAAAAGTATTTTTCTGCGGGATCTTCGAGGTATCCCCCGGCAAGTTCCATAAACTCCACCATCCGGTCAAGCGACATTGCCGCTGCTACATTTCTTCGCGGATCAACCGGGTCGATGACAATGAGCGGCTCATCAAACTCTTTTGCCCCATGATGTTCCGGATCAATGATCATATGCGGATGCCACTCTGCTGTGGCTTTCAGGAGCGGGGTAAACCCGCCATAGTAGAGCACCAGCAGCTCACAGAGATAGCCGGAGAACCCCTCGGTCATCTGGTCGGAGCCATAGATGCCCCCGGCTTTTGTGAACCGCTTTAAGAGGAGTACGTCATCGATCAGGCCATTGATCTTATCTGTGATGTAACGGGTGTGAAACGGCGTGCGGTCAACTGCGCTCTGGATCTTTGTTGCGCTGTCCACATTGTAGCAGGGCACAAGGTCAACATCCACGTCATCGATGACCGCATTGATATACGGGTGCTCGGCGTATTTTTCGTGAAACGATTTCGAGAACTCCAATGCAATCGTTCGTGCAAGGGAGAGTCCCTCCTCTTCAAGCTGCTCGCGGGAGAGGCTGACATCAAAGAGCATGAAGACATCGAGATCCCGGTCCCCTCTTACCCATGTATTACGGGCAATCGATCCCACAACCATTCCCTTTGCCTTCCCGCTCTTTGCAACTGCATCCAGCAGGCGTTTTGCAATGCCGCAGACATGCTCGCGCTCGCCAAGTGTCGGGCGGAGGTTTGCAAGAACCTTATCTTCGAGTGCGAGCCGGGTTACCATGTTATCTCCAGCAGATCTTCATAGACCGGTCCTTGTGGTGTCAGGGTGCTCTTCTTTAATTTCAGGCCGCTGATCGTGCAACTCCCGAATTTCCTGTTGTCGAGCTGGCTGATAGCTGCAAAGAGTGATGGATCGGGATATTTGACCCGCGCGACAGTTGCATGGGGAGTAAACCTGCGCGTCTCGCGGGCAAATCCCAGGGGAAAAAGGGCATCTTCAATGAGCTTGAAAATCTGCCCGGATTCCCCATTATCTTCGATAGCGCACCAGATCGTATGCGGGCGTGACGGGTTATTGACGGTAATTTTTTGGGCAGTTGCTAAAAATGGAGTAGCCCGCACCGTGCTGAGTGCCTCCATCACAGCCGGAATCTTCTGATCAGTTACCTCGCCAAGAAATTTTGCGGTAATGTGGATGAGTGCAGGTTCAACAAATGTGAGGCGCGCCTGGCACCCGCGCAGCACACCCTGCGCTATACGTAACTGCTCTTTAATCTCTGATGATAGTTCCAGTGCAACAAATGCCCGTACCATTTCAAGGTACTATTATTCTATTCCTCTACAAATGGTGATCGTTTTTTTTGATTTGTTTTGGTTTTGGTCTATTTTTTGCCAAAAAAACCTGCATGCACAAACCATGATTTTTTTATTCACATAATACCAAATGGATATCTGACAGTGTGAGGGTATTTTTTATGCCAGAAATTCCGCAATTGATTGTATATACGCTTGAATATTGCCCGAACTGCGACCTCTTAAAAGGGTTTTTGAAAACGGGCGGTTATGCTTTTCTGGAACGCGATCTTTCAACTGCGGAGTCCTTAACCGAGCTGCGGATGAACGGGGTCTTTGTAAATGAAGCTCCTGTCCTGCAGAAGAACGATGACTTCTTCACCTCTGATGTGCTCTTCCCCTCCGGTAAACTGGATGGTGCACAGATAACCAAGCTGATCGCGGGTGGATGATGGTTGCCCATAAAGAGACCCGCCAGCAGACCATCTTTGGCGCGTATGCCCCGGCACTTCCCCCGGTGCGGACGAGCGATGGGCATATCATCGAGTGGAACCGTGACCGGATCGTCCGCCAGATCGTAGAAGAGACCAAACTTGTCGAGACCTTTTATGGGTACGAAGGTGCAGATGAGGCCACCGCGCAGGAGATCGCACGCGATGTGGAACACAAAATAAAGAGCATGGGGCTTAAGTCCCTTTCCGGCCCCCTCATACGGGAAATTGTGAACATTACCCTGCTTGAAAAGGGGATGATACAATACCGGAACGTTTCAACCCGTGTAGGTACTCCGGTGTATGATGCCCACATGATTGATGTGGGCAAGGGATTTGAAGCGCATGATAATGCAAACCTGCAGGAGAATGCCGAGACCAGCCACAAGAAAAAGGCAGATAAGATCTCTAAAGAACAGTACCTGCTCCAGCTGCCCCCTGCCCTTGCTGACTATCACTTGTCTGGTGAGATGCACATCCATGATCTGGAATACTTCGGAACACGCCCGTTCTGCCAGGACTGGGACCTGCGCTACTTCTTCTATTACGGTCTGATGCCGGATGGTACCGGAACGAAAGCTTCGGTTGCGGGCCCGGCAAAGCGTGCGGAGGTTGCCATCCTCCACGCCGTCAAGGCACTGGGTTCAGCCCAGACCAATTTTGCAGGTGGACAGGGTTATTACAACTTTTTAACATTCCTCGCCCCCTTTGTCGAGGGCATGTCCTACGAAGAGATCAAACAACTTGTGCAGATGTTTGTGTACGAGATGACACAGATGATGGTTGCCCGTGGCGGCCAGCTCGTGTTTTCCTCTATCCAGCTCACGCCCGGCGTCCCCACACTCTGGCAGGACAAACCCTGTGTCTATAAGGGCAAGGTCTGGGACGGGAAATCTGCACCCAGACGTACCTATGGCGAGTTCGAGCGCGAGGTGCGCCTGCTCTTCAAAGCAACCATGGAAGTGATGCTGGAAGGCGATTACTGGGGCAAACCCTTCAACTTTCCCAAACCCGAGATCAGCATAGAACCAGAGTTCATGACGGAACGTGAGGAGTTCAACAAAAAGAATCCCGATCTCCCCACCTACCAGGAACTTTACCTGTTGACCTTTGAACTGGCATCTAAGTTTGGCACACCCTACTATGACAACCAACTCCCTGTCTACAGGGGCGCGGGCAAGGGCATCTCCTGCTACCAGTGCTGCGCCTACCAGTTCTCGGCAGTTGCAGAAGAAGATTCAGATTTTGATAAGAAACTCATCTTTGAAGATGGCAAGCATTTCTCGATGGGGTCATGGCAGGTAGTATCGGTCAACTGCCCAAGGGCTGCGTATAATGCGGAGGGGGACGATGCCCGCCTCTTTGCCGAGTTAAAAAAACTCATGGATGTGTCAATTGAGATCTTCAAGATCAAGCGCCGCTGGATGGACAACATCCGTGGAAACGGGCGGATGCCGTTTGCCATGCAGCGCCCCAAGGATCCCAACACAGGTGAGCGCGGGGCAGTAGCCGTTGATCTCGAAGGACTTGTATATACGATTGGGGTTGTTGGTGTGAATGAGATGGTTCAGCACCATCTCGGTACGCAATTGCACGAATCCAAGGCAGCGTTCAAACTCGCCATCCGCGCAATGACCGAACTGGAAATCTACGGGCGCGAACTCAGCAAGAAGAACAACATGACAATAGCGCTTGCCAGGACCCCGGCAGAAACCACCGGTCAGCGGTTTGCCGTTGCCGATCTTCTTGACCGCCGCTATCACGACTTTGCGGTAAAAGTGATCAAAGGCGATGTCGAGCTGGGACTCGAGCAACTGGGTAAATCGCGGGATCTCCCGATCTACTATACGAACGGTACGCACGTTGCACCGGGCGCAGATGTCCCGCTACCCAAACGCATGGAGATTGAGCATGTCTTCTTCCCGATTGTGGATGGCGGCAATATCTTTCATATCTGGTTAGGCGAGGCGCGCCCCGATCCACGGGGACTGATGGATATGGCAATGAAACTCTGCCGCACCACCCAGATCGGGTACTTTGCTTTCACTCGAGACATCACCGTCTCCTTGAAGCAGTTCCACGAGATGAAGCCTGGCAAGAAATCGATCAGCCAATGGGTACCTTTAAAAATTCCGGTGAAAGTATAAACTTTTGATTTCATTCAGATTTTTTCAGTGATCAATGCTCTGAATATCATTTCGATTTTTTTATCAGTCTCTATGATAAGTAATTTGTATGGTACAAAAATTCTGTACTATCTGCGGGGCTGTTCTCCCCGAAGGTGTAAAATTCTGCGAGAGCTGTGGTGCGGCAGTTGAACAAATCCCCCCGGCATACGCCCCATCACCGGTACAGCCAGCCCCTTTTATGGCATCCCCACCGGGAACGATGCCGAAAAGAAATCCGCCTGTGAAGATCATTGCGGGAATTGTGATCGTTTTGGTTGTTCTGGCTGTGGCTGCCTATATTTTTGTTTTGCCAAAAATGTCCGGCGGTTTTACACCATCAACTCCCCTTGGAGGAAGCGGTGCTGCGGTTACAACTCCCATAACTTCTGTTGTGACAGCAACAATTCCCGTCACTGCTGTAATTACAGCAGCACCAACACCGACACCCGATCCGTTTCCTGATGCCCTCCAACTGAAGGACGGATTTCCGTTTGGTTCTGGAAATATTGCAAGCGAGGCCAATGTCTATCGTGTCTGGATGAATGACTCCTATCAATGGCACAATGATATGGACAATAAATATTATCTCGAAAAAGCAAAAACCGGCAATAAATTCCTGTTCGTCTTTTTAAACGTATACAATAAAGGTGACACGCGGGTCTGGCCGCCTACTGCAGCTAATGTCAAAGTATACTATGATGGGCAAACCTATTCATCTGACCCAAATCATTTCCTCCCGGATAAAGCCTCAGACCGGAAAGCCACCGCAATTGAAGTAAAAGAAGTAGAGTATTTCTCGAAGCTTTTTGGTTCTGAATATGTTGAGGATTACGGGTACTCGCATGGCACCCAGTATTCGTACCTTTATCCGGGTAAGAGCAATGCGATAGATGGCTACCTTATTTTCCAGGTCCCTAAATCGTTAACCCCGGACAAGGCGTATGCAGAGATCGAATTCAATGGAAATGAAAAAGGCGTCTGGAACCTTGGGTAAAAATCATCACTTTTTTTTCAAAAAAAAACATTTTGCTATTACAAGTACAATCAACAGCACCGTTGATGTGTGGCGATTCACACTCAGAAAGGTGCGTGACCGGATAGGCTAAGGGCGAGATCCCGTTGCCGTCGTTCCACAACAATAAACAATAGGTGCTGAACCCCTTGCGGATCCTGAACCCGATAAAGCAGGGAGAGGGTTCAAAAAATAGATCCTGCGATTGGGAGATTAGGGAAGAACAACCCCTTTCCTGAGCGTCCCTGCAATCAGGGATCTCTTATCCTGATATTCCACCGTGGTAAGGGTGATCACATCGAGGGGCACTTTAAATTTTTTCACTGTATGCATCTCCGCATCTTTTGTCAGGAGAGCCCGATCAAAAATATCCCGGTTTACAAAATCATCAGAGATTATTGCGATATCGATGTCACTTCCGGGTTTTGCGGTGCCAGTGCTCGATGAACCAAACAGGATAAGGTTGTTGATGCGGATTCCGTTATTCCGAATTTGCGCTCTGAAAAAATTTACCGCTTTTAAGGACTTTTGCATCAACCATGTGAGAATCTCCTTTGTTTCGGATATGATTTTTATTGTCTTTGCCTGCATAGCATTATTCGCCGCTTCTGCTGTATGCTCACCTCCGCACGTATTACAAAGTCCTCGTGTCGGACCGTTAACCGTGAAACACCGGGGCACTGCCGGACCTCAAAAGTCATTGATCTCTTCTCTTGGCGATGACACGAATTTGCTTTGCCAACCCACCATGTCGCTTACCTGTCGTCGGCATAAATATAATATGCACCCGCCACTATCTATGTTCATGAACGTGCAATCTCGGATCATCCTTGACCCTTTGGTTTTTTCCGGAAAACCAATAATCCGGGGGACGAGAATCTCTGTTGATCTTGTTCTCGACCTCCTTGCATCGGGATGGGATGAAGCCACCATAGTAAAAGAGTATCCCGGGCTGTGCCGGGATGATATACTCGCATGCATCCGGTATGCACAGGAGATTATCCGTTCAGAACGGGTCTACTCCACAACTCTTAAGGGAAAGATCAGTGGATGAAACTCCTTGCTGATGAGAATGTCCCGTTGTCGATCATAAGGGCACTCTAAGAAGATGGCTATGATATCCGGTGTATACGGCTCGATGCACCCGGCATCTCCGACATTGAGGTTATGCGGTATGCACACAAAGATAAACGGGTCATCCTGACATTCGATTTGGACTTTGGGGAACTTGCCGTCAAGTACCGGGTGTACCCTTCAGCCGGAATTATTCTATTGCGCCTCCACCAGATGAATCCTCACCAGATGGCAGAATACACAAGGGGTGTTATCGGATCACGTAAAGACTGGGAAGGTCATCTTTCCGTAATAGAGAACGACCGGGTCCGGATGAGACAACTCCCGTAATGAGGAACCACTCTCAAATTTTGGTAACGATAAAAAATATTAAGATCCAAAAAAAGTTTTCTCACTCATTGTGTGAGTGCCCGGTATTTTAAAACGCGTCGCTCTGACTCCTCACGGCTTCGGGCAAAAACCACTCTGCCATCAGGACCAACGCCGCCACCATAAGGAAGTAACCCCCGCCGATAGGGAGTTCCTACAACTTTTTTCGGGTCGTACTCTTCAGTCATTGCCACCACTCTGGTACACATCATATATCATCAACCTGGAATCAATGTTTTTGCTTTAACCTGCACCCACCGGAATTTTCGAATATATTGTCTTGTGATGCATTAAAAAAAGTTAAAATGCCCTTCCCATTATTTTTAAAAAAACTCCACGCTCGATCAGCAACTTCACATAATCCTCGCCCGATAACGGGCAGCGGATAAGATCGTCTATTTTTTCCAGACAGATGTAGCTGGGTCTTGATCTTTGTGAACAGGATCGCGATTGAAAAATTGATCCGGATCAATCGTTCCTTGATTAAAAATTTTCTGGCAGACTTGGATTGAAAGTTTTTGATCGAACCTTGATCGAAAATTTTTTCCGGAAATTCTCATAAAAAACCCAAGTGCGTGCATCGATCAGACCCCACCAATATGGGTATTTTTCCTACAAAAAAACGGAGTTAACTCCGATCGAAAAACCCCCTAATCCGGGCGTTTTGCGGGCTTGGATTTTATTATCTCTCCAAAATGGGCTCCGATTATGTGAAAATGACCCCCTGTTTGATCGAAAACTCCTGGATTATTTGCATGAACAGGGGCCCTGAGTATGTCAGACAACGCCAGAACTCGTGTAGTTTTCCTGCACTAAAAGATACACTATTCTAAGCCCAATTCGGGCTCTGATTGTCATTTTCCGGATTCATTTTTCGGGTTTTTGAGAAGGGGTGTCAACATCTCGAAAAAAATATCGAATAAAACGTTTATTTTCGAAAAAGAAGCGATTTAAACGGAATAAAAGCGGCCAAATTAGCGGGCTTCTGTGGGTCACTTTTTTTGATACATATCTTACAATGGTTTTTCGGGAGAAACTTCCTGCAAATGCCCTTGGTGACCGTATATTGCGTTCACGTCGGAGAATTCGGTGTTTTTTGAGGATTTTTACGGTTTTTAGGAAGTGGGGCATAATTTTTTATTTGCAGTGGAGAGCGTGAAAAAAATTCCGAAAAAAAGTCTACGGATTTTTCTTACCTGCGGAAAAATTTTCCCGGATTTTTTTGTGAGCCGCCATAACTTTTTTTGGATTTAAAACCCCCCCCCTCATGACTATCTGGTCACACGGGATAGTGCATTGAAGGCTCTAAAATTTTCATAGGTTTGATGCAGGGCCCATTGGCTTTTTTCACGATAAAAAAAAAGGATTGTATCTTAGAATAACGGCTCTTTTTTGAGCGTGATATCCATGACGCTGCGATGAACCCGGTAGTAACTGTGGATCCTGTCCACCTTATGCTCAAGTATAATCGTTGTGGTAATGTCATCAGCTGTAATTCGCACACATTCTGGTTCGATGTCGACAACGGGTGCGTTTTTTATTGTGGTTGGCATCTCTGCGGTGATAAAAATCTGGTCGTCTGTCTCAGTCATCTCGTAGGGGATCTCACCATCATCCGGTATACCTGCCTTAAATATCCCGGGTTCTCCATTCATGGGCTGGCGGCTGATGATTGTGTATCCTATGATACGGGCATGCTCATTGTCCGGCATGTTCTTTACGATCTCTTCGACAATCTTTGAGAGGTTGTTAAAGACATCGTCGTATGGGTTGTTCGGATTATTCTGCATGAACGCCTCGATGAGATTACTGTTCTCATTTACTGTTTTAACGATTACTGCCCGCTTTTTAATTTTTTTACACGTGAAATAGGTTTTTCCTGTGACACGGTGATTGCTCTTTCAAATGTTCGGAGCGTGAGTGAATCTTTGCGGGAGTATGATGATTACAGTAAACTCTCTCACTCAAAAATATATCTTTATGGTTACTGGCAATATCAGGGATCTTGATAGCGATGTCATGGATGACCCGTAAATGCGCAAGAGAGGCGGTTTGTGTAACTTGATTATCCGCGCGAGCATGACAACAGAATTTTTGCTATTGAGATTTTTTAAAACACAAATGCCGGTGAAATAGTTGTGCGAAAAAAAAGAAAAATGGGAATGTTTGCCCAAATCCCGATGAACATGAAAGACGGGATTAAAAAGTATGAGTGACTTTTTCAATCATTTACCTATGATATTTTTCCGCCAGACATTATGGAGTTCTATTCTTTTTTAGTTCCGGTGCAAGACGCTTTAAGATATCACTGTTAGCGGGTGTCACATAGACCAGGTGCTGACCTAAAACGACAAGACTTCCCACCGGTTTTCCCCGTCCAATCGGCTGGGAATGATACATCCTGATGGCTGCATCCCGGGCTTCTGCGCTGCTAAATGACTGCGTGGACACCGTGACTACCTCGCCCTTATTATCTGTAAGAACATAGGTTTTCCCGCCAATTGCTCCGGGCATATTCCATGTCGTATTTTTGGCGCTTGTAATGGTAATTCCTGTTGCCAGTGCAGCTTCATTCACCGGTTCGCCAGAAACCGGATGATACGGCGATTCTTCTGCAATTACCAGAATCAATACAAAAGGCAGCAGGGCAACAATGATTAAAAATATTAACAGCCCGACTTCCAACTTCGAGTACCTGGTCATGGACAACCTCCCTTCTTTGGGATGAATTCATTTGTTTTCATCATTCACCTCACTCCCCCAGCGGGTTTTAGCCAGCTGGCCTTTTTGAATTTTAAGAATACAAGCGGGGGCACAGCGAGCAGGAATGTACCGAGCAGCACCGAGCCCACATAGGTAAAGCCACTTGTTGTGAAGTACGATGGCGGCATAAGACCGACAATAAACGCAAAGATTGTTCCAAACATACCAAGCCCGCCAACAATCCAGACTCCGGCCATCCCGCCGGGGATCTTAAACGGACGCGGTGTATTGGGCTGGCTGTACCGGAGTTTGATCACCGATGCAAAGACAAGCACATACACAATACAGAGCAGTTCCACAGTCATTGCCGAAAGAATCCAGTACGCCTGGTTAACGGACGGTAAGAAGACATAGAGCAGGGAGATAAGAGATCCTATAAGGGCCTGGATAACGAGTACGGCAACAGGTGCCCCGTATTTATTGGTCTTGTCAAAGAGCGGGGGCATGTTGCCTTCCTCTGCAACAATTCCAAGACCTTTGGCCGGGCCAATTAACCATGCAGCCAGTGAGACGACCCCACCCAGCGTGATCAATATCGCCATTGGTGCGACAAGCCATGGTACACCGGCAGCTTTGAAGAAGTACTCAATGGCCTGCATCACACCGGAGGCAAGATTGAGCTGATTTGCGGGGATAACCATTGCAATCGCAAGGGTTGCAAGCACCGTGCAGACCACGATGATTACCGCTGACAACGCCATTGCCCGGGGGAAATCTTTCTGGGGATTTTTTGTCTCCAGTGCATGGAAGCCTGCCATCTCCATACCGGCAAACAGGAGAATGATCGTAGCAAAGAACGGCAGTGTTGTAACGTTGATTACCGGCATCATTGCTTCAAGGGTGAGAGGCGGAAGTACAAGAGCCGCGCCCGAACCCATCCACCAGACCCCGAGCAGGATGATCAGTATCGCGGGGATGATGCTCCCGAGAATGACACCCACATTGCCAAACTTTGTTGAAGCCTCCTCCCCAAAGTATGCGATAGCCGTTGTGCCCCAGAAGGCGATCATCATCACGCTGAACATGTAGTAAGGGCTGTTTGCCAGCTCCGGTGTGAGAGCGAATGCGAGCGTGGATGCGATAAACGAAAGAACGGTCGGGAACCATACAAGGTTATTTGACCATTCGCAGAAAAGAGCAGTAAATCCTCCCTTCTCCCCGAATGCCTGTTTTACCCAGGCATAGACACCGCCCCCTTGTGGCCAGCCCGTTGCCAGTTCTGCGCCTGCAAGGGAGATCGGTATGAGGAACATGACTGCCCCCATAATATACCAGCCAATGCACGACCAGCCATAGACTGCCATGGATGGAAAATTCCTGATACTCAGCACAGCCGCTACGTTGATCATCGCAAGGGCAAAGAGTCCCAGCACTTTTTTTGAGGGGATGCCATTACTCTGGCCGGATGCTTCTTCGCTCATCGTTTCTTCTCCTTAACACAGTACATCATGTATTCTCCGTTTACATTTTCGATACCATGGGTATCATGTTCAAACCCGGGGAAACGTTTGTCGAAATCCTGCAAGGATTTTAAGTACTGGAGCACGGCCCCGTTCTGTTTTCCGGTACGCTCCCCCGGGGCAAGGATAGGGATGCCCGGTGGGTACGGGAAGATGCCGGTTGCAACAATGCGGTTGCCTGCTTTTTCTATTGGGGTGTGTTCAACTTCGTTGTGTACCAGTTTTTCAAATGCTTCAGCATAGGTTATTGCCGGTTCCGGCAGGATCGCATAGGCTTTCTGGAGTATGTCGCACATCTTATGGTCTTTCTTGAACTGGTGCATCTCGTCGGCCAGTCCTTTGAGGGTCATGCCGCCATAACGTTCCGGCTTTCCTGTTGTCAGGTCAGGGAAAACCTCCTCCAGAGGAGTGTTCTCGTCATATAACCGCTTGAACTCGAAGAGTTCGGTGACGAGCGTTCCCCATTTTCCTTTCGTAATTCCCATCGAAAAGAGGAACAGGATCGAATAATCACCGGACTTTTCATTGATGATCCCTCGCGTATCAAGGAATTTTACAACCAGTGCTGCGGGTATACCCCAGCTGGCAAGTGTCCCGTCATCATTTACACCGGGCATAAGCACGGTGACCTTGATCGGGTCGAGCATGCAGTAATTGTCCGGAAGGCCGGTAAATCCGTGCCAGATATCGCCCGGATGGAGGGTCCAGCAGGAGGGATTGTCGCGTAGAGTGTCGAGTGATGCATCCTGAAATGCGATCTTCTTTTTGGTTTTTGGGTCTGTGATGGTGTCTGGCTGCCACATCGGGAACCACCAGTCCTTCTTCCCCTTAACGGTCTCAATCTCCCGCCGTATCCGGGCCATAGTCCTGCGGAACCGGATCGCCTCTTCAATGGATTCTGTGGTGAGCATCTTTCCGGATGCCCCGTCCATCATCTTTGACGAGACATCGAGTGATGCGATGATGGTATAGAGCGGGGAGGTGGAGCTGTGCATCATGAACCCTTCATTGAACCTCCCGTGTTCAATGGGAATCCTCCCGTTTCGCACATGGACCATGGATGCCTGCGAGAGTGCCGCGAGCAGTTTATGGGTGGACTGTGTGGCAAAGATGGTCGGACCTTTATTGTCCCTTGGACCGTTTCGCATCGCAAACCTGTCCTTATAGAGCGGGTTAAACCGGGCATAACCGTACCATGCCTCGTCAAAATGGATGCTGTCTACGCTTTTTCCCAGGTTCTCTTCTACATGTACGGCATGGTAGCAGAGCCCGTCGTAGGTTGAATTAGTGATGATCGCATGAACCGGTTTTTTGCTGCGGGCAGTCTTTGACAGCGGGCATGCAGCAATTTTTGCTTTCAGCGCTTTTGGCGTCATCTCGTCCGGAGGGATTGGCCCGATGATACCGTAGCGGTTCCTTGTCGGAATCATGTATACCGCAACTGAATGAGTCATGGTCAGCGCATGTTCGGCGGATTTGTGGCAGTTGCGGTCCACAAGCACGATATCATCCTTGCTCACCCGGCCAAAAAAGACAATCTTGTTTGCCGTGGATGTACCGTTCGTGACAAAATACGTCATGTCCGCGCCGAAAACTTTAGCAGCGTATCTTTCTGCCTCTCCGACCGGTCCTGAATGATCCAGAAGCGATCCCAGTTCCCCTACAGATATGGAGAGATCGGACCGGAAGAGCTGTTCGCCAAAGAAATTAAAAAATGCCCGTCCTGCCGGTGATTTACGGAAGGCCGTTCCCCCGGCATGCCCCGGAGTGTGCCACGAGTATTCAAAATCTTTTGAGAATTTTACCAGTTCTTTAAAGAACGGGGGGAGAATAATTTCCCGGTAGCGTTTTGCTGCTGCCGTTATGCGCCCGGCAATAAATTCAGGGGTATCTTCCATTACCCAGATATATTCATTGACCTCACGCACGGTCTTTAAGGGCAGGGTTGTCGGCGGGGCATTTGTCGGTTCGCCCATCAGGAATATAGGGATCTTTTCATTGCGCTCCCGTATCTCATCAATGAGTTTTGCAGTTACCGCATGTCTCTCAGGAGTATCGCCACCAAGGTTCCAGTTGATAAGGATACAGTCAATATCAGGAAGGGCAGAGTAGGCAGCCCTGGCATCTTCAGGCGAGGCCACTTCACCAACATGGATGCCAAATTCCTTAAGGCCGGTGATGATCCGCTGGATGGCTCGTCCCTGCGGAGAATCGGTCTTATGGGCATCATCAATGATTGCGACCCTCAGCGACTCTTCAGGTTTCATGTGCACCCCTGAATAGTCCCGCTTATGATTTCGGTGTTCAACCCGGTATCAAATTGAGAATATTTGTATGTACTTGGCGGTTCTGACATTTCCCTCTCCTCAATTGCGGACATGATCCACATTGATTTAGTGAACATTTATCCGGAATCGTGTAATATAGGAACTCTCATTCGATCTATTTACGCATATCGAAATCCGTTAACTGTGATGAGAAGAGAAGCCATTTTTTAAAATCATCAGGTTTTTTTTAATTTTTAAAATTATGAGTCCCTTAACTCAGTCAGGTCCAGGATAAAAAGAAAAAAGAAAGATCATTCAAAGAGCCGGTAATTCGGCGCTTCATCTGTGATGAGAATATTGTGCGGGTGACTCTCGGTCATACCTGCATTGGTGATCCGGACGAATTTTGCGTTCTTGTGCATCTCTGCGATGGTCTTTGAACCGGTGTAGCCCATCGCTGCTTTGAGACCTCCTACGAGCTGGTACATGACTTCCCCGACATGGCCGACATAGGGTGTTACACCCTCAACACCCTCCGGAACAAACTTTGTAGCCCCGATATCCTTTTTCTGGAAATAACGATCACTTGACTGTCCGCTGCTCATCACGCCAAGCGATCCCATGCCGCGATACTGCTTGTATCGCCGTCCCTTTATCGTGATCACTTTACCCGGTGCCTCATCAGTACCGGCAAACATGCTGCCCATCATGACGGTATCTGCTCCCGCAGCAATCGCTTTTGCCACATCGCCTGAGAACCGAACGCCCCCGTCTGCAATGACCGGCACACCCGCCGGATGAGCAATGTCAGCAACCTGCGCAATTGCTGTGATCTGCGGGACTCCGGTACCTGCAACAATCCGGGTTGTACAGATAGAGCCGGGACCGATACCGACTTTGATCCCATCTACGCCGGCTTTCACCAATGCCTCCGCTGCTTCAGATGTTGCGATATTGCCTGCGATTACGTCAGCCTTTACGCTGCCCTTGATCTCCTTGACAGCGGCAACGACTTTCATGTTATGCCCATGCGCACAGTCAACAACCAGTGCGTCCACCCCGTTCTGGTCGAGCAGATTGGCCCGGGCAAAATCAAACGGTCCGACTGCTGCTGCTACGCGAAGATTGCCTTTTGCATCCCTTGTCGCCTGGGGGTACTGGCGTTTTTCTAAAATATCCTGCATGGTGATAATACCGATCAGTTTGCCTTTTTCATTTATTACCGGCAGGCGCTCGACTTTATTGGTGTACATTATCTCAAGCGCTTTTTCTGCGGTGATATCTTCTGGTGCGGTGACCAGTTTTTTTGTCATGATGGTCTTGATATTCTCATCGCCGCGTTTGGAGACGATTGCGCGTACGTCCCTCCTGCTGACAATCCCGATGATGCGCCCCTTATTGACCACCGGTACACCCCCGATACTGTACTGTTGCATGAGGTGTTCGGCATCAGAAACTGAAGCGTGCTCTTCTACATAGAGTACATCGCGTTCGATAAGTTCTTCGGCCTGTTTGACTTCGATGAGTTCCTGCAATTCGTGCTCAGGAGTCATGTTCCGGTGGATAACCCCGATACCCCCTTCGCGGGCAAGTGCGATTGCCATCAGGGACTCGGTCACGGTATCCATTGCCGCAGACACAAGCGGGAGGTTCATACTGATATTCCGGGAAAATTTCGACCGGATATCTGCTTCAGCCGGTTCTAACCAGGAAGCCTGTGGTGCGAGCAGCACATCATCAAAGGTTAATGAGAGTGGCACATCTAATTTCTCAATGTACATAGGTCACTTGTCCTTTTGTTACCTGATCATCGCAAGTGCGGTGTTAATTAAGTCTTCACGGACTGTCGCGTTCCGGTCGCCTCCGCATACCATCCCGCGCACCCCGATAATGTCCGGGTTGATTCGCTTGAGTGCAGCAATATCCTCAAACTTAAGCGCACCTGCGAGAGCGGTCTTAAGGCCAAGTTGGGTGTTTTTATCCGTAAATGTCCAAAGCGCTTCTTCGTTCATGAATGCAAACGTGCTCTGCCGGTCCTTGATGCCGGTATCGACCATGACAATATCAGCCCCTTCTTCTGCTGCGATTGGTGCCATGTCAAAAGGAGAGATTGATCCCATTCGCTCGAAATCTGAGTACGCAGCGATCACGACAAATTTTTCAGGAAACTCATCTTTTACCGCTTTTACTACAGCAGAGATTACCGCGCGGGCTTTTTCCTTTCCATCAAACGTAAGCCCGATCTTGATGTAGTCCGCCCCGGCGCAGGCAGCCCCGTATGCGGTGAGCGAGGCCCCGCCCGGTTTGAAATCGAAATCACCAATAGCCGCACTCACCGGCTTTTTAGAGAATGCTTTGATCTCGCGAATCACCCACGGATAGTTGGCGCCCAGCGAGCCCTCAGATGGTTTCTTTACATCGATGATATCTGCGGCACCAGAGCGCCTTGCCTCATCGATTGAGCTTGGGCTGACCAGCAATTGCATAGGATTTAATGATCTTTGATACTAATAGTGATTTGCGTTCGCCTATGGAACTCGTTCTTGCAATGGATTTGCGGCAAAATCTGGTAGTCCACGGCAAATCCGGGATGCGAAAGAGCTATAAACCGCTTGACTGGGGTCTTTCCCCGACGGCAGAACCGCTCGGGTACCTGGCCGCTGTCCGACCAAAAATGCTCTATATTGCCGATCTCGACCGGATTGAAGGCACGGGTTCACACGATGCAATCGTGCAGCAGTGCGCAGAAAAAGTCTCACGCTGCTATGTGGATCGCGGTTGCAGATCTTCTCAGGATATGCTCACCGGAAAAAATATCAAAAATATTATTGGCACGGAAACGGGGGGCACTGCCCTTTTTCGATACTGTGGCGGTTACCTGAGTATCGATGTAAAAGAGGGCTGTGTGATCCCCTCAGGCAAAACCCCGGAAGAATTCCTTACTGAAGCTCGGGACTGGCACTTTGACGGGATTATTATCTTAAATATTGGTTCGGTAGGAACTGAATCGGGCATTGATGCAGAGGAACTCGGAAAACTTCGGGCTGCTTATAGTGGCAGATTGTTGTATGGTGGCGGTGTTGCAACCGTTTCCGATCTTGAAATCCTGAGTGCGGCAGGATTTGATGGTGCAATCATTGCGACAGCCCTGCACCGGGGCCAGATCCCGGTTGAGTGGATACGGAGGGGGTCCTGTTGTTAATCACGATTGAAGGGATTGACGGGACAGGTAAGAGCACCCTGCTCACCGCGCTCAAAAGCCAGCTTGCGGATCTCGACCCCATCTTCACCCGTGAGCCGGGCGCAACATGGGTGGGTGAAGCAGTGCGAAGAGCGATCGCAGAACAGATCGATCCGATCACAGAAGCTTCACTCTTTGTTGCAGATCATGCAGCGCACCTTTCTACCCTTGTCCGTCCCGCCCTTAATAAAGGCAGGCTCGTAATCTCGGACCGGTACAGTGACAGCCGCTTTGCCTACCAGTCCGTGACGCTCAAAGGAGTGGTGCCGGACCCGGAGGGTTGGCTGAGGGCAATGCATGACGGCTGGTCAATTATACCTGACCGCACGTTCCTCCTTGTGCTCTCCATTGATGATGCGTTAGCCCGGCTCGCTGACAAGAGCGGGCGCGAGCATTTCGAGAAGCGCGAGGTGCTCGAAGCAGTCCAGAATAATTATCTCGCGTATGCCTGGGCTGAACCCTCGCGGTTTGTGATTGTGGATGCGGCTTTAGAAAAAGAGGAGATTGTGAAGTTTGTTGCGGATGGGATCAGGCAGATTTTGCAATCGTCAAAATCACATCGCCAACCGTGATCACATCGACTTTTGCGCCTTCTTCCATATACGAATATTTAGGCGTGAAGGCATTCTCGGGAACTGCGGTTTCTGTGCCTTCAAGCATAATTGTTTTTGGCGGGTTTGCCATTTGTTCGGGTGAGAGCGCTGTGATCGCTGCCATGAATGCCTGCGCCTGTTTGCGGAATGTCGGACCAATAACCGAGCGGTTGAAATCGATACCGGTGATCACCCGGTCGAGTTTGGCTGCGTCCGTTCTCCAGTGCACATCTGCATTGAGCGTGCGGCCTGTATCTCCTTCATCATTGACCGTGTGCGGCGCGTAGATGGTGACTTTGCCGAGCGGTGCGTTGAGGGCAAGACCGGTGTCATGTTTGTATTTGCGCACTTCTGCAACAACCTGCACGAGCAGGTTACCCTCAATCCGCGCTGCATCGTCATCGTAAGTGAATGCAACCCACGGTTGTTTGTGCACGCTGCTGCCGGGACTGAGGTGCGAGTAGCATTCTTCGGCAAAGTAGGGGGTGAATGGGGCGAGCAGCCGGCAGAGTGCATCGAATGCGGTGTGCAGCGCAAGGCACGCACCCTTCCTTGATTCGTCACTCTTGTACAACCGGCCCTTGACCAGCTCGATGTAATTGTCCGCCAGCACTTCCCAGGCAAACTCACGGATGGCTTTGAGTGCGACATCAAACTGGTAGGCTTCCAGGGCATCGCTTACCAGTTCCACGGTGTCCGAGAGCCGGACAAGCAGCCAGCGATCAGCGAGCGCGGTGATCTGCGCATCCGTTTCCAAGCCCTCCTTCTCCAGCTGGATTAAGGCAAACTTGGTGATGTTCCACATCTTGGTCTGGAACCGTGACGCGGCTACCACATCATTCCAGTTGAACATGATGTCTGATCCCGTTGCCGCTCCCATTGCTCCCCACTGGCGGAGTGCATCTGCGCCATATTTCACGAGGATCTCTTCGGGCACGATGATGTTGCCCCGGCTCTTGCTCATCTTAAAGCCGTCTTCTCCGAGTACCATGCCGTTGACAAGGATCTCGTTCCAGGGTTTCTGACCGGTGAGTGCCACCGAGCGCAGGATTGTATAGAACGCCCATGTCCGGATGATGTCGTGACCCTGCGGCCGGATCTGGGCGGGGAAGAAGGGCGGTGTGCCGCTGCCGTCCCAACCGGTGACATTGAGCACAGAGATGGACGAATCCATCCATGTATCGAGCACATCCACTTCACCGTCAAATTCCGTGCTGCCGCATTTTTTGCAGGGGTGTTTCGGGTTTACCTGCGTGGGGTCGACAGGCAGATCCTTGTCTTCGGGCAGTGCAATTTCACCGCACTTTTTACAGAACCAGACGGGAATCGGCGTGGCAAAAATACGCTGGCGGGAGATGCACCAGTCCCATTCCATCTGTTCCACCCAGTTCTCCATCCGGAGCAGCATGTGCTCGGGATACCATGCGATCTTGTGGGCAGCGTCAGCAATCTCGGCGGGTTTGATCTTTACAAACCACTGGCGCTCTGAAAGAATCTCGATCGGTGTCTTGCAACGCCAGCAGGTACCCACGCGCTGGGCAAGTTTCTCCTGCCGTTTTAAGATATCCTGCGCTTTCATCTCGGCAAGGATTGCAGCCCGGCATTCGGTAGTATTCAGGCCCTTGTATTTGCCGGCAATCTCCGTCATCCGGCCCTGGCGGTCGATCGCTTTTCGCAACGATAGGTTGTGCTGTTTCCACCAGTGGACATCCTGCTTGTCACCAAAGGTACAGATCATCACTGCCCCGGAACCAAACGCGGGATCAACTGCCTCATCCAGCACTACCGGCACATCGTGACAGAAGAGCGGGACTTTCATGGTCCTGCCTTTCAGCGCGCGGTAGCGCTCGTCATCAGGGTGGACTGCAATGGCTACACAGGCTGCCAGCAGCTCCGGGCGGGTGGTTGCTATCTCCACGCCATCGAAATCAAAAAAATTGAGATGGGTCTCCCGGTCTTCATAAGAAACTTCAGCAAAGGCGATTGCCGTTTCGCACCGGGTGCAGTAGTTCACCGGGTGTTCGCTCTGGTAGATGTAACCGGACGCGAGCATGCGCAGGAACGAGAGCTGCGTCTTGCCGTAATATTTCGGCTGCATCGTGACGTACTCATTTGACCAGTCTGTGGAGAACGCCATCTTTCGTAATGTGATGCGCATCAGGCCGATGTTCTTTTCCGTGAGTTCGCGGCAGAGGCGCCGGAACTCTTCGCGGGAGACATCGTTTTTCGTGATATGGTTTATTTCTTCAACTTTCACTTCTGTTGGAAGCCCGTGGCAGTCCCAGCCCTGCGGGAACATCACGTTAAAACCTTTCATCCGTTTGTA
This sequence comes from Methanoregula sp., assembly GCA_030694985.1. Taxonomy (GTDB): domain Archaea; phylum Halobacteriota; class Methanomicrobia; order Methanomicrobiales; family Methanospirillaceae; genus Methanoregula. The sequence continues at coordinate 203,764 of JAUYTV010000037.1, forward strand.
TCGGGCAAAGAAATCGATGTAGCACCAGTTGAGTGCATTGCCGATATGGAAGTTGCCGGTTGGATACGGCGGGGGGGTGTCGATCACGAACTGCGGCTTTTTTGATTTTTTATCAAAATAGTGATCTTCATCGCGCCAGATACTGCGCCAGCGCTCTTCCACCTCCGCAAAATCATAATTCTTGGGTAGATCCTGTGATGACGCCATTTCACGCAGATATTAGGCGCGAAATAAAATATAGTAATCGGATTCAGTGCAACTGACGGGAGTATTTTACTTTTTATATGGACAGACATTCATTTTTGTGAATGATAAAGCTCTTTTTTAGTCGAACAACAAATATCTATTAATGGCGCGACAGAGGGGTCTTGGATATGCAGCGGCAATCACCGGCGCGGCTATCCTTGTCGGCCCCTATCTCCAGCCGGCATGGCTGATGGGACTTGTAGTGATCCTGTTTGCCCTTATCCTCTGGCGTTTTTTTGATTCCAAATACCTCTGCTATGCCATGTGCGCTCTTGCTGCACTGTATGGCGTCACTCTCCTGCCGTTCTTTGTTTTTGCCACCTCGCTTGCGATGATTGTGTTAGGTGAGTTGGTCTTCCAGACCAATTCCGATGACCTCAATACATACCTGTATTATGTCATCTCGACAGCCTGGGCTGGCGTTCTGGTCATGGCGTACCTGAACGAGAAGGCTATACTGACTGTCATCTTTGGTATCATCGCTGCGGTTCTCTTAAAAGTAATTCTGCTCAAGTACGAGGACTCGCTTATCATCGAAGCGGTTGGAGTGGCGATGACGATGTGGCTTATCCAGGAGCTTAACTACCAGGTGAATCTCCAGCTGGTGGTGGCTGCGGTGATCGTCGGGTTCACGTTCGGCTACTTTGCTTTTCGTGCCAAAACCGCTGATCTCTCCGGGCTCTTCTCCGCTGCACTTGTAGGGATCATCCTCCTTGTCTTTGCTGATGCCAAGTGGTTCATGATCATGCTCGCGTTCTTCATCCTTGGCTCACTGGCTACGAAATATAAGTTTGAATACAAAAGGCGCATTGGCGTTGAGCAGGGTCGTGGCGGAGCACGGGGGTACCGGAATGTCTTTGCAAATGGGATCGTTGCTGCCGCAGCAGCTGTGCTCTATGGAGTCTTCCAGCAGCCGATCTTTGTTGTGATGTATGTCGGTTGTGTGGCTACGGCAGCAGCCGATACTCTTGCAAGTGAGATCGGTGTTACCGGTGGAATTCCTTATATGATCACCACGCTCAAAAAAGTGCCCATCGGGACGAACGGAGGTGTAACACTCGTAGGGGAATCGGTTGCGCTTTTGGGGGGTCTTGCCGTTGCGCTTGTGGCCTTCATGCTTGGCGTCATCACACTTCCCATGGTTGCAATCTGTACGTTTGCCGGGTTTGTCGGAACGAATATCGACAGTCTTGCCGGAGCAACCTGTGAGAACCGGGGCATCTGGGGCAATGCAGGTACCAACCTGATCGCAACGATTGGTGGCGGACTTGTGGCAATGGCGCTTTTCTTTGCTTTCAACATGAGCTAAAGTTTCCTTTGTTTCACGCATTTCCTTTTGTAAAAGTGATACTGTTGCAGGGAGTTGATGCCCCGGTTTTTTTTTAGCAATGCAGCACTCAGTCATTTTTCTTATACAAATCCTTAAATTTTCTGGAGAGCCGATAGCTGAAAGACGGAGTATTGTATTCAAATAAATATTACGACCGCAATTGCCCGTTAGAAATGGCTATGAAAAAAATGTGGGGTTTGATCTGCCAAAGGCTTGAGTTTACTTCTGCTTTTTTTCGTAAACGGTTTTTAATATTTGTACCAGCGTCCCTTGCTGTCATACTCTCCGGAGGGTTGCTGTTCGATTGAGACTGAACTTTTGGGGAAAGTGCGGAAAAAACATGCCTTGTATGTCGATAGGATGGGCAGGAGTAACAAAAAGCCGAAGAATAAGCAGACAGCAGTTATTACCATTCCGTTGGTCCCAATCATCCCGATAAGCTGGTCCGGAGTAAATGTTGCGATCTGTGTCTCGTTAAAGCGCGTGAGCGGTTCGAGTTTGTCAAAGAGTGCGGCTTCCCAGACAATCATGAGTGCAAATGTAATTACGAAGAACACTGCAGCAGATATCACATAGAACTTAAGAACACGGGTGAGTTGTGCAGTCACCAGTTCTATGCTGCGACGAATCGAATCAAAGATCCGCAGGTCTTCAAAAACTGCTGCAGTGTCAAAGAAGATGGTGAGAAATGCCACAGGAATTATGATGCAGATGGTAAATACTCCCAAAAACTCCGGGTTTGCCGGAACTCCGCCAAACGACAGAGTGATCATGACAAGTGTAACGAGAATGATGGTGCAGAAGATGATGACAAGCATGGGCAGCAGCACTCTGAAGAAATACTGAATACCCCCAAGGAAAAGATCGCGGATGCCACCTTTACCGTTCCGGATCACTACGTAACTCCCGGCAAGGAAAAAAACTGCAATGAATGAAAAGATCAGGATAAGACGCATGGCAAAGAAGCTGCCCTGTATAATGAAGATAAGCCAGAGCACTGCAGCAAGAACGCCGGTAACCAGTCCCGGCACCCAGAGTACCGGAATGCTGCGGAGCAGACCGAGGGCATCTTTGAGTTCTGTTAATGCCATGGTTAACGGTTCCTCGGCATGGCCACAATCTCTCGCACCTGGAGATCAAAGAAGTTCGATGTGTGCGCGGGTTTGATCACGCAGACAGTATCTGCCCCGCTCATCGTTCCCCCAACAGCGATTACTTCTTCATTGATGTTGATTGCACCCTGATCAGCGGCAATAAGTACGCACTCTACTGCCACCTTGAGCCCGACTGCAACCGTGCGCCGCAGGGATTCAGCGATCGCGTCGGAACGTGATCCCCCGCCAATTTTTGGGGACCGGGAGATGGCACGTTCAAGTCCTGAGAGCGCGTGGGTGCCGGTCACTATCTTTACACCCTGCCCACGCAGTCGGTCAGCGATCTCGTTTGAGAACTCCCACTCGCCGGGTTTTACAAATCCCATGACATGCGAGACTACGATCAGGTTTAAGCCCGACCCTTTCATGGCGGCAAAAAAATTATCCGCAGTTGAGCCGGATGTGCTTGCAACGACTATGGTGTTAATCATAAGTTCCTTTGCGCGCTCAATGGCAAACCGGGCTGCATCGGCAGTATTTGCCTCACCCGGCTTTTCGAAATACCAGATTTTCTTTTGCGTGAACGACATAAGTACCTTTTATTAAGCCGGGATGGAAAAACTTTGTCAGATTCTTATCATACCAGAATGATGGTTATTAAGATCCAATATTCATTGAGGAACCAGAGATGATTACCCTAGCGCTTGCAGGCAAACCCAACTGCGGAAAATCCACGTTTTTCAAGGCCGCGACAATGGCAAACGTCGAGATCGCCAACTACCCCTTTACGACTATCAACCCGAACTTTGGTGTCGGGTACGTGCGGGCGAAGTGCCCGTGCCATGACCTCCATCTCACCTGCAAGCATTGTGTGGACGGCAACCGGTTTGTGGCCGTGAACTTAATCGATGTAGCCGGTCTCGTACCTGATGCCCACAAGGGCAAGGGACTGGGCAACCAGTTCCTCGATAATCTCCGGCAGGCAGATGCGATCCTTCACGTAATCGATGCCAGCGGCGGTACCGACAGTGAAGGTAACCCGGTGGGGGTAGGGAACCATGACCCGGAAGAGGATGTCAAGTTCCTCATCTACGAGATGATGATGTGGGTGCACGGGATTCTTGACAAGCACTGGTCACGGATCAGCCGGCAGTCGCAGGGCAAAGGATCGGCCATTGAGTTGGGTATTGCAGAGACGTTTACGGGTCTTGGCATCACCATGGAAGATGTGCGCGACATTGAACTGGAGCTAAAAATTGATCTGATCCATGCATCGATTGACGATCTCATTCCCCTGTGCGCAGAGATCGTAAAGATCTCAAAACCCATGCTGGTCATAGGTAACAAAGTGGATGAAACACCTGAAGCATTGCGGATTAAACTTGCTGCGGCAAAAGTTGCGTTTGTAAGCGCTGCTTCAGAGCTTGCTCTCCGCAATGCGGCGGGAGCGAACCTTATTCAGTACCTGCCCGGTGATACAGAATTCAAGATTGCCAATGAAGGTACGCTATCTGCCCCACAGAAAGCCGGCCTTGCAAAGATCGCTGAACTGATGAAGCAGAACAATGGTACGGGCGTGCAGCAGGCAATCAACCGTGCGGTCTACGAGTTGCTCGATATGATCGTTGTCTACCCGGTGGAAGATGAGACCCATTTCTGCAACAAGCAGGGCGATGTGCTGCCCGATGCGTTCCTGATGAAGAAGGGATCAACCCCTCACGATCTCGCGTTCCAGGTGCACACGGATATCGGCAAGGGATTCCTGTATGCCATTGACGCTCGCACCAAGATGCGCATCAAGGAAAATCATGTCCTCAAGAATGGTGATATTATAAAAATTGTGAGTGCGGCCAAGTGAAAAAATCTTTTTTTTTTGCTTTTACAATATCGTCAATTCTATGTCCGGTTTTATTTTATTCTTTCAAAAAATATCCATTTTTTTCAAACCAGAGATCAATGATATGTGCTGATCACCAATGCGTAGTCCGACTATTACTGACATATGCGTTACATGTTTCTGTCGATTACGAACAATGGCTCAAAACTATCCGGGGGTGGTGCCCGGTTTTTCGGATTGTCCAGAATCTGATTCACGAATATTTATTTACAAAATCTCTATTTCTGTATACTGCTGTATATGTTGTATATGGCAGAGGTTACCAGGGTCAGGATACGGGCAGAGACCAAGGCCCTCCTCGATGATATGAAACTGACTCCAAGGGAGACGTATGATGATATTGTCCGGCGATTAGCTGAAGCCGCATACGATGACGAGCCGATGACTCCGGAAGAAATTGAGGCTATGGAAGAGGGAATCGCGGATCTCAAGGCAGGACGGGTTCGAACGCTTGATGAGATTATGAATGAAAGCGGTGACGACATAATAATCAAGGCCCGGAAACTGTGATCGCTTGTATCAGTTCATCTTTTCACGATGATTCAAAAAAGAATTGCTATCCTTTCCGGACCGGTATGCCACATGATCGTGCGGCGCAGGTATCCCGTTCCACCCGTCAGAGTATGACGGGTGTCATACAATTGTCTGACAATCCAGCCGCTCCTGCGCAAAAGAGCGGTAAAAATCCCCCTTTTTTGGCAGAAAACGACATTTTCCCCACAAGCCTTTTATAATGAAAATTCGAACAGGAGAATTACCTAGAAAGAAACAGGCAGGAGGTGAAGTCATGAGTGGAGAAATTTTCCAGGCACAGGTGATTCGGAATTTCTTTGAATGCATCACCGGCACGGACCGGAACTTAACCCGCATCTACATGTGTGTCATGAGTCTTGCAAAACTCCGCATGGAGTCTCCCGAGAAGATGTCGGCCCTTGTCGACCAGCTCAGGAAGAGCAAGATGCAAAAGGAGTTGTCCGTTGACATTCTCGATTACATGTGCGATGCCGCAAACCAGATCGAACTCAGCATGGTCCAGACCGCATTCGGTGTCAAGGATATTCGCGAAGTTGCTCAGGACTTCAGCGGTATCAGCATGGACAGTTTATAATTTCTTTTTTTTGAGAGGAGTTTGATTGTTTGAGTCGGCCGGTTTTTTTGCGATTGTGATTTTTTTGTTTTTGTGATAATCGTAATGGACATGCTCTCTAATGTCAAAATGATAGTTAGCATAGGAGTTACGCAGACACAAGATCAAACCGGAAGATCTTTATATTTATATTGCATGATATATTATTCGTGGCAAAATCAGTTCAGATCTCTGCTGTGGATTACATAATTTTTTAGTAGCCGCAAACTGTGATGTATCCTGTGTAAAAGCAGCTGAATGTTTTTCTGACAATGGAATCGTTGTATCCCACGATAAATTCAACCGATTTCTAACAAGACAGTCTTTAACTCCAGAGACGTTGTGGAAAGAAGTTGAACCATTCATCGAACGACGAATTGGCTGGCTAATCCTGGATGACACGGTAATTGATAAAATCCATTCGAAACGCATTGAACTGACGTATTACCAGTGGAGCGGGAAGCACCACAAGATCGTCAAAGGTATTGGCCTCATAACGTTAGTCTGGACCGATGGGACAAACACGTTTCCCATTGATTATCGGATTTACGATAAAGATGGTGATGAAATGTCTAAGAATGCTCATTTCCGCGAAATGATCAACAGTGCAAATGAGCGAAATTTTCAACCCTCTTTTGTTATGTTTGACAGTTGGTATTCCGGTATTGACAACCTGAAATGTATTGATAAACTCGGCTGGTCCTGGTTTACCCGAGTTAAGAAGAACAGGATGGTTAATCCGGATGATACCGAAAACCATCCTGTTTCTTCACTTGAGATCCCGGGCGATGGCAGCATTGTCCATATGAAAAAATACGGATTTATCCGACTTTTTCATTCAGTTAACAAAGCCGGTAGAGACCGTTATTGGGCTACAAATTTTCTTACGATGGATCATGAGGATCGAAGAAACCTTCAGGCGATTTGTTGGTCTATCGAAAATTATCACCGGGCTTTGAAGGAACTGTGTTGTGTCGAAGATTGTAAAGTCCGTAAAGAAGCCGGACAGAGAAATCACATCAACTGTTCTCTTCGGGCTTATATTAGGTTAGAAGCGGCTAATCTGGTGAACAATATTACTCTCTACAATGCTAAATGGGCTATCGAAAAGGCTGCTATTACAACCTATCTTGCTAATCCGAAATATGCGCTCTAATTTTTTTTCAAGGGGGTTTGCGTAAGTCCTAT
>JAUYTV010000039.1 GCA_030694985.1 Methanoregula sp.
AAAGAATGAAAAAACCCTAAAAAAAAAAGTGATTGATTGAACTGATCTACCTTGCCGGGATGATCAGTGAGCGCTCGCCTGCGGGCATAAACTCGCGGATTGCACCCTTTGCAAACTCGCGGCGTGGTTCGGAGAAATCGAACTTGAGTGACGGGTCGGCGAAACAGATCTTGATCAACGGGGACAGGGTCCAGGCATCCTGGCGTCCATAGTGGGCGGCAGCTGCAATGGCTGCATATTCTCCCTGGTGTCCGACGTTCATTGCGTAGTTGGGGTAGTTTGGTCCACGGAGCTCGCCGATACAGCCTTCGTCGGGTCTGATCGACATTGAGTTGGTTGAACCGCACTGGTCCTGAAGGTCGTAGCCGAAGAAGCCGAGACGTGACCATCCTTCCTTGTGGGCGAGCATGGACATGTACCATCCGTTCAGACCGGCGTTGGAGTTTGCTGTTGCCAGTGAACAGGAGATACCTGATGCTGCTGCAAGTACGGATGCACGCTGGGATCCGCCGAAGTGGCTCTCGAGGGTGGTGGGGAACTGTTCGTACTGTTCCATACCGTAGAGGGTGACTTCGGTTGCGATGTCGTTGATAACGTCCTGGGTCTTCTTTGCCTTGCCGAGACCACCGTGTTTGGCCTTGATGTAGTCAAGACCGTAGTAGCAGTAGTCATCGAGGATGTTGTCGGTGTATGCTGCGGTTGCATACTGGGTGAAACCGACACCACCGCTCATGTAGCTGCCGAGCCAGATCTGGTCGAAGAGCATTGCACCTGCACCGACGACTTCAAGGGTTGCCTTGACGGGGTCGTTGGGGTACTTGCGGTCTCCCTGGATCATGTCTGCGAAGTGACCGAACTTAATGCCACCTGGCTCGTTCGGGCCACGGGCACGGCGGGCGGGCAGAATGTCTGCCATCTGGATAACACCGGCGTGTTTTGCGGCGAAAGCGAGGTCGGCGACTGCTGCCTCACCGGCACACATCTTGTATGCGCCGATAAAGGACATACCGATCTGCATTGCAGACCAGCGGGAGGTGGTTCCACCATCGCAGGTCCTGCTTACGGTTGTGGGGATGTGCACTGCCTGGTACATCGACTTGCCGACGGAGGCCTTGAGTGCGGCTGCACTCTTTGCCGGGAAGAGCTTGTCGAGGTTCAAGAGGAACTGGGGCTCGATGTCATCTGCCATCTCGTCGTCGCCAGTGAAAACTTTCACGTAGCAGTCATCGACAAGTGACGGGTGGGTCTCGACCATGTGTTCCTGAACAACTGCTGCGCCGGGCATGGCGTGGTTCAGCACGTGGAGGTACTCGTTGATGGTTTCAGGAGTAACTTCCTTGCCGAGACGCTTCTGCAGGGTCTGGTGAGCGAGGTCGAGGCCAACGATGATGGTCCTGCGGATGTCGTCCCACATCTGCTGCATTGCTGCGTTGTTGACAAAGTGAAGGTCGTCGCCTTCTACAAAGACGTTGGTGCCGCTGACTTCGTAGGTCATCAGCTGGCGCTGACCGAGCGGGATACCACCACAGTGGCAGCGCTTGGGGTCGTACATGGAGATACCGCGGTCCATCTCGGCCTTCTTACCGGCCTTCATGAACTCGACTTTACGCGGGGACTGCTCAAGACCTTCGCGGGCAAACACGGTTGCGGTTGCCTGGGGGTCTTCTGCAAACTTCTCCTTCATTGCCTTTAGGAAGAGCTTCTGCGTTCTCTCGATTTTTGCTTTTGCCATGATTATGCCTCCTTTGGCATGAAGCCGTATTTAACACGGAGCGAGTGGATGCGCTGGATGTATTCTACGAGTTCTGCATCGTCACGGTAGGCAGTGCCTACGAGTGAGTGGTAGATGGTGCTGTGGCTCTTGATCCACTTTGCGTCCATCGGCTTTCCTACCTTGACTTCGCCGTCAAGAGGAACGCCGACCTGGTCCTTGACAATCTTGACAATGCCTGACTTCTTGTCGAGGATACAGCGCTGGAGCATGTCGAACATCATTCCGTTCTCATCGAGACGGAGGGAGTGTCCGTGAACAGTACATCCACGTACGCCGGTGAGGGCTGGGTCAAAGAGCTCGGTGTTGACGAGGTCTCTTGAATATTTTTCAAGGTCGCGTTCGCGGCACTCGACAATCTGACGGCCTGACAGGGTACCTGGGTCAATGCCACGGAAGCGGTATGCTTCGAGGTAGGACCGGAGGTATGGGTGGCAGGGTGCATTGTACATCGAGTCGCTGAACTGGATGTAACGGATGCGGTCGCCGGCCTTTGCTCCGTCGGTTGCTGTTACCAGCTTGCGGACAGGGCAGGCGGGTTCCTGCTGCTCTGCGAGGGGTGGGTGTGCACTCTTGTAGGCTGAGCCTGGTACACGGTGTCCCATGATAAGAACGAGGTCCTTATCTGAGACCTCCCTAAGCTTTTCGAGCTTGTGTGCCGGGTCCATCTGCTTGCGCCTGTTGTCGGCAACAATAGTTTGTCCTGCACAGTATTGGGGTTTGTATGCCATTTTTTTATCACTCCAATGAATCCTTCTTTTTCATAAGTTTCATCACTGACGATATGACTTCTGCCATCTTCTCTCGTGTGGGGGTCTGACCACGGGTTACACCGCTCACAATGGACATGACCGTACCTTTGGTACGGATCCTGTCTGCGGGTGGCATGACCACTGCAGTCTTCACTCCCTCCTTTGCGAGATCCTCGTAATCAATCGGGCATTGGGAAACAACAACTGCCTTCACATCACAATTTGCCAGAATAAACCGCACCTTGTGCACCACGTGGGAACGAACGTTCCCGTGGTGGAGAATGGCTATTTTGTGTTTCTCTATCTGCATGACCTCTTTGTCGGATAACCCAAATGAAGCGCCGATGACGCCACCGGCAATTTTCGGTGCGTCCTTCGGTACGCCACTTCCGGCATTCAGCACCAGCGTACTGATGCTGTATTCGACGCCTTGTTGTCGCAGGCCTGAGGTGATATCGCACACCGGCTTTGTCACGTGGCGGCGTCCGGGAGACATCCCGACCACTATGACATCCGGGTACCGGCACTCGGAGATGGTGCCCCTTTGGGCAATACCGCCTCCTTTACCCATGCCCATCGCCTCGCGGCAGTCAACAACCTGGGTTACTCGTCCAATCGGCATAATTATTTTATTCCCTGTAGGATTACGGGCTTGGACTTGCTGCTAGGATCAGCCATTCCAAGCATTTCTTTGTCCGCATTCGGGCCGTACTTGCAGTAATCAACAAGTGACGGCTCGGTCTTCATGTACCTGCCTTCCTGTATACGGAAAGTAAAGTCGGTAAAGACCGATTCACATGCGGCTTTCAGTGCGGGAATCGCATCACGGCTCTCAAGCTCAAGGAGAACATTACCTACATGAACCTGCAATTCGACATCCTGGTCACCAACCTTGATCGTCTTCCTCATCGGATGAGGATTGGCAAGACCTTTGGCGGGGCCATAGGGAATGATCCCCGGGATGCGCTGTCCGTTCAGGAGCATGCGCCGGATACCGGGGACTTCGACGAGCTTGTTCAGTAAGCGTTCTGTTGTCTCGGGATTGAGTAACCGCTCTGCAGAAATCCTGCACTGGGGGAACGTGGCTTCTGTCATTCGTATCCTTTAATGGGGTTTAGATACCCTTTGCAACTGCCTGGATCGGCTTCTTGAATGCATCAAGCTGGCCGAAGGTGTCCTGGTAGATCTTCGAGGTGTGTTCTGGGCCGAACATCTGGGTTCCGGCGTCGAGTGCACAGGCTGCGACGATACAGGGCATACCGACACCGGCTGCATGCCGGGTCACGACGTGGTTACCGTTAAAGACACCGGGGCCGCCGCCACCATAGATTGAGTGGCTGAAGAACGAGAAACCAACTGCAACACCCATGGTACGACCGAAGTCTGCACCGGGGAGGCCGGTCTCGTGCTCAAGCAGGTCGTTGAAGTACAGCAGGGTTGCTGAGACTGCCTGGGCGAAACGTCCGGCACCACAGTTAACCATGGTTGCTGCAAGGGTTCCTGCAGATGCGTAGGCATTCCAGAGCATGGGGTCCTTGGTCTCGTAGAACACGAAGCCGCTCTTGCCTTTCTTGCCTGCCTTGATGACCTTGTCTTCAATTGCCTTCTCAACAAGGCTCTGCACGACAGTACCGATGGTACCGGTCTTGCCGTTTGCCTTGACGAGGTCGTAGACCAGGTTGTTTGCATTGAGTCCCTGGTATGCGTAGAGCATGAGTTGTGCACGCTCGAATGGGCCGACTGCGTTACCCATCTCGAACATACCTGCCTGCTCAAAGGTTGCTGAAAGTGCTGCACCCTGGAATGCATTCCGGTGGGTCATCATGACCGCGTGGTTGGCCGGAACGTTACGGAGTGCATAGCCGAGACCTTCGTTGAACTGGGGGATGGAAAGGATCGAAACTACGTTTCCGCCCTGCATGTCCATTGTCTGCGGGTAGGTACCCCAGACTGCTGCCTTGATGTAGGAACCGTCGAACATGTCAACCTTGTACTGGTCAACCAGTGCATAGGTGGTGGCTGCTGCCACTACGGTTGATGCGACATCGTAGGTTGCTGCTGCATCCATACGGGCAGTCGGGACCTCAACGAGGATCATCTTTCCGCCGCCGACCTTGGTGATCTTGGTGTTGTCGCCGTCGGTGACCTGGACCATCTCCTTGATCTTGGCTGAGAGTGCGTCTGCGTCCTTGACACAGCTGCAGCTCATGCTGCGGCCGAGAATCTGGTTCGACTTGCCGCCGACCTTTCCGGTCTTTAAGGCATCTTCGATACCTGCAAAGTTAACTGCCACTGTCCTCTTGGTGAGGTCGATGACATTCAGTGCGCCTTTGTTGACAACGGGGCTGATCTTTTCAAGAGTTACATTGCTCTTTAAGAGTTTGCCTTCATCGTCGTAGAGGTCGATTACATCTTTGTATTTAGCCATTTGAATTCCTCCAAATTTTCATTTAACCGCGGTACAATACTGTCAGTGAGCGAAAGTATACCCTATCAGGCATACTGGTAATGAGTGAAAGTCGCTATTGCACGTCCCCTAAAATGGGACAAATTAATAATTACCCAATTTCGCCATATAAGGATTCCGATTTTGTCCCGGTGCGCCAAATTATACCACATAAAAAATAATACTCTAAAATGGAGCAATGTTCAAATATTACATATTCTTCGCATTTCATTGTTTTACGCAGTATTATTAAAAAATAAAAAAGTGCTACTAATCACCACATGTTCAAAAAAAAAATCAAATTTTTCTGTGCGCTCTGTATATAAAAAGTGGGGTTGAGGAACCCGGTTTGATCATTTTTTTTTAAAACAATTGTTCCAATGAACCGGTTACCTGATTTTTTTATTGGTGAAACAACCCTAAAATCCGATTTATGCGGCTTTTTGACCTGTTTAAACCTTTAAAAAAAATCCTTAAAAATGGAAATATTGTATCCGTTCCCTTACCTCCACTTATGTGATCAGCACTGGTGCGTCTGATAAAAAAATGGATGGGTGGATACGTTTCCCATCAATTTTGCCTTATTTCTTAAACTCGGTGATGGGGCTTGGCCCCAGTTCGGTCACCGTGTTGACCACATCAGTAATGACTGCTGCCCACTTTGCACCTTCTGATGCAGAGACAAATGTCATCCTGAAGCGGCGGTCGTCAAGACCAATGCTCTTCATTAAGCGCTTGACCATGAACATCCGCTTTGCTGCCTTGTAGTTGCCTTCAAGGTAGTGGCAGTCTCCAAAGTGACAGCCTGATACGAGCACACCGTCTGCGCCATCGGCAAAAGCCTTTAAGACAAACAGTGCGTCAAGGCGTCCGGTACACATGACACGGACTACCCGGACATCGGGCGGGTACTGGATACGGCCGCCACCGGCAAGGTCTGCACCGGCATATGAACACCAGTTGCAGAGAAGACCGATGATCTTGGGTTGCCAGATACCGGGTCCGCGTTCGGGGATCTTGAAATTTCCAGGAGCTGACATTTACTGCTCACCTCCGAGCAGGAATGCATCGATCTGCGCCACGATCTGCGGGGTTGCAAAGTGGTTCATCCAGATTGCACCGCCGGGGCAGAAGCCACCGCAGGTACCGCAGCCTTTACATTTCGCTTCGGTTACTTCCATAACTGTGCGACCATCCTTCTCTACAAGCGCAAGAGCGCTGTAGGGGCAGAGGTTCACACACATACCGCAGCCTGCGCATTTCTCATCAATGCAGGTTGCAAAGTACGGCTCAAGTTCAACTTCTCCCTTGTGGATCGGGATACTTGCTGCAGATGCTGCACCTTCAGCAGATGCTACCGTGTCGGGGATATCTTTTGGTCCCTGGCAGACACCGGCAAGGAAGACACCGGCAGTTGTTGTACCGCACGGGTTTAACTTCGGGTGGGCTTCTAACAGCCAGCCGTCCATTGAACACGAGACACCGAACAGCTTGCGGGTCCGGTTGGTGTCAGCTGATGGCTGAACTGCGGATGCAAGCACGACCATATCCATTTCCAGATCGATCGGGCGGTTGAGCAGCGTGTCGTCAGTCATCACGTGGAGAGACTTAGTCTTTGGGTCTTCTAAGATGTTTGCGACACGGCCGCGAATGAACTTAGCTCCCTCGTCCTGGATACGGTAATAGAACTCTTCGTATGCCTTGCCGAATGACCTGATATCCATGTAGAAGAGGTAGGGTGTGCATCCCGGGATCTTCTCAATGATCTGGTGGGCGTGTTTTAACGAATACATGCAGCAGAACCGTGAACAGTATGGCTTGCCGATACCGGTGTTGTCACGGGAACCTGCACAGAGGACAAATCCGACTTTCTTTGGAGTCTGTCCATCGCTCGGGCGGACAAGGTGTCCACCGGTTGGACCGGATGCACAGATGAGCCGCTCGAATTCGAGACCATTAATAACGTTCTCAAACTTCTTGTATCCCCATTCAGTCTTCTTCTCAATCGGGAACAGTTCGTACCCGGTTGCAAGAATGGCAGTACCTACCTTGACCTTGACAAATTCATCCTTTGCCTCAAGGTCGATTGCTTTCTTCTCACCGCATGCTGTTACACAGAGACCGCACTTAACACAGGAGTCCCAGTCGATGGTATAGAGAAGCGGTACAACCTGCGGGTGGTTGATGAAGATCGCCTTTCGTGGCTTCATGCCCATTTCGAATTCATTGGGCTTGATGACCGGGCACGGGGCTTCACAGTCACCGCAACCGTTACATCCACCGCCGACAATGCCTTTGGCTTCTGCTTCTGCCATGGTGATCACACCACGGGCTTTCTTTTTGATGGTCACATCGAAGTTGCCTATGTACCCTTCGACATCATGGATTTCTGACCAGGTGAACAGCTCGATGAGGGGCTCCCTGCCGACATCCACCATCTTGGGGGTTAAGATACACTGGGAACAGTCGAGTGTGGGAAACGTCTTGTCCAGCTGGGACATGCGTCCGCCGATACTGGCATCGGACTCAACGAGGTAGGTCTTGATGCCTGCTGCCGAGAGATCGAGTGCTGCCTGCATACCTGCAACACCAGCACCGACAACGATTGCTGCCTTTTCGACAGGTACCGCCTTTGGGAACAGATCCTGGAGGAGTGCTGCTTTTGCAACGGCAATGCGGATTGCATCCTTTGCCTTATCCGTTGATCCTTCCTGGTCGTGCATGTGCACCCATGAGTTCTGCTCACGGATGTTTGCCATCTCGAACCGGAACGGGTTTAAACCGCCTTCCTTGGTTGCTGTCCTGAAGGTCGGCTCGTGGAGACGGGGAGAGCATGCAGCGACAACGACACCGGTAAGCTTGTTGTCATGGATTGCCTTGTTAATTACTGCCTGACCGGGCATCGAGCACATGTACTTATAATTGTCAACATAGGCTACATTCGGGACGGTTTTTGCATATGCCTCAACTGCAGTGAGATCCATCGATCCAGCGATGTTCGTACCACAGTGGCAGATGAATACACCTACCCGGGCCTTCTGCTCGGTGGTGCTACCGGCTGCTGCCTTTGCCTGTTTCTTAACTTCTTGTTTCACGGGTGCCACCTTCTTTGTATCCTGCTTTTTGGTCTCGGTCTTTTTGGTGGTTGTTTTTTTCTTCTCTGCCATTTCTTACCACCTCACAGCACCTTCTGAAGGAACGATTCGCAGCTGATTCCATGGAGATCCAGCCCGAGGTCCTGCGGACTCATTCCCTGTGCCAGGCCTAAGAGTTCAGCGAAGTGAAGAACCGGTAAATTGTATGATACTCCGAACTTCTCCTGAATCTCAATCTGGCCACGGTCGAACTGAAGCTGACAGAACGGGCAGATATCAGTGAGTGCATCTGCACCAGCTTCCTTGATATTGATCAGCTTCTCATTTGCGATATCGAGTGCATGAACGATATCATAACCACGGACACCGCCACCTGCACCGCAGCACTGCATCTTGTTGCGGTACTCAACCGGAGTTGCACCGAGTGCAGCAACCAGTTCTTCCATCCATACGGGGTGCTCGGTATTGAGCATGATCTCCTTTTCAAACTCCCTGTCCTTGTGGGGTTTTGTTAAGTGACATCCGTAGTGGACTGCGATGCGTGCTCCTGTTAAGGGGTTCGTAACGCTGTCGCGGACCTTCGCAACGCCGATGAATTTGTCATTATAGAGGAGCTCGGCAGTGTGGTACACGTTGATTGTACCCTTGTATTCCATGTCGATCTCTTTTAAGACTTCATTGACACCATCGCGGAGGTCCTTGTTGTGCTTGAGCTTGTGGTTGACTTCCCAGATTGACTTGTAGCATCCATTGCAGACAAGGGCAATGTCCATCTTCATCTGTTCGGCAAGCACGAGATTACGGGCTGCCATTGCATAGAACACATTCAGGTCAATGGACCCGAATGCACCTGGTGCGGGACAGCAGCTTGCACCCTTTAAGGGAACCAGCTCAACGCCGAGTTTCTTCATGGCCTTGATAGAAGCGGATTCGACACCGGGATACCGGTTGGGGGCAATGCATCCGAGATAGAATGCAAACTTGTGTTTTGCGCCTGATTCTGACATGGTATCTTATCCCTCCCTTTCCTTGACAATGCGGTCAGCATTGGCCTTGAGCTTGTAGTGGTCAAGGATCTTCTGGATGCCCTTAATATATTCAGGGAACATGTGTGTGGTCGGCGGGTCGCGTGAGAGCCCGATCTTCTCGCGGGCAGCACGGTTGACATCGTTGTTGGGCACACCATGACCTGAGCTGTAGATTGCCTGCACGGTCTTTAGGAAATTGACCGGGATGATATCCCTCTTAAAAGCAAGGTTTCTCATCGACATGATGACATCGGTTGGGATGATGTCTCGCGGGCAGCGGTCGGCACAGCTGTAACAGGTAGTGCAGAGCCAGAGATCCGGATCGGTTAATGCTTCATTCTCGAGCCCGAGAACCGCTCTCCTCATAAACAAGCGGATGCGGTACGAGCTGCGGGGAGCTGACGGGCAGGAGCCGGTACAGGTACCGCACTGGTAACACATGTGGGCATTTGTACGCGAGATGGCTTTTACGTTCTTGGTGAATTCAGGGTTTGAATCATCGAGATACAGTTTTGTATCCTGAAGTTTCTTATCCAATGCTGCGGGGTAACCTTTTGTTCTTGCCATGGTACTCACGCCTTCTCCATCTGTTTGAGGGAAACCTGTCCGGTGATCTCCTCTTTCACTTTTGAGGTTCTCTTAGTGAAGAGTTTCTCTTTGATCTTCTTGAACAGGTCAGTCTCTGTACCTTTCATGCGAACGCCGGTCCTCTGCATCACAATGATATCTTCACCGGGGCAGGCATTCACGCACGCTCCGCAGAAAATACAGAAATCCTTGTTGACTGCAATGGTCTTTTCAATGCTGTTGAGTTTCATGTCAGCTGCTGCAACCGGGCTTGGGAGATAAATCGCATTTGCCGGGCAGATATCTGCACACGTTGAACAACCGCCGGGGCATTTCTCGGCATGGAATTCAATATCGCCTTCAAAAATCTTCTCAACAGTGATTGCTTCAGTCGGGCAGTTCTTGGAACACCACATGCAGGTGCAGCAGTTGTCCTTGATGATCTCGACTTTGCCAAGTACCTTGTCAGAGATGATCTCTCTTTCAATGGTGATGCACTCCTCCGGGCATACCTCAAGACACACCTTGCAGGCATCACACTTGATCTCATCCCAGATCACTTCGCCTTCGACTTTACCAGTCTCTGCAGTGAACGCCTTGTGTTTCACCACAAGTGCCGGGCAGAGCGCCCCGCACAGACCACAGAGCGAGCATTTCTCCATATCAACTTTGAATGTCGTCTTGGTCTTGATTGCTGTCTGGCGGTCCTTTGCGCCAGCAACCGGTCCTTTATAGGTTCCTTCAAAAGCAGGGACGTTGCGGTCAATTGCATCTCGCGGGCAGACCTCTTCGCAGATCGTGCACTTGACGCATTTCTCGTCATCAATCTCCGCCTTTATATCAAATTGCGGGAACCCTTCCTTTTCAAGGATCGGGAGTCTCTCTTGTCCATCCACTTTCAGGGTCAATGCATTGAATGGGCACAATATGACGCAGACGCCACAGTATGAACACTTGACCTCGTCGATATCGACAGCAGCAGCGTAATTGATTGCGCCACGCTTCGATGCACCGACGAGCCCGAGGACAATAGCTTCCTCAGGACAAGCCTCCACACATATACCGCATCCCGTGCAGGTCTCTGCATTGAGAATAAGGTTGTTCACGTTCTGTAGGAGTTTTTGCTCCATTACAACGTTGACCCCATCCCTCTTTTTGGAAAATTTGGGAAACAGATTGTTCATGAATTAACCCTCATGCAATACCATTATAGTACGTTTGCCCGTGCTTTTTTTTGGTAATTTTACCAATAAATCGCACTGCAAATGCTTTCTTTTTACGCACCAGCATATGATCGATTTTAAAATCGACTATCCAAAAGTGGTAGAAGAATGTAGATAAATGTTCTGAAATCTACTCGGAAAAAAGAGCGTTTTATTCGGGTTTTTAAATCCTAAACTCTGTACTCTTTATTAAGATTAACAAGATATCGTGTACTTAATTGTGGGTTTTTTGTGCGCTCTTTTACTGGAATTAATTTAGAAAATTTATTCAACACCTATCATAGTACCATTGTGGTATCGGAGGTTATCGTATGGAAATCAACGGAGTTACTATTGACAACGAATTTGCAGAAGCATTCCCGACATGGGTCTGCCGTGTGATCATCACCGCAGTCACAACCGAATGGGCAAGGAAAGCAGCAACCGAAGCAACCGGCTTTGCCACATCTGCTATCGGGTGCCCGTGCGAAGCGGGGATCGAGCAGGAACTTGACGGTTCACAAACCCCTGACGGTCGCCCGGGTGTATCAATCCTGATCTGTGCGGGTAAGAAGAAGATCAAGGATCAGGTTGTCGAGCGCCTCGCAGAGTGCGTACTCACTGCACCAACGACAGCAGTCTTTAACGGGATTACCAATTCTGAAGAGAAGATCCAGGTAAAACTTCACTTCTTTGGGGACGGTCACGAGTACCAGAAAGAGGTTGGCGGCAGGAAATGCTGGGTCATCCCGATCATGGAAGGGGAATATATCGGTGAAGAAGAGTTTGGCATTGTCAAGGGTGTTGCCGGCGGCAACTTCTTTGTGATGGCAGAAAACCAGATGGCAGCCCTCATGGGTGCGCAGGCATCTGTTGATGCAATTGCAAAAGTTCCTGGCACTATCACAAGTTTCCCCGGCGGTATTGTAGCCAGCGGTTCAAAAGTTGGAAGCCTGAAATACAAGTTCATGCCCGCTTCAACCAACGAGAAGTACTGCCCGACCCTCCGGGAAAAAGTTCCCGATTCCAAGGTCCCTGCAGGAATCAAAGGGGTTTATGAGATTGTCATTGACGGTATTGATGAAAAGTCCGTTGCAGCTGCAATGGCTGCAGGTATCAAGGCAGCAGTCCTGGTGCCAGGCGTGAAGTTCATCACGGCCGGCAACTTTGGCGGCACGCTCGGACCTTTTAAGATCGAGCTCCATAAAATTCTTTAATCCTTTTTTTAAGATGAAGACGTCTATCGCCGTTTTTATTCTACGGTATGCTTTCAGCGAATCTTAATGTGTTTTTTAACTGATTCTGGTTAATGTGGATACTTTTCTTTTGCGATCTTCCAACACCGAATCGATCGGTATAAATACTGTTATTGCCGAATCTCTTGTTAACGAGAATTTCGGCAACAACATGATCCCCGTGAACTGTAACGACTTAAAAGAGTGTTTTGGTTTGCTCTATTCAGAAATTTCCTGTATGGCCGGGCAAACCGCCCGGAAGAATTGCAAACCCTGTACTGCGCGGAGCTGCGTTGCACATAGGGTATTGAGGTAGTACCGATGGCGAGTTTGTCTGAACCGTATGTAATCCACTACCCGCAGATCGTAGCGGTAGCCGATGAAACCGGCAGCCGGGTGGAACTGATCGAGTTTTTTGACTGTGTGGGCGGAGCGATGTGGTCGAAACATCACTATATCCAGAGCCCGGTGGTTAAGGATGTCTGCTGTGTGGGCGCAACCATGCGGTATTTATTAGAACCGCAATCGGTGAACCTTGCCCTCGAAGGCTCCCGCTTCCCGGCGGGCATTTCTGCCTGTACCGTTGACAAATCCGAAATTTCTGTTACGTATATCGGCATGGGCGGTGGCGGTGTGGGTGCTGCTGCCTGCCGCTCGGATGCACGCGGGGTTATAAGGAGCCGGAGCGATCCTGCGGGTGGAGGAAAAGTGGCCGGTGCCACGATCTGGATGAGACGGATGCAGCGGGTGCTCATCGGGGTGGATGATACTGATACGCCGGAAGTTGGGGCAACGTGGACGCTTGTCCATAATATTGCAAAAGCTGTGGAAGATGAACATTCAGTTTATCTTTCGCACACGATAGTCCAGCTCTTCCCGGTAGCGTACCGGACCAAGAACTGCGTTGGTCTTGTTGCAGAGTTTGCCACAACAGATCCCGCAGGGCTTACCAAACGGTTCCACACCCTCTTAAAAAAATACACGCTATCCCAAAAGACCGGCATGGCGGTCTACACCGCTTTTTCCCCATCAGAAGAATTACTTGCGTACGGCCGGAAGGTGAAACGCGGTGAGGTTGAACCGGGTCTCCATGAACAACTCAAGGATAAGAATTTAGAGATTATTATGAACGGCCGGGGCATCACCGGGGCAGTTGCAGCAATCCCGTTCTTTACCCGGTACGAGGAGGCACTCGAACTATGCAGTGGACCGACTTAAAAGCAAAACTCCTATCGTTAGGTTCAGCAAGAATCACCGGTGAACCTGCCGACCGTTACATTGCCCGTTCCACCGCAGGCCCCGGTGCCGGCGGGAGCGGGGCTGTCTTCTTTTCCATGGGCAGTCACCGGGTCAAGCTTGCCTTAAACCCTCTCAGCGCAGTAGAAATCGCCCACAGGGGCAATGGGGTTGCTGACCTCTATTTTGAAGGGGCCCTCATATCGGGACGACTCCTTGAGCCGGGATTTCACTGCCCCGACCAGGCGTTCATCACCGTGACTGGCAGCTGCATCTTCCATTGCCGGTACTGTCCTGTACCGACACTGGGCGGCAAACGAAAGTCAATTGAAGAGATCATGGGAATGGTTGAATCGGTCCGGCACCGGATTACGGCAATTTCTGTTACGAGCGGGGTGCTCGAAACGATCGAAGAAGAGGAGTCCTATGTGCTTGAAGTGGTTAAGCACCTGCAGGCCTGCAATCTCCCCATCGGAGTTTCGATTTATCCTACTGACCAGACGCCTGACCGGCTCAAGGCCCTTGGTGTGGCTGAAGTGAAGTTCAACATCGAAGCGGCAACCTCAACCATTTTTGCAAAGCAGTGCCCGGGGCTTAATTATGAACAGCTCTGGCGTGTGCTCGACCGCTCGGTGGAACTCTTTGGGAAAGGAAGGGTGTTCTCAAACGTGATCATCGGTCTTGGCGAGACTGATGGGGAGATGGAGGCCTGCATCAAACGGCTGACTTCTCACGGGATAATTCCTGTGCTGCGCCCGCTCAACCCGGTTGCTGAATTGACCGGTACCCCCCGCCCGTCAGCGGAACGGTTAAAAAAGTTTTTTGCTATCCATACCCGCGAACTTGCCAGAGCAGGACTTGATCCCCATCAGGCACTCACCATGTGCTCGAACTGTGCCGGCTGCGATCTGGTGCCGGGGAGGGACTAACATGAAAGGCATTGATGTGATCACAGGAGCACTGCTCGCATGCACTGACCGGCAATATACCGTACCGGGATTTCCCGTAACTGAACTGGGCGCTAAAACCCGTGCAGAGATGGTGATCAATGAGAAAACTGCTCTTGAATATGCATTGGGTGACTCGCTTGAGGGGCGACGAGCAGCAGTCATTATCAAGAATGTTGGTGTGAACGCATGCGCCGATCCCCTGTTACAGGCAGCTGCCCAGGGTCTCATCGGGGGTGTGCTTCTCGTTGTCGGGGATGACCCGGAAGCACTGGGATCGCAGACCGCACAGGACTCGCGGTATTACGGCGAACTTGCAGAACTTCCCGTAATAGAACCCGATGCCTCTACCTGTTATGCCGGTGTCGAGGCAGCTCTTGCAGCATCCGAGCAGTTCTCAAGGGTTGCGATGCTCAGGCTGACACCTGAAATATTCGATGCGGAAGTGAAATATTTACCCGTACCGCGACATCCCGGGAAAGGGCGCCTCTCTGACCGTTCGTGGACAATGAACGGGAGGATAACGGCTGCTGAGGAATTGTACCGGACCATGTTTGACTGGTCGAACGCTTCTGCATTAAACCAGTGGAAGGGAGACCCAGCCGGTGTTGGTGCTGCGAGAGGAAACACCCGGATTGTTACCGTACATCCCCTGCCGGCACAGGCCGCACGGATAACAGAAGTGCACGAGGTTGGCCGGACATTTGTCCGCGATCACCGTGGCCTGCAACCGCCTGCTCCCCAGCAATCCCCGGAAGTGATGCAGAGTCGTGGGTATTACCGGACATTCTGTAAAAACTGCCCGTTCAAACCGATGATGAATCTTCTCAAAGCACGGCGGATGAACATGATATGCGATGCTGGCTGTTCAATACTGGGAATGACTCCCCCGTACGAGCTGGGTGTTGCCAGTTACGGCATGGGTTCGAGTATTGCAGTCGCTGCCCGGAGCACAAAAGTTGCCCTTATTGGTGACTATGCCCTGCTCCATTCCGGCCTGAATGCGTTGATCGATGTGTACGAAAAACACTTTCCGCTGCTCTGCATTGTGATGAACAACAACTGCACAGCGATGACCGGCAAACAACGCTCCTATGATCCGGCCCCCTACCTCCTGTGGGCAGACCCGGTGATATGCAGTGCCGATGATGAAGAGACATTGAAAAACGAGCTCGTGGTGACGGACACGCCCCGCACGCTTGTAGTAAATGGTACCTGTCCGGAGGGAAGCAGCCATGAAACCGTTAACTATTGAGATCTGTGATGTGACGTTGCGGGACGGGGAGCAGACGCCCGGGGTGTCGTTCTCCTGCGAAGAGAAGGTAAAGATTGCAACCATGTTAGACACCATCGGTGTCGAGGTCATTGAAGCAGGATTTCCTGCTGTTTCACAGAATGAGGCACACTGTGTAAAGACTATTGCAAACCTCGGTCTTGACGCCCGTATCTGCGGATTTTCCAGGGCCCGGGAAGGCGATATCCAGACGGCAATTGACTGCGATGTGGAGATGGTGAGCATCTTTATCCCGACCTCCGAACTTCACGTCCGGCTCAAGTTCAAAAAATCACGGCATGAGGTGCTTGCAGATTCGTTAAAAATGATCGATTACGCCCGGGATCATGGCGTGGCAGTGCGGTTTGCCGCTGAGGATGCGTCCCGGACTGATCTTCCCTTTTTAAAAGAAGTCTATCGCGGAGCAGCTGAACACGGGGCTGCCCTGCTCAGTTTTGCCGATACCGTCGGTTGCCTGATCCCCACAGAGATGCAAAGCATCATGACTGAACTCGTATCTTCTGTGGACGTGCCGTTCTGCGCCCACTGTCATAATGACATGGGCTGTGCTGTGGCAAACACGATCACCGCTGCCCAGGCGGGTGCCTTCCAGCTTCATACGACGGTCAATGGGATTGGGGAACGGGCGGGTAATGCCTCATTAGAAGAGGTGCTTGTCGCCCTGCGAATGAAAGGAAACATTGACAGGTACGATCTCTCCCACTTAAACAAACTCTCGCATATGGTAGAAAAATTCTCCGGAATAACGCTTCCCATGAATAAACCGGTAACCGGAGAACTTGCGTTCTCCCACGAGAGCGGCATACACATTGCTGCAATCCTTGAAGACCCGTCAAGCTATGAATATTTCCCCCCCGATATGGTAGGCGGAGAGCGGCATTTCATCTTAGGGAAACATACGGGCAAAAAAGCACTTGAGCACGTCATGGCCGGGCTCGGCTGCGAATGTACAGACAAGCAGGTCTGTCGTGTCCTTGACCTTGTCAAGGATCACTCTGAACACAAATGCAACATCACGCCGGAAATCTTAAGAAAACTGATCACAAAAGCACAGCGGGAGAATGCCTGATGGCGACATTATCAGAACGGATTTTAGGCGGAAATGCCGGTGAGTATGTGGACCGGAAGGTGGACCGGGCCTATGTCCACGATGGTACTGGTGTTCTCACGCTTGAGGCATGGAAACGTATCGGGAGTGAGCGGCTCACCGATACAACCCGGCTCTCGATGCTCTTTGATCATATCGTGCCGGCAAACAACAGCACGACAGCAACGCTCCAGCATGAACTGCGGGAATTTGCCCGGGGTTCATTCATGCACTTCTCGGATGTGGGATGTGGGATCTGCCACCAGATCATGAGCGAGGGCCTCGTGCTTCCCGGTGAAGTTGTTGTCGGTGCCGACTCGCACAGCTGCACGCTTGGGGCATTTGGTGCATTTTCAACCGGTGTCGGGGCAACGGATATGGCCGCAATCTGGCTGACCGGAGAGACCTGGTTCCGCGTCCCCGAGACCATCGGGATACACCTGTCAGGAAAGTTCTCCGGTGCAGCAGAAGCAAAAGACCTTGCACTTACGTATGTGAGCAGGCTGGGTATGGACGGCGCCACGTACAAGGCACTGGAGTTTACCGGCGATGGGGTTTTGGGACTCTCCATGGATGACCGGCTCGTCCTTTCCAACCTTTCAGTAGAGACCGGGGCAAAGGCCGGGTTGTTCTATGCCGATGACGTGACGGTGCAGTATCTCGCCCGGGCCGGGCAGATGGTACAACCGCAGGTACCAGAGCCGTGCAGCTATGCACAGGAACTCACCATTGACCTGTCAGAGATTGTGCCGCTGGTTGCCGTGCCTCACCGGGTTGATACGGTCAAACCCGTGCGGGAGATTGCCGGTCTTCCTCTTGATCAGGTATTTGTCGGCACCTGCACAAACGGGCGGTATTCCGATCTTGCACGGTTTGCCCGGATCGTCAAAGGAAAGAGTGTGGCGGTGCGGACAATTGTCGTCCCGGCCTCAAAAGCGGTGCTGGCAGAAGCGATCCGGACCGGTGTGCTCACCGATCTGGTGGATGCCGGTTGCACCATCGGAACACCCGGCTGTGGCCCCTGTCTTGGCGCCCACAGTGGGGTGCTCGGCGAAGGAGAAGTCTGCCTTTCTACAGCAAACCGGAACTTTAAGAACCGGATGGGTGTCGGTGCTGCGATATATCTTGGCTCGGTTGCTACGGCAGCAGCGAGTGCGCTTGAAGGCGAGATCACCGAACCGGAGGTGAACTGATGACATCAAAAGGTCCGGCCGTCTGCGTGGGACCGGATATCGATACGGACCTTGTCATCGCAGGACGATACCTGCGGACAAAGGACCACAGCGTCTGGGTTGAGCATGTGTTTGAGGATCTCGATCCATCGCTTGCCCCCCTTCTTGAAGGATCGGTGATCGTGGCAGGGAAGAATTTCGGCTGCGGGTCATCGCGGGAACAGGCCGCAGTTGCGATCCGTGAAGCCGGAGTTGTTGCAGTAGTGGCACCCTCCTTTGCCCGGATCTTTTTTAGGAACGCGATCAATGTGGGTCTCCCACTGATCGAATGTGACCTCACCTGCACGGAAGGATGCCTTGTGACATTTGATCTCTCCGAGGGTTGGGTTGAAGCGGAGGGAAAGAGACATTCAATCCACCCGTTGTCGCCTCGCATGCAGGCAATCCTCTCTGCCGGGGGACTGGTGGAGTACTGGAGGAACCAGCGTTGATCTTTCCTGAACAGTGCAAGCAGGTAGGGTATGCGACAACAAAACCCTGCGGGGATCTGGTGTATTTCCTGAGCCGTTATCTCGTGCGGGAAACCGGTGCGGGCTACGAACTGCTCGCCATCACTCCTGATCCCAATGGGAGCGGTATGATGCGAAAAATCGTATCATCAGAAGTAATCGCGACGGTAAAAGAAACTTACCGCTACGCGGATAAGGTGCAGATCCATGACCGTGCCCGGCTTGTCGAGCTGGCGCTGGATTCCGGGTACCGGTGCACGATCTTCTCCGGGCTTGACGAGCACATGACCTTTGTGCTCGATCCCGATCTATCGGGATTTCTTACGATTCATGTCTACGATGTGACACCACCCCGCCCGAGCCTGTCTGCCTGTTTACAGGAGCTTTCGGCAGCAGGACTCTTCGGGGAACTTGCCGTCACGTTCTGCCATCATACCCGGGACATCACGCAGGTGAAAGCGGATGTCTACCCCTGCCGGGCGGCAGGGTATGAAAAAACGCTTGATGCGGATTTGATGCACGGCGGCGAGAAGGTGGCCGGCTGCCTGACCGGTTCGCAGTTTTACACTGAATGTTATGGCAAGGATTTCACGCTTGAGAATATCTGCCCCTTAGAGTCCGTGCAGCAAGAGCCGTTCATTGCCCGCTGCTGCCGTTCAGAACGCGAGGGGATAGGCATGTACAAGGGAAAGTTTGGGGCTGTAGTGCACTGGGGTGCAAGTCCGTCCCGTATTGCCCATGCAGTGGAAGATATGGTGGCACAGTGGAGGAGGAGATGACGCGGATTGCCATTGTTGAAGGGGATGGGATCGGTCACGAAGTGATTCCGGTTGCCCGCAGTGCGCTCGAACTGCTCCATCCCGAGTATGATTATTTCACGGTGGATGTGGGGTATGGCATGTGGGAGCGGACCGGCTGTCCCTGTGCAGATAAGGAGATCCGCGAGATGAAGGATGCGGACGCGATCCTGTTTGGGGCTGTCACCACCCCGCCCATGAAGGACTACCAGAGCGTGGTGTTAAGGATAAGAAAGGGGCTCGACCTGTACGCGAACCTCCGTCCCGTAAAAGACGGCGGGTTTGACATCATGATCGTGCGGGAGAATACCGAGGGGCTCTATTCCGGTATCGAAGAGAGCAGCCCGGACCGTGCGACAACATTGCGGGTGGTGACCCGGACGGGTTCGGAGCGGATTGTCCGCATGGCAATCAAACTTGCCCGGCAGCGACGGAAACTGTTGACGATCGGCCACAAGGCTAACGTGCTCAAGTCCGATGTGCTCTTCCGGGACATCTGCATTGCCGAGGCAAAGGCTTCCGGGATTTCCTATAATGACAAATTCATCGATGCCCTCTCGCTCGACGTGCTCCAGCACCCGGCATCGTATGATGTGGTTGTCACAACCAACATCTTTGGAGATATCCTCTCGGATGTTGCCTCGTACCTTGTCGGGGGACTGGGACTGGTGCCGAGCGCAAATATCGGTGAGCGTTATGCTCTTTTTGAACCGGTGCATGGCAGTGCTCCGGATATTGCAGGAAAGAATCTTGCAAATCCCATTGCTGCCCTGCGGAGTGCGGGGATGCTCTTAACCCATGTCGGGGATGCCGGGGGCGAGGATCATATTGAATCGGCAATCCGTGCAGTGCTAGCACAGGGGATCAGGACCCGGGACCTTGGGGGTTCGGCTGGAACGCGGGAGTTTGGTGAGGCGGTACTTCGTGTGCTTAAACAGACTGGAAGGGGTGCCTGATGTTTGCAAAAAAACATGTTGCCGGGTATATTCCGGTTGCTGAAAGAATTGCCCGGAAGACACTGGTCCATGGGACGCATACCCTCATGACGGAATTCGTGCTGAAAAAGGATGCTGTTCTTCCCGCTCACAAGCACCCGCAGGAACAGACCGGGTACCTGGTTTCCGGTCATATGTTTCTCACCATCGGCGATGAAGTGTTTGAGGTATGGCCCGGTGACAGCTGGATGATTCCGGGGAATGTGGAGCATCAGGCAAAGATTGTTGCTGATTCGGTAGCAGTTGAGGTATTCTCTCCGGTCAGGGATGATTACCTGCCGGGATAAGGTTTTTGGTTTTTGTCTCACTGGCAGTCATATATTGGGTTTCTTCTTTGTTGATGGGGGAAGCAAGGGTTCTGGAAATAAGCATAACAACGTCCGGGTTTTTTTATTCCGCACAGGGTAGTTCCCAATCAAGGCACTGGTTGGTATGATCCTTCATTGGCTCTTACAGTAGTCAGGTGATGATGTATCAGTAGGCAGGACCCGGCACTGTTCCGGGTGTATGATAAGAGAAAAAAGAGAATTGTGGGAAACAGACAAAATCCGGTGTAAATTTAAAGCGGATTTATCAGGATTGCTTATTTGCAGGTTTGAAAGGATTGTATACCGAAAGGCCATTGACGTGTAAAAAATCCTTATCATTGCGGGTTACGAGAATCGCATCAAGGGATAATGCAGAGGCTGCAATGACCGCATCGGGAAGAGAGATGGAGGTATAACTCCTGATCTCAATTGTCTTTTCTGCAAGCATGTCGGTGAGGGGAAGACACCGGGCGCAATCCAGCAGGTGACGTGCCTTGATCAGTCCCTCAGGAGTATGATCTTTCCAGCCAAGAAGTTCTATTTTTGTAATAATAGAGATATTAAAAGAGTCCTGCAGTATTTTGTCGACAGTGGGTTTTTCTTCCGGAGTCAGAGCACCGGCAAGATAATAGATGAGGATATTGGTATCAATGAGGTATTCGTTCATAACCGGGTCCACTCGTTGCGGAGTGCCCGGGCTGTGACCCCAGGATCTTTTATCATGTCACGGTATATCCCATAGTACTCCTGCGGATTGCAGGGTACATGATGCGGATTCTGCACCTGAAGTGTCTTTTCCCAGAGTTCAACTGGGATGATGACACTCCGCTTGTGTCCTGCGGCATCGTACACGTACTGGATATCATTCATTATACACTCATCTCCCGGCAGAATGAATATATTTTTCCCCATTCCCAGTTGCCCTAGTCCTTCCCCAGCCGCTCATTCCGGAACCGGATCAGCGCATCGCAGAACCCGACTCTTTTCTGGCAGTATGACTGAACACGACACCCAATATTCGGAAATACTCATAATCTAAGAATCTTATATTCTAAGTTGTGAGAACATATGCCTGACACGACACTTGTCAAGGTTTCATCCAAGGGATTGATCACCCTCCCAAAAAAGATCCGGTCAGAGCTCAGTATCGAGGAAGGGCATTACCTGTCAATCTCTTCGGATAAAGACACGATCATCTTCCGTAAAGCCAGAATCGAGATCGATTACGAGAATTCGGACGATGCATGGAAGGAGTATACGAAGAGAAGGCTGATGCCCCCATACCCACAAACACGATAAACGCCGCCGCCCCCGGCGGGGCGCCCCCGCGGCGGTTTAAGTGACTAAATATGTAAAAAACATCACCATCTTTTTTATCTCTAATCCTTCCCCAGCCGCTCATTCCGGAACCGGATCAGCGCATCGCAGAACTCGCCTAAGTATTCCTCCATCGAGAGGCTTCCTTCCTGGAACGAGCAGTCACCTTCCTCAATTACCTTGTTGATGATGTCCCGGGTGGGGAGGATTAAGTCAAGAGGAACTCCTGCCTGTTCTGAACCCCTGATGAGGGCTTCTCTGAAGATCCCGATGGAGTACGCAATCCGGTATTTGTATACATTCCGGGTCTTATTGAGATAGCCGGCAACCCGTTCGGTCTCGATACGGAGAAAATCATCCTTGACCTTGTCATCGTTGCATTTCCCGAGCATGTACTTGTAATGGGCATACGGGTACATGCTCTCAAGTTCGGCAGGCACAATCCCGCACGTCCCAAAGATTACGATATGGTATTGCGATGGTTCGAGCACCTGCGAGATGATCATACGGATCAGCTGGTGGCTGGGGCTCGCGCTGTACGGTTTTCGCACCGCACAGGGCATGAAGATCGCAATATCTTTGGGTGCCACTTCGTACTCATCGATGATATAACGGTACGATTTCTCAAACTCCGGAAGATAAAAGGGGGGATCGGTGAGGAGCGGAGGTTCGCTCTTCTCTTTATACTTCTGTTCTTCCGTGTTGCCCATAACTCTTCCCTACCAGATCGGTTTTGGGAATACAAGAATCAAGCGCCCGAACACTGCCGGCATTTTAAAAAAAGTGCGGTCACTGGACATTATTTCCGGTGAATTTATGCCCGACTTTTTTTAGACCGTGTGTACGCATCTCCATTTCCCTCTCGAATTCCTGAGATGAAGTGGAACTGCCCTTTGCATAGTTTTAATCAGGTTCAACAGTAAATCAGTAATTTAGCAGATAAAATGGGCAAACAATGTTCGATCGATTCTTTGAACACGATGCAAGCGGTGTCTTAAAAGGGCTCACCCTCGAATGGAAATGCCTCAAGTGCGAAGGACTCAACTTCAAACTTATCTTAAAAGGGGAGCGGGATATTGGCAACTACCATACCCATTGCAGGTATTGTAAGGCAAAATACCGGGTGGAATATCCTATCCCAAAAAGCGCAATTGAAGGTGAAGATAAGTTTTTAGAGCGGCTATCGTACGAAGACTTCACTCCTGAAGAAGAGTTAGATATGATCAAGGACTTTGCAGAAATTGCTGCATTAAAAGTT
Source organism: Methanoregula sp. (assembly GCA_030694985.1). GTDB lineage: Archaea > Halobacteriota > Methanomicrobia > Methanomicrobiales > Methanospirillaceae > Methanoregula. The sequence continues at coordinate 23,017 of JAUYTV010000039.1, forward strand.
GATCGTGCCCCCCTCCTGATCATCAAAGGAAAAGAAAACGCACTCGAAGAAAAGATAATGTTTGCAAAACGGCGCACGCGGTGAAAGTTTAAGACACTCTTGTCTCAATCCAATACAAAACCGCTGAGCCAAAAAAAACACCGAGATCCTGCAACTGGTAATGATGTTAACTTTTTTCACTGGCAGCTATTACCGGAGTGGATACGAAAATCAGATGCAACAAGGCATAGAGTTGTGGCAGGCACCGCTTACAAAAGTATAAGTGATCAAAAACAGTACGCACACAATACCTTAAAAAAAATCCGGTTAAGTGTTACCGGGAAAAGGGCAAATAGGGAGACCCGGTCAGGAAATGGCTGCTGGTATGAGTTCTTAAAAAAAAATCTGGTGTATTATGGATTTTACTGAATTTCAGAAGGATGCATTGCAGGAACTTGCCAATATTGGTTCTGCACATTCGGCTACCACACTCTCGCAGATGCTCAACACGAACATCGGCATGAGCGTGCCAAAGATTGATATTATTGATATCTCTAAAGTGGGTGATTTCCTTACCGATGAATTGACCACCATGGTCATCTTTGAACTCCAGGGGGAGATCCCGCACGGCGGATTTTTAATTCTGCACTTTCCCCGTGACTCTGCCATGAGAACTGCAGATATCATGCAGGGAATCGATTCTCAAAGTAAATTGGCATCCGATCCAACAAAAATTAATAATCCGTTCAGCGAGATGGACCAGAGTGCGATCCTTGAAGTTGGAAACATCATGGTCTCATCCTTTTTAAGCGCAGCATCCGATCTCATTGGCCTCCTGATGCTCCCCTCCCCACCAGTCCTTGTAGTTGACATGGCTCACGCAGCAATCACCTCCCTTGTCGCCCAGATGACTGTTGAAGTGGATGACGTGATCCTCTTTAAGGTCAAGCTGACTTCAGATGAGCACAAAATCGCAGGAAACATTCTCATCTTCCTTGAGGTCAACACGCTCCAGCAGATCGCGTTAAAACTCGAAGAGATGATTAAGGGATAAACGCCCGCTTAATGACAGTGAGCCCGATAAAAAACTTCCCGGACAACTATCATTTTTTAAAACAGATCCCCATTCCCTTTAAGGAAATCCCTGAATTCATCCACAATCTATTCAAGACTCCCGGTAAGATTATTAGGATCAGGTGTGTTTTTTTAAGGCATGGAACCGGTTGCCCTGGGGGTATTTGTACTACCCTTCATTATCCTGATTGCAAGGATAGTAGAGACCAGCCTTGAAACTGTCAGGACGATCTACATCAACCGGGGGCATGCAAACCTTGCTGCCTGTATTGGGATAGTAAAGACCGGTATCTGGCTGCTCTCCACCGGTCTTGTGCTCACCAATCTTTCGGATTACTTAAACCTGTTTGCGTACCTTGCCGGTTATGGTATCGGGACACTGCTTGGCATGGAGATCGAAAAGATGATCTCTTTAGGGCATGTGATCGTCCGGCTCATCACAGCCGCAGATCCCCAGCCACTCATCACTGAACTTGCGACCCTCGGATATGGTATGACCCGGATCGAGGCATCGGGGAGTTTTTCGCATACGGTAGCGATCATCTTTATGATCGTGCCCCGTTCAGAACTGGGACGGTTGTTAGTCGTGCTCTCAAGAAATTATCCTGACGTTCTCTATACCGTGGAAGATGTGCGCAATATCAAGGAAGGTGCAAAGATCTTCCACAAGGACCCAAAGAGCCGGATACTAGGGTTCTTTGGGCTTTGATCCGATTGCTTTTTTGTTTTTTTCCTCAAACCAAAACACTATCCTCTCTTCAGCCAAGTAACTCATAGAGTAAAAATGATTGGGGTGGCAATGCGATGAACAGCAAAGATACAATTCCCATTTACAATTCCCGCACGGGAAAAAAAGAAGATGTAACACCGGTTGTAAAAACCGATGCAGAATGGCAGGCAATTCTCACCACGGAACAGTATAAAGTGGCCAGAAAACAGGGAACTGAATACGCGTTCACCGGGAAATATCATGCATCAAAAGAGCAGGGCATATACACCTGTGCCTGCTGCGGCACTGACCTGTTTAACTCGACAACAAAATTCGACTCGGGGACAGGCTGGCCCAGCTTCAATGCCCCGGTATCTCCCCTCAATATCCGCACCCACACAGATATCTCCGGCGGGATGGTGCGCACCGAAGTGCTCTGCGCCCGGTGCGGAGCTCACCTTGGCCATGTCTTTGATGACGGTCCTGCACCTGCGGGCAAACGTTATTGCATGAACTCGGCAGCTTTGGATCTTCACAAGACATTCTGACCGCTCATGTACCTGCCCCTTCACAACCCTTTTTTAACAATGCTCTCCCCATAGCACAACAAAGACAGGTATCATGCTCTACCGCAAGATGAATAACACTGACAGGAAACTCTCTATTCTGGGTTTTGGCTGCATGCGATTGCCGCAGACTGCTGACTTTGCCATCGATGAGGTAAAGGCAACAGCGATGGTGCGGTATGCAATCGACCGGGGCATCAACTACATCGACACTGCCTATGTGTACCACAACGGGGAGAGCGAACCGTTCCTTAGTAGAGCATTGGCAGACGGGTACCGGCAAAAGGTAAATCTCGCTACAAAAATGCCGGTCTGGGATGTCGAGTCGCAACAGGATATGGATCGCATCCTTGACGAACAATTACAGCGGCTCAACACGGATCACATTGATTTTTACCTGCTTCACGGGCTTTCACATTCGTCCTGGGTTGATATGGTAAACCTTAATGTGGGTGAATTCCTTGACAATGCAATTGCTGATGGCAGGATTCGCTCTGCGGGCTTCTCGTTCCATGACAATGTGCAGGTCTTTAAAGAGATCGTGGATGCTTATCCCTGGACTTTTGCACAGATCCAGTACAATTACATGGACGAGGATTACCAGGCGGGTACTGCGGGGCTGAACTATGCAGCGGAGAAAGGACTTGGCATTGTGGTCATGGAACCCCTGCGGGGAGGAGTGCTTGCCCAGGAGACCGCAGAGACAAAAAAACTCTGGGCATCGGGTGGAAAATCCCTTTCAGCAGCCGAATGGGGATTACGCTGGCTCTGGAACCGGCCTGAAGTAACAGTCGTGCTCTCCGGCATGAGCACAATGCAGCAGGTGAAAGATAATATGAGTTATGCAAACGATGGCAAACCCTCCCTGCTGACAGCAAACGATCTCGACGTCTACGAGCAGGTAAAAACCTTCTACCGCAGCAGGGTAAAGATTCCCTGCACAAACTGCCGGTACTGCCAGCCGTGTATGGTCGGAGTTGGGATCCCGGACTGTTTTTCTGCTTACAATGACGCGTTTATCTACAACGACACCGCAGCAGCAAAGTTCTGCTACAATGCCTTTACGGCTTCTGGCGGGGATGCTTCGCAGTGCCAGGATTGCGGAGTGTGCGAAAGCCTCTGTCCCCAGCACATCCTGATACGGGAGCGCCTCAAAGAGGTAGTATCGCTATTTAAGCATTAAACGAGGAGCACACATTTTGCGCATTGGATACCCCTGCATCAACCGCTCGATTGGCTGTACCGCTTCTCATACCTTCCGGCTTGCCTCCTATACCGGAGAGCGGCTGGAAAAGACGGTAAAAGAGAATCTCGCCTGCCTAAAAAAAACCCTCGAATATAACCGTGAGCACGGTTTGCTTTTCTTCCGGATCACATCAGACATGGTACCATTTGCTTCGCACCCGGTCTGCACGTTCCCGTGGCAGGAACACTTTGCAGAAGAGTTCCAGCAAATCGGGAAATTCATCCGGCAGCACGGGTTTCGTATCTCCATGCACCCCGACCAGTTTGTGCTTCTCAATGCGCCGGATCCCGGAGTGTTCCAGCGGAGTATTGCTGATCTGGAGTACCAGACAAAGGTGCTCGACCTGATGGGACTCAGCACAACTGCAAAAGTCCAGATCCATGTCGGGGGCGTTTATGGCGACAAGCCGGCAAGCATGGACCGGTTTTCAGAGAGCTATGAACTGCTGGACACAGCCATAAAGAACCGGCTTGTGATCGAGAACGATGAGCGGCTGTACACGATCAGTGACTGTCTTGCCATTCATAAGCGAACCGGAATCCCTGTGATTGCGGATTCGTTTCATCATAGCCTCCTTAACCATGGGGAGGGTTTTTCTGATCTGCTAAAACCCCTGCGGGCAACATGGGAAGCGCATGACGGCATCCCGATGGTTGATTACAGCTCGCAGGAACAGGGCAGGCGGATGGGGGCACATGCAGAGCATATCGTACCAGATGAGTTCGAGCAGTTTCTTAATGAGACCCGGATGGCAGATTTTGATATCATGCTTGAGATCAAGGATAAAGAGAAGAGTGCCCTTTTAGCCCTTGACATTGCCCGCAATGATCCCCGTCTTGTCAGCAGGAAAATTACCGGGGCGTGATCTTATCAGATTTCCCCACCCAATTGTAACCAGCACATGGACCTCTTAACACCTGCCTTGATTGGCATTGGCCTTTCTATGGATTGTTTTGCTGTATCGCTTGCGATTGGCACAACAACCAAGACCCGGCTTATCTACGCTGCCGCGATCATCGCATGCTTTTTTGGTGTGTTCCAGGCAGGCATGACACTCGTTGGCTGGCTGGCAGGGTCATCGCTAATCGGGCTTATCTCTGCATATGATCACTGGATTGCGTTTATCCTTCTCGCAATTATTGGCGGTAAGATGATTTGGGAGGGAGTACGCGGGGGTGAAGAGGAGGCTCATATCGAGGCTATCCAGTTGGTCCCGGTGATCGTTTTATCCCTTGCAACCAGCATCGATGCCCTTGCTGTGGGCGTCAGTTTCGGGGTGCTCCAGACGGCAGTGCTCATTCCTGCCATCATCATCGGGCTTGTCTGTTTTGCAATCTCGTTTGCCGGTGTGATGCTCGGCGAGCGGCTTGAAGATATTCTTGGAAACCGGATGGAGATCATCGGCGGCATCATCCTCATCCTGATCGGCATCAACATCCTTTTAAGACACCTGTTCTGGTAATAAACCGTGGTATCCCGGCATTTTTTATAGCGGAATGTCGTGGTTGCGGGGATAGTGATGAATTAAGGGAATTGTTACATTAAAAGAAAAAAGACAGGATGCTCTTTTAGCATCCCTGTACATGTGTTTTTCTCTTACCACGCTTCGGGGAATGCCATGTTGGTGTAGATGTCCTCGAGCCGGGCCTTGTGGCCGCGTTCCATGTTTGCCAGCTGGGAAAAGAGCAGTTGTGTCTCTACATCCGTTGCCAGGTTGGCCAGCTGGGTGTACATCTGCATAGCTTCTAATTCTTTCTTGATCGAGATGACAATTCCTTCAAGGGGTTTCATCTCAACAGTCAGGGCTGGAGTCGGGAGGGTGTCTGCCACTTTGTAGTCATGGCTGGCATCAAAGTGCATCTTTGCGACATCTTTGGTGAGCATGCCCTGCAGGAACTCGCGGTGCTTCTTCTCTTCACCGGCAAGCTCGGCAAACAGTGATTTCAATGCCGGGTCCTTTACCTTGTCTGCAACACCGCGGTAAAACGTGTAGGCTTCAACTTCCCTGTCGATTGCTGTAGAAATGATCTTCTTTGCATCATCTGCCTTCATTGTATAACACCTCTTTTTTTTAAATATTGCCAATTACTCTATTTAACAACATTGGTTTAGACACACGCAGGATAAATTCAAACCATGTCCGAATGTTTTATTTTACATGCCGTCTGTTTTATCAGATCCTCTCGTAAACACTACATAGATATGGATGAAGATGACCGTGCAGAGATTGAACAGATCCTTAACTATCATTTCTTTGAACCGCAACACTTAATCCGGGCACTCACCCACCCTGCCTGTGCTCATGAAATGCTCCAGCAGAACAAACGGTGCATGGACCAGGAAGCCTACAGCACGCTTGGAGATGCAGTGCTAAAGAGCGGCTTGATCCTCTATCTCATGGAAAAGGGTCTCGAAACCAAAGGTGAGATCACAGTGAACAAAGAACCCGTTGAGAAGAACGAGACACTGGCAAAAGTTGGCAAACGGTTAAAGATCAAACGGTTCATCCGGCTGGGGCGCGGGGAGAAAGAACTCTTAAGGCTTGGCGAAGAAACGATCCTTGCCGATACTGTTGAAGCCCTGATAGGCGCGATATTTTTAGACAGCGATGCAGGTTTTGGCGTGGTAAAACAGTGCATCGGGCTCTGGTTTGAACCTGAACTAAAGAAGATCAAAAAGGGGGCAGCCCCTCTCAAGACTGAAAGTCCGGTTATCAGTCGTCCGATTTCATCCCCCAGACGTGCAGCACCCAGAGTAAAGAAGCCGCAGTCGCGACTACCGTGGAGAGGATGAGAAGCGGTATATACCACCATTGTGCCGCCATCGTTCCCTCCATAATTCCGCTTCCTGCAATGGTTGCGATCGTATTTGGGACTAAAAATGCTGTGCCAAGCACCGTGAGGTACGCAGTCACAAGGGCAAAGCGGTTGTTCATGCTCTGGAGCTGGTTGTTGTAGATGCTCTGCATCACTTCAAGTCCTGAAGAGAGCACATTTGACATCTGTTCCGAACTGCTACCGCAAATACGATTGCGACTGCCACTGTAAGCAGGAAGCTGGCAAAAAAACCGTATGCATAGCCAGAGGTCATGACAATGATTCCCGTACAGACCGGCCCTGCCGCATGTCCGATGTCCATGGTCGATGATAACGCCCCCATCGATGCTCCGATCTCTTTTTTTCCTGCAACATCAGCAACATACGCGCTGGTAGCAACTGTTGAAAGTGACATGCCAAGACCACATACGGCGCTCACGAAAAGTATCTCATAAAACCCGGTTGTGAATGGGATGAGGGCAACAGAACTGCCAAGGATGATGAGCCCGAAAGTGATCTGATATCGCTTATCGAACCGATCGGCAAGTTTTCCAAAGAACGGTTTGGTCCCGGCGATGATCAACACCTGAACTGCAAAGATGATGCCAATCTGGTAAGCATCGATCCGGTTGGACATGAGAAAGAGGGGAAGGAACGTCTCAAACGCACCGAACGCAAAATACGTTGCCATATCAACCAGTGCGGTAGCACAGAGCCGGGCATTTGCAAAGAACGCAATGAAACTATCTTTAAATTTTGATAACGGGAGTCTGGTCAAGGGTGACAAACCCTTTTCATGGAACATCAGTGTCAGGATCAGGACCGGTACTGCAGCGATTGCAGCCGCCACGTACACCATTTGGAAAGGCACCAATCCTGGGTATAGAATAAAAGAAGAGATGATGATTCCCCCGGCCAGTGGTGCAATTGTCCGCCCTATGAGTGTGGCTGAAGAATACTGACCCAGCATGGCACCTTTATTTTCCGGAAACCGCTCTGCGATGACTGCTGATATGACCGGGCCAAGGATGGCAGTGGCAGTCCCATGGAAGAAGCGAACCGGAATGAGCCAGAGCGGATCGAAGATGAGCAGGTAGAGGAGCGGGGCAGATAAAAAGACAAAACCTGCGAGAATGAGCAGCCTCCTCCTCCCGATATGATCCGAGAGCACGCCCACAGGAAATGAAAAGAGAATTCCTGCAAGGGGAGAGACTGCCGCTACCAGCCCTATCACTGCATCGTCTGCTCCAAGCGCGTGCGAGAAGAGAGGCAGCACCGGGTTTTTTGAGATTGTTGTAGAAAAAATTGCAAAGAACCCGAGCAGGAACAAGTAGTACATCATCCTGCGATCCGTAAAGAACGGTTCTCCTGAATGAATGGTTGGATGCGACATTTTTGTTGTCCCTGGTACTGGTGATAATCAGGAATAAGGATGACGATACCGGCATTGCGGGATAAAACCCATAATGCTAATAGTAATTACTCCCTAAAAACTTCCGTATGAAGAAATCTGTATCTCTTGGAATTGCAGTCATTGCTCTTGTGCTGCTGGCAGCACTTGTAGTACTTCCGGTCTCTGGCGTGGCAACCCCTGCAACTGCCGTTACAACCACCTCCCCCGCAGCAAGCGGTGTTACCAGTGCAAAACCCTTCATCAGTGCAACCGTTTCATCGTCAGCTCCCACTGTGGGAGACCCATTGACTATCAGCGGGCTGGCAACCGGGGGGAATCTTGCATCCGGTGTCCAGATCTGGATATTTGCCGGTCACTATGTGAGTGTCACAACAGTACCAGTCAATGCAGATGGGACTTTTTCAAAAACCTACCAGACTGCGACATTGCCCCCGGCAATGTACTATGTCTTTGTCCAGAGCCCAAGCACTGACGGGACATTTGATATCGCTCTGTATGATGCAGGAATATATTCCGGACAGGTAGTCAACACCAGGACCAAATCTACGGTCTTTAACTTCACCGGAACCGGCAGTGTGCAGGATGCCGCCGCATCAAAAGCCCTCTCCGATGCCCTCAACCAGCCCGGACAAGACGACATATACACCAAGCTCACGTTCCAGTTGTCAGCCACGGGCGCCACACCCGCAGCGGTAATAACTACTGTTGCGGCACCGGTAACCACTGCAGTTCCCGCCGCAGCCACTACGGCAAAATCTCCCCTGCCCGTTGAAGTCACCGCAGGCGCGCTTGTGATCAGCGGGTGCTGTGCGGCTCTCTTTATGCGAAAAACCCACTAATTTTTCATTTTTTCTCGTTCTGCTGTATTATGGCATACATGGGAGCGGAAAAGTTCATCGTCCTATAAACAAGAAGCCTCCACATGGATGATGCACGGTCCTGGTACATTTCAGGAATGTCTCTGCAGGCTGAAAACCGGCATCAGGAAGCGCTCCTTGCATTCGAGCAGTCTCTTGCCCTTGATCCGGGAAATGCCGGTGCATGGAATGGTAAGGGACTGGCTCTTGCCCATCTTTTTGAGAACGCAGAAGCCATCCAGGCCTTTGACAGGGCTCTTGCGCTAGGAGAAGATAATGAGTTTGTCTGGTACAGCCGTGGTACTGCCCTGCACCTGCTGGGGCGAAATGAGGATGCGTTACAATCCTTTGACCGGGCGCTAAAATTAAAACCGGATGATCCACTTGCATGGACAGGCAGGGGTGATGCCCTGCTCGCACTTGAACGGTATGAAAGTTCAGTTGAATCCTATGACCGTGCCCTCACGTATGCAGCCGGTAGTTCATCTGCGATGATTGGAAAGAGCCTGGTCTGGTTTGTGCTGGGGGATTATGCAAAGGCGCAGGATTTTTCAGAAAAAGCGATCGCGCTTGAACCTGACAATACCCTTGCACTTATTACACTGGGCTCTTCACTGGCTGAACAACGGATGTACAATGAAGCGATCACGGTCTGTGAGCAGGCGATAAAAATCGATGAGCACGGTGAATCTGCATATGCGGTAAAAGCTGCAGCACTTACCGAACTGGGCCGCTTTCCTGAATCTCTCAAATTCTTTGATCATGCCATTTCCTTAAATTCCTTAATGCCGGATGCCTGGATGGGTAAGGGGATGGTACTTGGTAAACTTGGGCGGAACGCTGATGCAATGCTGGCATTTGACCAGGCACTGCTGCTCAACCCGGACTGTGCAGCGGTCTGGTATAATGAGGGAAAAATATTCCGGTTTGTCTCCCGTACTGAAGAGCGCATGCAGGTTGCAGACCGCATGCCCCCGGTAAACCCGAATGTGGCAGAAGCATGGGGCAGCCGGGCGTTTGAAAAAGCGCAGGCCGGTCTCATGAATGAAGCTGTGCAGGAGTACGAGTGCGAAATCCAGACGAATTTTTATTCAGCCCCTCTCTGGTATAACCGTGGATTGGCGCTCGACACACTGGGCAGATCAGAAGAAGCGGTCCACTCCTTTGAAAATGCACTCAATGCAGATCCGTCCATGATGGCTGCATGGTACAACAAAGGGGTTTTAAAAGCCGCTTCCGGGCAGTTTGCAGAAGCAATCAACAATTTTGATCATGCACTGGCACTCGATAAGACTGCTGCGATCATCTGGGTGAACAAGGGGCTTTTATTTTCCCGGCTCTTCCGGTTCGAAGAGGAACTGGCGGCATATGATGCGGCTCTTACAATTGATCCAAATATGGCAGTTGCCTGGTACAACAAGGGTGTGGCGCTCCGGCAGCAGAACCGTAACCAGGATGCGCTCACCTCATTTGAAAAAGCGATCTCAATTGATCACGGATTGGTGCAGGCATGGTTTAACAAGGCCACAATCCACAGCAGGGAGGGATCCTATGAACTTGCCTTACAGGCCTATGAAATTGTCCTCTCTTTAGAACCCCTCCATACGCTTGCATGGGTGGGGAAAAGTATTGTCTTGATCAATATCGGCAGATCGGGTGCAGGAAAAAAGGCCTTTATCAGGGCAAACCAGGTAGCCACGCAGCTATCGCTGATGCGGAGGAATTACGGAGGAGCACTCTTTCTTTTAAAAAGGAGCCGTAACTATGTGGCATTTCTTGATAAAAAAAGAAAATCTCCCCGCGATATCTCGCTTGCATGGTATTCAACAGGGCTCTCTCTTTACCAGAATCACCGCAATGAAGAGGCCATTGGTGCGTTTCGCCGGGTATTGGCACTAGATCCTGCCAGTTCACGCAGCTGGTATTACATTGGCCGCGCTGCTTCCAATATCGGAAAGTACAAAGAAGCACTCGAAGCCTATGGTCATGCACTCCATATCGATCCTGCCAACAAACAGGTCTGGAACAACAAAGGACTTGTCCACAGGCGACTTGGGCAGCCGGATGCCGCACTTTCCTCGTTTCGTAAGGCGCTCGAACTCGATAAAAAATACTTCCACGGCTGGTACAATACCGGGCTTGTCCTGATCGACCAGAAAAGGTATGCCGAGGCTGCAGGGGCTTTTGATACAGCACTATCCTTAAAACCCGATGATTCCCGTGCCCTCAACCGGAAACAATATGCAGCAATTAAAAACCGGGCTGTCTGAAAGTCAAAAAAAACAGTTGGCGCTTCAGCGAAATGAGTGGGTAAATTCATTGCAGATTTACTATACTGATTGAGGACTGCCGCCCTTAAAAACCCCTGCATTGCGAGTATCTCCCCACCGGATGGGGGTCGGCGCGATGCTTCGTCGGGTCGCGCCTTGGCAAGGGGGTTTATAAGAGATGATGAAGTCCTGCAACTCACATTGAATAGCTCTCCACGGTTTGTGATATTTTCCGCTGGCCTTTGTGCAATCTTTTATGCAGGACTAAAAAATCCTAAATCCGGAGAAGAGCCCTAAACGGTAAAATTTTCCAGATTTTAATGCCACATGCATGCGACCATATGAAAAAGGCAGAGCCCTTTTGATAGTAAAAAAGTATTAAAGATACCGGTTCTTGCGCAGCCAGTCCGCCTGGGGCGGCAGGTAGCGGTAGATGATATCGCACTTCTCGTCCTGGAAACTCCAGGGTGTGACAATCACAATGTCACCTTCCCGTATCCAGGCGCGCTTCTTGATCTTTCCCTTGATTCTGCCCATGCGGGTGACTCCGTCATAACACCGTACCCGGATATGGTTTGCCCCCATCATGAGGTCAGCAAATGCGAACTGCTCACCGGCCCATTTCTTGGGAAGACGGACACGGACAACGGGCGTTCCGTCCGCGTTTACTGCGTTTGGATCTACATCATCGTTATTGTTGGGTCTAATTCAGACAACTCCTTTGCTATATGTATGACGTTCCAGACCAATGAAGGTATGTATTGTATTTATGGTAGCGCGATATCTCATAAAACTTACCCGGCCTCACTTTCTCCCCGCACACTATTTCCCTTATATTCTCTCGTTCTTACCTTTCTCACTATGCAATGATCGGCAAAGGTGCATATCTCAAACAACTGACCGCATCAACCCAGCAGATGAGATCGGTGGAGGTGGGAAAAGAGATGGAGGGTAGTTCTCCACCCTCGGTATTTATCGGCAGCTGGAATTACCCAAATGTCTATGCCGGCCCGATGATCGCACCACAACACGGTGACACTGCGATCATGGACCTGCCTGAGTCATGGATTGCCGGCAACCACACGCAGGAAGAGATCATCGGTTACCGGCTCAATCTGGTACGGGGAAAATCCATGGTGAATGCGGGAGATCTTGGCTCGCGCTACGTAGAGAAACTCCAGGAGATCTCCTTGTCCTCATCCTCTATAGAAAGCGAAGTGGCTTTCTCATCAATTCCCACCGGTACAACCTTTTCTGAAGAGCATACGCCGTTTGGCCCGAGTGCAGGAATCGAGCGGTTTGAGATCGAGAGCGCAAGGTATGATCACAAACTCGAAAAGGTGTTCTATGACACGGACCTGAGATCTGCTGAGGCAGTCATCAGCCTGCACCAACAGGCAGTCCCATTCTCCAGTATCCAGAAAGCATTCTCGGTTGGGACTATGGGGGTGGAACGAAACCGGCACCTGGTCCCCACCCGCTGGTCGATAACAGCGTGCGACACCATGATCGGCGACCGGCTCTTAAATGATGTGAAGAAAAATCCGGTGATCGATACTTTTCGGATTTGCCAGTTCTCAAGCCTTCACAACAATTACGCAGTCATCCTGATGCCCACCAGCTGGCAGTACGAATGGTCAGAGGCGTTTTTGAAAGTGCTGGGCAATGAAGAGCTCGTCTTTTCGGATCATGAAGGGTACAAAAAGAAGAGCGGGTACTCTCATCTGGGCGGATGTTATTACTCGTGCAAGATGGCCGTGCTCGAAGCGCTTTCCCGTCAGCAGGAGCAGGCAGGCGCAATCATTCTAAGAGAAGCACACCGGGGCTATGTGCCAATGGGAGTCTTTAATGTCCGTGAAAATGTCAGGAGCGCAATGCAGCAGCCTGCACAGGAGTTTGAAGATATCCGGTCTGCACTCCAGAGCCTCTCTGAAACGTTTACGCTTCCCATGACCCGGTTTATTGAAGAAGGGGCATTGTTACGAGAATCTATCCGGCAGCGCCAGTGCAGGCTCAGTGATTTTTCATCGGCAGTGAACTGATATGACGAGCAGCGCGGTACAGGAATTCAGGTGTGGGACCTTTGCTATGGGAAATAAGAGCACAGATCGTCAGCGGATCATCCTGCACCTGGATATGGACAGTTTCTATGCATCTGTTGAGGTGCGGGAGAATTCGGATCTCAAAGGAAAACCTGTAGTCATTGGTGCTGATCCAAAAAATGGCACCGGGCGTGGGGTGGTCTCTACCTGCTCGTATGAGGCGCGGGCATTTGGCATACGATCTGCAATGCCCATATCCCAGGCATTTGTTCTCTGCCCGCATGCGGTTTTTCTCCCTCCAGATTTTCCCCGGTATGCCAAAGCCTCTGCTGAAGTGATGGCGATCTTAAAATCCCATGAGTTTCCGTTCCAGCAGGTGAGCATCGATGAGGCCTTTTTAGATGTGAGTGCTGTGAGGAATTATGCGGAAGCAACCGATCTTGCTGAACGGATAAGAAATGATATCCGCACGCAGCTCGCTCTCACCTGCTCGATTGGTATTGCCCCGACAAAAGTGGTGGCAAAGATCGCTTCAGATATCAATAAACCTGATGGACTTACCGTTGTTGAACCAGAGAAACTCTTTTCATTCCTTGCCCCAATGCCGGTAAGAAAGATTCCCGGTGTGGGCCGGAAGGCAGAAGCAGAACTCTTTGAGATGGGCATCAGGATGATTAAGGATCTCGTTGAATCTGACATCCAGGTGCTGATCGCACGGTTCGGGCGTTTTGCGATTGCTCTTCAGGCTGTTACTTCCGGCATTGATGATGACATTGTCAAAGAGAGGGACCGTGTGAAGTCTGTGTCCCGCGAGACGACATTTTTAAACGATACAACCGATGAGCAGGTGATAGCTGCAACCATGGATGCACTTGTACAGGAGGTATGCCGGAATCTTTCTGATGAATCACTGAGATGCAGGACCGTTACTATCAAGGTGCGGTATCACGGATTTGTGACAAAGACAAAATGTCGGACTCTCCTGCATTATACGGATGATGAAAAAACTCTGCGCTCCTGTGCACATTCCCTGCTACGGGATATTTTTGATGGCCGTCCGATCCGTCTTCTTGGCATACGATTGTCCACTTTTGAGAAACATGATGCCCGGCAGATGATCCTTAATGTTTGACCGTCCGGTTCGCCGGTTTGATGTACGGAATGTGCCAGTCATGCTGCTTGTTATTGGACTTACAATTACGCATTACAAGCCCATCCATTCCGGTAATGAAAGATGGGGCGCATAAAAAAAGGTTATTTATCTGATATTATTATGGGGCTGGAGGGTTTGCCTGCCGTTGTGATCGGACGGCAGGTTCAGGATGTGTAATTTTGGGGAAATGCAGTGCATAGGGACAAAACCCGGAATAAATCAAACCACCTCCATTAATAGGTATATTTCTTAATTATACTTTATAGTATTTAAAAATTATCTTCGAGGAATAACACAGAATTTCTAATTGTAGAGAATTTGCATACAAATTTTCTGCATGTTTCAAAAAAATTTCCCAATCAAAGGTATGTAGCATCTTATTTTTTTTATCTTTTTTTTTTGGTTAAGCAAACCCCATCTTTTTTTTATAAACGGAAACTGCAATGCAGACAATGATAAGTAAAAAAAATATCCATAACCTTGCGGCAGAACGCAATAAAAAAACAGCTACACCCTCATTACCGGAAACTACCAGCCATCTGAATCACGCGCAGTCATCGCTGCTCTTCCTGCTCTTTTGGTAAATCGGTTTCCTGTTCGCTGGATGAACTTGCATTACATGCTATCGCATGGCCAGGTGCCAGACAACGTTCCGGAAGCAATCCTTCTTCGTGCGGTGTTGCGGTATAGTGCAGTTTCCTGTCGTATTCGTTTGCACTGATGCTGCGCATCGGACCGTTACACAATTTACAGAATGCACCCAGAACAAAATCTTTTGTCTTCCTGCATCCCAAAGCCTGACAAAATGAGCATTGACAATAGGTTAGTGTATTCATTTCACTCCAATTCCCTTTTTGTATATGATATTGGAATAGTATTTTTTAAGGGTGTTTCTGTATGATATCCCATAAGAAACACCAAAAGAAACGCGACTGTCCGTGGCTCTGCTGCCAATGCTAAGGGGGCAATCACACGGACTTCATTCCTGTGTTCATATGGATAATTTCAATAGTACCTGGTATGCGACAGGTCATACTCTGGATCATCCACTAAAAAAAATGAGAGAAAAATGAATTATTGAAAATCTCTGGGTATTAAATCATTCCAGGCCTTTTCCCTGATCAGCGTTTCGTTCTCATATAACTTTTTAGAGACGGATAGCGTGAAGGCTTTCTCATCCGAAGTCATGGTATAAACTCCAACAACGCGTAGAGTACGGCCTGGCAGCATAATCTCATTGGTCACAATTGATTCATATTCAGCATGAGCCGGATCATTATCATTCACACGCCATGTGTTCAATTCATTTGTGTGATAGGATCTGTTTCCGATTGTCCAGGTGCTGTCATCGCCAGTGGTATAGACCGATTCTCCGCTTTTGGAATCATGGTACTGGGGGTAATCAGTATTAACGGGTTTTGATTTCCCTGATTCTGCATCCGGCCAACCCTCTTCTGGTTCTGGCAGTGGAAGAACGCAGGAGCCGGTCAGGGTATTTTTCATTACAACCGGAAGATCAAGAGAAGTACCAGGCCCAAAATAGAGTGTTGTACTCCCTTTGTAAGGAGTTGGCCATGCCATCGGAAACTGGGCATTACTGACCGAGAGTCGTATCCGGTGACCGGGATTGAATTTCCAGGTTGTGTAATGAATCTCACCATAGAGGTCTGTAGGGTTGTTTGGGATCAGGGGTATCCGTTCAAGACGTGATATCCGGTCTGCCGGATTTATTAAGGTGCCACTGACAAGGGAGACTTTCCCATCAGGCCAGACATCTTCAAGCCGTACGGTCCATTGATAATGCGGTGCATCAGCTGAGACTTTTAAATGAACAACAGGTGACCCGATGATCTCTACAGGTTCTGCTAACGGGGCTGAATCATACACCAGACTTCCTTTATCATCGTCAGCCATGTCACCGGTCATCTCTCCCCACCAGGTGTGAATACCAATACCGGATCCTGCAATATAGGGTAGTGTATTTTCAACTGATTTTTCTGGTACTGAATCTATGAGATGGTGGTTTGAATCAGGATAGAATCGTCGCATCTCTATTCCTTTAACCGGCCATTCCCCACATCGCCATTCTCCGGGTGATACATATCCCTCGGGTACATCTGCTGCAGGCAAGGGAGGATCGCTATCCCTGACAAAGACCATAAAGCGGGGTTCGTTCATAATTCCTGTATCCACTCCTTTCAGCCACATATCCCACCACCGGACAGCCTTAGCCCGCCACTCATAATTCGGCCCGGGTGTTCCTGTATTTGGCCAGGCATGATTCCATGGGCCCAGGTCGGCCTTAATCCGGGTATTTGATGAGTTCATCATGCGGGGGATTGTATCCCGGTATCCATCGAGCAGTCCCCCAATCAAATATACCGGAATCTCAATATCGGGTTTAAACCGTACAGATTTCTCACGCCAGAATGGTCCATCCTTCTGGTTTTCTTTCCAGATCAAATGCCAGGGAGTCTGATCAAACCGGTTGGCAAAATATTCATTGGTGATTGCATATTCATCGGTAGCAGGCAAGGAATTGGATGTATCGATCATCGGTTCCCAGCAGTCCATATGGATCACCCCGTCGATATAATGAACATCCTGGTAAAAAAGATCGTCTGAGCCATGAGCGATCAGGATGGCTTTGAGTGCAGGTGGTTTACGGGCTGCAATCAGAAGGGAGTTAAATCCACTCCATGAGAGTCCGAACATCCCGACATTCCCATTAGACCACTCACTCCTTGAGAGCTGGTTTATAATCTCTACCCCATCAGAGAGTTCCTGTTCAGTGTACTCTGAAGTTGGAAGAACCCCCTCACTGCTACCGGTGCCCCGGACATCTACTTTTGCAACTACATATCCCCGCTTGGCAAAATATGAGCAGAGCGGATAATCTTCCAGATATGCGATATCATCCTTACGATAGGGGTCCATCTGAAGGAGGACAGGGAATTTTTCGCCAGGATTACCTGAAACCGGCATAAAATAGGTAACTGATAATTTTACCCCGTCTGACATAGTCAGCCAGTCTTTCTGGGTTGTTATTGTATAGAGTGATGAAGAAGAGCTAACCGATGTCTGGGACGGCGATGGAGTACTGCACCCGGATACCAAAAGCAGTACGATTATGAATAAGGAATACATTGGAACGACTTTCATGAATGGCTACTCCGGTTCTAATCACCTTTCAGGTAATGGATACTGGATACTTTATGATGTTAATGATTATCGATTCTTTCTTTTGCTGTTCCAAATCCATCGACCACGAGATCAGCTGGCAGAAAAACCTTATTTTACGTTGATTTTAAAAATCAGGCCGGGGTAAGATCCACTGTCCACGGACCATCCGCCCTCACCTCAAGGATATGTTTACCTTGGGTAATTTGACAATTTTTCTGCCTGTGCAGGAGCCGGATCCCATTTCGTTGAAAACATATTCCTCATTTTTACCGCTGCTGTCAGTGATATGGACTATGAAAACTCCGGTTTTCGGGTACGATGCAGTTATTGTATACCCCTCTTCCACGGTTACAAAAAATCCACGATTTTCATCATTGGCGCCGGAAATTTTCAAGTGCTCTGATGTTCCTGTTGAGGATTTGTATTTTTTTTCTGGTGCTGATGAATCTGAAGCGACTGTTTCTTGACGTACCGGCTCCTGCTGTGCAGCTGCAGTGGGGATTGGTGTTCTTACTGCAACCGGTGCCGTATTTGTGGTAGCCGGGCTTGTGCACCCTGCCGCAAGTATGAGCATTATACAGAGAAAAATGAGAAACATTCCCGAAGAATTTTTCATACTATCTATAATGAAGTAAACAACCCTTTTGGCATCCTCATAGACCTGCTCCCATCCGGGCTCTATACGGGCTTGGATTCCCCCTTTTCGTCCTGTTTGACCGGCCTTATTGGATGTTTTTCCACGATGATTTTTAAAATACCCCAAAATATCGGGCCAATCGCCAGATGAGAGCATTTTATCAGGATAAAACCGGCCTTAACAAACCCTATTGGATTGAATCCGTTTTTCCGGATGACCTGTAATCAATGGGGGCAGACAAAAATGAAGTAAACAACCCTTTTGGCATCCTCATAGACCTGCTCTCATCCGGGCTCTATACGGGCTT
>JAUYTV010000009.1 GCA_030694985.1 Methanoregula sp.
GAGACCTGCTCCCATCCGGGCTCTATACGGGCTTGGATTACCCATTTTCATCCGGTTTGACCGGCCTTATTGGGTGTTTTTCAGGGATGATTTTAGAACTGCCCTCAAATATCAGGTCGATCGTGAAATGAACGGTTTTGGTGCGGAAAAAACCGGCCTTAACAGACCCTATTGGATTGAATCCGTTTTTCCGGATGGCCTGTAACCCGTTATGGTGGACAAAAATGAATGAAACGACCCTTTTATCCCCACATGGATGGTTGGCGGTTTCATCACCGCATTCACCGCAGGCCGGGGGATATTCCAGTGGGCAGGTTTGGAGTGACTATTCTTTCAGCAAGGAAAGTTTGAGTGCAGGATCATGTATTCAGGTCGGGCAATGATCCTGTGGAAACATGCGAATAATGGAATTCAAAGGTGACCGGATACCGGACATTGCCCGGCAAACCGATACTTCCCTTCAGGCACGGATATCTCAAACCGTGCCCCTTTTCCGTAAACACCGGTCTCTTTAATCGTGCTGCCAGTGATGGAGAGGATCTCTCTTACCAGGAAAAGTCCAAGGCCGGTATTCTTTCCAACGCCACGCTCGAAGATCTTCTCCTTCTCTGCTGCCGGAACCCCACTACCGTTGTCCTCGACAATCACCAGAATCCTGTCCGGCTCCCGCTCACAGCGAATAGTGATCTCCGTTATCCGGTCGCCATGCCGGATCGCATTATCAAAGAGGTTGAAAAAGACCCGTTCCAGCATCGGGTCGGTAAACACCTCGACTCCCCTGCAGGTGCTGGAGAACTTTACCGGTACCCGGCTTTCAACATTGGCGATGACCTCCTCAACCGAGATCCAGACCGGCGCTTTCACCCCCAGTTCCTGGTACGTCCGGGTGAACTCGATCTGGCGGGCAATAGTGTCTGCAGCAGTAAGGATCTTGGCAAGGTAATCTGCAATGACCGGGTCGCCTTTTTTCATAGCGGCGATCTGGGCAAAGCCCTGCAGGATGGTGAGCTGGTTGGCAACATCATGCCGGGTGATGCTGTTTAAGAGATTGAGTTTGTGGTTGGCTTCGATGACCGCCTGCTCTGCATTTCGCCGTTCCGTGATATCTTCAAGGGTTTCAACGGCTCCTATAATGGTTCCCTGGGTATCCCTGATGGGGGCGGCAGTAAAATTCAGCCATTTTCCTGATGCACCCATGGTAGGGAAGAAGTCAGTTGCTTCATAGGCGCCCTCAACCAGCCGGGAACTTCTGAATTTTCCACCATACAATTTTGGAATCTCATCGTTTTTTTCATCCACAAGAAGATCTGCAAGCACCGGTCGTTTTTGTGGATAGAACGCCCGCCACTGTTGATCGGTTCCAACGATATCTTCAGCCTTAATCCCGCTGTAAACCTCTATCGCCTTGTTCCAGGAGATGACCTTATGGTTCCGATCAATAACAAACTGGAGCACCGGTGACCCTTGCAGGATCGAACTTAACCGGGCTTCGCTCTCGCACAATGCATCCTGCGTAATCCGGCGTTTACTTATATCCCGGCAAAGGGTGAGAATCCGCACTGCATCACCGTATGGTAAGACCGTGGCATTGATCTCAATGGGGATGATAGTGCCAGAGTCATTGACATAATCTATCTCAAGATTACGAATGTACCCGTCCCTTATGCACTGACTGACCGCTACTGCATTCTTATCTTTCTCGTACTCAGCAGTCCACTCGATCACGCTCCTGCCGGCAATCTGCCCGAGGTTCCTATGTCCGCTCAGGCGAATGTACTCCGGGTTCGCATCCAGCACCAGACCCTGATCGTCAATGATCACAAAACCGGTGCCGGTTGTCTCGACAAGCGTGCGGTATTTCTCCTCACTCTCGTGCTGTGCCTCTTCGGCAAGTTTCTGCCCGCTGATATCACGGAGGTGCTCAATGATGAACTGAATATCTCCCGAATCATCAAGAACCGGATAGCTCCTCACATCAAGCCACGCATTAATTTCCTGTACATATTTCTGCACCATAGCCGGTTTTTTGGTACGGTATGTTTCAGAGGTTGCACAGATCTCGCAGGGTGCATCATGACCGATCAGTTCAAAGCATCTCTTTCCCGCCACTTCACCGTGGTTTTTCCCTACCATCGCATACCCTGCGGCATTGTACCTGATGATCCCGTGGTGAAGATCCTGTACCCCGAGCACATCCGGAATTGCATTGAACAAGGTCTCCAGCATCGCACTCTTCTCCCGTA
The DNA here is from genome assembly GCA_030694985.1 of Methanoregula sp. Taxonomy (GTDB): domain Archaea; phylum Halobacteriota; class Methanomicrobia; order Methanomicrobiales; family Methanospirillaceae; genus Methanoregula. The sequence goes on from JAUYTV010000009.1 coordinate 2,244, forward strand.
GCGCTGCCTCACTGTTCCGTATCGCCTCTTCGGCAAGCTTCCGCTGCGTGATGTCGAGCAGTACACCGCTGTATACCAGTTCCCCTTGCCGGGCAACAGGACGCGATATTCCCTGGAACCAGATCTTCTCACCGGATGGTTTGATGAACCTGCCCTCAAAATTCCATGGCTGACCTGCTTTGACTACCTCAATAATAGACTGGAGAAACGCCTCGCGGTCACGGGGATCCACGTATTCGGTAAACCAGGCGAAAAAGTCCTGTGTTGTGTTGTCGAGCCCGAAGACCTCCCCGGCACGGCTGCTGACATAGTAAACCCCCATGCTTCCATCCGGCCGGGCATAGAACTGGTAGACAACGCCCGGTACCGTGCTGGCTATCTCCTCGAGCTGCTCCTGGCTCTTCTGCAGGTTTCCCTGTACCGCAACCAGCTCATCAAACTGGCCCCTGAGCTCTTCTTCAGATGCTGTGAGCTGTTCGTGGGCAGACCGGAGTTCTTCTTCTGCCCTCTTGCGTTCGGTAATATCAAAGAAAGCCGCCGCCATCGCACCAGGCCGGATCTGGAATGCCGAAACGGAGAATGCCCCGTGGATCGTCCCCTTATCATAAATCACCTGGTCGGTATTCCATGAGTCCCCCGTCCGGGCTACCATACGGTACTTATCGGGAACTTCCGTGTCTACAAGCCCTGGGAAGGCCTCTTCAATAGTCCGGCCGATAAACTGACTGTTGTCAACACCAAGGATCGCATCAGCCGCAGGGTTTGAACCGGTAAAAACGAGTGAGCCATCATCATGAAGTTCATAGAAATGCATGCCAAACGGGGAGAACTCTATGACGTTCCGGTATTTTTCCTCGCTCTCCCGCAATGCTTCTTCTGCCTTCTTCCGCTCGGTAATATCTTCAATTACCCCATCGAAATATTCAATCTCACCATTTGGACCGCGAACCGCTATTGCCGAGAGACTTGCCCAGAACAGTTCCCCGGTTTTCTTTTTCATCTGGACCTCGACATTTGCCAACTTGCCCTCGTGTAGCAGCCGATCAGATAAGATTTTTCTCATTGCAGCGTCAGCATAATTGTCTGCAACCGGAGTCTGCATGAACTCCTCAATAGAGTCAAAACCATGCATACTGGCAATGATCGGGTTTACCATGATCCTCCTTCCGGACGGACCGGGAGTTGTACGGAATAACCCTGCCGGCAGGTTTTGCATGAAGTTCGTCTGCTTTGCCTGCTGCTCGAGGAGAGTATTTTCCATTCGTTTGCGATCGGTGATATCAAGAGCAGTAAAGGTCACACCGGCTGCATGGTTCTCCGGATCCAGCGGGGTTGAACTGAGCAGGATATCTCTGATATCCCCGTCTTTTTGCTGCCAGCGGGTCTCAACAGTCCCGGTGCCGGATTTTTGGATCTGTTCATATTTATCCTGGCCCACGCGTTCAAACTCTTCATCATCGGAATAAAGGATGCGGGCACTCTTACCAATCAGTTCCCCTGCTGAATATCCGGTCATCTCACAGAGCCGGTCGTTGGCCCTAAGCAGGACGCGGTTCGAGACCAGCCCGATCCCGACCGGCGCTGCCCGGAAGATGCTGGCAAGCGTTGCCTCACTTTCGTGGAGTGCGTTTTCTGCTTTCTTTCTGTCAGATATATCGATAACTATTCCCCGGAAGCCAGTCAGGTCCCCGTTTTTATACACAGGATCGGAATAGATGAGGGCCGTAAATGTGCTGCCATCCTTTCTCTTTAACGTAAATTCCGGGGACTCATAGGGCTCTCTGTTGATAATTTTCCTGATATTTTCCCTGATACAGGAATGCTGCAAGGGATCAACCACCGACAGAGCATTGAATCCCTGTGCCACATCATCGGGTGTATATCCTAAAGCGATGTATCCCTGCCGGTTCACAAACGTGATAATAAGATTACGGTCCATCTCAAAGACAATCTGGGGAAGGAGCTCAGCAAGTTCACGGTATTTCGCCTCGCTCTCGGCCTGCAAAACGAGCTGTTCGCGGAGTTCCCCCTCACTTGCCGTGATCTGCTCGCACGCAGCCTGTAGTTCATCTTCTGCCCTCTTTTGTTCGGTTATGTCGCGAATGGCTTCAATCGCACCGACAACCTCACCCTGGCTGTTATAAAGAGGACTGGCCTTACCAACGAGCGTAACCTCCCTGCCCTGAAGGCGGGGCAGGTTGGTGTCGGCAATCAGGACATCCTTTTGCCGGATGATATTTGAGTATTTCTGTTCAATGACTTCAGAAGGTTCAAAGATCAGGTCAATAAGAATTGGCCGCCGTTCACCATAGAAGGGAAGGGCGTACTCGTGATCCCCTTTCCCAAGCATCATTTCAGCAGACAGCCCGGTCATCTCATCGATCGCACGGTTCCAGGCAATGATCACTCCTTCACGGTTTATGGCAAAGGTTGCATCCGGGAGAAAGTTGATGATATCAGCAAGGCGCTTCTCAGATTCCCTGAGAGAGTGCTCCGCCTGCCTCCGTGCCAGGGCCTGCCGGATCTTGTGCGAGAGTTCAGCAAACTGTGGTTTGACATCTCCTCCTTTCTGGAGATAGAAGTCTGCTCCGTTGTTGATGGCCTCAATCACGACATCTTCACGGCCACGCCCGGTGAAGAGAATGAACGGGATATCCCCAAACCGCTCGCGGACGATCTTTAAAAATGCAATCCCGTCCATCTCCGGCATCTGGTAATCCGATACAATGACGTCATAGGATGGAAATGCTGGAGATGCGAGCGCATCGATTGCCGATAATGCTACATCTACCCGGAATTCCAGAGTTCGTTCTAAGAAGAGCTTGCCCAATTCGAGGAGGGCCGGTTCGTCATCAACGTATAGTACGGAAAACATCCGACATATCCTATAGTATGCTCAAGAACATTAATGGTATATAAATCAGCCTAAACCAAGCGGGTGAAAGGATTATTTGCAGGAACGGGAATATTAACCGTACCAGTCCACTTAAAAATGCAGGTAAATGACGGATATGGACGGATTTATTAAAAAAATGGAGTGACCAGACCATGGAATTCAAAGGAAGCAAGACCGAAAAGAACCTGCTTGCCGCATTTGCCGGTGAGTCGCAGGCAAGGAACCGCTACACCTTCTTTGCAAGCGCAGCAAAAAAGGAAGGATACGAACAGATCGCGAGCCTCTTCTTACAGACCGCTGAAGAAGAAAAAGAGCATGCGAAACTTTTCTTTAAGCAGCTCAAAGGCGGAGATGTTGAAATTACCGCAGCCTACCCGGCAGGTATGATCGGAAAGACTAAAGAGAACCTTGCCGCAGCAGCTGCCGGCGAGAATATGGAATGGGGCACACTCTACCCGTCCTTTGCAGCCACTGCAGAAAAGGAGGGATTTAAGGAGATCGCTCACCTCTTCAAACTGGTAGCAAAGGTAGAGGCGCACCATGAATCGCGGTATGCAAAACTTCATGCAAACTTTGAGAAGGGGGCCGTCTTCAAGGTGGAGACTCCCGTGAAGTGGTACTGCCGGAACTGCGGTTTTGTTGAGAGTGGAAAATCCGCTCCCACGAAATGCCCGGTCTGCGATCACCCGCAGGCGTATTTCGAGATTGCGGCTGATAACTACTAACTTTTTTTAGGGGAAAACAGGTTTTGTGACAGTCCACCCTTCCTGTTTTCACCTGCTCAAAAATTGATCCAGAACGCCAATCCATTGCAGAAAAAATGCCAGAACGTCATATCATCGATGCAGGCTCGTTTTCCCCTTCCTGTAGTTTAGACCATTTCCGGTCCCGATCCTCTCTCCAAACAGCTCCAAACAGGCCGGTTTTTCTCGCGCTAAAACCTCCGGTTCCCTATTCAGAGACCAAAACAGAGACATCCAAAAAAACAACCCCAAAAACCCTCCATACAGGCCGGTCGACCACTCACCATTTCCGGGAAACGGGACCCGTTTTGGCCCTGGATGGTTCCTTTTTGAATACTTTGGGAGATAGTCTCGATACAAGATCCAAATCCTTGCGGAATGAGAACAGTTTATTTCGGATTTTTTCCCATTTACCCAAAGAGTTTTTCGTGTTACAGGTTCAGATCCGGAAATTTTCCGGTCAGGATCTAAAAAAAAATCTTTACCTGATCCATCCCATCCGCACCCACCGCTCGTACTCTTCTGTGCGGAAATCACGGTTCCCGATTACGAGATCTTTGAAAAATTCCCGGTTGCCGGTAATCTCTTCTTCCTGCGCTGGATCAGAAAAGCCATTCCTGATCGCATCTGCGAGTTTTTTCCCGAGCGCCCGTGCGGAAATTTCCGCTGCATCAAAAGTTTCTGCATTCCCACCCGTTGCAACACTTAAGCCACCCACCGCAATCACGCCAAGATAATTCAGCACATGGTTCTGGTATGCCACCACCTCATCGCCTCCAGACGTGTGCGTTGTCGCAACCGAGCAGCCATATTTCCCTGCAAGCAGCTGGTAGTGAATTGCATCCGCAAGCCGGTCAAAGAAAATTTTCATCTGGCCAGATACATTATCAATGTAAACCGGTGAGGCAAACACAATACCGTATGCTTCCTTCATCCGCTCAAAAACCAACGGGACATCATCGTCATTAACACATACACCATTGAGCGAGCAGGCATCGCAGGCAGTGCAGGGCATGACCCGCAAGTCACAGAGATCGAGCATCTCGGTCTCTGACCCGGCTTCTGCTGCTCCTTCAAGTACAAAGCCGGCAAGTCTTCGCGTTGTGCTGCGAGTGGTGAGGGGACTCCCGTGTATGGCGAGGATTTTCATGGTATTGTGGCTCCGGGTAAAGAGAATAGGGTGGCGGGGATTATTATGCCAGTGGATGGACATGACCCTGGATAGTCATAGGTATTTCAGGGGGAAAAACACCGGATTTCTCTGTTTTATCCGTTGGAGATTTGCGATTTTTTTGTCACAGTCACTTCCGGATTGCAAAACCCCCTTTGAAACCTGCGGGAGTTTGTGTCATTTTCACGGGTCAGCCAAAACCCGCTAAATTGGCCGGCCGTTATCCATGCAACCGCACGATCCCGTCAACCTTGTCGAAGTCCGAATCGAACGAAAGAATCCGGTTAATATTCTTCGTATCCATGACTGCAACAGAGACTGCATCCGATACGGACAGGGTCCCGTCATACCGCAGGAAAACCGCCATACCCCTCTTTAAGATCTGCTCATCAGCAAATACGATTTCACAGTTGTCAATAAAATAATGATAGAGCCGCTCCCCGGCTTTCCCACCGCTGCGCCGGCCTATGATCGTCACGGATTCAGAAAGGATCAGATCTGATATCACGACCTTCTCTCCGACAATTGAGGGCAATAGGCTCTTTCCCTTTTCATGCCACTGATCCTGCCGGTCCGCAAGCGCGATGAAAAAAGATGAATCGGCAAGGATCATCATTCACCGGACTGGGCCCGCTTCTTTTCGCTCACGGAATCCCCGCCAACACTGATCATGCCGCAGATTCCGTCAAGCGTCTCTTTTTTGCGGGGATGAATCGTGATGACTCCCTCCCGGACGTCCCACAAGAGTGTATCGCCCGGCCCGAGATCCAGCAGTTTCCGGATCTCTGCCGGGAGAACAGTCGAGTTTCCATCAGATATTTTTGTTTTACTTGCCATACGCATCTTCCTTAGTAATACCTGTTCACTTAGTAAACATATATTACTAATAAATATTGGGGGCGAAGGGGCTCCTGCCTATATGAGAAGGCTTTGCAGATAGTATGAGAAATCAACTTTGTTAAGTATCTTCAGTTCAGATCGAAAATCCTCACTTTAAAAAAAAATTCCATCGGAGATCTGCGATGTCGGTCACAGTCACTCAAGGATGGCAAAAAACCCTTGAAACCTGCTGGAGTTTGTGCCATTTTTCCGGAACAACCGTTGGGCGCCCTTGGTTATATTGCATGAGGCTGCTGCGGCTCATTTCTGCCGGGCGTGGGTAATTCTTAACATCTCGTGCCCGTTTTTTAAGAAATCATAACGGGTCGGTTCGATCCGGACCACAAGACCGGATGCCCGGACCCGGTCCATGAGTTCATCAAAATACTCCGCCCGCTGGCCGTTTGTGTCCACAACGGGAAAAATCCTCACCTCTTCTGAGACCCTTGCCATCTCATGGATTGACTGCAGATGAAAGGTGAGCCCGAGCGAACTGTACAAAAAGAGGAGATGGGAACAGAGACAAAGGTCAAAGTGCCGGTTGCGGAACGGGAGAGCAGGAAGCGTTGCCGGAATATAACGGCCTTGAAAAAGACCGGCCTTGTAATCTTTGCAAAACTCCTGCATAGCGCTCATCCGCACCTGCTCAAGCTCATCAGGTGTGCGGATGGTCTTCCAGACAAAATTCTGCATATTATTTTTAACCTGCTGCATCACTTCATCGCGGGCTGCAAGGATCGCCTGCTCGATCTGGTTGGAGGAATACATGTACAGCGGATCACAAGACACAACATAATGCCCCTGTTCATGCATACGGGCATTGAAACCCGCAGGACCGTCCCCGCACCCGATAATGGACCGTTTTAAATCATCAGCAGAGAGGTTGAACATCGCCACATACTCGTCAAACGATCTTCCCCAGGGAACAACTGATTTCAGGATAAAGGTCATGCCTGATTACGTGTTGGGCGCCATGGATTAATAGAAATACGGGAGATAATATGCCTATTTTTTCCAATTCTCAATGGAGCTTTTTTTTAAAAGTCGGACCCCACGGGTAGCAGCCCCCACGGGGAAATTGCCGTGCGGTTATTTTGCAGGTTTAAAAAAACAGGATTATGGATATCACCCCACTGCAATTCTGGGGGCTCACTCCATTACGATTCCCGACAGCTTCCCACGGAACTGGCTCATGTAGAGATCAAAGTAGAATCCTTTCTTCATCATCAGCTCTGTGTGTGAGCCACGCTCAATGATTGCACCTTTGTCGATGACAAGGATCTGGTCAGCGTGCCGGATAGTCGAGAGCCGGTGGGCGATGATGAACGAGGTCTTGTCCTTCTGGAGCGCAAGCAGCCCCTCCTGGATCAGTTTTTCTGTCCGGGTGTCCACGTTGCTTGTTGCTTCGTCAAGGATGAGCATGCGGGGGTTTGCCACGATCGCACGGGCAATCGTGAGCATCTGCCGCTGGCCCTGGGATAAGTTTGTCCCGCCATCGACAAGGATGGTTTGGTACCCTTTCGGTTGCTGGAGGATGAAATCATGGGCATTTGCCTGCCGGGCTGCCTGCACACATTCCTCGTCTGTTGCCGATTCGCGGGCATACTTCAGGTTTGCCATTATCGTATCAGAGAAGAGGAACGGTTCCTGCTGCACCTGCGCGATCTGGATCCTGAGCGTATCCTGCTTTACTTCCCGCACGTCATTGCCATCAATGCGGATCGCCCCGTTCTCGATATCATAGTACCGGGTTAAGATATTGATGATCGTGCTCTTGCCGGCACCTGTCGGGCCGCAGAGCCCAAAAACCTGCCCCGGGCGGGCATGGAACGTGTTGTCCGTCAGGATCCGCCGCTCCGGAATATATGAAAAGTCCACGTGGTCAAAGATCACATCCCCGTCAACTGCCGGCATTGCCGGTGCATTTTTCCGGTCATCCACACCGGGCTTCTGGTCCAGGACTTCAAAGACGCGGGATGCTCCCACGATCGCATTCAGGATCTGGGCATACGATGAGAAGATGGTAGTAAATGCGCCAAGCAGGCTGAACGAAAAACCGATGAATGCAATCAGGGTACCTATCTCAGCCATACCCTCCATCACCATAATTCCCCCGACAAGGAGGAGAATGACAATTACAATGGTGGTAAAGATGTTGGATACCTGCTGGCTGATGAGCGCAGAGAACTGGGCTTTTTCACCGATATCGGCAACCTTCCGGCTCATTGCAGAGAACCGCCGGGACGCTGCTTCTTGCTGGCGGCAGGCAATCACGGTCTTTGAGCCGGAGATCCACTCCTCGGCAAACCCGTTTAAGTCCCCGGTCTTTTCCTGCAGCAGCACAAACGCAGGGCCGGATGTTTTTGTTATCAGCCACGAGGCTCCGACAAGAGCAAGAACTACAATATAAGAAAGGATTGTTAAGGACTGGTTGACAAGCAGCATGACAATGCTGGTGATGATGATAGTCATGATCGCCTGGCCGGTCTGGAGCGAGCCGATGCTGATGAACTGCTCGATCACCTGGGTGTCATTTGTCACCCGGCTCATCAGTTCTCCGATCGGGCGACGGTCAAAGAAGCCCAGAGACATCTTCTGGATGTGAGAAAAGAGGTCAATGCGAAGCTGGTAGAGGGCATCTTGCGAGATGTTCGAGAGCAGCTTCTCAGAGATCGCTCCCGATATCCAGATAATTATTGCTCCTGCAAACAGCCAGATGATGATCTGGTATAATGGTCCAACCGGCCCTGGTCCGGCTGATATGATGTTGGTTGCAGCCCCCATCAGGAGGGAGAAGATCGCTTCGATCAGGGCAAATACTGCCATTAAGAAGATGACCAGAGCCAGTTTCAGTTTATGGGGACTCATGTATCCCATGAACCGTTTCACTGTGGGGATCATTGACGGCAGGGAATCATCTTGCGGAACCTGCAGGGCCTTCATGCTGCTTTTCCCCCTACAATCCCTTTTCCGAGCTGGGAATCATAGATCTCCTTATACTGCGAACTTGTCCTGAGCAGGTCTTCGTGGCGCCCGTTTGCAATGATCCGGCCGTTTTCCAGAAGAATGATCCGGTCAGCTGAGATCACCGTGCTGATCCGTTGTGCGATCAGCAGTTTTGTGACCCCGGCAAATCTATGGTTGATCGCGTCCTGGATCCGGGCTTCGGTTGCCACATCGCAGGCACTCGTGCTGTCATCAAGAATCAGGATCTTTGGGTCTGCGGCAAGAGTTCTTGCGATCGCAAGGCGCTGACGCTGGCCACCGGAGAAGTTTGCACCGTGTCGTGCCACAGATTCGTCGTACTGCTGGGGAATGTTCCGAATAAACCCGTCAGCATCCGCGTCTGTGGCTGCTGCGATAATATTTTCTTCTGACCGGTTTTCTGTGGCAAACAGGAGATTATCACGAATCGTACCGGAGAAGAGGTTGGGCTGCTGGAGGCAGATACCGACAATTCCCCTCAATGTATTCTGCGGGATCTTCTTTACATCGGTCCCGTCGATGGTAATCTTTCCTGAAGTGACCTCATAAAACCGTGGGACAAGGTGAACGAGCGTTGATTTCCCGGAACCTGTGGGGCCCAAAAAACCGATCGTCTCTCCGGGTTCTGTTGAAAAACTGATATCCTGCAAGACGAGCGGGCCGGGTTTTCCATCAGGCGCAATATACCCAAAGCTGACATGGTCAAAGACCAGCCGGCCTTTCACAGATTTCAGATCAACGGCAACCGGCTGATCGCTGTCCTGAACATCTGCAACCGTATCGAGCAGCTCAAGGATCCGGTTTAACGACGGCCGTGCAGCAGAGATGGCCGGAAGCACCGTCCCAAGGATCATAAATGGCATGATGAGGAGGAACATGTACTGGACTGCTGCAATCACTTCTCCTGTGGAAAAACCCGTTCCTTCGAGCACCGATATTCCGCCAATATAGAAAATCGCGGCAAGGGCGATATTGACGGTTAAGAGCATTGTTGGGATCAGGACTGCGATATAGGACTGGGCGCGTAAAGATGCTGCCTTTACACTGCCGGCAACAGAAGAGAAGCGTTGGTTTTCGTACTTCTGGCGCACGAATGCCTTGACTACGCGGATTCCTGCCATATTTTCCTGCAGGGTGTCGCTCATTGCATCGTACTTCTGCTGCCGCACAGCAAAGACCGGCAGTACAAGCCAGAGATAGATGCCAAGCAGTGCGGAGAAGATGATCAGCAGTGCGACCATGAGCCAGAGCAGGGACGGGGATCGTATTGCGATCAGCAGGATGGTGATGATGAGCATAATGGGAACGAGCGGGAGGTTTAAGATGCCCTGCTGGATGGCGATCTTGATGTTCTGGACGTCATTTGTCAGCCGGACGAGAAGGTCAGATGGACGCATCCGGTCGATGTTGCCAAACGAGAGGGTCTGGATCCGGTTGTATGCCTGTATCCTGAGGTGGTGGGCGGTCCTCTCAGAGAACTTGACTGCAATGAACGTGTTGGCAACCTGACATGCCGCTGCGGCAAGGGTAAAGACCAGCATGTAACCCCCATAATGGATGACCATCGAGAGATTATTGCCACTGATGCCCTGGTCGATCAATGTTTGCGAGAGCGCCGGAATTGCCAGCGTGCCGATCGCGCCACCGATCGTCAATAGTATGGAGAGCAGCAGCCATTTCCGGTTCGGCTTCCACATCACAAAGAGGCGATTCATTCCTTTTCTCATTTAACCACCCGTCCGGGATTGTTTGTACCTGAATGATAGCGTTTTAGGTTTTAATCGTTCCGGTTATTTTCCCACTCTGGAACCAGGAACCGGTTATCTGTAAAAAAAGATCGTCGCTCAGGCAACACCCGGCCGAATTGGCACCTTTAAGGAGCTTGGGAAATGTCCTTAAAAGTGGAACGGGATTTCGTTTTCCCGGACTTAAAAGGCAGATAAAAAAAGAGAGTTAATTTTTTTTGGGGGGTTTTTCATCATGATGGATTAATCTGCATTTGTTGACACACTCCCAGTTCTCTGGCAGGTACTTCCCGTCAGCACCGGGTTTCATCACCGCATTGTGCTTTGCCCCGCAGACAAGGCATTCCATAAGCCCTGCAGATTCGTCTACTACCTTCATCACATGCTCTTTTTTTGTCATGCTTTCTATCTCGATCCGCTTTGGGGATAAATCCATTGAATGAAGAATCGGAGCAGGTTAAAAAAATCCGCATATGAACGATCGATACGCATTTTTTTTTAATTTTTCCCATTGATTTTTATGAATGGTTACTTCATGTCATACATCCAATACCTATGTGGTGACTCGTTCACAGAATACCTGCCAAACGGCGATGCACAAAATATACATGGATGCTACGGTGTCTTTGAACAATCCTTTGCATGGCAACGGTATTTTGTAATCTGTTATTCCTATTACGAGGTTGAATTATGGAAGCTATATCCTTTGAAGCCCCGCAAGTCTTTGTGCCTGATCCCATTCATATCCACATTCTTCAGGCAGTCGGCGATAAACAGGGTTGCCACATAACCCATGTAGTTCAGCAGCTTCTCGCCAATCATGGTGAGAGCAGTATCAGATCAAACATTCGTATCTTACTGTCCAAGCGATATCTCGATGGAGGTAAATCCAGCAGTGAGATTATTCTCAGGCTCACATCGAGTGGCCGTCTTCTGCTCCAGAAAGCACCAATCAGCTGATCAACTCTTCCCTACCCCCAAGGGATAAGCCCCACAGCACCTTTTTTTTAATTGTTCGTGTTCAGCCGGTTTTAAAAACAGACGCCGCTGGTTCATGTACAAGTCAGGGCAGGGTTACAAAAATCTGCCGCCAGGGTTTCCTGCCAATGGCCCGGGTCTGGTGTCCTTTTCCGGTAAGGTCCTCTGCAAGAAGGACATCTCCCTTGCCAAACCTGCGTTTCTCGCCACTGCCCGCTTCGATCTCGGCTTGACCGTCCAGTGTCACCACGTACTCCCGGCACACCACATTATGCCATGGATAGATGTAGCCGGGCGGAATCTCCCGGAAAAAAACTGCCTTTGCTCCGATCGGTTCGGAGAACAGCCCTAATGGTCCTTTAGGATCGAAAGGCACCTCTATATCTTCAAAATACGAGTGATTGTCCAGTCCGGTATAGAGTCGTATGATCTTCATGGGACTTTTCCCTGATACAATCGTGTACCGGAAAAGGGAAAAACCAATGCTTTCTCTCAGGATGGATGGGTGGTGTTGCCAGGCACCACGACCACATACGCCCGGTTCCTCATATTCTCCGGGAAATAGTGGGCATCGAACCACATGGCATCAAACTCCCCGTAGTTGAAGTAGGTGATCCCGTCAACCCGGTCATCATGGCAGTCCACAGAATCGGCAAAGATGATCACATCATCCCATACGGTTTCTGTGCCCCTTGTATCATAGCCGACAACCACCACCCAGTGCCCACCCCAGTCTATCCATTCAACGATCGTGGGGATGCCATTTCTTAAGTTCTCGCGGAGCATCTCGCTGCTTCCTCCTGTTCCCCATGTAGCGTTCATTCCATTGCGGGTAAACCATCCAGCCATCTGTTCCGGGTTTGTGCCGATCGTCTCAGAGGTGTTCATCTCGTTACCTACGCGGAGTTCATCTGCATCCGTATTCTTTAACGGTTGCCCGTACCAGGACATCACAGTCATTGCAGCAACCGGCCCACAGCTGTAGTTGGTCACCTGCTGTCGGAAACTCTTGAGGGGGAGGACTGTGAGATTATTGTCAGATTTCAGCGTATCGAAATCGATGCCGGTATAATAGTGTGGCCCGGGCAGTTGTGTATCAAGGGCGTATTTCACATCACCTGTCAAAGAACTGGTGGCAGGTGCGGGTCTGAGTGCAGGGCCGGTAAGAATCATGGCCACAGCCAGTACTACGATGAGACCACAGATGCTGGCAATGACAAGAAGGTGAAGCGGGCGCATGGTAAAAATCCTCATCCGGTATGATATCTGCTGAACACCAGCCAGGCAATCCCAAGAAGGATCAGGACAATAATTGCCATCATGATCTTAATGTACGGGGTCCCTGCACCCACCTTCTTCTTTGCTTTGCCTTGCAAATCCGCGATGTAACCGCTACCCGCGGGTGTTGCCCCCACCGTCTTTTTTACGGCTATGCCTGCGGCCGGACGGGGTTTACTGTTCCACAACCCGATATTTACGCAGGTGTGGTTGGGCGGCAAACGGCAGTCGGGGCAGTATTTCCCCCCGCAGTACTGGCAGGAGAACGGGAGCACAACTTCGTTTCTGCAGTGATCGCACCGGGTCATTACCCTTTTTTGTTGACTGCCCGGGCATTAAGAATTCTGCTTTGGGCAGACTGTAAAAAAATCACCCGGTCTTCAATATCCTGAACCTCAAAGAGGGAGGAATTCTTGTTAAAGATGGATAAACGGCAACACACTCGCATGTGCAAAGGCAATGAACGCAAACCCGGCCAGGACAATGACAAAGAATCCGGTCGAGACTACGCTCTTGATCGTACGAGAGCGATGTGCCGCTTTGTGGAGATCCTCCCATGCATGGGACTCAAAGAGGTGGAGGAGGAGCGTGCAGAAGAGGTAGGTTGCATACATGGCCAGCACCACCCCGCAGACAAGTCCCCAGTTGAACACTGCCGCAACAAGACCCCAGATGCCTATGGCAAGGTTGGCATACCCGACCTCAAGCTGGAACTCCTTATGCTCCTGCCGCCACCCCATCCGGATCTGGTCGGACTCGTAATAGACGGAGTGCCGGACAAAACTGATGATTCCAACGAAGCCGGCAAGGATTGCAGTTACGATCCTGATGGCTAACTCAATGTTGATAAAAAGATAAAAAATACCAATAAATATCCCGATCATGGATATGACCAGGGTCGCTCCCATCAGAAGCGAGGCCTCATGCGCTGTCGGTTGTGCTGCTCCCATAATTCTCCCTCATAATTCGTTCTTGTAGGTGAATGACTCATACAGGGAGAAAAACCCTGCGAAAAAAAGAATCAAACGACTTATGCCCATTAGTGCCGGAATACTTAGGATATGGGGCGTTACCAGCAGGGCGATGTCATACTTGCACCCGTTGCTTTTGAGGAGCGGGGGGGCGCAAAGACACGCCCGGCCATTGTGATCTCAGCGGCTGAAAACGGCGAGGTGCAGATCTGCCCGGTCAGCAGCCACCCGCCAACGGATGCACCCTGTATACCGATCTCGCTTAACGATTTTTCCGATGGAGGGCTTGACCTTTTTGAGGAGAGCTATGTTCTTACAACCCGCATCCGCACTATCCGAAGCGGTGAAGTAGTAGGTAAACGGGGCAGGCTTACAAAGGAGTGCATTGCCTCAGTTATTGCTAAAACGCCCGGACAGAAAGCAAAAAGCACAGATACAAAAAAGAGGTCCGGGTAATTTTTCCCAAGGGATAATGCGCTGTGAAAATATGGGTTTACGTAAAAAAACCACAGGCCCTTTCTAGTCCCTGAGATAAAAACGCCATTTGCAGAACAGTTCCTTGGGATGGGGATCGGGGGGGGCAAACACACATTCCACGCAGATGCGTTCATCGATCATCTGTGCAAAGCTCGTGAACTCAGCCCGGTGCATCTCGCGGCAGACATACTCTCCCTCCCCCCGTTTGAGCCGTGCCTCCTGTGTAGGGCAGGACGGCACGGTGATGATCACTTCATCTGCTTTCTCCTCAATCACATAATCGACAATAATCGCCCACGGGAACAAACGGAGCGCTTTAACAAAACCGGATAGTCCTTTTTCAGTTATAGTAAACCGCCGCATGAGATCCTTTGCCGCCATGCCCCCGGCTTTGCCCCACACCTGCTCGTTTAACTTCTCTGCCACGGGCTGGCCATAGTGTTCTGCAACATAGATGAACCAGAACGCATCAACAACCCGGTAGTGCCAGAGCAGGAATTCCAGGTACTCGCGTTTCTTTTCATCCGTCATCCGGTCAAAAATTGCAGGGTTTGTCATAATTTGTCAGTGAGAAGGGTTGCCCGGCAAGGTAAAAGAGTGTACGGTGCCGGAAAAACCATAGTGGCCTGGCATTACACTTATCAGTTCCTGCGATAAGGTTGTTGGGATGGATATCTCGGATAATATCAGGGATATTGAAGAGACCGTTGGACGGTTATCGCGGGTACAGAAGATCCTGCTTGGCACTGATGGCTCTGTTACGCAACTGCTGGAGTCGATCACGGGACACCCCGTTACGGTTAAGACGCTCGTGCAGGAGATTGTCCCCGCAGATGCAGAGACCGCAGACCGGGTGGATGTTCGCGTGGGCGATCCGGTAAATCACCGTGTGGTCGAACTACGGGACAACGTGACAAACGAAATGCTGATCTATGCGATATCCGAGACCCCGGTCGAGCGGTTGTCTCCTGCATTTAAAACCGACCTGTTGATGGCCGATATTCCAATCGGAAAGATCATAAAACAACATCATATCGAGGCACGGCGCGAGATTATCTCTGCCCGTGTATCAGAAGCCACAAAAGAGACCCGCAGGATCTTCTCCATCTGCCCTCATGAACCCGTGCTCAGTCGCCAGTACCAGATCATCCACAACCACAAGCCCCTGATCTTCATCGAGGAGCAGTTCCCGTACAACCAGTTTCTTGATGAACGCAGGATCGTGGTCAACACCCCATCCCGGATCCATGTAAGCCTGATCGATATGCATGGCGGTTTAAGAAGAGTGGATGGCGGGATTGGTATCACGCTCGATGAACCGGCGATATTACTTGAAGCGCAGCAGAGCCCGGATATCCGTATAACTGGTTGCGATACTGCCACAAAGGAGCGGGTGAGCGGAATTGCTTTAGAGGTACTCCGGCAGATCCATGCCGGAGCCGGAGTTTCCATCACGGTTCGATCCCTCTACCCGGCTCATACCGGTCTTGGGAGCGGTTCGCAGCTGGCGCTTGCCACCGCCCGTGCGTGCTGCGAACTCTATGGCAAAAATCTGCCGGTGACAGAGCTTGCACAGATGGCAGGTCGTGGCGGCACATCAGGTATCGGGACAGCGGCCTTTGAATACGGGGGTTTCATCATCGATGGAGGACACCGTTTCGGGTCTGATGGTGATAAAAGAGATTTCAGGCCGTCATCGGCATCGCGGGGCATACATCCACCACCAGTCATCGCCCGCCATGACTTTCCAAAAGACTGGAAGATCCTGCTTGCCACACCGGACTTACCGGCAGGAGCGAGCGGGGCGATGGAGGCAGACATCTTCCGTAACCACTGCCCGGTTTCCCTCAGTGAGGTGCAGGCGCTCTGTCACGAAGTGCTGATGCGGATGCTGCCCGGTATCGTGGAGCAGGATCTCGAAATGTTCGGCTCATCGATCAACACGGTCCAGTCTCTCGGGTTCAAGAAAGTGGAGCTTGGCCTCCAGCCACCAGAAGTAACCGGGCTCCTTGAGGTTATGCGGTCTGCCGGGGCTGCCGGGGCGGGTATGAGTTCGTTTGGGCCAACCGTTTATGCAGTCGGGGAGTCCGGCATGAACGCGATCGGGCAGGCTGCACAGTCGTTCATGAAGGAGACGGGAGGGGGTACTACGCTCATTACCACGGCCCGGAACAGCGGGGCGGTTATCCGGGTAGCGTAAACGGAAGCAGCTTTTTTTACTTCCAAAATTCCGGCCCGTAAATTTTTAAAAAAAAAATGGGTCAGGCCGGGTTTACTTCTGCAAACCATTTCCTGATCACGAGCGAGGCTGGTTTTTCCCGTACAGAGGATGATTTCTCAAATGAGTACTTCGGGTTGAACCCGGGCTCTATCCAGTAACCCCAGGTGTACACACCACCAAGCCACGGCTCATCACGGGTGGACTTAAAAAACGCCTCATAGAGGTCTGCCTGTCCGATGAGATCCTGTTGGACAGAGGGGGCAGTTGCCATGGGTTCAAACCAGGCCTGTGCTGCCGCATGATCCCGGCTCTGGAAGGGGAGCAGGAAGATGAGCGGTTTTTTGTACTTTGCGTACAGGGGATCGAACTGCTTCCGGTTGAACCTGTCCATAGCCGCTTCAAGCTCCGGAAGGGACGGTCGTTCCTGATCCGAGAACCGGTTATAATAGTATATCGTGATGACATCGAGATCGTCTGCCCACGGAACCTGCGAGGCATGATCTGACCATTCACTGGTAAAGAGCACCTGCGTCAGCTTCCCGTGATACACAGTCCGTACATTGGCAATCAGCTTACGCCACCGCTGTTCGTTGGCCGGGATCATTGCCCCATCGATCTGTTTCCCGAGCGCGAGCATCTCGATATTGTGCTTCTCTGCGATCTGCGCAGATTTCTGCATGAAAGATCCGAACTGTACAAACCAGCGATCCCAGTACGCATTGGCTTCCGGGTCGGAGGGGTTCTTTGAGAGCCGATCGGCCATCTCCTGCACGGTCTTTTGGCCCTGCGTCCACTTGTTCTCCTGGTATTTCATGTACGCATCGTTGTCGGTCGATGGATACTCACCCGGCATGACGGTCCACTCAAGCTCCGTATATAGTGTAAATTTCAGTCCGCGCTTGTGGGCGGCGTCAGCCATCAACCCGATCGAGCTTTCATCCGCAGCACCCCAGAGCCCGACTGCTGCCTCATCAACGATCTCAGGAGCAGATGTATTTGCGTACGCCCAGTAATAGTCATACGCAACCCACTCTCCGCCATCCTCTTTCATCGCATCGTACGTGTTCCAGAGATTGCCGGACTTAGCTGCGGCTGGAATATTTCCACCGCCATCCATGATCGCGTGGCCTTTCTGGAATTGCGGCTTACGGACCATTGGGGTGTCCGTCCATGGGGCACCGGCTCTCAGCGAAGTGTTCGCAGAAAGGGTTTTTACCATATCCGCAGTGACCTTCCCCCCGGAAGAGAACGAGTACCGGATCTCGTCACCGGCCGTAATCCCGATACCGTTGTGCCGGTAGTAATAATCCGTAACTTTCTCCATGGGGTACTGCTGCCCGTTGAGCGTGAGGGTTACCGGTTCCTTCGTAGCCGGGACCGAGGCTTCGACCGGGACAAAAAGCCGCGTCCCGGTTGCTACAGCAGGCACTTTTCCGTACTCCGGCTGCTGCGCAAAGGGTAGCGAGCTGATCCCCGGCGTTTGTCCCGGTACGGGGCACCACGGGGGCTGCGGCCACGGGCCGGCCGGTGGGCAGAAGCCAACCGCCGCCATGCCGATCGTTCCGACAACAATAACGGCGATCAGTAAAAGGATGATCTTTACTGCAACATGCATGGAGAAGACCTGCACTTCGTTAAAATAAATGAATTGTGATCGGTTTATTTCCCGATCTTGACCAGCATCTCTTCAAGCGACGGGTACCGGGAATCTATCTTCTCAACCTTGCCTCCCGCTTCACCGATAAGGCCGGTACATTCGTTGAGCTCTGCCATATTTTCCGCATCACACACAAAGAGTCCCTCTTCCTGCCTGTAGGTTTTGGAGTGCCCGATGAGTGCCCCTGCATCCTTAATTGAGAAGAAGATCGCGTACGTAAGAGTGCCAAACTGCTCGCGCAGCTCTTTCATGGTGCCAAAGGCCACCACCTTCCCGCGCTTTAAGATCATCACCTTGTCACAGATCGCTTCCACCTGGTAGAGGTTATGCGCCGAGAGAACGATCGTCTTTCCCTCCTTTTTTAACGTGCGCAGGTAATCGGCAATGAACCGTGAGGTCATCGGGTCAAGACCGCTTGTGGCTTCATCATAGACAAGGAAACCGGGTTCATGGATAAGCGACCGGGCGATCGCTGTTTTGCGCTTCATCCCTTTTGAGAACTCTCCCAGTTTTTTGCCATCCGTTTCGAGCGAGAGCGCGGCAAAGAGCTGGTTCGACCGGATGCGGATCTCCTGCGGGGAGAGCCCGTAAATCTCGCCAAAGAATGCGAGATAGTTCTCGGCAGTCATCGTCTCGTAGAGCCGGGATTCCTCAGGAAGGTACCCCAGATTCTCTTTAAGCGCAACCGGGTTTTTCACCACATCGATATCATTGATAAAAAGTTCTCCTGATGTGGGGGCAATCAGTCCCGAAATGATCTTGAGCAGCGTGGTCTTGCCGGCCCCATTGTGCCCGATAATCCCGAAGATCTCACCGTCTTCAAACTCGAAGCTGACACCGTCCAGTGCCATAAAACCATCAAAGTTTTTTAAGATATTGCGGCCGGTTATCATGCGTGACTGCCTTTTTAATCAAATGTGTGTGGAATCAAAGATATAGATTGGGATGGGGGCACCTGGTAGTGAAACTGGTGTTTGATGCCCCACAGACTTTTTTATTTTTAAACCGGTGGAACAATGGAGATTTTTTAGTTGCGGTTCTCCCTCTTTATGAGCGCGCAAACCGGAATTATCCTGTCAGCACCGAGTACTATTTGAACGATACCAAATACTACTCTGTACTAAAACTTCCGCTGGTGTAACTGTATCTTTGCATTGCAGGAGAACCATTAAGGAGCCATACAAAAACATGGGCAGGCTTACCGACATCTTGACCATCGCGCGATGGGAAGTAAAGAAATCCTTTACCATGATGAGCCGGGAGGTACTGCCGTTTGCCGTTATTCTCTTCGTGCTGCTGGTAGCAGTTACCGGGTTTGCTGCCCAGAGCGGTATGCACTTGCAGGATGGCATGTATGAAGTGGGCGTGGATGATCCACAGATTGCAGAGTTGATCGCAAGCGATGCCCGGTTCTCAGTGTACCAGACGGATGCGGCCACTCTTGGAAAGAACCGGAATGCATTTGATTTAGTCATCATTAACGGGCAGTTGTATAACAGCCAGACAGAACGGGCAAAAGCGGCACAGAAAACACTCGAACGCGATTATGCCAAATACGTCAACACAGTCTACAACCGGGAGACGGATCTCTTTGCCGCATACCCGCTCTGGATCGATGTGCAGACCGTAAAAAGCGAACTCACCTTCTTATCCACCCAGTCAGGCCAGTATGTTCAGGCAGCTCCCAGCCGAAAAGCACCGGTGCCTGAAGGAGAGATAAGCAATGTCCCCACACCTTCACCCGCACTGGATTTTACCAAAGAGGAACTAAGGCAGGAACTGGTTAAGACCAATGCAAAGAACACCCAGATCTCGCGCTACACTGAAGTCCTCTCTTCTGAAAGCACGATGGGCCGGTTCAAGACCCCGTCACAGCTCTCGCCTCCGCTGCCGTTTGATTCGATCATCCTTGTCTTTGTCTTCATCTTCCCGCTCTACTTTACCTCGCAGTTCTTCATGATGAGCATCATGAACGAGCGCATTGAACGCAAAGGCGAAGTCCTGCTCTCAACACCTGTTGCATCCTCTTCAATCATCCTTGGAAAGATGATTCCCTATTTCATCGGGATGGTTGCCATCTGTGCCGCGCTCACGCTCTACGTACGGGCGCCACTGATCATCATTCTCCCCCTCATACCGGTCATCATATTCTTCCTTGCAAATGCGCTCCTGATAGGCATGCTCTCGCGCAGTTTTAAAGAACTCTCGTTCATCTCGATCTTCTTCTCGACAGTTGCTACCTCGTACCTGTTCTTTCCCAGCATCTTTGCAAACGTGCACGTCATCTCCCTCATATCCCCGCTGACGCTGATCGTCCTCTCGGTACAAGGCGCTCCCTGGACGGTCACCGACTACCTCTACTCCACTTCCCTCTTCTGGCTGACCGGAGCGGTGCTCTTCTATATCGGGATGAAGAACTTCAAAGAAGAGCGGCTCTTTTCAGAAAAACGGCTCCTGCCACGGTTCCGCGAGTTCCTCTCAGAGATCATGAACCGCCAGCACCCGTTTCTCTCTGTCTTTTTACTGACCGGGTTTACCATACCGTTTGTGTTCATGGTGCAGCTGATGAGCCTCACGCTCTTTTTTAACCTGCCCATGCCGTATTCACTTGTACTGCTCCTCATCTTTGCCGCACTGGTTGAGGAATGTGCAAAAGCAATCGGTATCTATACCCTCTTTGCCCAGGATCCGTCTTTTCTCACATGGAAGAACCTGCTCGCTGCCTGCGCTGCAACCGCTATCGGATTTCTGGTTGCTGAGAAACTGCTCCTCTTCATCACGCTGGCCCAGATCAGCGAATCGATCTTTGGCAGTATCCTTTTCCTGTCGTTAGGGGTACTCTGGATGCCGCTGCTCCTGCACTTTGTTGGTGTGCTAATCGTTGCGTGTTCGCTGAAGTTCTGGGGCAGAAAGGGTTTGGTTATCGGGATTGTGCTTGCCACTGTGGTACACTGCCTGTATAACCTCTACTTTATCCTGGGGTGGATTGGATGAAAGCACGTCACTTGTCAATCATTGCAAAGAAAGAATTCCGGGGACTGTTCAATGAGCGCACGATCCTGCTTGCCATCCTGCTCCAGCTCTTCATTGCCATGTTCTCATCGTTTCTCATGGTCGGGCTCACCTCCATGTACGATCCCTCCTCGCTCTCCAAGTATTCGCGGCATAAGTACAACATCGCCTATGCAGGCAATGATTCAGCAGTGCTTAAATATCTCGAGAGCAGCCCGGACTTCCGGGTCTACTCTATGGATCTCTCTACCGGGGTTGCCGCGTTAAAAGAGCGAAAACTTTCAGCGGTGATCTACGTACCCGATACCTCCCCGGCAGCAGAAGAGCCGGTCAAGATCACGCTCTATACGCTTACTAATGATCTCCAGAGTGCGATTGTCGATGTGAAACTCAAGGATATTTTCTTGAAATACGAAAAGGATCTTCGTCTGATACGCGTAGACCGGCTCAGTGAACTACCGATCCCGATACAGGTCCCAAAAACCACCGGGGGCGGGGACTTCTACGAGTTCGTGTATGGGCTCTTGATTCCCCTGCTGGTCTTTATGCCGGCGATCATTGCATCCGCACTTGTCATTGATCTGATCACCGAGGAGTACCAGCATGAGACCTTAGAGACCCTGATCTCAACTCCGGTTACTTTCTCTGAGATGGTCTGGGGAAAAGTGCTGGCCTGTGAACTGCTGGTGCCGATCCAGGCCGGGGCGTGGCTGCTGCTCTTAATGGTTAATGGCATTGCGATCGAAAACGCCGGGCTGATCCTGCTGCAGGTTGTGGTCACCTCACTGATCCTGATCCTGCTTGGCGCCCTCACTGCGCTACACTACCGCGAGCGGACGGCAGCACAGTTCATCTTTTCCACTGCACTCGTGGTAGTAATTCTCTTTGTACTGGCACTGCCCTCAAACCCGCTCAACATCCTCACCCGGCTTGCGGTCGGTACAGCCGGTCCAGAGCAATGGCTGGTACTTGCGGCAACCGGGGGTATCATCATTATTCTTGGGTACCTGACCCAGAAATATGCCGAAAAAGTCGGGAAATCGCATCATACGGGATGATGATTAAACCTTTTTTTCATCCTCTTAATGACGAAAAAATGATCGCAGACGGGGAGCATAAGGCAGGTTTACACTTCCCGTTCATTTCCGGTTCTGGAGTTTTAAAAAAAGGATAGTTACATGGATGATGTGATCATCGGTTGATCAATGGCTTTGTAGGTTTTTCCTGCGGTGGTCACAAAGACCTCGACCCGGTCATTTCCCCTGCTTCCCTGTATCACCAGTTCATCTCCGCGCCGTGGTTTTCGCTGGCCGTCATTCAGGTACTGCTGTATGACCTGCCCATCAGATCGGGTTACTCTCATCATAACATTCTGAACATAGATCTCTCCTTTCCCACCATTATAAAGCAGGCGAAGAGAAAAGTCAGGACGTTCCTTGGTTAGCTGGAGGTCAACAAACTGTTCAGGGGGCAGCGTATCAACTGCGATGGGAGTTGCCACAACCGTTGCAATGGAGGAAGTTACCGTAGAGGGAATTTGTGTTGGAATGTCCACAGGTTTGATCTCAGCCTGTGTGGGACTCGTGCAACCCGCTGAGAGCGCACAGAGCATGAGCACGAATGCGGTCAGCAGGAACAGGGTGCTTTTCATGGTGATTGCTTTAAATTTGAATATATTTCTGATTTGTGCTCGGAAATGGTGCCACTACAAACCTGCCCATCCATGCATTATTTTTCCTTATCGCACACTTATGGGTGGGAAAAATGCATAAAATGACAGGAAAGAACAGTTAAATTAAAAAGGACACCCGGATTAACGTTATGTATCAGGAGTAACAGGGAATGTTCTGTCCTAAATGTGGAAAAGAGACCGATGCATCGGGAAAATTCTGCCAGTGGTGCGGCTCAGATAACGCATCTCTTCCGGCAAAGCCCGTCATCGTTCCAGAAGAGATTGAGGGGCCCGAAATCGGGGTGTATGCAGGTCTCGGGCGGAGGTTTATTGCGTTTATTGTCGATATAATCCTCATCCTTCTTATTGGAATTGTCACTATCACGTTCTTCTCATTGACAAACGGGATAAAATATGCATATTACCTCTCTGCCCAGAATGCGCCGATCTCTCAACTCACTGAGGCAGGCACGGCAGATGCGGCACTCGCCCCCATCGTTGCTGCGCTTGGGATGCTCATCATTGTGATCCCGTGGGTATACTTTGCCGGGTTCGAGTCATCCCGCAGCCAGGCAACGCCCGGTAAAGTGCTGATGCGCATCATGGTGACCGATATGGAGGGCAACAAACCCACGTTTGCCCGGGTTACGCTCCGCCACTTTGGGAAATTTATCTCGGCACTGATCATCTTTATCGGGTTTTTGATGATCGGGTTCACCAAGAAGCGGCAGGGGCTCCATGACAAGATTGGCCGATGCCTCGTGCTCCTTGAGGACTGAATCATTCCCTATAAGAATCCAATCATTTTTCACTGATAAAACAGTTTTTCAATGGCTTTTTTTTAAAGGTAATGTCTGATATCAGACCCTTATAAAAAAATTGTTATTTGTACCGGATCTTCAGGCCGAGCAGCACAAGGATCAGGATAAACGTGATCCCATTTGCCGCAATAACGGGCAGTGACTCCATCCAGAACCCATAACAGATCCAGAGAAGTATTCCGGCTGCAAGAAGAATGAGCATGGCAAGCGAGAGATCCCTTGTCTCCTTAAGCTTCCACGCCCGCACTACCTGCGGTACAAACGCAGTCGTTGTGAGGATGCCGGCGATATAACCAACGATAACGATGGTATCCATGAACTTTTCTCCAACTAGTATTTTTCACACGACCATTTATACCGGTCGTGTTTTCTTATATCGGAAGATGATGCAGAAAAAAAGGGGTGATTATATCAGACCATCACCGGCCCGGGTGTTGTTGGGACAATTGCCACGGCATCAGGAGGGATGTATTGCCGTAATGCTGCTTCGTTCCATGATGCTGTCCAGCAGCGGTTCTTGGCCTTGATGCTATCCACAATTTTTCAAGTGTGTGTGCTGTGTTATCCAAGGTAGCTCCAGAATAATATAACAAAAGAACGATTAAAAAGAGAAAGGTGCGGGTGCGAGACGATCCGGAACGGTCAACGGGGTTCGGGCGGAAACGTCTCCCTCACGTGTTCCCGTACCTCAACAAGCCATTCCTTCCGCTGCTCTTCTGTGCTGGTGACAACAACGCCAAACATTTTACGGTAAAAGATCGGAACCCCACAGAATGAGACGATGCAGTCTTTCCATATTCGTTCGAGTGGATCGCCGAAGATTTCCTGCTCCCGCACCGCAGGTGTGTTTGAGGTATTTAAAACGATGACTGCTTTTGCCGCAAGGAGCCCGACGGGGATTCCTTCACCGGAATCCGTATCAGCAAAATGGTAGGCAACGCCGGGCCGAAGGACCCGGTCGATCCAGCCTTTCAGGATCGCAGGTGGCATACCCCACCAGTTGGGGTGAACAATAACGATGCCATCCGCAGCAGCGATCTCCATACAATGCTCTGCGACAAGCGGGGGTAGTGCCGCGTCGCGGGCAATCTCCAGGAGCGGCAGCAAGGGATCGAAATCCTCTGCATAGAGATCATGCACGGTAACCGAATGGCCATCCTTTCGGAGTGTTGCCGCAGCCATATCCGCTATAGCGTGGTTGAAACTCCTTTCACCGGGATGGGCAAGAATGACTGAGATCTTCATAGTTTCCTCATTTCCGTGCAGTGACCTTGAAGAATGTGTAGCAGAAGACCCCGTCCGGCTCGGCAGTGCGGTAGAGTGCTGCAACTCCCCGCTCCCATGCGCCCCTGCTCATCAGCCCCTGCTTCAGCACCTCAGGGCCGACCCCTTTAACCATGGCCGTAAAGGTCAGTTTCGTGAATCCCTCCACAAACCGTGGGCGGGAAGCATCAACGTATACCATCCGCGGCGAAACACTGACATCCGAGTATCCCGCAGCGGCCACTAAGGGATAGAGCTGCCTGCCGATCAGTGCATTGCCCCCCACCTGTTGCTGGAGTTCCACAAGGCACTGCACCGCACGGCGGGCATCCTTGTTCTCCGGGTGGAAGAACGTAGAGCCGTGATCCCCTTCAATCACGGTGAGGGTCCCTCCTTCTTTAAGGAGTGGGCGGAGCTGTTCCAGAGCCCGCTGAGGCTCTGCGAGATGTTCCAGCACGAAACAGACAAATATGTGATCGAAACTTGCCGGTTCGAACGGGAGCAAGAAGATATCCCCCTGACGGAATGTCACATTGGTGATCCCTTCCTTACGGATCATCTCTTCCGCCCGTTTTATTGAGTCCTCTGAAATATCGAGAGATGTGATATAAGCATCGGGGCTGTTCCTTGCAAGGATCACGGTCTGGGCACCGATCCCGCAACCCGCTTCGAGCACCCGGGCACCGGCGGGGTAGCGGGTGTCATCATGAAGGAGCCCCGTGAGAGTCTGTGCCTGATCTGCGAGCCGCTCCGACTCGCGGGCTGAATAGCCGTGGACATACTTGTGGTGTGCCATTTTTTTTAATCCTCATAAGCCCCACTGCAATTTGCAGGGGTTTATACCAGATATTGTACATTTTTGTTGGTTGCTGCACAAAAATGTACTGTAACCGAGTGGTGGGGCGGGACCATACGAATTGAGAGAAAAACAGTTACAAAAAAAATCATAGGGCCGGGTGTGAACGATTCAATGCCCAATACAAAAACCAACAGAAAGGAAAAGGCCGGGGCCGAGATTCGAACCCGGGTCGGAGGATCCACAATCCTCTAGGATGACCAACTACCCCACCCCGGCAATTTGCCCTTTTACATTTGCACTTGGTTCAGATTAATGTATCCATCTTTTGCTACGGGGTAATCCCTCTACTTAAAACCGTGGCTGGGGCCCGGTTACATGGGGGTTTAGTACCCTATTCGCACGCTCCAGAGTGCAAGGTGACTATTAATAGGGTCGGATGTCCATTACATATCAGGTGGCTCTGAACGGTATTCCTTAAAAGTATGGCGTGAGAACGCACATGCGTATACGGGAAGCGGGACTTTTTTTCTCCCGCACGGGAGCTAAAGAAACAAAGGAGGGTGAGGGTATATGGCGGGAAACCCGAAGATCAGGACACCGATTGTCTGCGTTATGGGGCACGTGGATCACGGCAAAACTTCGCTTCTTGACCGGATTCGTGGTTCTTCGGTTGTAAGCTCAGAAGTTGGCCAAATCACCCAGCACATTGGTGCAACGATTGTTCCCATTGAAGCAATCCGTTCCATGAGTGGCACAATAGGAAAAATTCCCATCAATATCCCAGGACTGCTCTTCATTGATACACCGGGACATCACGCATTCACCACGCTCCGCGCCCGTGGCGGTGCACTCGCTGACATGGCAATCCTTGTCGTTGACATCAACCAGGGATTCCAGCCCCAAACGATCGAAGCGCTCCAGATCCTGCGCAACTGCAAGACCCCGTTCGTGATCGCAGCGACTAAGACCGATCGTATTCATGGCTGGAGAGTCTTTGAAAACGAGTCGTTCCTGTCATCCTTTGCTAAGCAGAACGACCGGGTACAGGGAATTGTGGAGAACAAAACCTATGAGGTGGTCGGGAAGCTCTCCGAACTTGGTTTTTCCGCGGACCGGTTCGATCGCGTTTCAGATTTCCAGCGCAACCTTGCAATCGTGCCTGTCAGCGCTCACACAGGAGAGGGGGTTTGCGATATGCTGATGGTCATGATAGGGCTTGCCCAGCGCTACATGGGAGATGCACTCACCCTCTCGGTTGACGGTCCGGGTGCCGGCACTGTGCTCGAAGTGAAAGAGGAACGGGGACTGGGAACCACACTGGATGTGATCCTGTACGACGGGACGCTCTCAATAGGAGATGAGATCGCTGTCGCAACGCAAAGCGATGTGATCTTTACCAAGGTGCGGTCACTCTTAAAACCCCGACCGATGAAAGAGATCCTCATTGAGGACAGGTTCGAGCGCGAGAAGATCGTAGTTGCAGCAGCCGGAGTAAAAGTCACCGCACCTGATCTGGAGGGAGTGATTGCCGGCTCTCCGTTCTTTGTAGTGCGGGGCAACCGCGATGATATCCGGGCAAAGATCAAAAAGGAGATGACCGAGATCCACGTCAACCTTGCTGATGAGGGGATCGTGATTAAGGCTGACACTATCGGGGCACTTGAAGCGCTCTGCAAGGAACTTGAAGGCAAAGAGATTGGCGTAATGCGGGCAGAAGTCGGGCCGGTGAGCCGGCACGATCTGATCGATACCGAGACCATAAAAAACCCGGTATTCCGGGTCCTGCTCTCATTTAACACACCCCTGCTTCCCGATGTGGTGGAGATGATAAAAAACCCGCTGTATACGCAGGTAAAAATCTTTGAGGGGCGGGTGATCTACCAGCTTATCGACCAGTACGTTGAATGGCGGGACGAGCAGAAACGACTGCAGGACAAGCAGCGGTTCGAGCACGTGATCATGCCAGCCAAGATCCGCCTCATGCCCGACTGTGTATTCCGGCAGAGCAACCCTGCCGTTGTCGGGGTACGGGTTCTTGGTGGAAAGTTGCGCAATGATGTCAACTTAATCAAGCTGGACGGCAAGAAAGTCGGCCATCTCAAGAGCATGCAGCTCCGGCAGGAAAATATAAGGGAAGCAGATGCCGGACTTGAAGTTGCGATCTCGATTGAAGGGGCAACGATCGGGAGACAATTAAACGTGGGAGATGACCTCTTTGTGGATGTTCCTGAGCGTCATGTGAAAGTGCTGGAGAAAGAGATGCTCAAGTCATTGAACACGAGCACACAGGAGATATTAGAAGAGTACACGTCGATGCGAAGGAAAACTGAACCCTTCTGGGCGAAGTAAAAATGCGATTGACCGGAAATGACAAGAGGGTTTAATAGCGTATTAGTATAATAAAATGGGTACTTCTCATGTGTAGGCGATCGAGCCGGCAGTTCGAGACGTGAAAAATCCTAACAATCGGGTTTTTTCCAAAAAAAAGACCAATAAGGAGAGATTTGAATGGTGGACTTAAAAGTCGTATTATCAGACCCAAAGACCGGTCGCGCCTACAATGTCGATGCCAGCGGTGGCGCGGCAGGGTCGATCGTTGGTAAGCGTATTGGCGATGAATTCGATGCAGCCCCGATCGGGCTTGCTGGATACAAGATCAGGATCACCGGTGGATCGGACAGGACCGGCATCCCCGCAAAGAAGGGCATTCCGGGTGCAGGGCGCAGGAACCTGCTCCTTGCAGGTGGAATTGGGTTTCATCCCTCTATGGACGGGGAACGCAGGAGAAAGACCGTCCGCTCCAGTGAGATCACCCAGGATTTTGTGCAGATAAATGCAAGCGTAACTGCCTATGGAGAGAAAACTCTCGATGAACTCTTCCCGAAAATTGAAGGGGAGAAGGCTGAAAAAGCTGCGGCAAAAGCCCGCGGCAAAAGATAAGATACCAATTCTTTTTTTAAAGATTTTATCAAACGTAAAAAAAGGGATTACACCGGGAAGTTGACACTCACTTCGCCATACGCAGAAGTGTTCCTGGCAGACGTTAGTACCTTTCCGTTCTTGTAAATCTCAACGACAATCTCGTGACGGGTGGAGCCATCTTCCTTGTGAAATGTTGCTGATACAGCACCTGTATTGGCATTGAGCGGGAACACGCGATCACCGGAATTCCTCACTGTCACCATCTCCCCGTTTATCCCATAGGTTCCGGCAAAGCCGCCAATGTAGTTCACCCTGACAAAAGCCCCGTTGTCTGGAACAGTAGCAGTTGGTGCTTCTTTGATCAATTCCGGTTGTATACTTACGCCAGAAGCAGTCGTTGGCGGGACAGAAGAGCCAAAAGGTGCCTGTGTTGCCTGTACCGTGGTGCTTTGGACTGGCGCAGTCTGCACGCCGCTATTTCCACCGGTATTCCCGCCACCCATAAAAAACACGAGCGCCATCATTATCACTGCAACGACACCTGCAACTGCTGCAACTGCCACCCATGGCTTGTCCCAAGGATCGTTTCTTCTCTTCATTTAAGTCAACTCCGGATATCGTTGAGGATAGATCTTGAATAAATGGGCGAAATACTTTGTGCCCTGCTGATTTGGGATTTGATACAAGAGTTCGTTTTTAACGTGCGTGTTTAGCCATTCTTTACACTCTGCGTAAGCGCATCGGACAGATCCTCAAAGGGTACCCCGTATTTTTTTGCGAGAATAACAAGGGCTGCGGGAGGTAAAAGGTGATTATCAAATCCGTCCCTGATCAACCGGTTCATCTCTGCAACAATATCGGTCTCCGGCAGATTTGTGACATTTATTATCCGTCCGATCAGTACCTGCGTTGGATCATTGCGCTCAAATATGGAAGAGGTGGGCTTGAATCCGATAGGTATCGTAATTGCTGAAAGATCAAAACGCGGAGCATACATCCCGTTTTCAAGGCTCATGAGACCCTCTTCTTCCGCACGCCGCAGGATCTGGTTTGCCTGATCGGTGCTCATCCATTTCCGGTCGAGCGCGTAATAATAGACCAGCTCGTTCTTTCGCATACCGCTCTTTCGGGTATGCTTAAACGGTGCAGCGACCGTAACTTGCAGTGTCACTTTTAATACCTAATCCAATAGAATTTTTTTCATATCGAGCGCATCTAACCCTTCACCACTGCCTTCCTTTGCAATATCGATATCCGTGCGGGACACCTGATCGGTCAGGCGAATGTAAAAGACATCATTTGCTATGGGAACTTTTCCCCCGCCGCGCAGGGCAAGTTCAAGCACAGAACATTTCAAGTCTACAGCTTCTGTGATCACACCGGGTCGTAAAACATCAGGAGAGATCTCGCCAAATGTTGCCCGGTCAAGAGCAATTTCTATCCGGGTCTTGACCCGGACTAATTCTTTTCCGGTAGTCTTGGTTATCTCATGGTTATCCAGACCGGCAATATGCCTGAGCGTTTCGTTAAAAGGCATCCCCATCGCAAATGAGAGATCCACGCGCTGGGGGAAACGATAACAGATCCTTCGCATAGCTAGAGTATGCAAGTCTGAAAGAAAAAAGATTGCTGGTCTGATATTGATTATTCGAGCAACACTGCGTTAATAACGCCATCCTGGCCCGGGCGACTCATAATGCGGGCGTTTCCAATCTCTGTTTTGATAACTGCGCCCTTGGTGAGCAGGTTCCGCCGGACATAGTTCGGGTTTGCATCGTTCTTTTCAACCTTTTCGATCTTCACTTTTTTGGTTTCACCGTTTGTGGGGTTGGTCACGTTTGCAAAGGCTGCCCTGAGTGCCCTGACCTTGTCGTTTCCACCAAACGTTCGGATGATCTTCCTGCGGTCTTCTCCGATATGGGTATCTGCCGGTGCAAGACCGATTTCTGCTCTCCGCTTCATTGCTGCCGGACGGCGCCTGCCACCGGTTACCTTACGTACTGATTCTCCCTGCCACTGCATGGTGTCACTCTCTATAAAATCTTCACGGAATAGACTTCCTCAAAGATGGTGCTCTATATATTCCCTTCAGAATTATTTATAGTATTTCCCGATTGTTTTGTAGACAGACTTTTTTCTGAGCTCAGCCACTTTAAAGGAAATAATTTGTCAGGATTTTTCTGCTATCAGAATTTGTGAAAAAATACGATAATTTATTTAAGGATACTCTCGAGTAAGGCTGCCACGCCATCACCGGTTTTTAAGTTTGTCCTGAACACGGGCATCGATGGATTGTACCGCTTGATATCCGATTGCATCCTGTCAAGGTTTGCCCCAACGAGCGGTGCAAGATCGACTTTGTTGATCACGCCAATTGTGCAGTCCCGGAACATCATCGGGTGCTTGTTTACCACATCGTCTCCTTCTGTAGAACTCACCACAACGATCCGCTTCTCAGCACCGAGCCGGAAATCAGTAGGGCAGACCATGTTACCCACATTCTCAATGAAGAGCACATCGATATCATCGAGAGGGAGGTGGGCAATAGCGTGTTCAACCATATGGGCATCGAGATGACATTCCTTGCCGGTATTTGCATTGAATGCCGGAATTCCCAGTGCAACAATCCGCTTAAAGTCATCGTCTCCGTATACGTCACCGGCAATTGCACCGGCCCTCAAATCTTTTTTATTGAGCAGAGGGACAAGGCGTTCGATGAGCGCAGTCTTACCTGAACCGATCGCACCAAGGAGATCAAATGCCCGGACGCCGTGTGCCTTTAAGTGCTGTGCGTTCTGACCGGCCAGATTGTTGTTGACGTCGTACACATCCTTCTCAATCCTGACGTCGATATGATGCATGTAACATAATTGGGAGCGTACACTGTTTATACCTTGACCCACAAACCCTCCTGCAATGGTGGAAGGGGAGTGTATACTATATCCCTGCTACTTCAATGCAGGGTATTCACGCAGTGAGGGCAGGAGGGTTTCGGAAAGTCTGGCAGCCAAAGGACCGGTTCTTTCGGATATTGAACGCTCATTACGAAAGATTGGGGTAAAATACAGGGTTGAAGAGCACCACCACCCTGCACACTGGGAGCGCCATGAAGGCCGTGTTGTTGCTGAGTGGACGGATAAAAAAGAAGCGCTCATAAAAAAAGTAGCCCAGAAAATGGATAAGGGGCGGTAAACGGATGTACGACCTGCACACCCACACGATTCTCTCTGATGGGGAGATGCTCCCGATTGAATTGATCCGGCGGATGTCTGTGATCGGTTACACAACAGTTGCGATCACAGATCACGCGGACCATTCCAACACTGAAGAGATACTCACAGCCCTTGCCAAGGTCCGGGAATCTGCAGATATCTATGGGGTAAGACTGCTCTGCGGAGTTGAGCTCACCCATGTCCCACCAACACTTATCGCAGGTCTTGCAAGGTCTGCAAAGGAACTGGGGGCAGATATTGTAATCGTTCACGGTGAAACAACTGTTGAACCAGTGGCTCCAGGTACAAACCATGCTGCCTGTGGATGCAAATACGTAAACGTGCTTGCCCACCCTGGACTCATCACGATTAAGGATGCACGGCTCGCTGCAAAGAACGGGATTGCCCTTGAGCTCACTTCACGGGGCGGGCACAACCGGACGAACGGTCACGTGGCACAGATCGCACAGGTGGCAGAATGCCAGCTCGTGGTTGACTCTGACGCGCATGCTCCGCACGATATTATGAGCGAACAGGCAAAATTTATCGTGGCAAAAGGGGCCGGACTGACCGATGAACAGTGCAGAGAGGTTATATCTTTAAATATCGAGCAGTTCCTTGGTTCCTGAAAATTCTATTTATACTTTCACGGAACATTTAAATGCCGTGCTGTCGAATTTATATAGATTACTAAATTATTTCAGTAATATTGTGTTTGTGGGGTTGTTCAGATGAAGGTTGTTGGTCGAGCGATGAGCACCGTTGGCAGTCGGATGCTCATCATCCAGTGCGATGCCGGCCAACTACCCGCTTTATACAGCGAAGTGACTGACAAGCGGATGAAACCGGTGGGAAAGATCCTGGATCTTTTTGGCAATATAAAAGCACCTTACGCTGCAGTCCTCTGCCGGGAAAAATGCGCGGTTCTGCCCAATGAGAAACTCTTCGCAAAATAAGATCACAACAACACAAGTACATTGGTTTGTGCCATCAGAAAAAAATCAGTAACGGGGAAAGTGGATGACGGAAGTTGAGAAGTTAAAAACCCTCCAGAATGAGAGGGAAGCGCTCAAAACGCGGACAAAGCAGAAAGAGACGGAAAAGAAAGCAGAGAACCACACCGAAACGGTCTGTCCTGAGTGCGGTGGGCGACAGCTGGTCCACGATTATGAGCGGGCTGAACTGGTCTGCCAGAGCTGCGGGCTTGTGCTCGATGATGATTTCATCGACCGTGGTCCTGAGTGGCGTGCATTCGACCATGACCAGCGCATGAAGCGCTCGCGGGTTGGCGCACCGATGACCTTTACTATCCACGACAAGGGTCTTTCCACCATGATCGACTGGCGCAACCGCGACAGCTATGGCCGGGCAATCTCGTCCAAGAACCGGGCCCAGCTCTACCGGCTCCGCAAGTGGCAGCGCCGTATCCGTGTGAGCAATGCAACCGAACGCAATCTTGCATTCGCTCTTTCAGAACTTGACCGGATGGCTTCTGCTCTCGGGCTCCCGCGAAACGTCCGTGAGACCGCAGCAGTTGTGTATCGTGACGCAGTGGACAAGAACCTGATCCGCGGGCGAAGCATAGAAGGTGTGGCAGCAGCAGCCCTTTACGCAGCCTGCAGACAGTGCAATGTGCCAAGAACCCTTGATGAGATCGCAGAAGTGTCGCGGGTTTCAAGAAAAGAGATCGGCAGGACGTACCGTTTCATCTCCCGTGAACTGGGATTAAAGCTCCTCCCGACTTCCCCCATCGATTACGTACCGCGCTTCTGCTCGGGACTGACGCTTAAGGGTGAAGTCCAGAGCCGCGCAGTAGAGATTCTTCGGCAGGCCGGGGAACGCGAGCTGACCAGCGGCAGGGGTCCGACCGGTGTGGCAGCAGCTGCAATTTACATCTCTTCGATCCTTGGCGGAGAGCGGCGCACCCAGCGCGAAGTGGCAGAAGTGGCCGGTGTCACAGAGGTCACTATCCGGAACCGGTATAAGGAACTTGCAGAGAAACTCGACATCGAGATCATTCTCTGATTCACATCATTTTTTTGCAGCCCTCTTGTCTCATGATGCGGCGACTGGCGTTAAGGGACAGCAACAACTAAATCTCCTGCGCTGGAAAATTGTATGCCACAAAGGCGGGCTCGTAGATCAGGGGTAGATCGCTACGTTCGCAACGTAGAGGCCGCGGGTTCAAATCCCGCCGGGTCCATTTTCCTGTTTTAAAAAAAAAACGGTCTGAAAAATTTTGGTCCTGAACGCATGCTTTTTTGCATTATGATGGGTGCAAAACCCGACTGCGTTTTACACTTTTAAGATTTGTCACCGGGGTTTTTTTTAAGTGCCATTGGGAAAAGGTTGTGCAGGAACCACGGTAAACATCATAAAACTGTATCTTACAATTTCAAAAATGGACGAGTGAATCATTTCTTCTGTTGCATAGATGCAACTTCACCTTCCAGCGTGGATTTGAGCTTCTCCAGCGCTTCAGAGAGATCGTTTGTTGTAGTGATGGTAAACGAGTTGTCACTCTTTGGGTCATGGTAGTTGACAACATATTCGATCAGCCCGTCCTTTGTTTTCTTGGGTTCAATGATCAGCTTGGCCATAATGTTTCATTGGAATATTTTATTTTCGTGATTCATCTGCCTTGCGGATCCCTGATCAGTAACAACTATATGGGATAGACTGAAAAATAGTATGCCGCAAATCATATTGAAGGGCTCGTAGATCAGGGGTAGATCGTCACGTTTGCAACGTGAAGGCCACGGGTTCAAATCCCGTCGAGTCCATTCGTTTTTGGTACAGTTTCATTTAAAGACCGTCAGGTCTTGCCGGGATCGAAGGGCAGAGCCCTCGCGCCAATCACCATCAGGGAACGGGGATCCTCACGATGCGGGGATTGGATGTGGCACCTCCCATTCGATTGAATGACAAGGATCAGATTTACCCTTAAAAAATTGCAAAGAACTAAAAAAAACCTGCTGAAAATGCAGTTTTAATCAATCCAGTCGAGCAGGTGGCGGGACTTCTCCTGCTCACTCTTCTGGATGATCTTTGCTTTGACTTTTTTTACCGCTTCGGTTGCAGGAGACGACTGCTCGAACTGCCCGTAATCCATATAGTTGCGGGATATATGATCATCTGCTTCTACGGTAATCTCTTGTATGGGTGAATAAACCTCTTCAGACATTTCCATAGATGATGATTCCTGCCGGATATTCTGTTCAGGCACCAGAACCTGCGGGGTTTCCTGCATTATCATTGGGGCCATGACAGGGATTGCGGGGGGTGCCGGCTTTGCAACCTGCGGGAGTGCAGTGGTCTGACTGTATACGCCCTGCGGAGAACCCGACCTGTACAGTAAGAAATCCACAAAATCTTCGATTTCCCTGCGATGTTCAGGGGACAACCGGTCCAGCTTGCTTTCCAGTGATTCCATACAGTGCCAGCGTATTTGCAGAGAAATGTCTCGTGTTGATCGTATTTAATGCGCCGGTAGTTTGGGCCGGATTATTCCCACCGGTGCTGGTAACCGCGCTTTGCAATCGTTATGCCATCAGCAGTGACTGTTTTTTGTGCCACCACGGTCCCGATCACTGTTGAAGGAACTCCGGCAACAGGAAATTTGTCGGGGGAGAGCGTAAAGATCAGTTCGTAATCCCCACCGCCATGGAGCGCGAGTTCACGTGCCTGATCAAAGGGGATACACGGGGCAAGGGGCAATTTTGAAACATCAATCGCAAACCCGCACCCGTTGACACTTGCCAGATCATAGAGCGAGAGGGCAATCCCGTCACTGTCATCCATCATTGCACTGACACCCGCCCGCCCGAGACGCTGGCCTTCTTCTACCCGGGGCTGCGGCTCAAAGAGGGCCTTTTCGAACTGGAGATACCCGTCAAGCCGTGCCTGCGCCTGACCGGGGGTTCCTGTGATGCAGACAAGATCGCCTGGTTTGGCACCCTTCCGCCGCACAATATGGTCTTTATCAACCAGCCCCAGCCCGGTCGTTACCACGGTGAGCTCACCATGCCGGTCAATATCGCCACCTATGATGTTAGCACCATATTTTTTACAACAGTCCTGTGCCCCTTGCATAACACCGGACAGGGACCTCCAGTCATCCAAACCTACGGCAATAAGGAGATATTTCGGGGCCGCTCCCATACTTGCAATGTCAGAGAGGGTGACTGCTGCACTCATCCAGCCAGCCTGCCAGTCCGTCATTCCTTCTACAAAATCGGTAGTCCGGTGGAGCATGTCGGTTGTCACTACCAGGATCTGTTCACCACACGGCAACTCGGCACAGTCATCAAGGCATTTCTCACGCCCGACTACACCCATCACCACGTTTAAGAGCTCACGATCATCCACTCTTCTTCACCTCCTTACCCCGTTCGCTCTTGTACTCCTTGAATATGTGCTCAATCATTTCCGTCTTTTTCTCCCGTTCATGCTGAACCTGTACACCCTGCCACTGGATCAGGGCCTGATCAAGCGTCTCTTTCCCGCAGAGTCCCTGCTTACCCCGAACCTGAACCCCCGCTTCCTTATCATTAAGAAGGGGAACTCCGGCTTCGCGGAAGGAGGGAAAGAGCCGCGGATCACACTTTGCAAGAACCACAGACCCGGCAACCACCGCTTTAACCCGCATTTCAGCGAGATCCTTGACAACACTCCTACCCCAGCCATCGATACGGGTGACAAAGACAACATCTCCCTCATCGATTCCCACATCTTCAATGAGCCTTCTGATACCGTCTTTTGTCAGCGTGTCCATCACTTTTACCGGGACAACCTCGCCATCAATGGAGAGTTCAGCAAACTGTTTGATCCGTGCTAACCGTTTGGCAAGGTTCCGGTTATGGCGTTCCTCTTTTCGTAAATGCTTTTTTAAGCTCTGGATAGCCTCATCCTTTTTTACTACTTCTGCATCCTTTGCCAGTTCGGAGTCGCGGTTTGTCTGAACCTTCCGGATGCGTGCTTGCAGGCGGTGAATCTCGTAATTCTTGCTTTTGATCTCTTCTTGCAGTTCAGAAACAAACGTGCGAAGTCGCTTGACCATGCCATCTAAGACCCGCACCCGTTCATCGTGTTTCTCATCGACACGGACCGGAGGGGGTTCCCGTTGGGGGGCAGGAGACGTGCTGCCATTCATCTCAATGAGAATGTGCTCCAACGACTGACCGCGGATCACCCGTGCCCGGACTTCATCGAGATCGTGACCCGGGGGAATCCGCTTTAACAGGTTCTGGAACTTGTGCCGGTACTGGCGGTATGCATCGAGAGCTGCCGATAGCGCGTCCCGCTCGTGATCATTCCCATACGAAAAGGGGGCAGAAAGCTCCAGCTTGGTCTCAACACTCACATCCTGTTTCGGGGTATATGCAACAGCACTGAACGCCCGGCGGATCTTCTCAACAGAAAATGGCATATCCTGCACATCGGATGCAATGATTAAGGGTTTTCCGACTTTGTAGAGCGACTCGATCACATCTCCCATATTCATCTGCCGGGAACTCTGGAGGTGCAGGAGGTTCCCGTCGAGATCCAGTGCGGCAAAAGCGGTGGTAGTCCCGGGGTCAATTCCGACAATCAGGTAACGCGGCTTTCCTGATAGCGGGCGGTACTGGATCCGTTCGAGCCGTTTGCCATTGATTCGCACCTGCACATCGGAACCACGGCAGGTGGAAACGGGTACCTGGTCACGGGTAGTAAAGACCCGGAATACCACCCGGCTGCACCCGCCAAATGCCCGGGTCTCCTTCTTCTCATATCTCAGCCCGGCTGCGACAAGGGCCTGTTCAATCTCGCGCCCTTTGAGTTGCACGGCCCCGTGGATCTTACGCACGTAACGGTTCTGGCTCCATCCCCCCTTTCCTAACGAGCGGTGCCGGCTCACGATGATCTCGCTCTCGTTCTCAAACGCGATCACCTCGGCGCCTGCACCAAGAGAGGCAACCTGTGCACTGGTCCTTGCTTCAGCAAAGGGATCGAAACGGTTGAAACTGATATTGTACCGGGCGGCAACTTTACCAAGCGTTTCCTTGCGCTCACCGCCGGTCACCTGAACCAGCCGGGTCTGCGGGGGTAACCCTTGTAAAAAGAAGTAGAGTTCCTTCTGGTCCGCAGCAATCTCCTGCAGGCTGTCCACAGCAAGGATATCGGGTTGTTCCTCCTGGAGCATGCGAAAGAGCCGGAACAGCGAGACTTCGGATTCGCTCACGATCGTTGGGCCTTCCATCCGGATCAAGGCATAGACCGGCCTT
The DNA here is from genome assembly GCA_030694985.1 of Methanoregula sp. Lineage (GTDB taxonomy): Archaea > Halobacteriota > Methanomicrobia > Methanomicrobiales > Methanospirillaceae > Methanoregula. The sequence goes on from JAUYTV010000009.1 coordinate 40,209, forward strand.
TTGGTGCGTGATCTTACCGATCCTTTGATGATATCGATGCCAAAGACACTCAGCCGGTCACGCATTGTATCGCATCCTCACGGTCATACGTAAGTTTGTATTTCCGTTTAAAATACGTAAGGATGTTATCAATATCCCGGTTAAGGGTGGTTTCTGCATTCGGATGAGAGATCTCTATCCACTGGGGCCAGTCGATGAGTACGCATTTGCCATCTTCCATTAAGATGTTGTATTCCGAGAGGTCGGAATGGATTATGCCTTCCTTGTATGCAATGCGGACATTTTCCAGGATCTCATCGAGCACCTCGGCAGGAGCCTCCAACCGGCAGCGGTTGAGATTCATACCCTGGATAAGCGCCATTACCACGGTATGACGGTTCTGTGCAACAGGGAGCGGAACGCTGACTTTCGGGTGAAGAGCCACCAGCGCCTTATACTCCCGTTCGGCAGAGAGCTTCGATGCGATGAGCCATGGGCAATGCCCCCCTTCTGTCATATACTCCCGGTTGACCCGGGCTGAATTGAAGGATCGCCCCCCGATCCGGTGGAACTTTATCGCAACCGGCCCGAGACCAAGAGCCTCATAGACAACCGATTCCTTGCCTTCACCAATCTGCGTTCCCAGCGCAGAGATCGTTCCTTTCCTTGTGAGACTTGCAAGTGCAAGCGTGTCATATCCCCCAAAAACAAGGGCATACCCATCGTAGGGTACCGGGTTGAACCGCACCATGCCCCATTCAATTAAGCGTGCCAACCGGTAATTCACTTCGGATTCTGCAAACCCGGTACTGGTTATCAACTGTTCAAGGGGAATCCATGCATAGCGTGACATCTGGCGCTCAAGCACCGAAAGAATAGTTTTTTCGTATTTATGCAGGGTGCGGATGTGTTCCGCAGAGACGGCCATAATCGTTAGAGTGGTTATGTGCCGGACTATAAAATCACTCCTTACTGCCACCAGAGACCATTTCATCAAAACCTTAAACATCTTTTGTCCTCCAATAAAAGTGAGTCAGAGCATGAAGTGCAGCAAGTGTCTTCAGGATGCAATATTTTTCCAGCCCTATTCGGGGCTGCATCTCTGCGGTCAGCACATTATTGCAGATGTTGAAGCCAAGGCAAAAAAGGTGATACGAGCTCACGGATGGCTCAAGAGCAGAGATCACATAGCAGTGCTTCTTTTTGGGGACCAGGGCGGCAGTGCGCTCCTGTATTTCTTAAAAAAACTCACGGAACAGCGCAGCGATATACGGATCACTGCTTTAATTATTACTGATAAAAAAAGCATTGGCAGCAACACTTTGCGTGCAAAGCATATCGCTGAGTGCCTGGATACAGAGTTTCTTGAAGTATCGCTATCAGAAGAATCCGAGTGCGGGGCAGGAACACTTGCGGCAAAAAACCCGGAGATCTCATCACTGCCAATGTTTCCCACATCCGATTCCATACTGCCCGACGGGATTGCACAAAAGCACGGAATCACAAAGATTGCATGGGGACTTTGCCTCGATGATGCGGCAGGGGTAGTACTTGATCATATCATCCGGGGCGATGGGGAAAAACTGGTCCGGAACAGCTCCTTTGGAGATGCCATTATCCGAATCTGTCCGTTCATTGCAGTTACTGCAGCAGAAATATCCCTGTATGCAGAACTCTGCGGATGTGGCAATGAAATGACCATCAATCCGGAACCGGGAGATGGACTGCACAAGGACGTGAACGACATGCTGGACCACTATACAGATAACCACCCTGCAACAAAATATGCACTCCTGAATCTGGGAGAAAACCTCATGGGTCTCACAACAGGCATCGCAGGTCTCATCTATGCCTGTGAATGTTACGGGAAATACCAGCAGGGGATCTGCAATGACGGCTCAATCTCCATTGAGGTGACGAATGTCGCACGTTAAACAGGGCAGGATCTGGAGGGCGATCCGGAATTCTTTGGGCATCCAGATATCCATTTATTTCATAGCATTTGCACTGCTCATTATTCTTTACACGTACATTTTCCACCTGTTTTATCCACTGCCGGGAAACAAATCCATCACATGGGCAAGTGCGCTTTTGTTTGTAGTCCAGTCTATGACAACGGTCGGGTATGGTGAGATCCTCCCATTCAGATATCTCCATTATGCAGGAGCAGAAGAGATCGTTTTTGAAGGAGATGCCCTCATAGCAGTCGGGAATACAGGACAGTTGAAAAAGTTCATTCATCGGGTATAACAAAGAGGAAGCGCAAATGGCAGCAGATCTTGGGTGCAGGTTGGGACAGATTGAACAGATGATCCGGTACGCTTACTGGAACAGCGGGTGCACGGGTATTGTTCTTGGGGTGAGCGGGGGTATAGACTCTGCAGTAGCAGCAGCGTTCTGTTGCCGGGCGATTGGCCCAAAAAAAGTACTTGGGCTTTCTCTTCCCTCTGCAATCAGCAATCTTAAAGATTGTAAGGATGCGGCTACACTCTGTGCCCAGCTTGGCATGGAACACAGAGTTGTCAGTATCGAACCAATGCTTGAAGGATTTAAGACCATACCGGATTATTCCCCCTCACGTTACCTGACCGGGAACCTGATGGCCCGGATCAGGATGGCAGTTATTTATTATCATGCCAACTTAGACCACAGACTCGTCTGCGGCACATCCAACCGTAGCGAGTATATGCTCGGTTACTGCACAAAATTCGGAGATAACGCGGCTGATATCCAGCCAATCATCCACATGTACAAGGATGAAATCTATGAAGCTGCAAAGGAGCTGAAGATTCCGGATCATATCGTAAAAAAAGCCCCATCTGCCGGGTTATGGGAGGGGCAGAGTGACGAAAGCGAGATCGGTCTTTCTTACGCTGATATAGATGCATCATTAAGAGCCCTTGAACGTCACCAGTGGAAGGCAACAACACCAACTGAAGAAAAAGTCCTTGCACTGGTAAAGAAAAGTGAGCACAAGCGACTCTCAGCACCTGACCTTTTAGCCGCCCTGCAAAATTGCCAGAATATTTAGCAATTGTCCCGACAAAAAAAGGCAACGGGAGAGCCCGTCCAAGCCTCACTTCTTCTTTCTCATTACACGTAAGTAATACCCGGCGCCAATAACAATAATTACGATAGCAACGAGTGCCGGAAGCATTGATACCAGACCGCTTGATGCAGGTTTTGGATCTACAGATACCGGTACTTTGAACGTATCTGATACCTGGCTGTTGTCGAGTGCATCCCGGTAGCGTATCTCAGCATCCAGCAGATAGGTCTTGATCACTGCATCATCTCCGGCATGTACCTGATAACGGGCTGTCGCTGTTTCCCCGGGTTTTAAATCCCCAATATAACTGGTATCATCTGAACTGGTAAACGGATCAACTGCAGAGATCCGGGCCTGAGAATGATAGGCTGTGGTATCACCGTTATTCTTGTACTCAACGTTAATCACGGTGTCCGAACCCTGAATGACACTGGCAGGTGATGAGGTTACTGAAAAAGAAAGTTTCCCCCCAATGGGAATGCCCACCGTATCTGTAGCGGATGTAACAATATCCCCGTCCCGGTTTTCATAGGTGACAATGACATCTAAGGGATAGGTCTGTTTTGCAGCATCGCCTGATACTGCCACCTTGTACCTGCAGGTAACAATTCCATTGCGCGGGAAGTCCCCGACAAAAACGCTGCTGTCGGTGGGGATGATCGGGCTTTGACCGTTACGAATGATCTTAACGGTTGCTTTCTTTCCGTCTTCAAACCCGATATTTTTTATTGTCAGGTTGAGATATCCGCCGCTCCCGACATTCAGGTTCTCTGGCACTGCTTCGATGACGTTGATCTTCACTTGGGGTTTGATCTTTATCGTCAGGGGGATTGTTTCACTTACAACGCGGTAGTGATTCTGAAGAGAATCCCCGGCACTATTGTCAGCGGATGCAAGGTAAGTGTACTGGATCGTAAGAGGGACCTGGTACTCCCCCATAGAGGCGTTGGAAAGGATTTTTGCCAGGATCGGGACTGTCACTAGCCCCTGAGTCTTGATATCACCGACATTCTTTGGATCAGATTTGATAATAATCGGTGCACTTCCCGGTGCGAGTCCGACCTTTACCATCATTGCGGTTGTAGGAAGAACATCACGCTCGATGGTGCCGGTTACATTAAATAACGAAAAGCCAAATTTGGTTGTGTTCACCCCACTGTTCCGTACAATGACATTTATGGTAACATCCTGTGACGGGATGAATTCATTAACACCCGAGATTGTTGCTGACATTTGAGGACTTGTACCCGGCTGGTAGTCTGTCACACCCATCACCGGCATGATACCGATAAGCAACATTACGAGGAAGATAAGAATTTTTTTTGGATTTTTCATTGCCGATCACGTGTTGTTATTCTTATAACAACATTTAATATTGCAGAATATAAAGTCATGTTCCATATGAGATCCTCCTCACCCGACTCGGCAAAGGTTATTGACTGCCTCAAATCACTCGGTTTGACAAAATACGAGGCACTGGTATATATTGCTCTTTTAAAAGTGGTGAGCGCAACTGCCAGTGAGATCCATGAAATTTCCACCGTCCCGCGCGCATCCGTGTACACTGTACTCGATCAACTCCAGGAAAAAAGACTCATATCCATAGCCCGTTCAACCCCCAAACGGTTTGCTGCTCTCTCCCCGGAGGAGGGTGTTGCAATAATGATGAACAGGATCGAACGCGATGCTGCCGATGCCCGCGAGATCCTCTCATCTATCCACCGTGAACGAATCCGCCATGAGCAGAGCAGCGAGGAGCTGATATGGAATGTCTATGGAATCGAAAACATAAGGAGGAAACTTACCGATATCATAACCGCTGCCAGCCACGACATACGGATCATTGCCCACCCCCAGATCATATCACCGGAAATCAGAAAGATGCTAAAAGAAAGAGCAGAGCATGCAGATGTTGAGATTGTCACTAACCACTGGGAGGGGGGCGACAAAGGAAAAATGCGAGTCTATGTCAAGAAGCACCCGGAGATGCCCCGCGAACTAGACCGGGTCAAAGATCTGATGGCAGGTGGCATCTGCATTGTCGATAACCGTCGCGTACTGGTCATACTGGGAACCGGAAAAGAGGATGCTGTGGCACTTTTCTCAGAAACAGAAGGGTTTGTCCGGTTCTTTTTGCGATATTACAGCCTGATCGGTGACTGGGCAAAAAAGCCGGAATAAAAAAACGTTTTTACTTTTTAATAATCCCTGATCTCGTCCATCTGCCGGATGTCCATCAGACCCTTCATTGCCTGCGTCTGAACCCACCGCCCCCCTTCCCGGATAGCCGCCATTGGATTCGTACCGCCAACGGCTGCAATGGCAACATACTGGGGGCTTACGGGCACTCCGAGAAGGGACAGGTTTGGCATACCCACTTCAAGGATACCAGAATAACTGCTGCTCGAAAGTTCGTCAAGCACACTTCCCACAAGGGGCTCTGCCTCCATATGGAACTCGCGGATATTTGCAAGAATGTTGCCACTTCCCCGTCGCATAACATTGGTTACTGAGGTGGTCTTCTGGGAAATGAGCACCTGCAGCGGATCGATGGTCGTGTATTCGTACAGGATGATATGCGTAAAGCGGATCGGGGTCCGGTTCTCAATCTCTACTACGCCTCCACCAATCGGGTTAATCGGAATCCCCCGCCGGATCAAAAGCCCGTCAAAGGTGATGCTGCACATCGTGCAGATACCGGTTAAGCCTTTGGGGATCACAAAATCTGCAACCGTTTCACCGGAAGCAAAGAACTTAACCATCCCGCTGACACTGACACCGGTTTTGTTTGCATCTTTAAGTATGGATATCGCAAAATCAAGATCTTCGTTTTTTATCAATGAAAGATTGTACACAACCTTTCCTTCTCCCGCAACCGGATCGAATGTTACCTGAATGGCAAAATCTTCGATATTGTGGTTGACAAACTTCAGCGGGAGGGTCATTATACTAATCTCGGACATAACAATAGAAAAATTGTTCTATAGAGTAGGGCAATTTATGTATGATGGAACACGATATGCGGGAAAAAGCCAAGAATGCGATGCGACTCATTCTTGAAGCAGCACGGTATGAAGTTGAAGAGGTTGATGACCCTCTTGATCTTTCTGCAGTGCGTGACGGCACCTGCCTGCTGGTGCTCTGTTCGAACGAGAAGGATCTGATCGAACAGTTCGACAAGACCAATTACAGTCTCATGATCGATGATCATGAGATGAACTGCAAGAAACTGTTGTTCACAATCGACAAAGCGATCACAACAGAGAACTGCATCCAGTGGGGTGTGGATGAGTTTGTGCGCTATACCGGTGAGGCGGTTCTTGCCGACATCCTCGATCGCGAACTGGGACTGGATCTCACTCCGGCAAAGGCCAAAAAAGCGGCGATATCTGCTGCAGCTGCTGCCGCAGCCAAAGAGCAGGAGCCTTCAGGTATCACGATACCTCATCTCCCGGTAAAAATCACCGAGCAGGCGGCTATCCGCACCGCCGGGGTGCAGGGTGCAGCAAAACTTCGGTTCATCCCCCATTTCCTTTTCCACTATACGAGCAGCGGGGAGCAGGTGTACAAAGACCGCAGGATTCCCTTTGATGCCGATGGCTGGGGTGCAATCAATGCGATCAACGGGATAAAGATCGATCTCGATGGGAAGCTGGTTGAAGATACGGAGATTCCCGGCGGGGCTGAGGTCTGTGATTCACATATCCGGAAGGATGAAGCTTCCGAGCGGATCATCACTGAACTGATCGAACGGCTCACCCAGAAAGTCCGGATCAAGCAGGAGAAAGGCGATGCGATCTTCTATGAAGAGAAGATCTTAAAACCCGACAGGAAAAATATCACCATTGATTCAAAACAGATCTATATCCCGGTCTGGCAGATACGGGGCAAGAAGATTGTCGAAGTGAACGCATTCACCGGCGAACTGCTCTCTGAACCAATGGACGAAGGCTGCGAAGTCTTCTAGAGCAAAAGGACCAGAGCGGGTCTCAATAGATAAGATCCCACTCTAATAAAAACCAGATTTTTCTCTTTATGATTCAAAGAAATCCCATGATTGTCATTCTGGGGGGCGGCCCTGCGGGAAGGATCGCATCAATCCGGCTCGCATCCGCAGGAGAAGAGGTCCGGCTTATCGAAGGCGGGGGTATAGGGGGTCAATGTCTCCATTTTGGCTGCATGCCCGTCTGTGCCTTAAACGATGTTGCCCGGACCATCCATTCAGTCAGGGAATTCCAGCGTCTTGGTTTAATCGATTCATCTCCCACGATTAATTTTCCCATGATGCTTGATGAAATGCATTCGATCCAGTCAAAGATCGCATCTGTGCTTGATAGCGAGACAAAATCTGCCGGCGTGGAAATACTTTACGGAAAAACCGGCAGGCTTGAGGGAAAGGCCGTCTTTCTGGATGACGAGAAGATCACTGCGGACACGGTGATCGCTGCTACCGGTTCCCGGCCTAATATTCCGGAAATTCAGGGCATTGATCTGCCACAAGTCTATACCCCTCATACATTGTCTGGCATGAGAGAGATCCCAGAAAAACTCTCAATTATCGGGGGAGGTGTGATGGCTGCAGAATTTGCGTTTATTTTCAGCACGTTCGGCAGTGAAGTGACCCTCCTGTGCCGGAGTACGTTTTTGAAAGATGCGGACAAACACCTCCGGGCTCTGGCGATAAAAGAGCTAAAAAATGTTGAGATACGGGAGCATACACAGGTCCGGTCAATTGGCAGGAATAATGGAAGAAATTCCCTCACTCTGACAAAAGACGGGCAAACCTTATTGCATGAAGCAGACGCTGTCATGGTCGCCGCAGGACTCGTTCCGCGTTCTGAAATGCTCAACGGTATTAACAAAGGCCCGTCAGGTGAAGTTATCGTTAACGAACATATGCAGACCAGTGTTAAGGAAGTGTACGCCTGCGGGGATGTGATCGGACCTCCGTACCTTACCCCCGTTGCCCGGCACCAGGGTATCGTTGCTGCGGATAACATCCTCGGTATCCCCCGCACCATGGATTACCGGTTCATCCCGCAATCGATCAACCTCTCACAGGAACTGGCATTCTGTATTCCCAAAACAGAGAGCATGGCGTCGCTTGCGATCCCGGGGCCAGCCGGCCCGGGTACGTTCTGGTCGGTGCCTTGTGGGAACACGGGACTTGCAAAGATTATGATAGATCCCGACAACGGTACGATTGGTGGCGTGTGCGCTGCGGGGCCGGGCGGCGGACTGATTGCAGGATACATGGCATTTCTTATGAGACGGAATTTTTCTGCCCATGACTTTGAAGAGTTTGTTGAAGTCCACCCCTCAACCGATGGCGTGTACGGGCTTTTAAAATATGCATCGGGGATGCTCAAAAAGAAGAAACGCGAATAATCAAGACGGTTTTTATTTTCTATTTTTTTTATTCGGGTTTGTCAGATGAAAACCAATTCAAGTTTTTTTAAACGAGTGCAAAAAGGTATTATTACCAACGGACTCGCATATTTACGATACATAGTATCGTACTCACCGTGGTGCTTTTAAAGATGACCGGTCCGCTTGAAAATGTTCCTTTTGAAATAACAAGGCTTGATAAAATCAATACACTCCAGGAAAAAGGGGTTGCAGTCTTTCCCCATAACTTCGATCGTAAGGATACCATTTCTGAAATAAAAACAAGATATGCCGATATAACGCACGACAAAAGTGCGGAGAGTGTCACAACCGCAGGCAGGATCTATATCGTCAGAAACCACGGCAAGACTATCTTTGCCGATCTGGGTGACGAGTCAGGAAAGATCCAGCTCTACATACGGAAAAACGATCTGGGGGAAGAGCAGTTCGAGCTCTTCAACCAGTACATTGAACGGGGGGACATCATCGGGGTCTCCGGCCATGTCTTCCGGACAAAACTCGGCGAGATCACCATCTGGGTGGATACGTTTACTATACTGTGCAAAGCGGTCTGCTCACTTCCCGAGAAGTTCCACGGGCTCACTGACGTGGAGAAACGATACCGCCACCGCTACGTGGATCTCATCACAAATGAAGAGAGCCGGCAGACATTCCGGGACCGGAGCCGGATCGTTGCCATGATTCGCCGGTTCCTCGATGACAATGGATTCTTAGAGTTTGAAACCCCCATTCTCCAGCCGGTGTACGGTGGCGCAAATGCCCGACCATTCACCACCTTCCACCACTTCCTCGACCAGAAACTCTTCCTTAGGATAGCTCCTGAGCTCTACCTCAAGCGTCTCGTTGTCGGGGGATTTGAAAAGGTCTTTGAGATCGCAAGGAACTTCAGGAACGAAGGGGTTGACACCAACCATAACCCGGAGTTCACGATGGTGGAGATCTACTGGGTGTACCATGACTTCAACGACATGATGGGCTTTACTGAAGATATCATATCTTCAATCGTCCACGCAATGCACGCAAAGTACGAGATCCCCTATGGTGAGATTCCCCTAAATTTCGCAAAGCCGTGGAAGAAACTCTCCATGGCAGACGCAGTAAAGGAGTATGCAGGCATTGATATCTTTGCCCACAGCGTCGAAGAGCTCCGCTCACTGGCACTGCAACACAAGCTGCCGGACTCCGGAAAGCCGCAATCCCAGCGGGAGTTCCTCGTCTTCTTCTTTGAAGGGCTTGTCGAAGAGAAGCTTATACAGCCAACGTTTGTCTACGACTTCCCGGTCGAGAACTCGCCGCTGGCAAAACGGCACCGGACCAAAGAGGGGTTCACCGAGCGGTTCGAACTCTTCATCCACGGGATGGAAGTGGCAAACGGGTTCTCAGAACTCAACGATCCTGTCGACCAGAAGGCACGGTTTGAGGCGCAGGATGAGAAGCGGAGAATGGGCGATGTGGAAGCCCAGATGATCGATTACGATTTCATCAATGCCCTCGGGTACGGTATGCCGCCAACTGGTGGTGTTGGTATTGGTATCGACCGGCTCGTGATGCTGCTGACAAACAACAATTCCATCAAAGAAGTGATCCTGTTTCCCTCGATGAAGACGATTCAGCCGGGCGAAGAAGCAGGAGAAGAGAAAAAGCCTGAAGCGGGGAACTAAATTCATGGCTCATTTTCCGTTTTTGCAAACACAATCTGATGGTCTTTTTGTATAGTATAAGGGGTACCTCTACCTCTCATACCAGTTCATTTCCCGCCAAGCGCAGGACTTTTCGTTTCCCCGCCCTTTCCGCCCGCCATCGAACATCCTTCAGGAACATAATACCGCTTCCCGCCACTCAGGGCTTTTCCACAGAAGTCCCGGCATGTGGCCGGCCGGGTCTCGTAGATCGCACAACCCCACGTCTTTGTTCCGCTGCCATCAGGCTCCTCTTCGCGCAGGTGCCGGCACGGGGAGTCGGCAAGGAAATAACCGCTCTCTTCTTTGAGCCCACGCTCGCGAAGGTAATGCAGCTGGTGGGGTTTGCACTGCCAGACAAGGATGATGGGGAGCCAGCGGCAGCATTCACCGCAGCGGTTGCAGGTGCCGGTTGGCGGGACGGGTTGAGAAGGTTTCATTGCAGTACCTCAGTGGGCCGGCATGACAAAACTTCCGGGTGGGGCTATTTGTGGTAAGGCTCGCCCCTGATTATCCGGAACGCCCGGTACACCTGCTCAATCAGAAGCAACCGGGCGAGGGGGTGGGTGAACGTCATTTTTGAAATGGAGAGGCGCAGGTTGCTCCGGGCAATGACGAATGGAGAGAGACCAAGGTCCCCTCCGATCACAAACGCCAGCTGGTTCTGCCCGGAAAGTTCCCATTCACAGAACGATGCGGCCAGCTCTTCACTCGACCAGCTGAGCCCTTTGACATCAAGAGCGATAACGAATGAGCCGTCAGGGATCGCGGCAAGGATGCGGTCGCCTTCCTTCTCCAGAGCAATTCTTTCAACGGATGGAGTGGCAGATGCCGGTCGCTTTTCTTCAGAGATTTCAACAATCTGAACCTTTGCGTAGGGTTGGAGACGTTTTACGTATTCTGCTATGCCGTCTTGCAGGTATTTTTCCTTGATTCGGCCAACAGCTATGACACGGATCTGCATCCATCACCTGTGAATAACGTACTTGGCAGAATAAAGTATTAAACAACCGGTACCGGGCCTCATCGGGCACATGCGGTAAAAAAGAATTATCCAAAAAATTTTTTGGACTGCTCCAGTGCATCAACCGCAGGGAGCTTTTTCCCGGTCAGGAACTCGATACAGGCTCCACCACCGGTTGAGATATGGGTAAAGTCCTTCTCGATACCGAGTTTTTCTATCACCACTGCGGTATGCCCCCCGCCTACAACGGAGAACTCAACCTTGGAAGCTGCCCTCAGCAATTCATAGGTACCGGTGGCAAAATCCACATCTTCAAAGACACCGGCCGGCCCGTTGAAGACCACGGTTCCTGCCTTTTTGATCTCCTGGACAAGGGTTGCAACTGCGTCCATGCCGAGATCTAATACGGGTGTATCGTCCGGTATCTTATCTATCGCATACTCAATACGGCGGTTATCCTGCCTTACGGCAACCGATTCTGGCATCACGACCCGGTCACGATAACGGAGAAGAATCTCTTTTGCCTTTTCGATCTCCGGCTGGTATTTGAGCTGGGCGATCAGTTGCGTGGAGGGTTTGCCGATATCGTGACCCGCGGCAATTAAAAAGACATTGGCCACCACCCCTATAACGATGACCTGATCGGCAATCCCATTGTCGAGCACGTGCAGGGCAACATCAATGGAGTCGTCTACCTTAGTGCCGCCAAGCACCATGCAGACCGGGCGGGGGGCTCCGGAGAATACTTTTGAAAGGGTGGAGACTTCCTTTTCCATGAGAAGTCCTCCCGCGGATCGCATGATCAGTGGAAGGCCTACAACTGTGGGTTGCGAACGATGAGCCGTTCCAAACGCATCATTGACAAAGACATCAGCCATTGCGGAGAGCTTCTTAACCAGGTGCGTCTTTTTTGCTTCTTCAGGTTTTAAGGTCAGGTTCTCCTCTGCATTGAACCTGACATTTTCAAGCATCAGCACTTCGCCAACTTTCATTGCATGCACGGCTTCCCTTGCATGCCGGCCAAAGATGCTGTCCACATAGGCAACAGGTTTTCCAAGCAGGTTTTCAAGCTTCTCGGCATGGGCTTCTAATGGAGTGAAATCTTTCTTACCGGGCCGGCTCTGGTGCGTGACGATGACGACACGGCTGTTTGAAAGGGCACGGATGGTGGGCAGGTGTTCCCGGAAACGTTTGTCATCTAAAATAAGATTGGAGGTGGGATCGATTGGAGAGTTAAGATCGAGCCGGAGGAGCACGGTCTTTTTCTCACATCCCAATTCCCTGATGGTTCCAATCGGCATTATTACCTCTTGAAAAATTATGCAGTGTTCCGGGATTTGATCTTTTTCATCCGGAAGAGCTCTTCTCGTTCCATCTCATCAAGACGCATCTTGATAAAGTCCCGTGCTGCGGTGAGTTCCGGTATAACCTTATACTCCAGTGCATTGACACGGCGTTTGGTCTTTTCAATCTCATCGAGCAGGCGCTTCATTGTGGTCTCGATCTCAGCACTCTCGATGATCGATTCTACGAGATCTTCAAACGCAGATGCAGTCTCATCAATCACCGTAGAGGTTCCAAGCACCCCATACCCGCGATCAACAAGACTCTTTTTAACCTTTGATGATTCGATCTGCGGAACGACAACCCCCATGATGTTCTTGCTTTTTAAGGTGATCTCGGGGACTTCTTTGACCGAGAAGGCAGCAGATTTCACACCGATTGCACCTTCAACCGTGTTTGCCACTGCCATCATCTCGACTGCTTTTGCGTACTTACTGATGAGATCGCCCCGGGTGTCCTTTGCATTTTTTAAGATCTTGAAAAATTCAAGTATCAGTCCATCGCGCTTCATTTTAAGAATCTTATAGCCACGCTCCGAGAGCTGGATCTTCCGCTTTAAGTTGATCAGTTCGGAACGGGTTGGCTTGATATCGCGCAGGGCCATTGTACTTCTTACTCCTTCTTTGCACCAGTGCGGAACTTCGGGTGGTACTTGTTGATGGTATCGCGGTCGATACGGGTCAGCTGTTCAACCGGTAATGTCGAGAGCAGATCCCAGCCGAGATTTAAGGTATCCTCAATCGTCCGGTCCTCATCTAATCCCTGGCGGACAAACCGGTTCTCGAAGAGATCAGCAAACTCCAGGAGCAGCCGGTCACGTTCGGAGAGGGCATCCTTACCAACGATAGCAACAAGGCCACGAAGATCGTTACCTTCTGCGTACCCGGCGTACATCTGGTCAGAAACCTTCTTATGATCCTCACGGGTTTTTCCTTTCCCGATACCGAGGTTCATCAGACGTGAGAGCGATGGCAGAACGTTGATGGGCGGGTAGATACCCTTGCGGTGGAGATCCCGGTTGACCACGATCTGGCCTTCCGTGATATATCCGGTCAGGTCAGGAATTGGGTGAGTAATATCATCACCGGGCATGGTTAAGATCGGGATCTGGGTAACTGAGCCTTTCAGACCTTTGATCATACCGGCACGCTCATAGAGACAGGCAAGATCCGTGTACATGTATCCCGGGTAGCCACGGCGACCGGGCACTTCTTCACGGGCTGCACCAATCTGACGGAGCGCTTCACAGTAGTTGGTCATATCCGTTAAGATAACGAGCACATGCATACCGAGCTCAAAAGCCAGGTATTCAGCGGTTGTCAGGGCAAGACGTGGCGTGATGATACGCTCGACTGCCGGGTCATCTGCAAGGTTTAAGAACACCACTGCACGTTCAAGAGCACCGGTGCGCTCGAAATCCTGCATGAAGTGGTTGGCTTCTTCTTTTGTAATACCCATTGCAGCAAAGACTACCGCAAAACTCTCAGTTGAACCGGGCACTTTTGCCTGACGGGCGATCTGCAGTGCAACATTGTTGTGCGGAAGACCTGCACCCGAGAAGATCGGGAGCTTCTGGCCACGGACAAGCGTGTTGGTACCGTCTATGGTCGAGATACCGGTCTGGATGAAATCCGCCGGCATTCCCCGGGCGTATGGGTTGATTGCCGCACCGGTAATGTCGAGACGCTTCTCCGGAACAATCTCCGGGCCACCATCTATCGGCTTACCGCCACCTGACAGGATCCTGCCAAGCATGTCTCTGCCAACGGGCATCTTGATAGTTTCTCCAGTGAAACGGACACCACTGTCCCTGCCGATACCTGCTGTAGTCTCAAAGATCTGGACAACGACCAGCTCATCGCTGGTGTCAAGTACCTGCCCGCGCTTGGTTGAACCATCGGCAAGGATGATATTGACAAGTTCTCCATACGCAATCGGTTCGGTCTTTTCTACAAAGACAAGCGGACCGGCAATTTTGCTGATCGTTCTGTATTCCTTCATGCTGCCGACCTCAGTGCATTGAATTCATCATCCATCTGCTTCTCGATCTTTGCAAGCTCGGATTTGTACTCCTTGATGAACTTGACCTGAGGCAGTTCGTTCTTGGCCTTGACCGTGTTGATCTGGGTGGGGCTGACACCTGCGATCTGTGCCGAATACGCGAGATCTGCAAAGAGTTTGATAGCCTTCATCAGGTCGTACTGTTTCTTCATGTCACAGAACGTGTCGACCGCGTCGTACGCATTCTGCTGGAGGAAGATCTCACGGATCATACGGGCAACTTCGATCGTCACCTGTTCTGATTCGGGAAGAGCATCTGAACCAACCAACTGCACGATCTCCTGTAACTCCGCCTCTTTCTGTAAAACTTCCATGGCCCATGACCGGATCTTGTTCCAGTCGGGGGAGACTTCCTTGTCATAGTAGTCATGGAGGCTTTCGAGATACAGCGAGTAGGAGTTCAACCAGTTGATGGCCGGGAAGTGCCGGCGCTGGGAGAGCTTGGCGTCAAGCGCCCAGAAAACTTTGACAATACGCAGGGTGTTCTGGGTAACCGGCTCTGAGAAATCTCCGCCCGGTGGGGAGACTGCCCCAATGACTGTGACTGAACCACGGGCACCATTTAAGGTCTTGACAAGGCCCGCACGCTCGTAGAACTCAGACAATCGTGCTGCAAGGTATGCCGGGTAGCCTTCTTCACCGGGCATCTCTTCTAATCGGGATGAGATCTCACGCATGGCTTCTGCCCAGCGGGAGGTTGAGTCTGCCATCAGCGAGACATCGTATCCCATATCACGGAAGTATTCCGCAATGGTGATACCGGTGTACACCGAGGCTTCACGGGCAGCGACTGGCATGTTCGAGGTGTTTGCGATGAGCACGGTCCTTTCCATCAGGGGCTTGCCGCTTTTTGGGTCTTCAAGGTGCGGGAATTCCGTAAGAACTTCCGTCATCTCGTTGCCACGTTCACCGCAGCCGATATAGACCACGATCTCGGCATCCGACCACTTGGCCAGCTGCTGCTGGGTAACCGTCTTGCCGCTCCCAAACGGTCCGGGAATTGCTGCGGTACCACCTTTTGCAATCGGGAAGAGCCCATCAAGAATCCGCTGACCGGTGATCAGCGGAATCGTCGGGTTCATCTTCTCTTTTACCGGGCGGGGGACACGGACCGGCCAGCGCTGGATCATGGGGAATTCACGCCCGTCTTCGAGAATACAGATGATCTCGTCAACGGTGTAGTCGCCGCTCCTGATAGTCTTTACAACCCCCGGCTTTTCTTTTGGGGGAAGCATGACCTTATGGACGATGTTGGTCTCCTGCACTTCGCCAAGGATTGCACCGGCCTCGATCTTGTCACCGGTTTTTACCAGTGGCTTGAATGTCCACTTCTTCTCGTGGGAAAGACCGGGCGCAGTTACACCACGCTCGATGAAGTTGCCCATCTTGTCCACAAGTACGGCAAGGGGACGCTGGATACCATCATAGATACTGGTCAGCAGACCCGGACCGAGTTCAACTGCAAGAGAAAGGCCGGTATTCGTGACCGGTTCACCGGGTCTGATACCGGAAGTATCTTCATACACCTGAATGATAACATCGTTACCCTGGATCTTGATGACCTCTCCCATCAGCTCTTCTTTGCCGACCTTTACCACATCGTACATGTGGGCGTCAAGGTTGACTGCCGTCACGACAGGGCCGGCGATTCTTTTCAGAACCCCTTCTTTTAATTCCTTTGATTGTTTGGTTTTTACTTCCACAGATCAACACCCACCGATCTCTTGATTCTCTCTCTCATGGACAGACCCCCTTCTTCCTCGCCACCGATCGCAATCACGGTCGGCTTGACAGAATTTTCCAGAGTCTCGCGAAGCCTGCGGGGTACTTTTTCCATGTCGCTGCTGTTGAGTACGAGAATGCCAACCTCGTTATCCTGCAGCACGCTGGTGATGTATTCATTGCGTTTTTCATCATTCTCGGCTGCATACGTTTTACGGATACCCGCAAGCCTGAACCCGAGAATGAACTCACTGTTACCGATAACTGCGATCTCCATTTACACCACCAGGTATTCCGCTATCTTTTCGGAAGGCAGTTTTGACTCTTTTCCTCTGGCAAGCGCCCGGAGATTGAACACCTCGTACTTCTTCTTCTCGAGATAGACAAGAATCGGATGAATAGAGATGGGATTGCGCTTTGACATCCGCTCCATCTGGTCCAGCTGTACGCGGGTGAGTCTGCTCTCAACATCGCGGATCGCTTTTTCATTTCTCAGCTCATCAAGAAGTGCAATGATTGACTTCTGGCGAATTTTTCCCTTGAGTGCATCGATAAATTCGTTCTGGTCCTTTATCGTATTCAGGGTAACAAAATCCGCTGCTGACAGCGTGCCTCCAAAAATATACATAGACCGGGCATCTTCTTCAAAAGTATCTGCACGCAGCCGGAATAAGGTCTTGACATTCTTGATATCAATTTCAAGCCGGATGAAATCAAGGAATAGTTTTCCTCCTTTGATTCCACTCTCCGCTTCAGCAATGATCTCTGAGTAGAACTGTTTGTAGAGCTCGTTTTCCAGCTGTGAATAGGAGCCACTTTCCTTTGAGAGAGGGTATTCACGTGCGAACACCTGAGGGTACATCCTGTACCCTTTAAGCATTTCCACAATCTTGTCTGGACTTTCCTCAGCCAAAAGACGATCCAGTGCAATCCTGTCAAGACTTCCTGCAGGAATGAGGATCTCTTTGATCTTGCCGGTCTTTGCGCCCTGCAACCTGCCTTTTAGGATGGTGAGTACATTCTGGATATCCCAGCGATGGAGATATGCCCGGGTGAACTGCTTTAGGGTGCCCGGTGTGATCTCCTGGATTTTCTGGTATTCCTTTGCAAGGTTCCAGGAGAGTGCAACTTCAATAAGGTCAATCCCTTTGAACGTTGTCCCCAGCTCATCGATCTCCTGCTTGTAATCGGTTTCACCAATTAATCGTGTGATCTCGGGCAGGTTCATGTTGAGCATCCGCATATACTCCTCCTTTGGGAGCAGGGTTGTTTTTCTCACCCGCATTCTTGTACAAATGTAGATGTACGGTGATGCACCAAACCTCATACCAGCCATGCATGTACCTCCCTATACGAACAGGATATCGGATGCATCTTTCAACCCGGATTCCCAGACCTTTGCAAGGAATGTGCGATAACTGTAATCAATCTGCAGCGCTGCTCCTTCACCTTCGATGAGAACCCCGCCATCGATGTTGACCGGATCGCCCATCTTAAATCCCGCAAAATCGGGATTCTCAGCAATGATTGCCTTTGCTGCTGCCACATCTCTGGCATTGCAGTAGACCTTTCCTTTCGAGATCTCCTTTTTAGCTTCGGTGAGGAGTTTTTTAATCGCTTCCCGATGGAAGCTTTCAGGGAGTCCGGCAATCTCTTTTCTTGTCGCTTCGTAGACCTCGTCCAAAAGCGCCTTTTGCGAATTTAAGATCTCGCGTTTGCCAAGAAGGTTTGCTGCAGAGACATCCTGACCAATGATATGGGCGGCCTTTTTTCCAGACTCTGTCTCTGCGGCAAGTTTGATCTCTTCAACACGCTTTTGTGCAACTACCAGGATCTTTTCAATTTCCTGCTTTGACTCAGCCTGGATCCTTGCAGCTTCGCTTCTGCCTTTTTCCCTGATCTCTTCTACAACGGCTTCCAGTCCCATTGTCTGCTCCGTTTATACGAACAAGAGCAGGAGAGCGACGACCAGACCGAAGATAACAATCGTTTCCGGAATAACGGTAAGCAGGAGAACCAGACCGAATACTTCCTTGTTTTCGGCTGTTGCACCTACTGCTGCAGTACCGATTGCCATCTCTGCAAGACCTGCACCAATACCGGTCATCCCTACTGCGAGACCTGCACCAAGTGCCTTCATTCCGAGCTGCGATGCCTTTACTGCTTCAACACTCATTCCAACGTCAATTGCTGTTACTAATTCTGCTGCCATAATTTAATCCTCCGTAAATCTTCTTTTCATTCCAAATGGAACGTACTTAACGCCTCCACCTTTATAGAATTTGGTGAAGAATTCAACATAATGCAACCTGATTGAGTGGAGTCCTCCACCCATTATACCTAAGACTGTGTTGAGTGCATGTCCAAAAAGGAACACGACCAGTCCGGCAATGATGACGACAATACTGAAAATTGAAAAATTTTCCAACTGGGGTTGAATTAACATCCCAATGGCTATGAAATTGATAACCATCGCAATAGCTACAGATGAGAACCCGACCGCAACAATACGGGCATACGATAATACATGTGAGATGATTGAAGGAAGTTCCACAACTTCAAGCACTGAGTCGCGTGCGATCAACAAAATCCCCAGAACCGCAAGCACTAAACCGATAACTACACCGTAATTAACAATGGATACTACCGGTGGAAGCCCGGTTAAGTTTGGCATGAGCGGCAATGCGGCAATTGACCAGATGGCAATCAGAATACCCCACATGACCGCCAGCCAGCCAAAATTGGCCAGCATCGCTTTTGTCCGGTGCTCGCCATGGTCCTGCTGTGCATGGTTTATAATGCCAAGGATACGCCCGAGCGAAATATGCAAAACGCCGATCCAGATGGACAGGATCAACAGATCCGGAATCATCGGGCCATGCCCACCATGCTCTGCTATAAGATGGCGGGAGGGCATGAGCGGTGTCAGTCCCGGAATTGCAAATCCAAGGAACTCACTAAAGAGCAGACCAAAGAAGATACTCGAAATGCTCGCATTCCTGAGCACGGTGAGCAAATACCGGCCTTCTTCACCCTTTAAGAATTTCCTGAGTCCCAGTGACATCGCAAGGAGAATCAACCCGTACCCAACATCTCCAAGAATCAGCCCAAAGAAGATGGGAAATACGATCGAAACCATAAGGGTTGGATCGAGCTCGGTATATTTTGGCCGGCTGTACACGTCAATGAGCACCTGTGTGGGTTTTGCAAATGACGGGTTGTTGTACTCAACAGGAACACTGTCGTGTTCAAAGTCGATCGGTAACACGGTGACATAGATCTTACCTTCAGTTGCTTTGACAAGATCTGCAGTCACCGCATCAACACGATCAGATGGTACCCAGCCTTCTGCCACAAAAGTCTGCTTTGTTGTTGCAAACCGCAGCGGGGCTTCGTTCTGCTCCACTTCAGCTTTTAAAAATTCCTCGCAGGTAACCAGAAACCCGCTGTGTTTTGTCCGGACTGCTTCGAGTTTCTTAATGATCTCATCGAACTCCGTTTTCATGGTGGAGATCTCACCGGAATAATAATCGATCCGTGCCTGCGGAGTTCCGGACTCTTCTGGGATCTGTACGGGCTGGAATGCCGCCTCCTGCAATGCCCGTTCAACTTCGCTGCGCTCACCGGCAGGCGCGACAATAACAATGAAATTCTTGTCTTTGCCCGGTGAATACGACATTTCGCAGGGCACAGAGAGTTTTACTTCACGTGCTACATAACCAGCGAACACGACAAAGCCTGAATATCCCCGATACATGTCCAAATCGACCGGTACGGTAAGAAACGGTCTGATCTCGGCAATTTTCTGCTCGTTCTCTTTTACCCTGGTATCCAGCTGTGAGCGCCTGACAATCAGATCCACAACTTCTTTTTCAAGAAGCGGGAGTTCGCGTTCAATTCTGGATTTCAATTCTGTACTGGTGCAGATCTTTGCTGAATCAATGTCATCTCCGTGGATAGAGGTGGCATTTTCTATTGCCCGTATCTTGACGAGATCAACAGATGCTTCGCTTGCTCCTGAAAGAGGTGTGCCGATCTTAAAGCCCTCGTAACCCTCTGCCCGTGCTTCAACGAACTCTTCGATATGAAACAGGCGATGGCGATAGAGTTCCGCAACAACCGGGGCCATCCGGTCCCGTGAAGCGACGATGAGCAACCGGCTCATCTGCTTAGGCGCTAACATGCAGCTGCTCCTTAAACCGCACAACCAGCAGCTGCACTGCTTTTGAAAGGTTCTTTTTTCCTTTCTCTTTCAATGCCGCTGCGCGCTCATTGCCACTTTTTATGATTTCGGCGTGCTTAAGTGCTGCCTGGTGACGTGCTTCTTCCAGTTTCAGCTTTTTGTATTGTTCAGCATTACTCTGCGCTTTTGCAACCAGATTATCAGATTCGAGCTCAGCCTGGGAATGTTTATGCTTCTTCTCTTCCTGGGCCTTGCTGATCACCGATTGGTACTCTTCTTCAGCTTTCTTGATGTCTTGTAGGACCTCAGTCTTCATCCAACCCTCCTCTCACGGCAGTACAATAGTTGGTGAAAAAAGGAATATATGTATTGTTATTTACGATCGGGATCGTGCCACTGGTTTTAAAAAATATTGCAATTTTGAAAATCTTATGCAAAGAGCAAGGAGTGAGCATCCTGAACAAAGCGAACAGTTCCAGACCAGCGACCGGAAAAATTACCCAATATCATCCGGCTTCCGGATTTTGAGACCGGATACCCGGGAAAAATCCCGGTCATAGGTTACGATGGTTCCAATCGAATGCTCTTCCATGCAGGCAACGTGAAGAGCATCGTTTCCAAGAAGGCCCCCCTCCTGCATTATGGTAAACGATCGTTCAAACGTTGCGGGGAAAATACCCCCGACCCTCTCGCTTTCGTGCTCATGATAGGAGATATATGACTGTAAATAAAATGAACTAAACCGATTTCACATTCTCCAGGAATTTGTTCACCTGGGCAGCTACGATTGATCGCTTGTATCGGGTTTCTGAAAATGTTTCAACACCAAAAGAGCCCGCAGAAGTTCCATCACGGAATTTTTTCTGTATCACCGCGAGTGAATTTCTTGTAAGATCTCTTTTTTCACTGGAGATCCCTTCCCGTGCGAAATTCTGGTTGAAGTAATGGGCTGCCTGTTCAGGTCCGCCGTTGTAGTGAGTCAGCGCGAAAATATCGTATGCATCCTTTAAGTTTTTCCGGTTTCCCAGTGCCTGGCCTTTCAAAATGATCGATCCAGCTAAATCAAGAACGTTAAAAACTGTGCTATCGACACCGTTTTCAGGGAGTATTGTTTCGATCTTTTTTTGAAAATTAAAATCAAAGGCGATATCGGCACCCTCAAACATGAACGCCTCCAGATCGGGCTGGACCCTGAAATGATAGCCGAGCTCGCATTTATCGCACAGGAAATCGATATGAATTAAATAATAATTCCCGTCAAGCGGGGATTTTATTTTTCTTTCAAACCTGAAGTGGTTTTCCTCAACATATCCGAGATCGGTTACAATCTTTCTGATACTTTCATACCTGGGTAGGATGGTTGTCTTTAAGACAAGATCGATATCGACACTTCCGCAGTGCTCGAAATAATTCTCAGTAATAAAGTAAGGAGCCCATCCTCCTGACAGCACCATATCGTCCCGGTACGTGTGCAATGCGAGACCGAGCTCAAGGAGTGCTGATTTTGAGGTTTCTGTGATTTCGCGCGAGTACATGATTCTTAATCCTGATATTTATCCCAGCGTTTTTGAATGATCTTCCACAGTTCATCAGCCGCTTCTCTGCCCCGGGCGGGATAGTTATACAGATCAACGTAGAGCTGAATGTCTGAAACTACCCTTATGCCATCAATCTCCTGTGCACCGTAAAAAATTCCGTTACCGGGAGCAATGGCAAATTTTACATTCCCGTTCTCTTCAACAGGCATAAGGTCCAGATCGTGTGCCAGTTTCCCGGCGTCTGATCCTTTCCATATGTACATATGCGTGTTTGTCGGTCTGACAAAAGGTTCAACAAGCAGTGCGCCGGCAAGGCCGGTCAGTGCATACTCTCCGGGTTTTTGCCTTTTGAGTCTGCTCAAAAATTTCAAAATATCCTGTTCACTGGTGTAGTATTCAACAAACGTGGTATTTGCAACAAAGTGGGAAAAAGTTGCCCAGCGTTTGAGCAAATCTTCCGGAGCCATGATCTTCAGTTCCGACCGGGCAGAAGCACGGAGTGCGAGACGCTGGCTGATCAATGTGTTTGATACCCGGGAGGTATATCCCAGGGCTGTGCCGGATTCTTTTGCCAAATCCCTGAGCGCCCAGGTTTTTGGATAGCTGACAAGCAGTACGCGTAGGATATCGCTGGCTTTTTTCGAAAATATGTTTGCTACCAGATCCGGGCCATGTTCACGATTCAATGGCTGTTCTTTTTTTGTGAACATAATATCTTATTCGGTATGTTCACTATTTAATCATTGTTCATTTTTTGTGAACATAAATATTCGTGCCAGTTCCAAACCTCTATCGTGAGGTATTTTTATTGATTTATGTCACCGCACCACAGGAGACCTGCACTCCGCTCAACCCACTTCTCCTTCGGAGATCCTCTCTCAGTGAAGGGGTCACAGCCTCAACTCCGGCACAAATCCACCCAATTCCGGCACACGCATTTTAAAAAACTCCTGAATGATGTTTTCGCCAACTCAAAAATGATCCAGAGCGCCAATCCGAAATTGATCCACCCTATATAACAAAAAAGGGAATTTAGGAAATCGTCATTTCAGATCCTGTTTGCCAAAAGGAGCCCGATTTAAAATATCGCATCCCTCCCGTAAGTCACATCTCCTAAAGAGGGTTTGTTATCGACGATGATCGATGGAGCCCGTAGGGGGGACTCCAAAAACAGGGGTTCCTTTCGTTTTGCCTGCTTAAACCCGATCCCAAGCGAGATCGTCTAGCCAATTGAGCCTATTTGCGCACATTTGACTCTCCGACGTTATTTTTTTGAATCCGGGCTCGCAGGAATAAGATAAAAATGAATTTACATCCATTTACCCCGAATTCCGCACATTTGCCGATCCCGGGTAAGACATACTCCGGATTGAAAACGCTAAAACGACCTCCATTTAACGAAAGGAGCCCGATTTGAAATATCGCATCACTCCCGAAAGTCACATCTCCTAAAGAGGGTTTGTTATCGACGATGATCGACGGAGCCCGTAGGGGGGACTCCAAAACAGGGGTTCCTTTCGTTTTGCCTGCTTAAACCTGAACCCAAGCGAGATCGTCTAGCCAATTGAGCCTAATTGCGCACATTTGACTCTCCGACGTTATTTTTTTAAAATCCGGGCTCGCAGGAAAGAGATAAAAATGAATTTACATCCAATTGCCCTGAATTCCGCACATCTCCCGATCCCGGGTAAGACACACCCCCGATTGAAAACTCTAAAATGACCTCCATTTGCCAAACGGAGCCCGATTTTAAATATAACATCCCTCCCGTAAGTCACATCTCCTGAAGAGGGCTTGTCATCGACGGTGAACGACGGAACCCGGAAGGGGGACTCCAAAAAGGCCAAAAACATTTTCCCGACCCGCTCGTTATCGAATAATAATTTAAAAAAAAAGATTTACTGATACTCTGGCGGCTGAACTTTCTGCGGAAGACCACCTTTGAAGTGCTGCTGGATCTTGCCATAATAATTCCGCAGGTTTTCGTTCATCGTGGGGTGCACCTTCTTCTGTGCCGCCTCAAAGTATTTCATTGAGACGATCGTCTGACCATCGCGGAGGGCAAGCATCCCGGCTTCGCGGCACACGGATTCAAGATCCGATCCAACGAATCCTTCTGTAGTGCCGGCAATCGTTGTTGCAAGTGCGTCCCGGGCGGGATCGGAAAATGTCAGCTGCTTCTCATGCATCAGCTCGATGAGCCGCCTGCGCCGGGTCCCGGCAGGAACACCCGTGGCATCATCTGCTGCCGGACTGATCGCTGCCTTAATCTCATCGGAGGTGACCACTTTATCCTTCCCGAGCTTCTCGACCAGTTCGCCAATATTGTCCTCAGAATATTTTCCACAGAGCCCGACAATCTCTTCAAGTGCCGAACCTTCGAGGGGCATGAACCGGGTGTGGATACCAATGATCTTCTTCCGGTCCTCGAGCGTTGGTTCACCGATATAGACGAGCCGGTCAAACCGTCCTGCACGCAGCAGGGCAGGATCCACAATGTCCGGGCGGTTCGTTGCGCCCATAACAACCACATCCTTGAGATCCTCAAGGCCATCCATCTCGGTCAGGATCTGGTTGAGCACATTGTCGCTCACGTGCGAATCGCTGCTCGTGCCACGGGCGGGAGCCAGCGCATCGATCTCGTCAAAGAAGATGATAGAGGGAGCAACCTGCCGGGCTTTCTTAAAGACCTCGCGAACCGCCCGCTCGCTCTCGCCAACCCACTTGGATAACAGCTGGGGACCACGGACCGGAATAAAATTCGCCCCGCTCTCGCTTGCCACTGCCTTTGCGATCAGCGTCTTTCCCGTTCCCGGCGGACCATAGAGCAGGATCCCCCGTGGGGGTACAATGCCAAGGTCTTCGAATTTCTGCCGATCTTTGAGTGGAAGCTCGATTGCTTCCCGCACTTCGGTCTTGGCCGATTCGAGGCCGCCTACGTTCTGCCATTTCACATGGGAAACTTCGAGCATCACTTCGCGCATTGCGCTCGGTCCCACATCACGCTGGGCGCTGCGGAAGTCACTCGCATAGACCTTGAGCGTATCGAGAATCTCCTGCGGGATCTCCTCGGCATCGAGATCGAGGTCCGGCAAATACCTGCGCAGGGCACGTATGGCCGCCTCACGGGCAAGTGCTGCAAGGTCTGCACCGACAAAACCGTGCGTCTGCTGGGCGAGCACATCGAGGCTCACATCTTCAGAGAGCGGCATGCCCCGGCTGTGGATCTTTAAGATATCGATCCGATCCGTCTCTACAGGCACGCCGATCTCGATCTCCCGGTCAAACCGCCCGGGCCTGCGGAGCGCTGCATCGATCGCATCGACACGGTTCGTTGCACCGATCACAACCACCTGCCCGCGTTCCTCAAGCCCATCCATCATGGTTAAGAGCTGGGCTACAACCCTTCGTTCAACTTCCCCGGTCACTTCCTCGCGACGGGGCGCAATGGAATCCAGTTCGTCGATGAAGATGATTGATGGTGCGTTCTCCCGCGCCTCTTCAAAGACCTCGCGGAGCCGCTGCTCACTCTCGCCGTAATATTTCGAGATCACTTCCGGCCCGGCAATCGAGATGAAGTGCGCCCCGCTCTCACTTGCCACTGCCTTTGCGATCAAAGTCTTACCTGTGCCCGGCGGACCATACAGTAAAACACCCTTGGGGGGTTCGATGCCCAGCTTCTGGAAGAGCTCCGGGTGCCGGAGCGGGAGCTCGATTGTCTCTCTGAGCCGCTGGAGCTCGTCTTTTAATCCACCGATATCCTCGTACGAGAACCGCTTGATACCTTCAAAACCGGCTGCGGGTTTGTCAGAGAACTCAATTGTAGTATTCTTGGTGATGATGACTGCTTCTTCCGGCTCGATCTCCATGACCTTGAACGCCACGATCTGGGGCTGGAGGAAAGGAAGTCCCAGCATGATCGGGACAGAATCGTTCATTGACACCGGAAAATCGATCAGCCCGTTCACCACATGAGGATTATTTGCAACCGGTATTTTCTTTGGCAGATCTTCTGGGGGTGCGAGCACTATCCGTTTGGCTTCCACTTCCTCAGAGATTTTAATGATCTTGACCGTATCTCCGATTGCTACACCGGCATTCTGCCGGGTAAAATTATCGATCCGGACCTTGCGCTGGTTCCAGTCCTCGACAAGAGCCCGCCAGACCTTGGCCACAGTCCGACGTTTTCCTTCGATTGCAACCAGATCTCCGGGCGAGATCTTTAACAGGAGCATCGTCTCGGGATCGAGCCGGGCCTTTCCACCACCCTGATCGCCGGGATACGCGGAATCCACTCTCAATTGCACTTCAGGCATTACCTTAAAGGTCATATACGCAGGGATTTATAGGTACTGTAAATGCGTATCCTCATTTTCGATCCCTTCCACGGCGCGGCAGGCGACATGATCACAGCTGCTCTGCTGGACTGCGGGGCTGACCTTCCAATCGTCCTGCGGGCCATGCAGGCAGTAGTAGCAGAGCCAAAAATCTCAACGGTCACAAGAGCCGGTATCCGGGCGGTGAAAGTGGACACCCGGGCCACACCAGCCCACCGGACACTTGCCGATGTGCTCGCACGCCTCGATGGGGCAGCAGGAGTTGTACCGGCACCGGTGCTTGCCATGGCACGAAAAATATTTGAGCGGATCAATGCTGCGGAAGAATCTGTGCACGGCGCTCACGTTCTTTTCCATGAAGTGGGGGCAGATGATGCAATCGCTGATGTGATCGGCGCCTGCACGGCCCTTCACACTCTCGCGGTGGACGGGGTCGTCGTGCTGCCAATCGCACTCGGGCGTGGGACGGCAACCGGTTCCCACGGAATGTTTCCGATCCCTGCACCGGCAACTGCGGCAATCCTCAAAGGGACCGGGCTCGCAACACTATCCGGTCCCGATGATGGTGAACTCTGCACACCAACCGGCGCAGCACTCCTTGCCGGGTTCTCCACAGTAGCTCCAAAAGATCTCAAAACATATACCATACTGGCGTCCGGCTACGGGGCGGGCAGCCGGGATACTCCGGAAACACCTAACGTGCTCCGGGCAATGATCATTGAGACAATAACCGGCAAACTCCCGCAGGACACCGTAGACATCCTTGAAACCAATGTGGATGATGTGAGCGGGGAAGTGATCGCCCATACCATCGCGCTGTGCATGGAAGCCGGTGCACGCGATGCCAGTACGATTCCAATCATCATGAAAAAAGGCAGGCCCGGTTTCCTGATCCGGGTGATCTGCCAGAATGACAGGAGCGCCATGCTTGCCGAACTGATGGCAAGAGAACTAGGTACACTTGGCATCCGCTGTATTCCCGCGGTGCACCGGTTCATCGCGGAGCGGACAATCATTGAGATCGAAGTTTCAATAAACGGTCAGATACGCTACCTGCCAGTGAAATGCGGCTGGATGCATGGCGCCATCTATACACTCAAGGCAGAGTTCGATCCTGCACGCGACTGGGCGTGCGAACTCAAAATCCCGGTCAAAGACGTAATACTGGCGATCGAGGATGCGGGCTGGAAAAATGTTACAAATAAACACAAAGACGGTGCACAATGAAAACAGATAAACGAACCAGCGGAAATGCAGCCTTTGACCATCTGCTCGGAGGCGGGTTCGAAGTGCGGACCATCACACAGCTCTACGGCGAGCCTGCGAGTGGGAAGAGCACGCTCTGCATCCTTGCCGCAGTCTCCTGCCTAAGGGCGGGTCACGCAGTTGCCTATATTGATTCTGAGGGTTTCTCAATCGAGCGGTTCCGGCAGATCGCAGGAGACGACACCGAGAAACTTGCCGACAAACTCT
Source organism: Methanoregula sp. (assembly GCA_030694985.1). GTDB lineage: Archaea > Halobacteriota > Methanomicrobia > Methanomicrobiales > Methanospirillaceae > Methanoregula. The sequence continues at coordinate 67,947 of JAUYTV010000009.1, forward strand.
TCCTCTTTGAGCCTATAGATTTCGAACACCAGGGTCAGGTAATCTCCGAAGTTGAGAGGGTGCTAAAGACCCAAAAGCCGCAACTGCTCGTCATGGACTCGGCTACTGCACTCTACCGCACTGATCTCGACAAGGGCAGGGATGCAATTCAGGTGCTCACAAGGCAGATGATCCACTTGTTAGGGTATGCCAAACGCTATGAGATTCCTGTGATTATCACCAACCAGGTGTACATGGATACGGGCAAGAATACCTGGTACGGCCTTGGCGGTTTTGCACTCGAACACATCTCAAAAGTGATCGTCCGTGTCGAGAAGACGGGTACAATGGGATGTCGCCGGGCCCGGCTGGTCAAACACCGATCCCAACCGGAGGGTGCATTGTTCGAGTTCGAGATCGTTAAAGAAGGCATCACTGCAAAAAACTGATGAGTGCACCGGATCCTGTTTTTATTTTTCCAGATACAAAAGATTCGTTAAAAAATTGTAATCATTATATCAACAGAGCCCGAATAATTATAGACCAATGGTACTGAACAGGGAGATCACCACCCGGATAACCGATCTTTTAGTGGAACACCCGCAGGGCCTCAGCATAACAGAGATTGTAAAAAAGATCGATATCAACCGGAACACGGCCGGGAGATATCTTGACAACCTGTTGGTCTCAGGTCAGGTTGAGATGCGCCATTTCGGGATGGCAAAGATCTATGCGCTGTCAAACCGGATACCGCAGTCTGCAATGCTCTCAATCTCTTCAGATCTGGTCATGCAGCTGGACAGCGGCCTGAGGATCATCTTTGCCAATGAACCGTTCTTAAAGATGTTTGGAGTCCCGTCAGCAGAACTGTTCGGGAAAAATATCGAATATACAGCTGCTGTAACCGTCTTTGGCGATGCACTGGAAAATTTTATTCAACGTCTCAGGGATGGGGTCTTTGGAAAAGAGTGGCGCAGTTCGCTCACGCTGAATAACGGGGATCAGATATTTTCCTGTCACATATATCCAATCGCTTTTAGCGACGGGCGCAAAGGTGTCTCGGTTCTTTTGGAAGATATTACTGAGTTCAGACGAAATGAGTGCGCATTGCGGGAGAGTGAAGACCGATACCGTAAACTTGTTGAGATCTCCCCGGATGCGGTTATCCTTCATTGTGATGGAAAAATTATCTATGTGAACCCGGCAGCCCAAAAACTCATTGGCGCTCAAAACCCTGAAGAGATAGTTGGTAAACCGGTTCTTGATTTTATCGAGCCCGGTTTTTACAATGCTGTGAAGGAAAATATCAAAAAAGATCTTGACGGGGAATCATCTCCACCAATGGAATTGCAGATGCTAAGGCTTAATGGCACATCAGTGACCGTCGAAGGCAGGGGTGTCCGGACACTGATTGGTGGAAAATCTGCAGTACAAGTAGCAATACGGGACATAACAGAACGCAAACGGGCTGAGCTGGCCGTTAGAGAGAGCGAAGAGAAGTTCCGCTCGCTGTTTAACAATACCAATGACATGATCCTGGTCCACAGCATCACCTCCGATGGAAAATCAGGGCAGTATATCGAAGTCAATGATGCTGCCTGCCGGGTTCTGAAATATAACAAGGAAGAGTTCCTCAACCTGTTACCACAGGATCTTGTAGCACCGGAGTCACTCGAATTGACCCGACAGAGCGGAAGGCAGTTACTAAAAAATGGACACATCACAACTGAAAGTGTTCTGCAATCAAAAGACTTAAAAAAAATCCCGGTTGAGATCAGCGCACACATCTTTGAGTTCCGTGGCCAGACACTTGTGCTCGCAATTATCAGGGATGTCACCGAGCGCCAACAGGCCATTCGGGCATTAAAGGAGAGCGAAGACCGGTATCGTGCAGTTTTTGAAAATACTGGAACTGCATCCGTCCTTGTTGAAGAAAACACCATGATCAGCCTTGCCAATGCCGGGTTCGAACGCATGTCCGGATACTCAAAATCCGAGATTGAAGGAAAAATGCGCTGGACTGAGTTCGTGGTCAAAGAAGATCTTGAGCGCATGCTCGCCCAGCATAAACTGAGACGGCAAAGCGGGCAGAAGGCGTTGAAACACTACGAGTTCCGGTTCATAACAAGATCCGGAGACCTCCGAAATATCTTCCTCACCGTTGATTTGATTCCTGGAACCGGACAGTCCATCACTTCTTTGATGGACATTACCGGACAACGGGCAAAAGAAGATGCACTCGTTGCCAGTGAAGAGCGCTGCCGTCGCCTGCTCGAGCAGTTGTTTGATGCAATCGCAATCCACAAAAACCAGAAAATATCTTATCTCAACGAGAAAGCCGCAAAGATTCTGGGGGCCGCAACACCACAGGATCTCATTGGAAGATCAATTTTTGACCTGATTCATTCGGATTCCCGCAGGGATATGGAAGAACGCATAAGGAAAATGAGTACTGACCATCGTGTGCCCGCTCCAGTCTTAAGGGAGAAATTTTTACGGGTTGATGGGACACCGGTAACAGTAGAAGTGATGGCAATGAGCTTTTTTGATAACGGCGTTCCTGCAGTTCAGGTGGTATTCCGGGAAATTGTCTCTTAAAGAAATGAAATAACTCCTTTTTGCTTTCAGCAACAAAAAATTAAAAAGAGATTGTCCCGGTAAAGACAGTATCAGCCGGGCCTTCCATCTTTGCGCCGTCTTTTAAATTAATGACCAATGGGCCACCCTCGGTCTGCACCTTCACCTTCTCTCCCATAAGCCCAAGATGGTGGATGACTGCTGCTGCTGCCGTTGCCCCGGTGCCGCAGGAGAGTGTTTCTCCTTCTACACCGCGCTCGAACGTTCGGAGTTTTATGCTGTCCTCACCGGTCTTCTGGACGAAGTTCACGTTCGCACCGTTGACAAACGATGCATGATGGCGGATGGGTGGCGCAAGCGCTTCTACGTTAACGCTCTCCACATCATCTACCATTACCACCGCGTGCGGGACACCGGTATTGACTGCATAAACTTCAAAGACACCGATATGTTCCTTGTATTCCCCGTCTCCCTGAGCAGGGATATCCGTCCGGTCGAATTTCGGGGTGGGCATACTGATCGTTGCAACAAAATTATCATCGCGATAGGCCATCTCCACACCAACAGGTCCGGCGAGCGTATCGATGATGCAGGAACCTTTTACATAGCCGGCATCAAAGGCATATTTTGCCAGACAACGAATGCCGTTACCGCACATCTCCGCTTCGCTCTCATCGGGTTGAAGGATTCGCATCCGCAGGTTTCCGGTTTCTGATTTCATCAGGTACAGAACCCCGTCAGCCCCGATCCCAAACCTGCGGTCACAATAGGTTGCAGCAAACCGGGCCTTCATGTCATCTGGAATGATCGTCTTTTCGTATTCATCGATCAGTACAAAATCATTGCCATTTCCCTGTAATTTTGTAAATGGTATCTCCATGATTCCTCATTTCACTCCTTTACAAATTCAGCAGTCGCTTTTACTCGCTATGACAGGTATTAATCTCAAAGGCTTTATGGAATTCGCCGATATCCCAGCCGAGATACTCTTTGATGATCACGTACGCCATCTGCGGCGGGATTGCCCCCTGCTCGGTCACGATCATATCGATATATTCCGCAGGAGTGACATCAAACGCCGGGTTGCGGACGGTCACATGGGGCAGTGTCCGGGCAATCTCATCAGGCAGTACCTCTCCAGCTGCCCGCTCTTCGATCTGGATCTGTTCACCGATAATCGTACGGGGGGCAAACTTGTAAGTCTCAGCAGCTACAAGCACATTCACTCTCGCTTCATGCGCCGAATGGGCAACCTGCGAGGTGCCAATCTTGTTCACAACCGCACCATTCACAGTGACTGCATCAGCCCCGACAATGACGAGATCAATGTCGTTGATAAACGATCGCACCGCAGAATCCACTATGTAATTCGTTTTTATGCCCGCATCATTGAGCGTCCGGATAGTGATGAGTCCCTGGTTTCTCGGGCGCACCTCTGTAGCAAAGACCTCGATCTCTTTTCCGCTCCTGTGCGCTTCGATAATGCACCCAAGTGCCACTTCGGAGTTACAGTGAGTAAGAATCGTATCGCCATCACGGATATGCCGGGCACCGAACTCTGCGATCTTTTCTACCGCATGCTGCGAGGACTGGATGAACTCATCCGCCCGCTCAACAACTCCTTTTCGCGCCTCGTCAATGGTCTTTGCCCGGCCAATGCCGGCCATAACCATGTGAACCGCATTAGGTAACGAGACTGCCGTAGGACGTGTTGAGACCAGCAATTCAGCTGCCCGTTCCATCTCATCAACAAATGCTAATGGGAACGATGCCTTTGAGCAAAGAGCCTGGGCACGGAGGGCTTCTGCGGCTGCCCGCGCAATCCTGCCCGCACCCCGGATTTCCATGCTCTTTATCTTCTCTGCAGTTTCAATAGGAAACATCAATCTTCATTGATTCAATGGAGATGAGAAGATATAAGTTTATTACCGGGGTTTCATGTCGGTTGCCGTAGTCTTTGACAGTGCAGGAACACTTCTTAACACCTACCGTGTGGCAAAAGATATCTGCAACAAAAAACTGCTGCCGGGTATAGAGACCACCACGCTCACCTTCAGTTCTCCGGATCGCGTCCTTGTCGTGCTGCCCGTGAAATCCAAGATGATGATCGACACACCTTCTGATACCCTCCTTTCCGATTATCTCATCGAGCACAACATGAGCTTTGGTGTGAGCTGCACGCGCAGAATCACAACAGCAGAAGAGATCGGAGATGTCCTGTACGCAGACAAGACAGCGCGGGTGGGCGATCTGCAGGAGTGCATCCGCAATGTCTGGACAGTCTGTAAAGCAGAATTAGTAGTCACCATGAACAGCGGGGCGATCATCAATATGGCATTGGGGGCAGTTGAGTTTACTATCACCGCAGGTGGCTGGCCGTTTGACGGAGCAAAAGAGACGATAACCAGCTTGCACAGGATGGGTGTACCAACGTTCATTGCCTCAGGTGACCGAGTCACAAAATTAGAGAAGATGGCAGACCATCTCGGCATTCCAAGGGACCGGGTCTACGGGGTTGCTACACCGACAGTCAAAGCGCAGATCGTCAGTGACCTGAAGCAGGAATATGACAAAGTGCTGATGGTGGGCGACGGGATCAATGATCTTTGTGCCATGCGAAATGCTGATATCGCGATTCTCACCATCCAGCAGGCAGGCGATCGGCCTGAGGAACTCTATGCGGTGGCAGATTACGTTGTAAAAGATGTCAGCGCTGTGCTCCCCATTGTGCAGGAACTGCTCACCTCCCAGAAGCGTTCGGGGTAATTAGCGATCGTGACGGTGTGGTGCAGCATATAAAAGGTAATATGAGTCCAGTACCACATTAGGTATAAGGGAATTATGAAGGCTCCATTGATCACGGTCGACAACCTCTGCATGGATTTCAATGGCCAGAGGGTACTCAAGAATATTTCTTTTGAGATCGCAGAAGGGGAGATCCTCGGGATTATCGGCAGGAGCGGGGCCGGTAAGACTGTGTTGATGCACCTGATGCGCGGTGTGGAGCAGCCTCCCACAAGTGGCACAATTGTCTATCATGTGGCGGCTTGCGGCACCTGCGACTATATGGATGTGGGAAGCGCAGTGGGTACACCCTGTTCCCGATGTGGTGCGAAGCTCACAGCGCTGAATGTAGATCTCTGGAACGAAAAAGACGAGGAACTGCGGCGGAGGCTTATGCGCCGTACCGCTATAATGTTCCAGCGCACATTCGCCCTTTATGGCGACGATCGTGTGATCGAAAACGTCCTGCATGCACTGGACGATATCAGTTACCCGCAGGAGAACGCGATAAACCGTGCAGCCGATCTGATCGATCAGGTGAGGCTTTCTCACAGGATGATGCATATCGCCAGAGACCTTTCCGGGGGAGAGAAGCAGCGGGTGGTGCTTGCCCGCCAGCTGGCAAAAGAGCCTTTCTTACTCTTTGCCGATGAACCAACCGGCACGCTCGATCCAGGTACGGCAAAGATTGTGCACGCGATGCTCAGTGAAGCGGCAAAAAATAATAACATGGGTATCATCGTTACCTCCCACTTCTCACAGGTGATCGAAGATGTGGCCAACCGCGCCATACTTCTCATAGACGGCAGCATAGCAAAACTCGGCTCTCCTAAAGAAGTCATTGCCGAGTTCATGAAAGGGTGTGACGATACCGAGGAATTCGAAGCAGCAGAGATGGGCGAACATGTCATGGTGGCCCGGGATCTCATAAAGCGCTACATCTCGGTTGACCGTGGAGTGGTCAAGGCAGTCAACGGCGTCACTTTTGATGTCTCAACCAAAGAGATCTTCGGGATTATCGGGAAAAGCGGTGCAGGAAAGACCACACTATCAGGAATTATTGCCGGTCTTATCGAACCAACCAGCGGGGAGATAAACATCCGGATTGGTGAAGAGTGGATTGACATGACAAAGCCGGGGATCGAACAGCGGGGACGGGCTACCCCCTACATCGGTCTCCTGCACCAGGAATATGATCTCTTCCCGCACCGGACCGTTCTTGACAATCTCACCGATGCCATAGGCCTTGAATTTCCAAAAGAGCTGGCCATGAGAAAGGCGTTAGTCACGCTAAAGATGGCAGGGTTCACTGATGCAAAGAGCAAAGAGATCCTTGACCGGATGCCCGCTCAGTTATCAGAAGGTGAACGGCATCGCGTAGCACTCGCACAGGTGCTGATCCGTGAGCCGCGTATTGTTATCCTCGATGAGCCTACGGGCACTATGGACCCAATCACCAAGATTGATGTGAAGCACTCGATCCTCCATGCCCGTGAAGAGATGGACGAGACTTTTATTGTGGTCTCCCACGACATGGAGTTCGTGCGGGACATCTGCGACCGGCTCGCACTGATGCGGGGCGGTAAAATGGTGCAGATCGGAAAGACTGCTGATGTGCTTGCGATCCTGACCGAAGAGGAGCGCAAAGTCATGACCCTGCCAGCCCCGTGAGGTGTACAATGCACACCATCCACCTCGATGGAGAGAGGCGGGAGATCGGCAAAGGCAGCACGCTTGCATCGATCCTGTCCGGTCATGAAAATGAATGTTGCGTGGCGATCATTCGCCCCGCCCTAAAAGAGCAGGCAAAGACCAGCAGCCTTGCGATCACCACTACAGCCGGCGTTGTGACAATTGAAGTGCAGGGGCAGGCCGCAGCGTTTTTGGAATCCCCCGGAATCACAGAACAGCTCAAACTTCACTGGACTGACCGGTACGCCACTGCCTTTGGGCCCTTTCCTTCCGGCATCCAACCTGACCGGAAACCCCATCTCTATGATCGCGGGGATGTGATCCTTGGGTGCGGGGGATATGAACCTGAACGATCCTATCTCCTCTTCTCCCGGGTCCGGCATTCCGCAGACCACGGCGCTGATGAGAGCGGAGGAATCGTGGGAACGATCGTGAGCGGGAGGGCTGTGCTCGACCGTTTTTCCTCCGGAGACCGGATCACTAAAATCGAACCGGTTATCAGCTGGGCAGATACCAGCCGCTCGTTTACCACCACCGACATGAGCATCGTGCTTGAAGACGGGATGCAGGTAGTCACCCTTGTTAAGATCATGGCGCAGGGTTATACTCCCGACAAGATCACGACCGAAGCTGCCGGCAGCGTAGAGCATATGCTGCTTGCACTCCATTCAGGAAAGTACACCGTAGGGCGGGCCACAAGCACTCATATTCTCGACCAGCGTCTCGCAGGAACAGAGGATGTGGAAAAGGAGTTCCGGCGCCCACGGCGCGAAGGAACTGTTACTGTGCGGGCTACCGGAAAGACCGCAGGTGGTGTCTACATCTACCGGGCAGATGTTCCTGCAAGCCTTGTGCACAGCGTAACCGGGCAGGTGGTGCAGGGCATCGAACTGGTAAAACTTGCCAAAGAACACGATGTCTTTTCCGTAAGCGTAGAACCGGCACGCATCGACCTGCTGGGACTTCCGTTGGTAAAAGCACAGGAGATCTGCGCTGCCCGTGGCGTGACTTTTCTCTCCGACAAGCAGGATGCCGGGCGGATTATTGTGTCACAGGAGCCGGGCACAACCCTTGACGTGCTCGCTGAACGGGCAGTAAAAGTTACTACGGCACCGTTTGAAAAAGTGATCGATATCACGCTTGATGATGCTGCCGCTCCTGTCAGCTGTGATGCGTTCCGCCGGATTACCGGTCTTATCCGGCATGACGCTGGTATGATGCCGGTCTTTTTTAAGTTCGATGACGTGGTTCTCTTTAAGCCGGAGATTCCTGCAGGTATGAAACTCAACCCGGAAAACACGCCAAAGGATGAATCCCCGGCAGCTGCACTTGGGATCACCAACGATTCCCGCAACGGTGCCGGACTTGTAGGTGTGCGTCTTTCTGCTAACAGGGAGTTCGGCCCAACCTCTGAACCATTTGAAGGGACCAATATCATCGGGCGCGTGATCGATATCGAAAAACTCAAAAAAGTGCGGGAGAAAGAGACCGTGTATATCCGCGAGGTGAAGCAATGACTGCATATACTCCCACCCATGTAGGCAGCGTAACGAAATACGTAATGGTGGAGTCGTTTGATATTACGCCGGCAGACCTTGCGCTCCGGGGCTACGAGATCTCTAAAGGGGTGATGATCAAAGAGACCTGTTTTGGTCTGGTCATCAGCGGGAAAGAGGAAGAGGTTGACAGGATCGTTACCGAACTGCGGAAGATCGATCCCGACCACATCTTTGTAAAAGATCGGGGCTTTCCACCCGGAGATGCCCGCCGTTGCCGCGCAAATCTCGGCGGGGCCCGGCCCGGATATAACGGTCTGGAATTCGAGATGTCGATCATCCCGTACGTCTCGCACGGGCTTGAAGCGCTCAAAAATATTGATGAAAAGACCGTTCCTCCCATGGAAAATCCACTGGAGCGCCCGTTACTCGATATCTATAAACTCAAGAAACTGATCGATGCACAGGAGTCCTGAAATGGTAAAAGTATTCATCTACCCGGCAACGAGCCTCATCCTCTCTGACATGGTAGCACGCTTTGGGCACACACCCCTGTCGTCTGCTACTGCGATTCGTGAACGCATCCAGACCGCAGGACTCGAATCACCGCCGCTCCAGATCACACCAGAAGAGCCAAAGAAGGGATTGAAATGGGCTGCCGTAGAAGTCCCCGCAGGGGTTCGTGGCCGGATGTCCCTCTACGGGCCGATGATCGAAGCATGCGAAGCGGCGATCATCATCAATGATGCTGACCTTGCATTCGGGTGCATGGGATGTGCCCGCACCAATGAGCTGATAAAGTTCCTTGTGCACCAGAAAGATATCCCACGGCTCGAGCTGAATTATCCCAAAAATGATGATGAAGGCGTGAAGTTTGTGGCTGCAATCAAGCGGTTCTTAACCGAACTTGGAGAGGCGAAATGACACAACCGGTACGCATTGCACAACTCTCCTGCGGGCCGGAATATTCCGGTATCCAGCACGAGATCGATGAGGCAGCAAGAGAAGTCGGCGGTGAGATCTTTTACCCTGATGTTGCCTTGAAAGACATCCGCAGGGATTTCACCAAATTCGGTCTCGATGTAAAGAGCCCGGACTTGAAACTCGCGATTGCCCGGGCCATAGCCCTTGTGGAGGGCCGGGTAGAAGCCGATGCGGTCTTCATTGCCACCTGCTTCCGTTGCGCCGAAGCAGCCATTGTCCGGAACGAACTGCGGCGTTACATCAACGAGCATTCACGATTGCCTGTGGTCAGTTACTCGTTTACTGAGCGCACAACATCCGGCACACTCCTCACAAGGATGGAGGCACTCACGACAATTGCACGGCGCCGTGCCCTGCTCGCACGGGAAACCCAGAAAGGTCTTACCCTCGGCCTTGACTCAGGTTCTGCAACAACAAAAGCGGTCGTGATGCGGGATAACAGGATCATAGGCACAGGCTGGCAGCCCACGACAGAGGTTATAAAAAGTGCCAATGAAGTGATCGCCCACGCACTCTCAGAAGCCGGAGTCACCCGCGACGAGATTCAAGCAGTCGGGACTACCGGGTACGGCCGCTTCCTTATTGGTAAAGAGATCAATGCTGACTTAATCCAGGAAGAACTCACCGTCAACTCGAAAGGAGCGGTCTATCTTGCAAACCGCCAGCATGGGCCGGCCACTGTAATCGATATCGGTGGTATGGACAACAAGGCAATCTCGGTGATGGATGGGATCCCGGGTGTTTTTACTATGGGTGGAATATGTGCCGGGGCCAGCGGGAGATTTTTAGAGATGACGGCAAAGCGGCTCGGTGTTGAGATCACCGAACTCGGTCCTCTATCGATGAAAGGTTTTGGCGGGCGCGTGCCGATGAACAGCTACTGTATCGTGTTTGGGACACAGAGTTTAGTCAACGCCCTTGCTGCCGGCAGCACCCGTGAGGATGTGGCAGCTGCCGCATGTCACAGTGTTGCTGAGCAGGTATACGAGCAGCAGCTGCAGGAAGTCGATATCAAGGAGCCGGTGATCATGGTCGGGGGCACATCGCTCATCGAGGGGCTCGTCTTTGCCATGGGAGAACTCCTCCAGACCAAGATTGTCGTGCCGCCATACTCACAGTATATCGGTGCCGTGGGATCTGCACTCCTTGCATCAGGTTTCATAAAGGACGATTAGATGCTTGCCGTTGAGTACTTTGAAGTGGAATGCCCCGAGCCGGTCGGGGCTGAGTACTACAAGCAGATCACAAACGATGTCCTGCTCGATCACAATCTCTTAAAAGTTATCGAAAAACTCCACATCTATCTCGACCCAAAGGTGCCAATCTTTGTCGCAGTAGGCATACTCAAGCCGATCACCACCGTTGTCAAAGTGGGAGATATCGCAAACGTCAATCCGCAGGAGGGTAAGATGACGCTCGTCATCACCGAAGAAACTTACCTTGCATCGATGCTCAGGATATTCTGGGAGCGCTTTGGTAAGGACCGGGTTGAGCAACCCGACCGGTTCACCGTAGTGCTCTACAATGTTCCTGTGGAGGCAAAAGAGATCGAAGCGATCGTGATCGGCAATCCCAGCGAATCCTTAAACAAAGACCTGATCTATGCATTCCGCCAGATTGCGCCGGAGGGCTTTCGTCTTCGCAGCGAGCGTTTTTATCAGGGAAAGTTCTCGTTTGTTTCCAGTGAGAATACGCTTGTTGAGAACATCGACGAACTCGTAAAGGAAAAGTTTGCCCTGATGGGAGAGACGCCATGACGCTTGTACCGGTCACCTACAAGGGTGGCATCTACCAGCACGATATTGTGATCGATCTCATCGAGGATCTCGGGGGCTACGTGGTCCAGAAGCACGTGCTCGCCCAGGAAGTGGTGCTCCAGTGCTTTGTGCCCAGAGATGATATCGAGCTTATCCGGGAGATCTCACGGCCGATTTTTGGAGAAGTGACCGATTCACCACTGGTCGGGACCGAGATTGCGATTGTCAGTATGAGCTTGGAGATCCATCACCTTCCCCACCCGTCCTGCGACATCGCCGAGTACGTCCGCCGCATAGGGGCAAAGAGTAACATGGTGAGCCTTGCGAGGGGACCCGGAAAGCGGATCACCGGGCTCAATGACGAAGAGCGGGATGTGATCAACGAGCACGACATCGCTGTCTACCTCATGGGCAATTTCGAAACCTGCATAGAGCACAAGATGCCCATTCTCCTGCGGGGAATTGAGGTGCCGGTCGTAGTCTGCGGCGGCCCGGACAAGGAGACGCTCATAAAAATCATTGATCCTCCGGTGGAAGGGTATGTGGGCGGGGTTGGGAGGTTCATGCGGCGAACCAAGGAGGCTGACCAGCTGGACAAACTTGATGAGATCATCGCAGAGATCACCCGGGTGCTGGAAAAGAAACGCGAAGACGTATCAAAAGATCCCCTTTCGGTAGCCCCGGCCCGGCTCATGAACCTGATCAAAGAGCGGGTGCCGGCGATCCTTGAAGTGACCTCCCCCACACCACTCACGGTCCAGATGGCCGGGCTCCGGGTGAAGCTACCCTACGACACGTTCGCTCCTGAATTACGGAGGATGGAGATCGAAGACGGGATCACGCTCGGGGATGTGGCAGAGATCGAGCCTTCGCGGATGCGGGACTATATTCTTGTCAAAGTCCTGCCTTTTTCAGAGACAAATACGGTGATATGATGGCAAAAAAAGTATCAGCACAATCAACAAAGGACCAGTTCGAAGACAAACTCGCCCTCATCGTGAAGCAGGGCGCTGACGTCACTGCGGATGAATGGCTGAAAGCAATCGAGGAGGAATATGGGAAAGTGCCCCTTGTATTCAAGCGAATGGGCGAGCGTCCCGAAGTGCTCATCTCCCACCTGCTCTACAAGGGGACCGTGGCTCAGACAAGCCCACTTGATCCCAAGTACGTGGAACTGATCAGCATGGCGGTAGGTGCAGCCCTCAAGTGCCCGCACTGTACAGGGTACCACATGCAGGCAGCCATTAAGATGGGAGCCACCCGCGAGGAAGTGCTTGAGGTGATTCTCCTGTCGGGTATGATCTCGAACTCTTCGGTGCTTGCCAATGCGTACAGGATCATTGATGACAAGCTGGAGAAGTGCATACCGTGCGAGACGAAAGGTGTGACACGGGGTGCTGCAAAGAAAGCGGTAGCCGGGAAGGGTCCAGCAAAGAAGAAGCCGGTGGGAAAAGCAGTTCCGGCGAAACGGTAGTAAAAGATTTTCTTTTGCTCAGTGAGGATGCAGCCTTCCATTACTGCAACTTTTTTTTAAGTCAAAGGTATGTATAAACCGATCCGATCACAATCATAGATCATGACATCATCAACACGTCACACCGGGCGATACCTGCCCGGGATCATAGGACTGGGGATTATGCTGGTACTGGTGCTGCTCGTCAGCGGGTGCACCCAACCTGCAGCTAAACTCCCGGCCACAGCACAGGTTTCAGCAGCAACCCCGGCACCCACGGACATGACAACAACTCTGGCAGCAGGAGCAAAGAAGATGCTCACCTTTACTGAAGCAGATAATGGAAAAACCCAGGACATGGCACAAACTACGCGGTTTGCCATCCAGCTTGCAGAAAATCCCACCACCGGATTCCAGTGGAATGCAACCCTGTCACCCGGCCTTGAACTCCAGTCATCAGACTACCGCATGAATGACGCGGCCCCGGGTATGGTTGGCGTCGGGGGAACCCGCACCTGGATTATCATAGCAAAAGATCCTGGTGCCCAGAAATTCTCCGCATCGTATCATCGTTCATGGGAGCCGGTAACCGGTAACGAAACGGCCTATAACGTGAACATAAACGTTCTGAAAATTTAAAACAGCGGTTAAAAAACCGTCTCTCCATTTTTTTAGGTCCGGTACTGTTTTATCATCTCACTTGGATCATTGTCCCGAACTGGGAACCCTCACATCTTTTTAATCCCACACCACCCACCTTTACCATAATGTGCGGTATCGCAGGACTGTACTGTCTTGACGGGAAAGAGCCGGACAAAAAGCTCCTCACCGTTATGTCCGAAAGGCTCGCTCACCGGGGACCAGACGGTGAGGGCACCCATATTAATGGTCCGGTATCATTAGCCCACCGCAGGCTTGCGATCATCGACCTCTCTGATGATGGACTCCAGCCGATGACCAATGAGGATGGCACACTCTGGCTGGTCTTCAATGGTGAGATCTATAATTTTGTTGAGCTCCGTGAGGAGCTAATCAAAAAAGGCCACATCTTCCATTCCAAATCCGACACGGAAGTGATCCTCCATGCCTACGAGGAATGGGGACACGAATGCCTCAACCGGTTCAACGGCATGTGGGCTTTTGCACTCTGGGATGAACAACGGCAGGAACTGTTCTGTGCACGGGATCGCTTCGGGATCAAACCGTTCTATTACGCTTATATTGGGGATTTGTTCCTGTTCGCCTCAGAGATCAAGGCGCTGCTCGCTCACCCGTCAGTGGGCACAAAACCGGACGATGCTACGCTGGGAACGTATCTCGCATGGGGGGTGCTCGACCATTCCGAACGGACGATGTTTGACGGTATCCTACAGCTGAAGCCTGCCCATGCAATGGTGGTAACAAAGGACGGGGCACAGCCACCGTTCAGGTACTGGGATGTGTTGGTCAACGCGAAGATCAGTGACAATGTGCCAGACGCAGAAGTGGCATCGAAGCTCCGTTCCCTGCTGCACGATGCCACAAGCATCCATCTCCGGAGCGATGTCGCTGTCGGCACCTGCCTGTCCGGTGGCATTGATTCATCTGCGCTAACCGCGATCATCAACGGGCTGATTCGGGAAGAGGCACCGGCAAGTGTCGGGGCACGGCAGAAGACGTTCTCTGTTGTCTTTTCCGACAAAAGATTCGATGAGAGCCGGTTTATCGATAAGATTGTTGCCGCAACTGGTGTGGATGCACATCGTACGGAACCCTCTCCGGAAGAGCTCTGGGATGATATTGATCAACTCGTTTACATGCAGGATGAGCCGTTCGGTTCGCTCTCGATATATGCCCAGTACTGCGTGATGCGGCTTGCCCGTAAGCAGGTCAAGGTCGTGCTCGATGGGCAGGGGGCTGATGAACTGATGGCCGGATACCTTGCGTACCAGGGCAGTTATATCAGTGGACTGCTCCGCTCGTTCCATGCATTCACCGGACTCCGGGAGATCATCGGAAGCCTCAGGCACCATCGCGGTTTTTTTAGTTCAGCAGTAGAGCAACTGTTCGTTCGCAAAGGGCGTCGTGGTCTCCTGAAGTGCACTGGGTTACCAGTAGACCGGTACGGAGGACGGTTAGACGAGGTTTTGCTCCGCGAACTGAACAGCACCAACCTGCCGGCACTCCTCCACTACGAGGACCGGAACTCCATGGCGTTCTCGATCGAATCACGGGTACCCTATCTTGATGTACGATTCGTTGAGTATGTCGCATCACTCCCCCTCAACCAGAAAATCAGAAACGGCGTAACAAAGATCGCTCTACGGAATGCCATTTCAGGAATTGTTCCTGAATCCATCCGCTGCCGTATGGACAAGATGGGTTTTGTCACCCCGGAAGAGATCTGGATGAAAGAGGTGCTCCGTCCTTTCGTGCTCGAAGTACTCAGCTCTCATGAGTTCCAGGCACGCCCGTACTGGGATGCGGATGCGGTTGTTCGGAACTATCTCTCGTTTCTTGAGGGGAAAACTGCCTATTCGCAGGAAATCTGGAGGATCATCTGTGCTGAACTCTGGTTCAGGAAATTTTTTTAGCCAGCATGCCAGCGCGTGCTTTCGTGCCTGATATTCACCTAACTTTTCCTTGATTTTTCACACTACCGAGAAGTCCTCCCGATAAAACCGGAAGGTTTTTAGGTATGTAGTGTATAATATATCCATTACTTATGACGTTCATCAGAAAAATCAAAAAACCGAGCGGAACGTATCTCGCTGAAGTGGAAAGTTATCGAATTGATGGAAAAGTTAAACAGCGTGTCATCAAGTACTTGGGAAAGGAGATCGATGGCAAGGCAGAAAAAAGAGTACTCGCAAGCGAAATCAAAGTTGATAATGTCAAACAGAGTTTTGATGTTCTGGCAATCGACACAATCGCGCGGGAACTGGGTATCACATCACTTGCGAACAAACATGTGCTTGCATTAGTCTACTCGCAAATTCTTGAAAAACGAAGTATCAACCAACTTGAAGAGTGGCTACGATTCACAGAGATACCGGAAGCGCTTGGTATTGAAAAGGTGTCAACAAAATCCCTGTATGAATCATTGAGCGACATTGACGAAAACGAAATGTCTGCAATCAATGAAAACCTCTACAAAATTTTCAAAAAATGTGATAAGTCCTGTGATGTCGCAGTGATCGATGTCACCGACACTTACTTCGAAGGGAGTCATGAGGAGATCAAACGACGAAAGGGTAAGGATGGCAAAGTTCGAAAACTCCTTCAAATCGGACTTGCTGTAAGTTTCGAACAGGGT
>JAUYTV010000001.1 GCA_030694985.1 Methanoregula sp.
ATTTTACGGTCGAATATCAATTGTTTCTTAATTTTACGCAATTTCCAGATGTACTTTTACTATCAAACGATAATTTATTGAGGAATACGCTACAAGCGCGCATTTCTAACTCATTTTGGTGCAATATTTTGGAGGGGGCTACAGGGATTTTATTCAAAAAAGGGTTGATGACAAAAAAAAGGATGATGTTCTCGCATCAGTTACAGAACGCCTCAAAAAAAATCCGGCAGTACCTTCCGGTTCTGCTGCACAATTCGTGAGGACTGATCGTGACAGTCATTGATACATCTGCATTTGTGAAATTCCTCCTCCAAGAACATGGCTGGGAAGACGTCTTACCTTATCTTACCACGGCATCATCCCCTGAAACTGTAGACCTGCTTGTCACTGAGTCAGCAAACGTCCTTTGGAAATCTGCGCGTAGTGGTCTGATTGAAAAAGAGCAGGTTCCTGAATTGTTTTCATCCATGGAACTCCTGTATACAAAAAGGACCCCTCGCCCTGAAACCCGCTCCACAGTTCATGGCTGAAGCATTATCAATCGCCCTTTCTCTGGATACTCCGGTCTACGATGCATTGTTCATCGCTAAAGCCCGATCGGATCATGCCACGCTGGTTACTGCGGATCGTCACCAGGCGCTCTGTGCAAAAAAATGTGGGGTAACGGTTATCCTTGTTTAATGATACCAGAATCATCGTTCTCACTTTTCAGGTGTGCATATTTTTTCTAGCAGCATTCAGCATATCTGATAACGACTCTCTTAATGAAATCCGGGGCATCCATTTGGTGATGCGGTGTATCCGTGCATTATCACACTTTTGAGATGGCACGACTATTGAAGGGGATGAAGCCGGGAGATGGAGCGGATATTCTTTTCCGGTAATTTCCTGAAGGAGATCAATAACCGTGGAAACGGGATGTGCCCTTCCCGAACCGATATTGAATGCATTTCCTGCGCAATCCTCTCGAAATTTTTTATGTGAAATTAGCGCCCGGTATGCGCTCACCACATCCCGAACATCGATAAAATCCCGGCAGGACTGGATCTCCAGCAGATCGAGAAACGAACGTCTCCCATATTCGATCTCAATCACCTGCTGCACAATTTTCCCGCACACAAAGGAAGCCGGCTGGTCCGGTCCAATCAGGTTGAAGGGTCTTGCAATGGCCACCTGACAATCCCGGGTCTTGTGATACATCTGGCACAGATTGTCCTGGGTTGCCTTGCTGAGTCCATACTCTGTGAGTGGTTTTAATTGCTGGTCTTCAGCGATGGCATTCTCTCCGGCATATCCATAGACCGCAGATGAACTGATGACAAGGATGCGGCAGTCGGGGTTGCTCTTCATTGCGGCATCGAGAATATTCCGGGTTCCTGTTACATTTATCGTAAGGAGATCCTGAAGAGACCCGTGATTTGCTCCGGCAAGGTGGATGACAGCATCAGGATTTACAAGGGAGACCGTCTTAGCGATTGCATCTTTGTTGAGAATATCTCCCGAAACCCAGGAAACCGTATTCAGATGAGAAAAACGCGCACACGGTTCTCGTGCAACACAAACAATGCTGATATCTCCCTGTGCGGACAGGAGATTGATCTGCTGATTACCGGTGAACCCGGATGCACCGGTGATGAGGACCTTCATGGGAGGAATCGATCTTTATATCGTTCAAACTCTTCAATTGAGCGCGCGTAATCATCCGGTCTCCCAATATCGAGCCAGTATCCATTATGGGGATAACTGTACACTTCCTCATTCTTTGCAATGAGGGCATACATCAGTTGGTCAAACCCGAAGGGAGTGTCTGCGGGTACGTAATTAAGGATCTTTTTGGAGAAGACATAGACGCCCATGCTGACATCGAAATGGAATGTTGGTTTTTCTTTAAATGCGATGATCTTTTGTTCGGAGTTTCGTTCCAGAACTCCGAAATCAATATTTGCATCCCTCTGGTATGTTGCAACGGTTGCGAGGGCTCCCCGTTTTTTGTGGGACTCAATGAGTTTTTTGTAATCAAGATCTGTTAAGATATCGCCATTCATGACGAGAAAGGTATCCTCAAGGTTTTTTATGAGTCGAAGCGGGCCGATTGTTCCAAGGGGGGTTTCTTCGTGAGAATAATCTATTTTGAGTCCCAGCGTTTTGTTGCTGTCCAGATACGCGTGAATCAACTCATGGAGATAACCCGTTGATATTGAAATCCTGTTAAAACCAGCACGTTTGAGTTGCCGTAATATTACTTCGATAATGGGATAATCCCCGATCGGCATCAGGGGTTTTGGGAGCACGGTTGTGTAGGGAAGCAGCCGTCGTCCCTTTCCCCCGGCGAGAATAATTGCCTGCATGAATACCTCCTAAACTGTGTAGAGTCCCGCTTTGTAGGACGAAATATGCTCCTTCATCCAGTCAATTGTGAGGGAAAGTCCTTCTTCAAGTGAATACTTTGGTTCCCAGCCTGCAAGATCCTTTGCTAACCGGTTGTCACAGAGAAGTTCCATGACTTCACTCTTATCAGGGCGGATACGTTCCTGCTCGCAGATTATTTTGGCATCCGGGTTTACTTGTCTGATGATGATATCTGCAAGTTCACCTATGGTCACACCCCGACCTGAACCGGTGTTGATGGTTTTTCCAATCGTTTTTTTACTCTCGGCAAATTTGATGAATCCCTGGATGGTATCTGCTACATAGGTAAGATCACGGACCGGAGTGAGTGATCCCAGCTTGATGGAGTCGGACGTTAGTGCCTGGGTAATGATTGTCGGGATAACCGCTCGTGTGGACTGGCGTGGTCCAAATGTATTGAACGGGCGGATTGTTGTGACCGGTAACCCAAATGAGCAATAGAATGATTCTGCAATTTTGTCCGCACCAATTTTGCTTGCCGAGTACGGTGATTGTCCCTGAAGTGGGTGTTTCTCATCGATAGGTGTGTATTGTGCAGTGCCGTATACTTCACTTGTCGATGTATGCACCACCCGTTTCACACCCGCAACGAGGCAGGCCTGCATGATATTGAGGGTGCCTTTGATATTGGTGTTGATGTAGGATTCCGGTGCAACATAGGAGTAGGGTATGCCAATGAGAGCGGCGAGGTGGAAGACGTACTCTTTTTCTGAAACTGCTTTTTTCACAAACAGGGAATCGGTGACATCGCCACCAATCACGGTAAGGTTGGGGGTTTTATCGTTGTATCGCCCTTCGAGCATGCCCCAGTCATTCCGGGCATTGTAATGTACGAACGCGGTGACCTCTGCACCTTTGTGGAGTAACTCATCGACAAGATGGCTGCCGATAAATCCTCCGGCACCGGTCACCAGCACCCGTTTGTCCTGCCATTTCATGATCTGTCCTGTCTATATGTTTTGATGAGTGCCTGATAATCTTTCTCTGCCTGTGCCATCAGGGTATTCCACTGTCCGTTCCTGATAACAACTTCCCGAGCAGCGGATCCCATGCGGGAACGGAGTACGGGATCTGCGGCGAGGGTGAGGATTGCCTGTGCCACCTGTTCCGGTGATCCCGGTGGAATTAACAGACCTGTTTTTGGATCTTCAACCCATTCTGGTATCCCGCCAACTGTCGTTGCAATGCATGGCAGACCGCTTGCCATTGCTTCGAGGATGGAAACGGGGGTGCCGTCGGATAGTGAAGTGGTAATGAAGATGTGAGCACGCCGGTAGTCATCCGGAACATCGGAATAGGCTGTTTTACCCTTGAACGTGATTACTTCTGATAACCCCATTGATGCAACCAGATCCCGGATTGACTGCTCCAGCGGACCATCACCTTTGAGAGTGAGCCGGAGCGCCGGATTCTTCTCATACGCGAGTGCGAATCCCCGGACAAGGGTATCGTTATCATACACTGGGAAAAACCCCCGGTTGGAGAAGATCTCAATCATCTGCGTGCCCGTGTCCCGGCTGTCTGCAGGGGGGGAGAAGAGATCCGTATCAATACCAAAGGGAAGGAACTTCACCCGGTTTTGGCTGATCGCAAAATCGCTGATAATATGATCCCCGATATTCCGGGAGATGGCATAGACGAGGTCCACAGACTCCAGTACTTTTTTTGTGTAATAGTGGAGCAGCCGGCTCTTCTTTGGCAGGATCAGGACATCGTCGCCCCAGGCGGATACAACCGATGGCCGGAAGTTCAGGTCGGGGAGGTGAAAACCGTATTTTGCAATAAAATGGGCGTGGATAAGGTCAGGTTTGATCTTTTTTACGAGACCTTTTATCACGAGATGGCGGGGTATGAACGAGATATAGAGATTTTTCCATCGTGAGGTAAGGACATGTTCGGTTACTCCTGGAATTGAGCGTTCCATTGGATCGTAAGTGATGAGGTGAACCTTGTGCCCCCGCTGTGCGAAATATTCCGCCCAGCGCTGGGTATGGATGCTGCGGCCATCGGCAATAAGTAGGAGGATCATGAAATCACCCTCTGGTCAACGTCTTGTAGCAACATATTTTTCAGATCGATCTAAATGCCTTTCTGGTATTATTCATAGGGCTCAAGGATTGCTATAACCGGTACTGCATCAAGGTTTCCCAGTATCAAAGGAAAAACCTTCAGTACCCACGCCCCTTGTTCAATACGGGAGTCAGAAAGATTAGCATCTTCCATAATCATTATCGCAGGTCTGCCACAGAGGAAATTCCGGTGACAGTCACGCCCCTGTTCTCTGTGAGATGGGTTCGCCACCGATAGGGTATCTATACAAAAAACCTTTAATTTAGGATAATTTCTCCTCAGAAACTCCGGAACATCCGGGTGAATAAAAGGATAATCAGAGCAATATGCGGGAAATTTCCTTTTTTTTGCCATACCGGTTTTGATCAGCAGGGCTTCAGATGAAAAGGTATCCGAAAGGTGCGGTTCGAGATCTTCCGGGCGGATTTCAATGCAGTCATTATGCGAGAGATCAATACAGGTGGCAGGGGAAAAAATGCACTGGGCCGATAAGAGGTCATCTGCAACAGCGCCATCCGCACAAAAATGCCGTGGAAGGTCGATGTGGGTTCCGGTATGGTTGGAAAAAGCTAGGTGGCTGGAATTTGATGTATCTCCGTTCTGGATGGATTTGTGCTGAGAGATATCAACCTTGGGAGAACTGAGATATACCGGAGTACTTGCAGACAGCGGATAGGAGATCAAGATGGTTGAATCATGTTTCATTTTTCACCAGAGTTTATTTCTCGAGTTTATTTATCGTACCGAACCTGGGTTTCCTGATACAAATTACCATATTGTGTAAATGAACGGTGATAGTTCCTCATCTTTATCTTGTTCAGATCCCCGGAAGATTCTGCCTGCAAACTGGACTGATACCAGAAACATACCAAGGAATGCAATAAGACGGTGCAGAATCCCGCCAAAGAATGCATTATAAGCGGTTGCAACGCTTCGCATGGATGCAGGTGAGTTTAGCATTTCGGTTGCAAGATAATGATGTGCATCATTGAATCCTGTCAGCGATACCACAATATCCGGCTCATAAGCCAAACCGGTATTTACAAGAAGGACAAGTTCCTGATAGGTAATAAAATCCGGAACAGCGAGATTGATGACTTCCCAACGACCTTTGAATGTTAAGTCTTTGTTATTGTTGAGAATTATTTCAAGATGGGATGCAATCGTAGTATTATCCGATGTTGCGGTCCTCCCGAATGCTACTGAACCGCCAAGGAGCAGAACGCGTTTTACACCGGGTCCTTTCTTCAGGGGAACCTCAGATCCTCTGAATCCCTTGCTATTAGTATGGATGTGGGCAAGGTTCTGGTCAGGGAGTGGGATAAAACCTGTCATAGGAGAAAGCTGGTATGCTTCCTGCCCGCCACTGGTATCCAAAAATATCTTGCGAATTTCATCTGGTGTTTTTCCCGAGGCTTCTGAGAGGGTAGAAATCATAAACCCGGTATCTACCCCCAGACTTGCTGCAATTTCCTTGATATATATCGAGCTTGCTGGATATTCACTGATGAGCCAGCGTCCAAATAAGACCAGGAGAACTTTACGGGAGAATCCGATTTCGTGTTTTCTGAAGTAGTAGATACACCGGGCTGTTAATTCAATGACAATAAAAACGGCAATTATCCCTGCGGTAAGGATGATGAAATTCATTTATCCTCCCCATTCAGGATGATATCTGATAATGCTTCTGCAATAATCCTTTGTCCTTTGTCAGAGAAATGAACTGTGTCAGAAAAAACCTGCACTGTTTCGTTATCAAAACAATTTGTACTATCAATGAAAAACGGGGATTTGCTCATTATCCTGCGAACCGCGTCATAATACCGGATAAAAAAATCAAAACGGGACATATCCTGAGTTATTTTCTGATTTTTTACAACTTTCAGAAGCATATTATCGCTTCGGGTAAGTGTTCTGTTTCCTATTCCGTTCATTGGCTGCAGAACTGCATAGTACCGTATTCCGTTCTCTGAACAGATCGCATTCATATGACTAGTAATTATGGCAAAATTTTTTGCCGGCTCATCCGGTTCCGGCATTTTCTTCTGTTTTACCACACCAGAAGAAAGACGGTCTGAATTCCACTGCAGGTATAACTGGATGGGTAAGTAGGTAAGGCGGTAAATAATGTCCTTTTTTTCACCGGGTAAGAAGATAGTCTCATTATTCCGGTCAG
This sequence comes from Methanoregula sp., assembly GCA_030694985.1. Classification (GTDB taxonomy): domain Archaea; phylum Halobacteriota; class Methanomicrobia; order Methanomicrobiales; family Methanospirillaceae; genus Methanoregula. The sequence goes on from JAUYTV010000001.1 coordinate 6,656, forward strand.
TTTTTTTCGTGCTTGCCATTTCTGCCTCTTTTTGTCAATCCAGTGCGAATTCGTTTTTCCAGTCCGTATCGCCAATAAGGGTCGGCTGTTCATTTTTATTGAGCAGGAAGTTTTCCAGAACCAAAAAGTCCATTCCGGTACGCATGAAACACCGATAGGCATCTTCCGGTGTGCATACAATTGGTTCCCCCCGAACATTGAAAGAGGTATTTACCAGGACAGGATACCCGGTTTTCTCCCCAAAACGCCTGATAAGACCATAATACCGGGGATTCGTTTCCGCATGAACCGTCTGGATTCGTGCAGAGTAATCAAGGTGGGTGACGGCGGGGATATCGCTTCTCTGAATATTGAGTCTCTCTATACCAAAGAGTCTCTCCTGTTCTGGAGTCATTTTGTATCTCCTGCTCTCTTTAACATTCGCAACCAGGAGCATGTAGGGCGAATCATAATCAATATCAAAATAATCTGACATCTTCTCCCGTATCACGGATGGTGCAAAAGGCCGGAACGATTCCCTGAATTTTATCTTCAGATTGAGCTTCTTCTGCATCTCCCGGTTCCGGGAATCTGCAATAATGGAGCGGTTGCCAAGGGCCCTTGGACCAAATTCCATCCTTCCTTGGAATAATCCGATGACATTTCCGTCTGCAAGCAGGTCGGACACCATGTCTATCAGATGTTCATCGGTCATTTTTTGTGCGGGTGCGCTTTTTTGCTTGAGGAAATGTTCTATCTGATCATTTGAATAGGATGGTCCGAGATATGCCCCTTTCATTGCATCGCCGGATTTGGGAGTTCTGGGGTTATTTCTGACCTGGTGCCAGTATTGAAGGGCGGCACCAACGGCTCCTCCGGCATCCCCGGCAGCAGGTTGAATCCAGATCTCTTTAAATGGCCCCTTTTTGAATATTTTTCCATTGGCAACGCAGTTCAATGCCACCCCGCCGGCGAGGCAGAGATTACGGCTTCCGGTAATATCGTGAAGATGCATGCTCATCCGCATCATGATCTCCTCAGTAACCTCCTGTATTGACCGAGCGAGATCCATCTCTTTTTGGGTCAAGGGTCCCTCGGGATTTCTGGGAGGTCCTTCAAACAGGCCGTTGAACTTTTCGTTGGTCATTGTGAGGCCGTTGAGGTATCCAAAATAATCCATATTCAGCCGGAATGAACCATCCTCTTTGAGATCAACGAGTTTTTCAAGAATAATATCGACAAAGTGAGGCTCTCCATACGGTGCGAGCCCCATCACTTTATACTCCCCGCTGTTTACCTTGAACCCTGTATAATAGGTGAATGCGGAATATAGGAGGCCAAGGGAATGGGGGAAGCGGATTTCTTTTAATATTGTACAATGATTTCCATAAGCATGGCCAAGGGTTGTTGTATCCCACTCGCCCACACCATCTACGGTAAGGATGGCTGCATCCTGAAATGGTGAGGGGAAAAAAGCACTTGCCGCGTGGGATTCATGGTGATCACAATAATGGACCTCCCCGTTATATCCGAGCTGGCTTTGAATTATCTGTCGGACCCAGAGTTTTTTTGTTATCCATGGGGGGAGCGTCCTTGCAACCATGGCAAGACCCAGTGGGGCAACAGCAAGATACGTCTGCAGGATCCGGTCAAATTTGAGATGAGGATTCTCATAATAGGCTATGGAACTGATCTCCTGCAGGGACAGACCTTCTTCATTCAGGCAATAGGTGACCGCATGATGGGGAAAGGAAAAGTCATGCTTCTCTCGTGTGAACCTTTCTTCCTGAGCGGCTGCAACAATTTCACCGTCACGGATAAGGCAAGCAGCACTGTCATGATAAAATGCAGAAATCCCCAGAATGTACATCAGATCCCCCGACACCGGAATAATGGTGCAAGATAATTATCGTTCATGGCCTTTAAAACCGCTTCAGCCGTAAAATTTAAGGGTTTTTCTTTACCCAGTAAGTTTTCATGTTCTTCCCAAACCGTAATCCCAGTCTGTCCGAAAGGAATATTTTTTGAAGGATACCTGCCGGAATCAGGAAAACGATAAAATACAAGTATGCCGCGGCTTTTGAAAATCCTACCATTATTGGAGAACCTCTGTTTCTGATGTATGTTTTGTTCCGTGATCATATATTTTTATACCATATCCTATATGAGAAGTTTTGATCAATCACGCTCTGTTGGTACAAGATTTTTTATTATCCGGTCTGCCTAAAAAAATCAGAGATCCGGACCGGATAAATATTTAGAAAGATCCCGTATGTCTTCAATAATATATTCGATTCCCTGAATATCATTGAAACGTTTTTGTGCACCCGGGTTTTCCCGGCCAATAAACCGCACTCCTGCTGTTTTGGCGGCTTCCTCGTCATTTATTGCATCTCCAACGAAAATAACGTCCAATGAAAGCAGCTTGTTATCCGTAAGAATCCTCTGGATATGGTCGATTTTTTTTACCGGTGAACCGAAAACTCCCTGGAAGTATTGTGAGATATTCCGACTATGGACGATCCGACGCAGTTCATCCTCGGGTGTAGCGGAGACAATGTAGAGGCTATAGGTTGCATGCTGCGTTTGAAGAAATTCTAATGCACCCACGACAAACGGGGCATTTGCGACTTTATCTTCAACAAGATCGGAGAACTGTTGGGAAAGATCGTCAAACCTTTTCCGAGAAATTTCCTGATGGAGAATATTTTTAAAGATGTGACGAAATTTTTCAAACCGTGACATTCCTCCATTATCAAGATGATACAAGACGATCTCATCAACATGTTCAGGAGAAAAAGAGAACAGTTGCCGGAACGCTTCAGTTTTCACTGATACAGACTCAAGTATAACGCCATCGAAATCGAAAATAATCACAGATGGTCTGATCAATTTTTTGTCTCCGTGACATTTCAGAATCATAAGAAATTGTTTACCTGAATTTGCATATTTATATGAACCCTTTCATTTATATGATTTAACAACTTTTGCCGGCACACCCGCAGCTAGTGATTCTGACGGTACGTCTTTTATCACCACGCTTCCCGCTGCAATGATGCTATTATCCCCGATCTTTACACCTTTGAGATTGAGCACGTTCATCCCAATCCAACAGTTTTTTCCGATCTTCACTTCTCCATCATACTCATTTCCCGGGTAATGCAGACGATTCTCTGGGGGCCATGGCGGATGGAAATCACTGTCAACGATAATCACATTCGGTGCGATCATTGTCCCAGATCCAATTTCGATCTTTTTACTCCGTGATGTTATTGAGGTCCCATTCAGTCCCACATTATCGCCAATGATAATTTCCGAAGTTGGTGAGATTGTTTTCAGTCTTGCAGGAAATGCAAGCGCGCTTGCCGTCGCACGACGCGAATCACTGATAATTGAAACACGATTGCCGATTATCACCCTGCTTTGTGGAAAAATATCGAGGATAATAATCCCTGATGTCGAAAAATGTTTTCCTGTTTGTACACCGGATATTGTCAGCCGGATACGGTTATACAGATGAAAAAAATAAAATTTCATCGTGTGAAGGAACCAAAAAAAATAATACGCTGAGTAACCGAATTTGAGTTTTAAGGGAAATTTCAAGAATTTGGACATCATTTCTCTCTCTGTTTACCTGATATAATTCCCGGTAAGGACACCCGTTATTGTCTTTCTGCAACAATCATCATATGCGAGCTCATCAGTGAATTCTGCAGGAATTCCTGGAATCTTTCTTTCGTCGGGATATCCCCTTTCGCGAACATTCTTCTTACAAATTCACAACTAACATCGGGAAGTTGTTTCATGACGATATCTACATCAAGTTTGCCCGGGGTTGTCACTTCAAGCAGCCTGAATCCATTCATTTCAAGGAGCAGTCGGACAGAATGAGGGGTAAAAAAATTGATATGGTGAGGCGGATTGATACTTTTGGATTTTTCTCCCAATACCTGGAGATCAAATCCATCCCAGCTGAGGGTTGTCAGAATAAGAATGCCTCCCTTATCGAGTAAGGATCGGCAGGATCTGATAAACGCCCCGGGATTATACAGGTGCTCTAGGAGTTCAAAGGACGTTGCAGCTGCACAGCGGCCCCCGTTAATGTCTTCCGGGACAACCTCCTCGAGGAATTTTGGGATTACCTGGAGTTTTTTTTGCCTGCATATCTCCTGCAGCGCGGGGGAGGGTTCAATTCCCATGACCGTATAGTCCTTCTTATGCAGCGCGCCCAGTTCCTCACAAAACACCCCATATCCGGCCCCGATATCGATAATGACCGGGTGCTCTGTTCCTGGTTTAAGGTATCTTTCCAATAATTGTCCGACTTTAATCGCTTTCGGGCGGATAATAAGTTCACGACGTGCTTTTTCAGTCTCCTTATAAAAATGAGTTGCCCAGAATTGAACGGATGGAGAATTGGTGTAATAATTATTGAAGGATTTTTCATCGGGCCGCGGATTGACAAACAATGTTTTGCAGGTATTACATTCCACGTATTTAAAACCCGTCTTCCTGAATACCGGTGTATTATTGTTGTTTCCGCAGGCAGGACACGGGATGATTTGCCGGGGCGCTTCATTGAAATAGGTAAAAACGTCCTGTTCTGCCAGTGCAAGGTACTGGTCGAAAAGCGCTGTCGGTCTGATCTCCTCCTCTTTCATGCGTGGAACCTCTGAATCATGGTATGTTGGAAGATGTTAATTATCTTGCACTTTTACCGGGTGGCATTGCTGTATTCAATAGAACGGGAATTCCGGGAAATCACCGGTAATTTGTTTGCCATATTTTTTATTGTTGAACCGGGATAAATAATGATAAGACTTGCAGGGACTACCATGACTCCGACACTGTCGCACCGCGATCTAATCTGTCAAAAACGCTTTTCATTGGGCAGCTGGATCCAGTTACCCGATGTTTTTTCTGCTGAAATTATGGCACGTGCAGGTTATGACTGGCTTGCAATTGACCTGGAACATGGTCTCATCGACCTGAGTGCAGCCTATCAGCTCATTCAGGTAATAAACCTCAATGGATGTATCCCCCTCGTGCGGCTCAATGAGAATGATCCCAGTCTTATCCGGCGTGTTATGGATGCCGGAGCCGGGGGTGTCATCGTTCCGATGATAAACACCGCGGAGGAAGCTGAACACGTAGTAAAAGCAGTAAAATATTCTCCTGCCGGAGAGAGAAGTTATGGTCTTGGGCGGGCTCATGATTTTGGGAAAACATTTGATACCTACATTAAAACGAGCAATGAATCAAGTATCGTTGTTGTTCAGATTGAGCACATTGATTCCTTAAAAAATCTTGAACAAATTTTGAAAGTCAAGGGAATCGATGCAATGATTATCGGTCCCTATGACCTGTCCGGATCTATGGGAATTGCTGGACAGTTTGACAATCCGGGGTTTGAAGAAAAAATCCGATCCATCATTTCCAAGGTTAAAAAATCCCCTGTGGCTCTGGGAATGCACATTGTTCACATATCCGATGAGGATCTGCAGCGACGGATGCGGGAAGGATTCACCTTTATTGGCTACGGTATGGACACGCTCCTGATTTCTGAAGGATCACAAAATGCCGTTAATGGTGCCCGGCAAAGATTCAGGGAAAAATCCTGAACTATCCCGAAGATCGAAAAGGGTAAAGGAAAAATAACGTAGCTTATCTGTCGATCAAATGCACAAATCTTTTCATCCCGCATTGACGATTATTTTATACACAAAATCAACTATCTTCTAAAAATTTCAAATGGTGCAGTATATCAAAAAAAACAAAAAATCAAAATTTTAGGTGCAGATTATGTATATCGTAGGAATAATTCCCGCCCGGATGTCCTCATCCCGGCTTCCCGGAAAACCTCTTGCAAAGATCCGGGGAATGCCGATGATTGGGCATGTTTATATGAGAAGCAAACTGTCAAAGACCCTGGACGAAGTGTACATTGCTACGTGTGACCAGGAAATTATGGAATATGCACGCTCGATTGGTGCACGCGCAATAATGACAAGTCCCACTCATGAGCGCGCTTCTGACAGGGCAGCTGAAGCTATGCATTGTATTGAAAATGAAACAGGAAAAAAAATCGATATTGTGGTGATGATCCAAGGTGATGAACCCATGCTTCATCCGGATATGATTGACGAATCCCTTCATCCTATGATGGAAAACAGGAATATTCAGGTAGTCAATCTTATGTCCCCGCTCAAATCACGCGATGAACATGAGGATCCCAATGAGGTCAAAGTTGTAACCGATCTGGAAAACTTTGCCCTGTATTTCTCCCGCGAACCAATTCCCTCCCGTAAGAAGGGTATCAATGACGTACCTATGCTCAAACAGGTCTGCATCATCCCGTTCCGTCGTGATTTTTTGATCACCTTCAATAATCTGACGCCGACACCTCTGGAAATAATCGAATCAGTGGATATGAACCGTGTTCTTGAGCACGGTTTTAAGGTAAAGATGGTTCATACCGGATTTACTACGTACAGTGTTGATACGGCAGAAGATCTTGCCTATGTAGAGGAATGCATGCAGAGTGATCCGCTCGATCCGTTATACAATAAAAAAGCGTAAATCCGACATTCGGCAGAAAAATCTTCAGACATAATATTTTTCAAAATCCTGTCCGAACATCCGAAGAATCTGCTTGATCTCATCGTTAACGTTCAGGATGTGGCAATGGACGTTTTTATCAACAATTTCCAAGACTTGCCTGACTCTCCTGAATAAGAAGAATACCCGTTTCATCGAAGGTTTGGATGTAGGCTTTTTTCTTGGATTCATAACGGTAGCATTCTGTTCTTTGAGGATCTTCCTGAGCCACCATTCCGCCACGGAGTAAATCAGCAGGCAGAGCACCATGAGCATGGACAACGCAGCAATACGGTTCTCATTTTTCAGATAAACTTCCGACACATGGAACCGTTTATCCTTAATGAACCTGAACCCGCGTTCAACGGCGTTCTGTTCCTTGTAATATTCGAGCATGGATTCAGGATCAATTCCGGTATCGTTGCAGGCAAGGATGAACCGACCGGCCCGGTCCTGCTCCTTCAGTACCCAGTCTTCATCCAAAGTGAACTCGCAGGCAGGAAGGTAAATCACATCGCAGATCTCGTTTTTCATCGGGCGTCCGCGTTTCCCTGATTGTCGTCGGTGTTCCGGAGCTATTGTCAGGTTATCGATTCGGTAGTGTGGATTTTTCCTGAACCACTGATCACCTAACTTTTCCTTGATTTTTCACACTACCGAGAATTTCATCCGATAAAAACCGGAAGCCTTTTATGTTTGTAATGTATAATATATTCAGTACTTATGACGTTCATCAGAAAAATCAAGAAAAAGAGTGGAACATACCTCGCTGAAGTAGAAAGCTATCGAATTGATGGAAAAGTTAAACAGCGCGTGATCAAGTACTTGGGAAAGGAGATCGACGGCAAGGCAGAAAAAAGAGTACTTGCAAGCGAGATCAAAGTAGACAATGTCAAACGAAGTTTTGACGTTCTGGCTATCGACACAATCGCGCAGGAACTGGGCATCACATCCCTTGCGAACAAACATGTGCTGGCATTGGTCTACTCGCAAATTCTTGAAAAACGAAGCATAAACCAACTTGAAGAGTGGCTACGATTCACAGAGATACCAGAGGTGCTTGGTATTGAAAATGTGTCAACAAAATCTCTGTATGAATCATTGAGCGACATTGATGAAACCGAAATGTCGGCAATCAATGAAAACCTCTACACAATTTTTCAAAAATGTGACAAGTCCTGTGATGTCGCAGTGATCGATGTCACCGACACTTACTTCGAAGGGAGTCATGAGGAGATCAAACGACGAAAGGGTAAGGATGGCAAAGTTCGAAAACTCCTTCAAATCGGACTTGCTGTAAGTTTCGAACAGGGT
>JAUYTV010000002.1 GCA_030694985.1 Methanoregula sp.
TGGCCGGTCGGGAAGTGCCGGTTCCGGGCAATCGGGGCCTGAAATCGACCCGGATTGCCATTTTTGGGGGCATGAGGATAACCAGGTCACATCAGGTGGATCAAAATTGGATTGGCGTTTTTTTCGTTTAGTGGATTAAAAAGGAATTGGCGATTGCATCCTTACGATATTGTGGTGTCCCTCACTCATGCGTTCAATCCGGACGAGAACATCATTCCTCGCTACTACACGTACAAACGGGTACATCATCCGGCCTTCCTTCCCACTCTTTTTTCCCCCGACAGATGACATCTACCCTGTCACCAATGTCCCTGCTGTCAGTAATCCGGTGGGTAACAACAAGACAGGGAATTGCCATTTCGGTTACAACTGTCCGTGTCAATTCTTTCACTAACCGGATGTTGTCTGCATCCAGCGCAGTGAACGGTTCATCGAGCATGAGAAGTGCCGGCTCGGTGGCAAGAGCCCGGGCAAGGCCAACCCGCTGCTTCTGGCCCCCCGACAGTTTTCCTGCTCTCACATCAGCGAGATCTTCGATACCTGTCGCACTCATCCAGTGCCTTACACGTTCTTTGATAAAAATCTGGGATTTATGCCGTGCCAAAAGACCAAACGCGATATTATCCCGGACAGAAAAATGGGGAAATACAACAGAATTCTGGAATACGTACCCGATGCGGCGGTTTTCAACCGGGACATCCACTTCCATGCACGAATCAAAGAGCACAGAGCCATTAAGCTTTATCGAACCGGTATCCGGAGATACAAGACCCGAAATGCTATTGAGCACAGTAGATTTCCCGGCACCATTCTCCCCCATGAGAACAACGATCTCACCCGGCCCGGCATGGATGGTGATATCGAGGGTAAAGTCCCGCAGTTTTTTGTGAATTACTGCATCAAGCATGGGACGCCTCACTGCGGGCAAGGAGCCGGACTGCAATCATGATCGCAAACGAGATGATCACAAGCAGGATGGAGATCGTAAGTCCGATGGTAAAATTCCCCTCCATTCCCACATAAACAGCAAGCGGCATGGTCTGGGTTACTCCGGGGAGGTTCCCGGCAAACATGATCGTTGCCCCGAACTCCCCGAGTGCCCGCCCAAACGTCATCACCGCTCCGGAAATAAGACCGTTTGCTGTCAGGGGCAGGGTGATTAATGCAAAGATTCGTAAAGGGGATGCTCCAAGGGTTCGTGCGGTCTGTTCATAGACCGGGTCCAGCTGTTCAAATAGGGATTTTGCCTGGCGCAGGTAGAACGGGGAAGCTACAAAGATCTGGGCCATGATGACGGCGAGTGTGGTAAATGCAATGTTGATACCAAACAGGGAAAGGTATTGTCCCAAAATTCCCATCCTGCCCCAGAGTACAAGGAGAGCGAGTCCGGCAACTGCAGGGGGAAGCACGAGCGGGAGGTCTATGAGGGTATCGACAATCACTTTTCCCGGGTAATTGTTCCGACAGTGAACATACGCAAAGGGAGTGCCGACAAGGATCACAACTCCTAACGAAACGGTCGCGGTGAACAAGCTGAGGAACAGTGCGCTGATGACATCGGGATTGGAGAGGGAAGCGAAGAAAAGTTCAGGTGTTGTCCGGAAGAACAGTGCTACAACCGGCAATGCAAGGTAGAGCGTAACGGAAGCAACCAGGACTGCTGCTCCTATGCAGGTTATAGTTCTCTTAATCTTCTTTAAAACAATGGGTGAAGGATTCATGCAATAATTGTTCCAGTCCTGTCTTTGGTAAGCATACTATGTTTCCGGGATTTTTAAAAAGGTAGGAAATTTATGAGATCGGCCGGAATCCGTAGTCCTTGAGATCCTGTTGGCCAACTGCAGACAACATGAAAATTTCGAAATCTGATGCCGCTCCCTTGCTCGTGGACTGCTTCATGACCCCGATAGTGTAGGTCTGGAGATAGTTGTCGGCCTTTGGGATGGTAATCGCAGTATAGGTACCCTTGGGCGATGCAGTGTAGGTGGACTCATACACGAATCCGGCATCCACTTCACCGAGCGCAACCTTGGTTGCCACACCCGGTTCAGAGGTCTCGTAGGTCACAACGTTTTTCATAACTGATGTGTTCCAGTTCTGACCGTACGTGGATTTCGCGAGATTACCAATGGCAGCGATAGTTGCAGTGCCAACAGGAACGCTCTTGTCACCCAGTGCAATCTTAATACCGGGTTTTGCAAGATCCGCAAGTGACTTGATATTTGCGGGATTGTTTGCCGGCAGTATGACAATCACGTAATTTGACGTGAGGGGTTTAACAGTCCCATCAACAAAATATCCACCTTTGGTGAGTTCCATGGTATACGCATTGCTTGCGGAGATGAACACATCCGCATAAGCCCCGTTCATTACCTGTGTCCTGAGCGCCTGCGTGCCGTCAAGGTTAAAGACCACCTTATGGCCGGGATACATCTTCTCAAAATCTGTGGCCAGTTTAGGGGTCACACCTTTTAAGGAGGCTGCGGTAAATGCCACAACATTTCCTTCAGAGTATGTATAGACCGGAACAGGTGTGCTGGTTGTTGCAATGACAGCCGGTGCCGGTGTCGTGCTGGATGCCTGAGGTGTTGGCAGTGCAGTTGGTGCAGGGGTCGCAGGTACCGCTGTTGTTGATACGGCAGGGGTTACCGGTTGCGTTGCCGGAGATGACGTGCACCCGGCAAAGAATGTCGTGAGCAGGAGCAGTCCGCAGACAATACCAATGATGAGGATCTGGTTTTTTAATGGTCTTTTCATGGTGGATCGTTCCATTGCATAATACTTTTAAGGGAAATATGTAAAATATCTTTCGTTATTTTATCTAAAAATTAATTATTTTTGATTTACAAAAGGGATATTTTTTAGGTTCTGATATTCCAAATGACCGCATTTCTGGGAAAGAGAAAACCTGACACCACAATCCCCCGGTATAATCAAGTAATTTAAATTAACAAATCTAATTAGTTAAAAGCAAAAGATTATAATTAGAGAAATCCAACATGTTCATTGTCCACCGCAAACATTGTGGACACATGCACACAACAAACAATCTATGAACGAGTGGGGATCCTAACCAAATCCCCCGGAAAATTTACGGGAGAATAACTTCATGATCACCCGGCACCATGTCGCACTTGCAATGCTTTGTACAACAATACTTTGCAGTGCGCTGGTGCCTTCCGATCCGGTTCTTATCACGGTGATCTGCATTGGTGCCTGCATTGGTGCCATACTGCCGGACATCCAGATGAAAAAGCCGCGAGGCTTTCAGATCCGGACGGTTGCTTGGATGATCACCCGGTTCAGCAGTATCCTATGCACACCTGCGATCTGCTGGTCATATCATGCCCTATCCGGACGCACGTTTCAACCCATGGACAAGCGGTTGACTCATTCTGTCCCCGGTATACTATTTCTGGGGACGATTGTAGCAGCGTTCCTGCTCATTCCTTCACTCATCTTTATGAGCAGCGCTGCCCTGTATATTCCCACCGCACTCCTCTGTGGCGTGATGCTGGGGATGGTCCTGCACCTTGTTGAGGACCTGTGTACTCGGAAGGGTATCACACCACTCTTCCCGTTCAGCACTACGAGGATATCCGGTTCGATCCGACATTGTGATACATCTGATCGGCGAATCGCACAGTTCCATTTCTATCATTGCTCGGTGGCAGCAATCATCATCGGGTTCCAGTTCCTTGGCAACTGGCAGGGCGCTTCATCGATACCTGTCTGCCTGTTTGCGCTGGGCTCGTGCCTGGGAATGATGATCTGGTCTTCTGATGTGAGCATAACCGCTGAACATATCATCAGGGACTGGGGAGCAGAGAGACGCACACCGATCCAGTTGCACCCGTTAATTGTTCAGGAAAATCCCGGTCGTTCCTCTTCAAGACTCGTAATGGGTGTGTACTATTTTAACAAAAGAGAATGATGAGCTTTGATTATGCCAAGTAGTAGTCCGGCTTTCACGGTCTTCCGGATACCCGATACAAGGTGACACGCAATGAGTCCGCATACCAAACCCGTTATCACTTACACATACATAGGGACCATCCACTCTCCGTTCACTGAACCCACCGGTATGCCAATCCAGCCTGCAGGTGCGGCCGGGGTACGGGGGACTATCGATATCGATGAAAAATTCCGGGACGGTCTGCGGGACCTGTGCGGATTTTCCCGGATCATCCTGCTCTACCACTTCCACCGTTCAGAGGGCTATACGCTCGATGTAATCCCGTTCCTTGATACGGTCCCCCATGGCATCTTTGCCACACGGGCACCCCGCCGCCCGAACGCGATCGGCCTCTCGATCGTGAGGCTCATCTCGGTGAACGACTGCGAACTGGTCATAGAAGATGTTGACGTTGTTGACGGGACACCGCTGCTTGATATCAAACCGTATGTGGCGGAGTTCGATAGCTTTCCTGACGAGAGGTCCGGGTGGTTTTCCGGCTGCCGCAATAGAGTTGCCAACATGAGAGCGGACCAGCGGTTCTGTGGGAATGGGAGATAAAGGCAGAGCATTGCTATGTTATCTACTGTTCCGGCAGGAGCGGGATCGATACGAGCCGGTCTTTACCTACAGTGATCCCGGGAATACAATGCGGGATTTGAACCAGACCCGGTAACACTTTCAATCACAGAATGCTGACAGTGAATTATGTAAAAAAGATACAATGGGTGAGAGTCCCGGTTGGCATATCCGTTCCTGATGGTTAAAGGCGCTCGCATCGTTTGTGAAATCGTAAGGATGATTCTTTTGTTGAGTTCAGATTTTATTATTCCGGACTATTCACAAGATTTTCTTATCTCATTGATAAAATCCAACAGGCGGGAATGATATACCTCTGCCAGGAATACTGCCTGCATGTGTGAATTACACGAGCAATTTGAAAGCCCAATAGTCCGTAGTTCTTCGGAATGTGGATCATCGGATCCATAGATTCCATCAATCACCGACCAGGTTTTGGAACACCAGCCGATAAAATCGTAATATTCAAGACCATACTGGTTTTTTTTAATGGTTTTTATCGCTTCGATTCTCTCCTCAATTTGAAGAATTGCATTTTCATGGGGTATTTTTAAATTTAACATGTTATTTCACCTGATAATAGTGTTATTCATAAAAATCGTAATTATCGTTAATAACCTAAGCTCCCGAACTTTTTAGGCGCTCGCTCATATTTTTCTCTCCAATAGTAGTCCCCAATCGAATTTCATGACTAATACCTGCTTCTAACCGGAATTATTTTATAGTTTAATGTGCCTATATATTATTAGGCACA
>JAUYTV010000026.1 GCA_030694985.1 Methanoregula sp.
GGTGCACATCCGTGCGGCAGCAAAAGAAGGAGCAAGCCGGGATGAGATTTATGACACGATCATGATCGCGGCACTTATAGGAAAGACCTGCATCCTGGCACCCGCACTCCGTGAGCTGTGCGATGCATATCCACAGGATACACATGAGCGGCAGGTACCTTAATGAAATCAGTTATCATCCGTGCAGGGAATTTCTGGGACGGAATCTCAGAAAAACCTCTCGGACCGCAGGAGATTCTGTCCTTGGAGAGAGAATTGCAGAGATCGGAAAATCGGTCAGCGAGCCGGAAGGCTTGGATTTTGTGATGAAGAGCGGCACAGTCACAAAAAGAGATAAGAAGCCGGCGTTGTAAGATTCCTTATGAGAGAAGAAAAACTCACTCGACTTTGAGCACCATAATCGTAATATCATCAAACTGCGGCGCATTCCCACAGAATGATTCCACCGCCCGGCGGATCGTATCAACCATCTCTGCTGCGGGCAATGCGTGACTTTCCTGGATCACTGCCCATAACCGAACCTCGGAGAACATCTCTTCTTTCTCATTGATAGCTTCTGTCACGCCATCAGTATACATGACCAGCACATCCCCTCTGGCAAGGGTAACCGACCGCTCCTCATAGTCCGGCTCATCCACAAGTCCGATGACCGGGCCGGTGGGCATAAGTTCCTCCATCGAACCATCAGCCCGCCGGAGCATGGGGGCGTTATGACCCGCGTTGACATAGGTGAGCACCCGCTGCTTTTCATCAAGAATTGCATAAAAGACTGTGACAAAACTGGTAGATCCCGAGTCTTCAATGAAGATCGTGTTCGAACCGTCAAGCACCCGTTTTGCCGTCTTCTCCCAGCGGGAGATGATCCGCACTGCTGTGCGGGAGAGCGCCATGAAAAGTGATGCCGGCACACCTTTGCCTGCAACATCGGCAATCACGAGTGCATACCTGTTGTCCCCATCGGAAAATACATCATAGAAATCCCCGCCCACTTCCCGTGCAGGCAGGCTGGCGGCTGCCAGATCAAACCCGGCCAGGCGGGGGATATTTTTCGGGAGGAACGCGTTCTGGATATCGGCAGCTACCTGAAGTTCGGCTTTCTTGCGCTCAAGCTCTTCGGTGTAGGCAAGGATTTTTGTAATCATTATGTTGATGCTGGACTCCAGATGGGCAAACTCCGATGTATTCACGCTCCGTATCGTATGAGTAAGATCCCCGCTGGCAATCTTCTCAACATCCGTGACAATCGCATTGATATCTCCGGTCAGTTTCCGGAACGCTGCATAGGCAAGGACGATGCCCATGATGATTGCAAAGAGCCCGATGAGCAGGTAATTGGAGACAAGATTTGCAAGAGCGGTATTCAGGCGCAAACTGCTGAATCGCAGCTCAACAACCACGCTGTTGTCCGATACCGCTGTCAGGTCGCGAAGATCGACAAAGATATACCGGGTCTGCGTGCCATCCGCTGCATCAGGGACAGAAAAGCCAGCCCGGTTCCGGATGGCCCGTTCCGCAAAATGCTCACCGCCAGTTGCGCTCTCACCTTCCCGTGCTACAACATTGCCATAGTAGTCATACACCCGGATGCCTGAGAGGTCCGGGTTTATCGCCTTAAGGCGCTGTGCCATTTTCTGGTACGAGAACTGGGACCGGATATCGACAAACTCCTTTGACTCCACCCCGACTTCGAACACATACCGGTGGTCCGAACTCGGCTGGTAGGCAAACTTCCTCAGCGTGCCTTTCACATCGGGATCACTTGCATCCTGGACGGACCGGACAACAGGATCTGCAGCAAAGTCTGAGCCCAGCCGGACCCGGGTCAGCGACTCATAAAAATCCGGATACTGCCGGAAATCAATGCCCTGCATCTCGGGAAGTGTGGAATATTCAATGATACCATCCTTGTTGAAGATATAGAGGTTTGCCGTACCGGAGAATTCCGGTGAAATATCCAAGCGAATCTGTGAAAGGTTCATCTGCGAAGGATCGTTACCACTACGTCTGTACGCTTCCTCAAAAACGGCAAGCGATCGCTTCATTGGCGGGTTTAAATCCTCATCCATCAGATTGAGTCCTTTATTGACCAGCCAGACGGATTCCACCGCATTGTTCCCGGTATTATTCTTCAGGATCGCATAGTCCTGCTGGATTTCTTCTTTTGCCCGGATATACGAGACTGCGAGTGCTCCGACAACCACAATGCCAATGATGAGCGCAATAAAGCCTATCAGGTAAAAGATGAGCGAGAGCGGCCGGCGTTTTTTCTGAAACCCGCTCGTCATCGTGACCTCTGGTTCACAGAATTTGTTCTGACGCTTGCGTGCGCACCTTGCAGGGAGCATGATCCGGAATAAAAAAGAGGGGGTATCATTGTTGTTTTTTTTAATTGACCGGATTTTGTTGTTTTACTTCTCTTTCCTGATGGCAGATACCGGTGAAATGCCGATGAGTGCTGACTTGACCTTTGTGATGTTTAAGAGATTATGCATTGCAACAAACTCCCCGGTATCCGGTGCCGTTTTGATCTGGACCTCGAAATCTGCGGCATTGTCCCATGAGAGGTTTTTAAAGACTGCCCCTTTGTTGTACAGAAAAACACTATTGTCATTTATCCGTGCGTCCGTGTAAAAGAGCACCGAAAGGACATCTGAAGAAAATGCCTTTTGTGCCACTGCAAGATCAATGCCATACCCGACACTGATGAGCACATCTCCGGCATATTTTGGCTTCACATCAACAACAGAGATTTTTTCCTGCACGCTACTGTCGAACGGGAACTCGGTCACGGTCTTTCCACCCGGCATGGCAAACGGGCCCTTTGCCTTCTTTTCGGCGCATGCAGCGAGCAGCGAGATCTTCATATCGGAGCTGCAAAGGCCGCCGATCGTTGCTTTCATTGCAATGGCACAGACACCCTTGAAATCGGGATACTTATGTTTTGCGTACCGGAAGATGCCCTCGTACACTTCGGCAAGGGTCATTCCTTCGGGTTGTTCTGACGAGATGCGGATCGTATCCGTAAACGGGCCTGTGAATGCGACATTAAAAAGAGAGAAGGCCTTCATGCCGCCGGATTCTGAGTCTTTTGCTGTGAAGAAATCCGAAGTCAGGTGGCCGTCAGTCGGGATCCAGTAGACCGTCCCGCCAATGCTGATCATCTCGCCTAAAAGCGGTGCTGCGATATCCCGGTTCTGCCCCATCGCCCCGATGCCGACACAGAACCCTGAAAAACACCCGCGGGTTGCCTGCACATCGTGCAGGGTGACCTTTCCCTCATGGATGGCACGCTGATCTCCGGTAACTGCAAGAGTGCAGGGTTTGTCTGCAAGGTGCTCAGCAGAGAGCGACCATCCGCTCCCGGCAATCTGAATCATGCCTGCGGAAGGCACGGTTTTCTTTTCGGTACCTGCGAGTGCATCCTCAACAGTTGGATATACCGACAGGACTTTGATAAAACCGCCAGAGGTCAGGAGTTTCCGGACGAATTCCTGGAGTCCGCAGACAGCTATGTGCCCTTTTCGTTCCTTCATCTTCCGGATACTGTCCTGAAAGACCCGGAGCCCGGCAGAACTTAAGTAGTCCACTCCGGTAAGATCAAAGATGATGGCCGTGTCATGATCATTGAGATTCTGCTGGATGGCAGATGCAACCTGCAGTGCTCCGGTCCCATCCATTCTCCCGGATAAGGAAAGGACCAGCTGTTCACCTGCTCTTCTGGCGGTAATTTCCATAAATACTCCTTATGAACCTGTGGAGCCGGGAGGGATTTAGGACTTTCGCATAGCCAGTAGATCCTGTTAATGGACGAGCGGTTCAGTGCGCTCGATACATTTACGAGAAGGTAACTCGATGATGAATTAGAATCCGGCACGAGATGAAGACGACCATTCTTCTGGTCACACATAACCCATAGGAGGCAGTCTATATCGCTGAACGGATTGCCATCCGGTCTGAACGGCAGTCTGTGGTTAAAAAAATCCTTCCTGTCGAACTCCCGCACCCAGGGGTTCCTGCCGATCCCGGCGTTATCAGGATCCGCTGGTTCTCTTCGCAGCCAACCAAGGTTAAAACATTTGTGACCGTCAGTATACCTCAACAAGTCCCTTGCTCTTGCCAGTGATCGAGCGGCCACCTTGCGGGGTCACGATAAAGGTATTCTCAATGCCCACAAGCCCGACTTTCGGTATGCCTTTCTTGGGTTCGAGGGCAAAGACCATTCCTTCCTGTAAGGGCTCATCGAATCCCTGCGCAATGACCGGCATCTCATCGATCCAGAGCCCGACCCCATGACCAAGGAATTTTACCTTGTGTTTCCCAAATCCCATGAAGTTGTTTAAGAATTCCGGCTCAAGGTCCGCCATCACGGTCGTGTAGATCTCTGACGGGATGGCTCCCGGTTTTAAGAGCCCTGCAAGCTGATCCTGGATTTCTACGCACCGCTCATGCTCCCGTATCGCTTCATTAAGGATCGGCTTTCCAAACATATACGTCATGGTCTTGTCGGTCTGGTACCCTTTGTACCCGCACCCGATATCAATGACAACCAGCTCGCCTTTTTTCAGTTTCTTTTCCCGGCATCCCATCAGCGGGACGGAGGGGTGCATGCCGAAGATGCCACCTGGCGTATTAACGCAGGTAGGAGAGATAGAGCTCGTTCCAAACCCGATCTGGCCGAGCAGCATCTCGTTAAACATCCCAAACCGGATGATTCCCTGGTGGCCTTCCTTTACCATGAGTGTATAGAGATCGCAGGTGAGCCCGACCTCGTCGATCCCTTCGTTCAGCATCTCAGGAATGCAGTCTTCAAGCACGTGGCGGTGAATCTTTCCTGCGTGTTCCATTAAGGAGAGTTCATACCGGCTCTTTACTGCCCTGACCGCTGAAACCTGTTCATCGACAGACTGCACATCTGTAAACGGCAGGTACTTCTGTAACCGCTGGAGCTGGGCAATGGTCATATGGTCGGTTTCGAGATACACCGTAGAAGGAAGGCTCCCCATACCCGCTGCCACGTCGCGGTAACTCTTCATCTCCCGGATGTGTGGAAAAAGAGACTCGATCTTTGCCCGCTCGAAACTCTGCCGGACCCAGAAGATCGCTTCACCATCGTGCGGTATGAGCAGGAGCCCGTCCTGCATCGTACCCGTGAAATAGTAAAGTGGGATCTTGCCGGCAATGGCTGCCAGTTCCCAGCCGGGCTGCTTTATATCCATCCGGGCCCGGAAGCGGTTCATGCGGTCGGTAAGTTCGGTGAGCGGGACTTTCATCTCATTATTATAGGACGGATAGAGTGATAAAAATAATGAATTGCCACAGGGCCAGCTGAACAAAAATGTCCACATCTGCCCGCAGTGCGATTAAAATCCGTCAGCATAAATATCCGGAGCTCGTACATCCGATAGCGATTCATTCATGCAGCGACTCACACCGTTTCAGTGGCTCATCATCGGGGGATGTATACTGGTATGCCTGATCTTTCTGCTCAATTACAGTACTGTGCACAGGATTGTCCAACCTGTCGATGAAAGCCCATCCGTTTACCTTTTATACGCATCATCCGGCTCAATGGGCCAGCTGCTCAATACCGGCCAGATCGATGCATTCCTGATCTGGGAGCCGGTAGTCTCGAATGCTGAGCTCTCCGGCATTGGAAAACGTATTGCAGTCCCATCCGATCTCCCTCCCCCGGGAAAATGGAATGACCAGGCTATCAATGTAATGGTACTGCGAAACGATTTCATCAAAAAAAACCCTAATACCTCTGCCCTCTTCTCCGCACTCACAACAGCGGCAATAAACCGTACCAATGAGGACCCGGAACTGGCAGAGAATATCACCGCTGCCTGGGTCTATGGAAAGAACCCGATCCTGACACCTGTAGGATCGCTTCAGCCGCTCGATGTCGAAAAGCACGCCTTTGCCAACATTGTCTTTACGGCAAGTGCTCCCCCCCCCGAATCCGGTATTGTACAGAGCATTATCGTAAAGACACCGAACAGTACATACAATCCCCTGTCGATGATGGACCCTGCCGTTGCACGCCAGGGGGCACAGTACCTGACAAATGAATCGGTTCCTGTGGCGGATATGAACGTGCCGACCCTCCGCCTCGGCTATATCCCTTCAACTGATAATTATGCACCCCTCTACGTCATGGTCAAGGATTCGGCGTATTTCTGTGACCGGTACGGTTTCTGTCTTGTCCCCGATGATCAAAAAGCCTCCCGCCCGGTCTCCTGCACGCTGTTTGTTCAGGGAAAAACGTTTGCCCATGTCAACCTCGTCCCCGGCCAGTCTGGCGGGGGCATCATGACCACGATCGGCCAGAAAGCCCTTGATGGTGCCTTTGTGGGATCGGTCCCGGCAGAGCAGCAGATCGGTCTGGGTAATCCGGTATCCATCATCCAGTCGATCAATACCGGGGGTTCCGGGCTGGTTGTCGGCAACAAGGCACCCTGCAATAACTGGACAGGCTTTGTCAATTGGGTAAAAGGCCGCTCTGCTATGGGCAGTCCCGTGGTTATTGCCACGGTCCAGAGCTCGATCCAGGAAGACATGGTACGCGAAGCATTTGCATATGAGAATATCCCGGTGAAATACTATGGTACTGATTTTAAAGCAGAGTATCCGTAAATACGGCAAAGGACTGGCACTCATCGTCATCCTCCTGATAGTCTGGGAAGGCATCGCCCTCCTGATACAGAACAACTACATCCTCCCGCGGCTCGGTGAAATTTTGTCCGTACTGCTCCAGCCGGCTGCACCGGTTCTTGGCGGCGAGTCCCTGATCCAGAACACAATCCAAAGCCTCAAGGAGGTTCTCACCGGATTTCTCTGTGCCGCAGCCATTGCCATCCCGCTCGGTCTCCTCATTGGCTGGTCAAAAGAAGTCCAGATATATCTCAACCCCACCATCCAGATCCTCCGCCCGGTCCCCCCGATCGCCTGGATGCCGTTTGCCATCGCATGGTTTGGTATCGGTTTCAACTCCATCCTCTTCATCATTGGCATGGGTGCATTCTTCCCGATCCTGATCAACACCGTCGACGGGGTGCAGGGAGTCCGCCTGCGGTGGATCGAAGTCGCAGACACGTTCCATGCTACTACGTTTGAGAAGCTCCGCACCGTCATCCTTCCCGGGGCACTTCCCGTGATCTGGACCGGTCTCCGGGTCTCGTTTGGCGTGGCATGGATGTGCGTGGTTGCCGCCGAGATGCTGCCCGGGACAACTGCCGGCCTTGGTTATCTGATCATGTACGCCTATAACCTCGGCCAGCTTCAGGTGATTGGTGCCGGCATGATCATCATCGGCATCATCGGTCTCGGAGCAGATACCCTCTTCCGGGCAGGACAGGAACGGCTCTTTGGCTGGCAGGGGAGGGAATGATGGAGCCGGTTCTCTCCATTGACGGGATCACAAAGACGTTCCGTGACGGTGAGACGTCCTGTCCAGCTCTTGCCGGGGTTTCTTTTGATGTCGCCGCACAGGAGATTGTCTGTTTAATGGGACCATCCGGTTGCGGCAAGTCCACGCTGCTACGAATCATCGGGGGTCTTGACTATGCAGACGCAGGCAGTATCGGCCAGACCTCAGGTAACAAGGACAAAAAGCCGTCAGCAGCCATGGTCTTTCAGGACCATGCACTCTTCCCGTGGCTCACGGTCTATGAGAACATTGTGTACGGCCTGCGGCTTTCTGTGCAAAACCTGCCAGAAGAGGAGATCACAAAAAGGGCCGAATCGCTTCTGGATCTCACCCACTTAAACGCGTTTGCACTCTCCTACCCTCACCAGCTATCCGGCGGAATGAAGCAGCGGGCCTCAGTTGCCCGGGCGCTGGCCATCAAACCCTCCGTCCTCCTCATGGATGAACCGTTCTCTGCGCTCGACACATTCACCCGGCGGGAACTGGAAGATGAGGTCGTGAGGATACGGCAGGACTTAAAGACCACCTTTCTCATGGTCACGCATAACCCGGAGGAGGCGGTCTATCTCGCGGACCGGATTGTCATTCTCTCCGGACGTCCCGGCGTTGTTGCCGCAATCCTGCCAGTTGATCTCCCCTATCCCCGGGATCCAGCTGATCCGGCATTTATCCGTATCCGCGAGCAGGTTACACGGATGATCCAGGGAAAATCCTGACAAATGTCGGCATTAAAATTTTGATCTTCAGGGGGACGGATAGGGAAAAAATTGATTGTATCGCTAAAAAAAATTCTATTTTTTCCCGCCCTTATCCGCTTCCCACCGCTCCAGAACTTCCGGCCCCTCGACAAACACCAGCCCATGCTTTCGGGCGTAGAGTTTTGCATCCGCTTTTGAGAGGGCATAGCCGGATTCGTCGTCTAACATCTCGCAGATCGTAACAGAGGGGGTGATTCCCGCCATCTGGGCCATCGCAATCGA
Source organism: Methanoregula sp. (assembly GCA_030694985.1). Taxonomy (GTDB): domain Archaea; phylum Halobacteriota; class Methanomicrobia; order Methanomicrobiales; family Methanospirillaceae; genus Methanoregula. The sequence goes on from JAUYTV010000026.1 coordinate 8,410, forward strand.
GAGCTCGGTCTGGCCCTTCCTTACATCGAGTAACCCGTCCGCTGCACGCAGAAGCGCCATGTGACCGGGTGTGCGGAACGTCTCGTGGAAGCTCACGCTGCCACCATTGAGTGCCCGCTTCACCTGTTCAGCGATCGCATTCACGGTCAGGGTACGGTCCCGATCGGTGATGCCGGTGAATGTGTTGCGGTGATTCACCCAGAGCGAGAACGAGGAGTGGTTCTTCCGGTCGTACGGAATGTCTCCTTCCCGTTCTGCAACGGCAATTGCCCTGAGGGCATCGCTGGCAAACGGAAGGCCGAGCCGCTGGGCGGCAATCGGGTGGACGGCAGTGCAGATCAGTCCGCCGCCATCCTTTCGCATCTGCACGATGTGCTTTGGGGTAACCGCATCGGAGCGGATCGCAAAATCCGTTTCGCCTTCCCGGTCATCGAAATCATAGAGCAGGATGAACTTGCCGTCACGGAGGGCTGCGAGCGCCTCATCGATCACTGATCCACCTCAACGGTTACCGTATCTGAGTCTTCTACTCCAAGTTTCCGGCGAAGGGCCATCGGTGCAATCACTTCGATGATATCGACAGGGTAATGCGTTCTTCCCGGCATAACAATCCCGCAGGAAATATTCCCGATACGGCACGGGAGGCACTTGGCATCTCCAAATGTCCGGCCATCCGTAGAAAATCCCTTGATCCGGATCCAGTTGAGCGCATCGATCTTCTTCCTGACCGGTAAACTTGAAGAGGAGAGGCGTATGTTGAGCGTGCCCGGGTAGGGTTCAAACCCGAGATGGGTATTGAACTGCTGCTTGTAGGCTTCAAGGCTCATGTAATATTTTCCCTCGCCAATGCCGCTGATTACGGTGCCGTTTAATACAAATCCTTTGTTATGCTCAGAAAAGATCCGGCTGTACTCCTGGTACTCCTTCCTGAGTTCCTCTTCTCCGGTCCCGGTCAGCGTCACATGCTGGCCATCGGCAGCCATCGTCCGGGTAATAAAACCCTGATTTTCGAGGCCTTTCAATCTACGGGATGCTGTCTGGGGGCTGATCGCAAGCATCTCACCTATTGACTGGGATGAGACAAAGATCGGGCCCTTGCAGCCGCCCCGCAATGCAATGGTCTTGAGACACTGGAGATCTTCTGCGGGTATCATGCTTATCAAAATTGAGATGCTTATTATTTATGGGTTGCCATTGGGTACACTCTTCGTCGTGGTTCGTTCACTGTCGAATCCCCGTTCGTTAGGTATTTAACACTATGAGTGAATCTAATTGAGCATGAAATCCGGAAAGCGGAACCAGCTCGCAGAAAAGATGGCTGGCGAAATTACGCTGTCGGACTCACCGGGGCATGCGCTGAAAAAATGGCGCATGAACTTCGAGATTGCCCCTGGCGTCTTATCAGAACGTCTGGGGGTTTCACCGTCTGTAATCAGCGATTACGAGAGCGGAAGAAGAAAAAGCCCCGGAACCGCTGTGGTCGGCAAGATTGTCGATACGCTTCTCAACACTGATGAGGAGACCGGCGGTAAACACATTGAAAAATATTCAACCATGCTCTTTTCAGCAGTTGACGATGACGTGATCTACGACCTCCACGAGTACGGAACACCCGTATCGCTGAAAGATTTTTCAGACGCGATCGAATGCACATTACTCTGGGGATCCATAGACCAGACCATCTTTGGCTATACCGTGGTCAACAGCCTCAATGCGATCATGCAACTCTCATCTGACGAGTTCAATCGCATCTATGGCTGGAGCACGGAACGGACCCTGGTCTTTACCAATGTCTCGACCGGAAAATCACCGATGGTTGCCATCCGGGTAACGCCATTCAAACCACGATGTGTGGTGTTGCAGGGCATTGAAGCTGCAGACGTCCACCCATTTGTAGAAAAGATGGCGGAACGCGATCGCATCACGGTGATGTGTACGAGCATGGATGTGGATAAAATCGTGAGTACTTTGAGGGACAAAGAATGGTAGGCATCATTACTTACGGTGTGTATATACCGAGATATCGTATCAGGGTTGAAGAGATTGCCCGGGTCTGGGGCGCAAATGCCGCAGACATAACCGGGGGACTGGGCGTTTTTGAAAAGTCCGTTCCTGACCTTGATGAAGACGCAGCAACGATCGCTGTCGAAGCGGCACGAAACGCACTCCAGCGCCGGCATGTTGACCCAAAGGAGATCGAGGCGGTGTATGTTGGCAGCGAGTCGCACCCGTATGCGGTGAAACCTACTGCATGTACGGTAGGGGAAGCCATCGGGGCTACCCCGAACATGACCGCTGCGGATTTCGAATTCGCCTGCAAAGCCGGAACAGCTGCGATCCAGACCTGTATGGGCATGGTAAAGAGCAAGATGATCCACTATGGGCTTGCCATCGGTACCGATGTCTCACAGGGGGCACCGGGCGATGCGCTCGAGTACACCGCAGCAGCGGGCGGGGCGGCCTATGTTATCGGAAACAACGACCCGATCGCAACAATTCACCATACCTGCTCATTTACCACCGACACGCCGGACTTCTGGCGCCGCGAAGGACAGGATTACCCCCGCCACGGCGGGCGGTTCACCGGCGATCCCGGGTACTTCAAACACGTGAAGGGTGCAAGCAACCTCCTTTTGGAGCAGACCAAAAAGACTCCAAAGGACTTTACCTATGCCGTCTTCCACCAGCCCAACGCAAAGTTCCCGCAGAAAGCCGCAAAGGACCTCGGTTTTTCTGCTGAACAGATCAAGCCCGGTCTCGTAGTGCCGCGCCTTGGTAACACCTACTCCGGCGCTTCACCCATTGGTCTTGCCGCAACGCTCGACATCGCAAAGCCGGGCGACACGATCTTTGTCTGCTCGTTTGGGTCCGGAGCAGGCAGCGATGCATTCGATATTGAAGTGACCGATGCAATCCTGTCGGATTCATTCAGGAGGGATGCTGCACCGGGCGTGGAGCAGCAACTCAAGAATCCCATCTACCTGGATTATGCACGATACGCCCAGCATAAAGGAAAGCTGGTGATGCAATCATGAGAGACGTGGCAGTGATCGGGGTGGGATGTACCACCTTCGGTGAAAAATGGCATAGTTCGTTTCGCGATCTCTTTGTAGAAGCAGGTGCCCTCGCCCTTGAAGATGCCCAGCTCTCCGGTGAAAAGATCGATGCGATGTATGTCGGCAACATGAGCGCCGGCCGTTTCATTGAGCAGGAGCACATCGGTGCCCTGATCGCTGACTATGCCGGGATGGCAACACGCCATATCCCGTCAACCCGGGTTGAAGCCGCATGTGCCTCCGGCGGGCTTGCCTTCCGGCAGGCGGTGATTGCTGTTGCCAGCGGCATGGAAGACATCGTAGTCGCAGCAGGTGTCGAGAAGATGACCGATGTGGAGCCGGGCGCAACCACCGATGCTCTTGCCGGCGCGGCAGACCGCGAATGGGAAGGTTTTGTCGGAGCGACATTTCCCGGCCTCTACGCAATGATCGCCCGGGACTACATGCACAAGTACTCCATGACACGCGAACAACTGGCACAGGTTGCAGTGAAGAACCACTACAACGGTGCCCGCAACCCTATCGCCCAGTACCAGCAGGAGATCACGATCGAGACAGTGCTGAAATCCACCATGGTCGCTGATCCCCTGCGGCTCTTTGACTGCTCGCCCATCACAGATGGTGCAGCGGCAGTCATCCTCGCACCGTTCGAACGTGCCCGTGAATTCACCGACACCCCGATCAGGGTTCTTGCAACCGCACAGGCAAGCGACTCCATCGCCCTCCATGATCGCCGGGATATATCGACGCTGGACGCAACTGTTGCAGCAGGCAAGCGGGCGTTTAAGATGGCAAAACTGACGCACAAGGAGATCAACATGGTCGAGGTGCACGACTGCTTCTCGATCGCAGAGATCTGTGCGATTGAGGACCTCGGCTTCTGCAAGAAAGGTACGGCCGGCAAGTTCACCGCAGATGGTGAAACTGCCATTGGCGGTAAGATCCCGGTCAACACGAGCGGGGGGCTGAAAGCCTGCGGCCACCCGGTCGGGGCTACCGGCATCAAGCAGGTGTGCGAGATCGTTCAGCAGCTTCGCGGCGAAGCGGGCAAACGCCAGATAGATGGGGCAAAGACCGGCATGACGCACAATGTAGGCGGCACCGGTGCCACAGTGGCAGTCCACATCCTCGGGAGGATCTAAAAATGACCGTTGCGAGATTCTGGAGAAAGATCCCCCAGCGCTACAACCTGATCGGAACAATGTGCCAAACCTGTAAGCGTCATTTCTTCCCCCCGCGAACCTTCTGCCCCGATTGCCGCAGGGAAGGCAGGATTGTGGATCACAAGTTTATCGGGAAGGGGACAGTGGTCACGTTTACAATCATACAGACGGCACCTGACCAGTTTGCCTCCCATGGACCGTATGTGCTTGCCATCATCAAACTCGATGAAGGCCCCCAGATGACTTCCCAGGTTGTCTGCGACCCCAGCGAAGCAAAGATCGGCATGCGGGTCAAAAGCATCTTCCGCAGGATCGCCACCGATGGCGAGAGCGGTATCATCCACTACGGCACGAAGTTTGCGCCGGAGTGATTTTTCTTTTTAGAGGGGGTTTAAACCCGTGGCAAAGCAGCCCGGTTCAACCGCTCACTTTGTTTAAGCCATCCAGCCATTCGTAAACCGGTAAAATACGGATACGCCTGCCCTCAACCACCTCTTCACCGGATTCATTTAACGTGATGATGATCCCCTCGTTCAGGTGATAGGCATCCATAGCTTCACATAATCCCCGGATTTCGCGTGTCCGGGTATCAGGATTCTCAAGAGACTCTGTTACCTGAACAGCAAGAACGATCTTCCGGTTCTTCTTTAATAAAAAATCGCACTCGTATCGATCCTTGTGGTAAAAAATCTCGCTCTGCATCTTTTTCAATACCATAAATACGGCATTCTCCAGCAACCGCCCGCGGTTCTCCGAGAATGCAAATGCAACTGAGTTAATGATGCCGGTATCGATGCAGTAGATCTTCTTCTGATTTGCCAGCTGTTTTTTTACCGAGTAATCGAATTTTTTTACCGAATACAGCAGAAACGCATTCTCCGCATATCCTATGTATTCCCGCACGGTATCCGATGAGATATGCAGCGTGTCTGCGATGCGGTTGTAAGAGAGCAGATTTCCGATATTTGAGATCAGGAAATACAGTACGTCATACATATCGCTGTTATTTCTCACATTATTCGGGTAGATGATGTCTTTGAGATAGATCGTCTCGTAGTAATTTTTTAACAGTTCTTTTTTTAATTCATCCTGCGGTTCGAGCACCACGCGGGGAAAGCCACCATAGGCAAGATACGAGGTGAAGTGCTGCCGTTTCCGGATAATTGTCGGTTTCTCGATTCCTAAAAATCCGAGGCTCTCTGTAAAGGAAAGTGGATAGACTGTGCAGGAGAAGTAACGGCCAGAAAGCCGGGTGCTGATCTCGCGCTCTATAAGGGATGATGAAGAGCCGGTCAGGATGAACCTGAGTTCGGGTTTCGTATCATAGAGCGTCTTGATGGTTCCCACCCAGTATTCGAAGTTCTGGATTTCATCGATGCAGATGGTAAAATGTGCAATTTCACTGTGTCGTGTACAGTGGTCTTCGATGAGTTCCCGTATGAACCCGGGATCTTTTGCCCGGTTGACAAAGAGCGGCTCATCAAGGTTGAGATACAGGATCGCTTCTTTTTGTATCCCTTTGTCAAGCAGCGATTGTATGATCTGGTAGACGAGCGTAGACTTTCCGGTTCGTCGTGCACCGATGAGCAGCAGGATCTCTTGTGCACCAAGGTATAGCCGGAGTTCCGGGAACCATGAGAGACGCCCGACACCGGTGGCAAACGATCTGCCGGACCACCACGGGTTCTGGCTTTCGAGGGCGATCCGTATATTCTGGTCCATGTGTCAGATATAATCGATGATATGTGATAAATTTGTCGATTATAATGGACGATTTTTCATTTTACGGGGGACATAATGAATCTATTAAACCTGATTATCAGTTTGGCAAGTGACCGTAGAGGACCACCCGGATTGTCTGCCGCCCGTCTCTAATTTGAAGAACGGCATGCGGGTCAAAAGTACTTTTTGCAGGAACGCTTCTGAGGGCCAGAGCGGTATCATCCACTACGGCACGAAGTTTATGCCGGAGTGATTTTTCTTTTTTTCCCACCCCCGCCAGGTAAAGGTCATACGGAAAAACGGATTCAATCCAATAGGGTCTGTTAAGGCCGGTTTATTCCTCACCAAAACCTTTGATTTCACGCATTGACCGAGATTTTGGGGTATTTCTAAAATCATACCGGAAAAACTCCCAATAAAGCCGGTCAAAAAGGATGAAAAGGGGGAATCCCAGCCTGCATTGAACCCGGATGGGAGCAGGTCGATGGGGGTGATATAAGGGTGGTTTCATTCGTTTTTTTACACCCCCGCCAGGGAAAGGTCATACGGAAAAACGGATTCAATCCAATAGGGTCTGTTAAGGCCGGTTTATTCCTCACCAAAATCTTTGATTTCACGCATTGCCCGGTATTGGGGGGTATTTCTAAGATTATCCTGGAAAAACTCCCAATAAGGCCGGTCAAAAAGGATGAAAATGGAAAATCCAAGCCTGCATTGAACCCGGATGGGAGCAGGTCGATGAGGGTGATAAAAGGGTCGTTTCATTCGTTTTTTTACACCCCCCCTGAAGGGTTACTTAGTCATCAGGAACTTCGCCGCCCAGTTCCCGCACTATCCGAACGGCTTTTTCTTCTTCACCGGCAGGCACCGGGATCACAACATCAAACGGCTGGACAATGAAGCGGCCGTTTAACTGGGTGAACGAGAACACCATTACCGCAGGATTCTTTTTATCTGCGTTCCGTAAGGAGACACCGTCCCAGGTGACCAGAAACGAACGGAACGGGTAGACCGCTCCTTCATAGATGATTCCGGTTCGGGTAATGAGCGCTTCATGGGGTGCCTCCATTGCCCGCCGCCGTTCGAGCCCGGGTGCAACACGGGAGACGATGAACAGGAACCCCGTGAATGCGAGCAGGAAAATGCCGGTCTGCAAACCTCCCTCTCCTATAAAGATCATGAAGAAGAGAGATACGAGAACCAGCATCCCACCGATAATAATGAACATGGCCCGGTTTCGTTCCTGATAATTCCGGTATTCCCTCTCCACACTTTTTTTAGCCATCTCTTCTGGGTAGATCCAGTGTGCGAGAGGTTTTAGCTCGGTCAGGATCCCGTCCATCACCAGGGCCCGGTGAACAAAGAGCAGGGTGACGACTACACTGCTGACTGCAAGAAAGAACGAGATGAATGCAAGAGCGTATCCGCCGCTCATGCCATCGATGGTAAAATACGAAATGATGCAGATGAGCGAGAAGATGACCGCAGCGATCAGGGAGGCTGTGACTTTTTTCCACTCGGTATTGGAAATCATTGGTCTCTGGTGTCTTAATAGGACGGTCAGGTAATTTTTAGTTTCGATAGGAAGTGATAAGAGTATTGGGCGGGTGAAGGAACATAAAAAAATTCCATACGGGAGCTCCCTGCACCAGCACACTGCACGTATAACCCGGACGTCATCTCCTTGTATCAAACACGGCCACTACATTTACAAGAATTATTTTGCAAGCTCAAGCGTGATACGAAGATCATTGGTTGAGAATGGTTTTAAGATAAATCCGGCCGGATGAATCTCTTTTGCCCGTTCAATAATTTTTTCATCACTAAAAGCAGTGAGAAAGATAATTTTTGCATCTGAATGTGCTTTGATCTCCCGTGCTGTATCAATCCCGTCAATTTTTCCACTTAAGTTAATATCCATGAGGACAAAATAGGGTTTTGTTTGCTGAGCGTATAACACAGCTTCATCACCAGAAGCTGCATTGCCGGAGATCTCATATCCCAGATTATTTAAGCAGATCTGGATGAGTTTTTGAATAATAATATCATCTTCAACAATGAGGACTTTTTTCTTATCCATTATTTCACAGCAATTGTAACTTCCACTCTATAATATAAAAATGCAATCAACTATTCACGAAGTATAATCTTTCTCATTTATAAGAGGGCGTTTACAAATTCCGCATTTCCGAATCCAGAATTGACCCATACAAAACCGGCCTTCTTAAAAAATATTTGTGTGAAAAAGATGTAGAACATCTCCGAACCAGCGACACGCAGAGATCAATAAGGCGTAAATCATGCGGGAAAATTCCGAATTAAAGCCTTTTTTATGGCAGAAGATGTAGGTGGGAGGTTATGTTTCGCTCTTGTGACCGTCATTTGATTTCTGTTTCATGCGACACGCCACGCCCCTTTTGGCACCGTCATCTCGAAGCGTGCCCCTTTGCCCGGTTCGCCGGTCTCGTGGATGGTGATGCCGGTGATCGAGAGGATCTCCCGTGAAAGTGCTAATCCAAGCCCGGTGTTCTTCCCAAAACCTTTCTCAAAGATCCGCTCCTTCTCCTCAGCAACCACACCATTGCCATCATCTTCGCACACCACGACATGATCGCCATCCCGTTCCTCAACAGAGAACCGGATGGTTGTAATCTTTCCCCCATATCGCGCTGCGTTATCCATCAGATTGTAAAAGACCTTGACAACCAGCGGGTCGGCAAATACTTTGGCACCGGCAGGGAGATCGTTCTTCACTACGACCTTTCCGAGCGAAGCTTCCTTAGCCGCAGTGTCTACGAGTGAACGGCAGTCCTGCCAGACCGGAGCATGGACCCCGATGTTTTCGTATTCTCTGGTGAACTGGATCATTGATGAGATTCGCTGCGCTGCGGTTGAAACTTTTTGGAAATACTCGGTGAGTGTAGGATCGGGCTGCTTCTTTTTGAGAATTGTGAGGTAGCCCATAAGTATCGTCATCTGGTTGTTGATGTCGTGCCGGGTAATGCCGGAGAGAAGGGCGAGTTTCTTGCTTGCAAGCACAAGTGCATCCTCCATCCGCTTGCGCTCGGTGATGTCTGCACCAACAGCGACAATCACATCCTTTCCAAAGTACGTGCCCTTGTAGAGGGAGACATCCTTGGGGAAGCGCTCCCCGTTTTTGCGCAAACCCCAGAATCCGAACAACTGGGGTTCACCGGCAAACGCTTTTCTGATGTACTCCATGACTGCTGCCAGATCATTCTTTCCCGGTGCCGAGAGGAACTCCGGTGTTCTGCCGATGAACTCTTCACGGGTATAGCCGTACATTGCTTCTGCACCTTCGTTCACATCGACAAAAGTACCATCCGGATTGAGAATATAGATCGCCTGCCGGATGGTGTTGAAGAGCCCGCGATAACTCTTCTCACTCTCTGCAAGCGCTTCTTCCAGTTGTTTTGATACCGTGACATCCCGTGCAGAGCCCACCGTCCCGATCATTATGCCTTGCTCATCAATGAACGGCGCTTTGTGGACATCCAGGAAAAGGTATTTTCCCTGTACATTCCCGTACTCATCGAACTGCTGCGGTGTCCCGGCATCCATGGTTATCTGGTCGGTATCCCGGCAGATCTCCCCAAACGTGTGCCAAGCCGGATTATCCGCATGACGTGTCCGCTCCCGCTCTGCAAAGAACATGTCGTTTTTCCCTGTTGGTTCATTATTATCAGCAGCATTGAGCAGGTTGCGGCAGATGGCTTTGTTGGCAAAGATGTAGCGCTTATCAAGATCTTTTGCCCAGATCATATCGGGCATATTGTCGCACATCAGGTGCATCATGGTGGAGAGGTTGCGGTAATTTTCCTCACTCTCCTTAAGCTTCCGGTCAAGAGAATGCTTGTACAACGCCATCTCAATCATCGCATGAAGTTCGCGGCTATGAGCGGGTTTTACAATATAGCCGTACGGCTCTGTGAGCCGTGCCTGTTTTAGGTGCAGGTCATCAGAGTAAGCGGTGAGGTACACAATCGGGATATCGGCGATTGCCCGGATCTTCTCTGCGGCTTCTATCCCGTTCATCTCCCCGATCAGCTCGATGTCCATGAGCACAAGATCCGGTTGCCGGGCTTTTACCGCACGAATCGCATCCTCTCCGGTGGCAACCGGTTTGTGAACCGCATAGCCAAGCGAGGAGAGAGTATGGACAAGGTTTGCTGCAATAAGGGCTTCATCCTCAACGATAAGGATGTTACATTTTTTCATTGGTATTTCGCTCCTTAACTTTCGGTTCCGGGAACCGGATCGTATACGCGGTTCCTCCCTCGTTGCTGATCTCAAGGCTTCCCCTCAGCTGGTGCTCCACAATGAACCGGATCAGGAACAGCCCCAGCGTGTGGGATATCGTGACATCGATCCCTTCTGGCATCCCTATACCGTTATCAGAAACGCCGAGGAGATAGTCGCTGCCATCGCGGTTCAGTGTGATGCTAATCGTGCAGGGCTCACCCCGGATTTCTCCGCAGTTGAATGTTTTTGGGAATGCATGTTTTAACGAGTTGGTGATGATCTCGTTCATGACCAGCCCACAGGGAGTAGCGGTTTCGATAGGCAGGGTGATATATCCCATCTCAATTTTACACTTGACTTCGCCCGCCGTCCCGTACGCAGGGAGCAGGTACCGGGTCAGGTTTTCTGTGTAGCTGACAAAATAGATCCGTGCGGGATCTTTTGTTTTGGAGAGCGATTCATGGACCAGTGCCATGCTCCGTATCCGGGTCTCCAGATCCTTAAACGGGGCGATTTGTACCGGATCGGAGAGGGAACTGGTCTGGAGTTCGATTAACGATAAGATCCCGGCAAGGTTGTTCTTCACCCGGTGGTGAATCTCCCGGAGCAGGACTTCCTTTTCTGCAAGGGCGTGTTGTATCGTTTGTTCTGCTTTTTTGCGTTCGGTGATATCGTACATAATCACAAAGACCTGGTACGGTGTCGCTTCCCCTCTCCTGAACTGGGGCTCTGCATTGGTACTGAGCCAGACCATGTCATCCCGTTCCGGATTGTAGACCCCGACAATCTGGTCTTTGACTAGTTTTCCGGACCGTAACGCGATCATGGAAGGGTAGTGCTCCGGAAGCAGGAGTTCTCCGGCCTCTGACACCACTTTCCAGCGGGGATCATACGAGTCTCTGTCAAGGAACTGTTCACGGCTCAACCCGAACATGCTCAGTGCGGCCGGGTTTGCGTCAATTAAAGCGCCGTCAGACCTCTGGTAAAAAACTCCCGGGACCATACTCTCAAACAATGTCCGGAATTTCTCTTCGCTCTGCCGAAGCGCCTCTTCAGCTCGCTTGCGTTCTGTGATGTCTTCCAACAGCCAGATAGTTCCCTTCATCAGATCTGCCGGTTCAATGGCCATACCGTTATACCGGACCCAGATCGGCGTCCTGTCACGCCGGATCAACTGCTGCTCTGTCTCGTAGGTATGCCCCTGTGCTAGGACAGGATATGCATCCCTGCCTACTTTTTCATACGCCTCCTCTGAAGGGTACAATTTCCGTGTGGTCTGCCCCTCTAGTTCTTCTTTTGAATACTGAAATAAATCTTCAGTTTTCGGGTTTACCCAGATCTGTTTTCTGTCAACTATCAGGGAAATGCCAACAGGAGCAATGTCAAGAATAATCTTTTGCTGCCGCATCATTTTGGAGAGTTTTTCCTCCGCCAGTTTGCGCTCGGTGATGTCGTTCCAGATCGCCAGCAGGTAGCCTTTGCCGCGGATCTTTACCGAACGGCTGCTCACCCGGGTCATGCGCACGGAGCCGTCCTTGCGCAGATGCGCGATCTCCAGCAGGTTGTGGTCGCCCTTTTCCAGGTGCTGCCGCACGCGTTTCTGCACTTGCTCGCGGGTATGTTCCGCCTGCAGGTCGACCAGCGTCAATGCGGCGAACTCTTCGCGCGTGTAGCCCAAGCCTTCATGAGCCACCGCATTGAATTCCGCGAACCCCAGCGTATCGCCGTCGATCAGTACGATGGCATCCGCCGCCTGATTCACCAGAGTACGGTAGATCTCTTCGCGCTCGCGCAATTCCTCTTCGGCGATCTTGCGTTCGTTACGCAACGCCTCCAACTCATGCAGGCTGTCGCCTATCAGCTCCAAACCGATGCGTTCCAGCAAGCCCTGCTGGCTGATCACTCCCAGATAGCGCCCCGCATCGTCGATCACCACCAGATGACGCAGCCCGGATTCGGTCATCAACTTGACGGCTTCGAACAGGGTCGAATCGGCGATTATGGTCGTCAGCTTCGAACTCATCACCTGCTTCAGGACAAGCGCCGCCACATCGGCCTGGTCGCGCATCAAACGCGGGATGTCGCGTTCGGTGAGGATGCCCAGCGGCATATCATCCCGCGTTACCACCACGTAATCCCAGCGTTCGAACACCATGCGCTGCAACGCGACAGTTACCGGTGTATCGGGTGGAAATCTGGGCGATTGGCGATCCATCGCCGTGAGCAGGTTGTGCATCTTGCCGACGATGCCCAGGCCGAGGTGGCTGCGCATGTCGCTCTCGCTCACCACGCCC
>JAUYTV010000040.1 GCA_030694985.1 Methanoregula sp.
CGTCTCTCAAATCGGGTTATAAAGTCTCACTGAGCGCCAGCAATAATGAGTGGGATGTACATGTGCCACTCGAACCAAAACAGAACGATATTCTCAAAGCGATTGGCGTAGTGTATAAAAAGTAGGGAAAACTTAAGTGATCAATGACGGCACGAGCATCCGACTCACAGGCAAATCCTTTCGAGCAGAGTTTTTTCAACGCCGTTTTATCTTTCTTCAGTTGCCTTTCCATTCGGGTTCTGAACGTTGCATTGATACGGTTCTGCTGTTCAGCGGAGTGAAACAGAACCCATTTCTGCGGGATCTCTCCGTATGAGTTCTCATATATCGCATACTTGTACCGGATATCCTTGCAGGCAGCCCAAGCGACTTCCGACGACACCAGGGTTTTGGCTTCTGTTATCGTTAATGGAACATGACTGATCCAATGGCACTGCCGACCAAGATTCCGGATATTATCTTCGGTATAAAACGCTGAATCGGCCATGTGGTAAATCTTCTGATTCGTGACCAGGTTCTCTCTAACCGCCTGAATCGATTTGAGGAGACTCTTTTTGTCCGACATATTGCCGGATAAGGGTTCCATGAACACGGGGATCCCATGCTGATTTGTCACCAGCGAGATGACAAATTGTTTGAGATCATCCCGATGATCTTTGCTGTGGCCGCGCACGATCTCTATGAGCCGGGTACGACTCTCGTTATCGTAGTCTCCGGTTACATTGATTGACGTCGTGTCATGATGCAGGCGCTGAATCCCCAGGGGCATGTTTTTCATCATGCGCAATACGATGCCGGTGAATAGTCGAGTCGGCCCATACGCCGCTATCGCGTCCAGCGTTTCTCCTAATGCGTATTCATTCAGATGCTCCGGCCGGACTCCTGCCCCAAGGAGCCGCTCGGTTGCGATATCTTCGTAAAATTCGGGAACCAGTGACAACCGGCTTTCGGTATACCCCAGTCCGTTTAGCGTCAGGGCTTATACTGCCGTCCCATGGCTGATATGGTGATGCCGGGTCTTGGGTAACTCTTCATCGATATACTTGCCTATCTCTAATTTGTCAAACATTCCGGCTACTATGCCCAAATGTCCGATCGTTATATTCGATCCGACATTCCGCAGATGCCCGAACAAAGTAAACATTTTTAGCTAACCTCAGCAAAACTTCTAAGGCAGAATGAAACTCTCATCTGCATATCTGGGACACCATGGCTTGGTATCTGGGCTCTACGATGAACTTGGAATTGGGGATATAATCGACCAAAACCTACCCAAACAAGGACAACACAAGTTACCGCACTCTGTCGCCGTAAAGGCGATGATAATCAATGCACTCGGGTTCAACGAGAGACGGTTGTATATGTTCCCGGAATTTTTCGAAAATCTTGACACCGAGCGACTGCTGGGAACCGGAGTTGTTCCGGCAGACATTAACGATGATGTATTAGGACGGACTCTGGACCGGATCTACGATGGTGATCCAACCGAGCTCTTTCTCAAGATCGTCCTCAACGTAATGGAGAAAGTACCGTTTGGCACTCAACTTCTCCATGCCGATACAACCAGCGTAAGTGTCCATGGAGATTATGAACACATCGACGGCAGTCGGGCGATAGAGATCACCTATGGCCATACGAAGGATAACCGGCCGGATCTCAAGCAATTTGTCATGAGCATGATAACCAACCAGCACGGAATCCCGCTCTTTATTCAGACCTACTCCGGTAACAAATCCGACAAGAAGAGTATCATTGAATCGATCCAACGGCTGCGAAAAAGGATCTGCATTCCTGATGCGTACGTTATTGCGGATAGTGCGATATACACCGAAGAAAATATCTGGAAACTGAGCACGGATGCCCAGTGGATAACCCACGTACCTGCAACCATCGGTGAAGCAAACCAATTACTCATCGCAGAAATTTCGCTGAAATCAAGCAGCAACGATCCGAGATATTCATTCTATGAGACAGCCTCGAACTATGGTGGAATCCCTCAAAAATGGATTGTTGTTCACTCTCGGGATATGCAGAAGCGGAAAGAGCAGACATTTGAGCGGAATCTGGAAAAACTGGATCTCAAGACTCGAAAATCTTTGAAAAAACTCAAGGCGGTTGAGTTTGCCTGTGAGCCGGATGCACGACAGGCCGCGGAACAATGGATTGCTGCAAATCCGGGGTATATCTTTCAGGACTTCAGTATTTCAACGTCGTCACGGAAAGCCAATTTAAAACGCGGCCGACCAAAATTTGATGAGGACCTGAAAACAGTATACTCAGTTGTCACAAGTATTACCAGAGATGAAGAGAAGATCCGGACCGAGAAAGAAAAACTCGGCAGATTTATTCTTGCAACCAATGATCGTTCACTCGAACCGGAATCTATGCTCGGTTTCTACAAACAGCAGAGCCATGTCGAAAGAATGTTCCGGTTCCTGAAAGACCGTAGTTTCCGGATTTCTGAAGTTTACTTAAAAAAGCCGGAACGGATTGAAGCGCTTTCTATGGTGATGGTGCTTACCCTGCTGGTGTACTCTATCCTGGAATATCTGATCAGGAAACGCATGAAAGAGCAGGGAATATTTATTCCGAACCAAGTCAGGAAACCTACCCAGAATCCTTCCCTGAAATGGATCTTTACGAAGTTCGCCGGAGTTACGGTTGTGTCTGCTGATATCGACGGTACAATACATCGGCAAATTTCACACGTTAACGAGTCGGTGGAGAAAATTGTTGGGATCCTGGGGCCGAGTTGTAAGAATTGTTATGCATGAAAGAGAGATCTGCGGAATGTCGGTTCGATCCTTCTATCAGCGTCATACGGCGATAGTTTCTGGTTGGATCTCTTCCGGTATAATTCTATGTACAAAATTAATAATATTCCCCGGATTTTTTACTGCCGAAAGTCGGGTAAATAATGGCTCTGTTGAAACCCTCAGATAAAACCGCTATAAATTATCCTTTACATCAATCCAAGCCATTTATGCATGATTTGTGAAGGGTTTCAACAGAGGCTAAATAATGTTTTCATTGGCCCTTTTCATGGGACTGCATCTCTCTTTTTACTTCATTGAGGCAGTCCAGCAGCCCCTCGTTTATGTCAATGTATTGCGTGAGGTTGATCCTGATGGGGACATCACGGTCAAATGAGTAGGGGGTCCGCACATAATGGGTTTGCTGGCTGTCGGGAGAATAGTGAATTTTTACGTCCTCCCCAAGGATTTCTTGGATTGTATCGAAGAGTTCCCGCATTTTCATCCGCTGGTGCCCGGTGAGCAGGACTGATTTGTTGCTATACGCCGGGTCCATGGCGATTCTGACGGTTTCGCGGGCTGCATCGTGGATATGGATGTATTCCCTGACCGCATCCGGTGAACTCCGGTACACATACTCCCCTGTAGTGAGCAGAGATTTGATCACATTATACATGAAATTCCAGTGATTTGCCTCTCTTCCATAGAGACTGCCATACCGCAATATTGTGTATTCGAGGGAAAATTCTTCGAAAAAAGTTTTACAGAGTTCTTCAGCAGCAGCTTTTGAAACGCGATAGAAATTGCCCCGTTTACCGGATGCATAGACGGAACTTGCCAACATGAAACGCTTTGCACCGGCATCTCGTGCACATTCAAGACAATTTGCGGTTCCGACAACATTGACTGCCATGGTCTCCCGGGGAATTTTTCGGGTGATATTCACATCTGCGATGGCAGCAGTATGAAAAATAACATCGCAGCCCTGCATTGCATTCTTCAGTGCTTCGAAATCGAGAATATCTCCCTGGATATATTCGTAAATCCCAGGATCATACCCGGCATTTTTTTTTTTGGAAGGCAATGCGGCATCGAATATCACCGTTGAAATGCGGTTTTTTTGCAATTCATTGACAATGTATTGTCCAAGAAAACCGGAACCCCCTGTGACCAGCGCTTTCATGATTCTCTCCCCCTGAGTGCAGAAATCAGGTTCTGAACCGCTTCCCGCTCCATCTCTCCTCTTGATTCAACGGTATTTGATGCGATATGCGGAGTCATAATAACCTCGGGAAAATTCTCAAGTGGGCCCGAATAGGGTTCTTTAACAAATACATCAAGCCCAAGTGCCCGGATTTTTCTCGCCTTCAGTCCCTTGATCAAGATCTCTTCGTCAATAAGTGATCCTCTAGCGGTATTGATAATGATAACTCCTTCCTTACACAGAGGTAATGTTCTTCTGCTTATTATCCGTTCACCTCCCTTAAGGGACGGTGTATGCAGGGTAAGTATATCCGATGCAGCAATGATCTCATCGAGAGTACCCGCCTTTTGCATTTCGGGTATCTCTTCTTTTATGTAAGGATCGAAATAGATTACTTTGCAGCCGAATGCAAGGAGAATGACGGCAACTCTTTTGCCGATCCTTCCCATCCCAATTATGCCGCAGACTTTATCCTTCAGCATCAGACCTGGAGGAATTCCCGTTGTAACATTATGTATTCGTGCTGCCGAATTGTACCTGCAAATATTTTTCAGGCAGCAAAGAATAAGGGTGAGCGTATGTTCCGCTACTGCGTCAGCCGGAGCTATTGGGGTATTCACAATGGAAATTCCTGCTTTTCTGGCAGCTTCCTTATCGATATTGTCCGTACCCACGCCAACACGTGATATTACCTTTAAATCAGCTGAAGACCGAATCACTTTTTCGGTATATCGTTCAGTTCCAGCAATGACTCCGTGGGCGCCACGCATTGCAATTGCAAGTTCCTCTTCAGAAAGCCTGAGTCCGTTGGTATTCTGATAACTGATGGTAAAGTGTGTTTTGAGTTTTTCCAGGCAATCCGGGTCAGTCCCGAATGACCGAATTGTAATGGCGATCTTTTGCTGCTTCATTTTTTCCGGATATTTGAGATATTGTACCCTATTCTTTTTTTTACAAAAATAGGTTTGCAGTATTTCTATAAAAATCCGGACTCCCGATATTATTGCATGTCAACAAAAAATACGGCAGATCATTCGAGGATGGGGATGAATTAGTCCATAGTTTGTTCATGATGAAAAAATATTTCTACAATCTTTTCATCAACCGGTGCAAAAAATGCGGTAACCGTTTCGTCAAATGCAAAATTTTCAGTACCTGATGGAGATAACAATTCCGTGGCTTTTACCCGGATCTCTTCAGGTGTCCTCACGGAACTGACAAAAGAAATGCCCTCAAAAAGGTTCATGTCAATACGAAAATCTGATTTAATGTGAAGAATCGGGATATGTCTCGCGAGTGCTTCGATCGAAACGGCAGTTTCTGAAAAGAGGAGCAGGTCTGTTCTGTCCAGAAGCGTCTCAACGGGTTCCTGAGAGAATGAAAAATTTTCTGGGAGGGTAGAAAAATTCTTCATTATCGTGTCTGCAGGAATCGTTGGGTGGAGTTTAATTATCAGACGCAGGTTCCCCGATCCTTCAAATGCCTGAAGCACTTTCGTGATCAGTTCAACCGTTTCGTTAAAGCCTGATGCCGGAATTACCAGAATTACCTTGTCGCTACCAGGAGTTGTTCCATGGCTCCTGACATTTTTAAGGTATTCATACCGCAATGCTCCACTGATATGAAGTTTCCCGCTGTCTAATCCGGCTGCGACCAGCCGGTCCCTGGCAAGGCTCCCGTTGACCAGTATGTAATCTGGTAATGGTACGATATCACGTTCTAAATCTGCAAGGGAATAGAAAAGGTACATGGGACTGATTACAGAATGGGCATATCCGATTAATTTTACGGACTCCGGGGATTTGCGGATTCCGGCGCATAGCATTTTTTCCCACATATGATTTTCGAATGTATAGATCAATGTTTTAAGATCTCCATGGAGAGCCATTCTCATACCTGCATAATAGTGCAGCAATGCTGTTTCCGAACGGGATGATTCAAACCGATCCTTATGGATCTCTTCCTTAATAACTGAAGATAATTCAATACTATCAAGCGGTGGAATTTCTGTGGGTGATGATAATTTTACCAGGATTGAAAAAACAGAGCGAAATACGTCCCCAAAAGATAAAAACTCCTCAAAAAGGAAAACCTTATCATTGCACCTGGTAAGTTTCATAACCGCTTCAGGGTAGAAAATTGTGGGTAATACATAACTGATAATGAAAAAATCCGAGTTATGCTTCTTAATCCTGGATCCCAGATCACCGAAATATGCATCCCGGAATTTTCCTCTGGAAGCAAAAGACCTGCCATCGGTCCATGAATGTAGCGCGTTTTTTTTCTGACCGACTCTAAAACCTCGCGATCCTTTCATCAGTGCGAAACATTTTGCCACACTAATTCGGCAGATAAATCTGATGATAAAAAAACCTTTTTTCACAATTCCCAAAACACGTCGTGAGACCTGATGGGTCATTTGGGATATCCGACTGTCCACTACCCGGATTGTAAAATCCGGACGGCTGGAAAATGTATGCCGGGCAGCGTTAATGAGAGAATCGGAATCACAAATAATTACCAGGTTATCGGATGAACCGGTGAATTTTTCAATAATCTTAAGGTAACAGAAATTGAGAAAAACCGTTGAAACAAACGGATTTTTTTCTGAAACAGATGTCAGCCACCAGGAAAGGGAATTATTCCGGACGGATAATGATCCGATATAGTCGATGAAATCCTGTCGGTGGTTATGGGCGATTTTCTGGAGTATCTCCCCGGTATCGGCAAACGTAAAATCAGCAGGAAGGGTGGTTTGGAGTTTGGTAAAAAATGTTACATCTTTTGAGAGGTACAACCAGGAAAAGACCCTAAATTCCGGATTTTCGCGATAAAAATTCTGAATCAAATGGAAATTTGCAGGGATGAGGATGATAGTTGGCACGTTCTTCCCGGTCCTTCGTATAAATAATTCATTGGTGTTTTCACAGATAAACCCATAGCGATTGGAACGGTAATAGTTCTTGCCAAGATAATGTTATTATCCCATTATCTTGAAGCTGACGAAACAAGGCCCGGATAATTGCTTTCCGGACTCTAAAAATAATAATAGCATCATCTGTCGGATTATACCTGATTTTTTTATAAATGTAAATGAAACCGGAATCCAGTTAAGGATTAATTGTATGATGTGATATGTACTAAACGGAGTATCCGGCTTTGATAAAAAATAGCGAGAATATGGGAGAAAACGTTGTTGTCTTTGAACAAATAGGGTACTTCTCCACTCCTCTGTTACTTTATTATCACCTGACCGGAAATGCGATCTTTTATCTGAACTCGGATAAAAGGATCGAAAATTCATTTTTATTTAAGCATTTATCAAAATCCCGTGAAAATAAGAAGCTCAAACTTGGCGAGGTCCCTCTTAGTGAAAGATCCGATACCCATGAGAGAGTTCTCAAGGATGAAAAACTTGAACGTCAATTGACCAGAGACCTAGATTCCCTCCTGGTCTCATACCTGGAGTCTGAGAATGTTTACCGGGCATTCCTGAAAAAAACATCAATTGGTGCTTGGAGATATATTGAAGCGAGGCTTCCAATCGAGAATCTAGTCAACCAGGTTCCAGAAAATGTTCGTATAACTGTTATTTGCGGGCTTGATTCAAATTCGGTTCTTGGGCAGAAATATTATTCACATTATGATAAGTATCCTCAGAAAATTTCAATCGGGATCTGGGGGACGATATTTGCATGCACCAGAGAAACGATCAAAAAAACCAGACAAATTGCATTATTAGCCGGATTTCCGTTCTGGGTACTATTCCAGTTATTGCAACGGGGTACGGAAGCTAACGATAAACGGATATATCTCATTGGCATGAGGGTGTACGATAATGATCTCGCATTTTTTCAGAAGTTGCGCTCGATTGATTTTTTAATCGATGGGAAAACAATCACTCCCGATGACGTTCTTTTCTGTCTGGAAACCGAGATCTCCCCGGATTATCAGCATGAACTCGTGGCAAGGAGGTATCATACCGCTCATGTCCGGAGCTGTTTTAAAAATAGCAGCATATCCGCACTCACGAGAATTTTAAAAAAGGGCTTTCTTAAAACATGGGTTTCTGCACTCATCCGATCGCTGTTTGCTTCACCGGATGCAATACACATGACCTCCGAAGCTTTGTACTCATACCTGACCTGGGTGTGTTTCTGCGGACAATATCGCATCAAAAATTATGTTGTATACAATGATACAATACCCGTTCACATAATCCGAAATCTGGTCCTCTCACGCGAGGGCATACAAACCTGGTATTTTTTACATTCCTCGAATGTCCATATATATTACAAGCCTCCGGTTAAAGAGCATTACCGCCATATCTATGTTTCACACTTGTGTTATGATCATCTCGTCTCTTGGAGTGAATCATTAACAAGGTGGTATGCATCCCATCCCAACGGTATTGGAAAATTCCAAAATTTTGGGTGCTTATGGTCTGAAAATGTTTGTCTGCTGAGTCAAACCCCTGAGTCGAATGTTATTCTCCAGAACGCTTTAGACCGGTTCACCATTAATGGCAATTCCCGCCCGGAGAAAATCATCGGGGTTTTTGACACTACATTCGGGGGTGAGACAATCTTAACTGTCGATGATATCATCGCATTTATCCGTGGAATTATTCAGTTGCTGGACGACATTCCGGAAATCGGTGTAATCGTCAAGATGAAATGGACTTTAGAGGAGTTCACTGGTTTTGACTCCCAGATTCTGGAATCTTATACCCACCTAAAGGATCACCCCAGATGTTATCTCGTTGATGAAATGTATGCTAGTACATCCGAGGTGAATGCTGCAGCGGATCTTGTCATATCCGCATGTTTTACATCAACGACTCTTGAATCACTTGGGGCCCGAAGAAAAGCAATTTACTTCGATGCTCTGGGGAAATTCAACGGGTTTTTTTTCGACGGGTACCCCCGTTTGGTCGCCCACTCTTACAGCTCACTTTTGTCCATGACCCGTTGGTGGCTGTTTGATGCAAGTGATAGGGAATTCGAAAGGTATCTTGATGAATATGTCAAGGGAGAAATTGATTCGCAGGCTGATGGTATGGCGATAACCCGTTTCCGGGAGTATTTAAAAAACCAGAAATCTTAAGATAGTATTCGGGATGTAAAAAAAATTATTTTTTCTTCGGTTTCCTTTCATTCAGATGATTATTTTTTTAAATATTCGTCCCTGAGAATACCAAATTCGATCACATCGATGTATTGACCATCTTTAAAAACAGCCTCTTTTCTCCGTCCCTCTTCCTTCATTCCAATTGACAGGGCGAGGTGTATCATTCCTTCATTGCTTCCGAAAGTACCACATGCAACACGGTGGAGATTCAGGGTTCTGAATGCATGATCGCACATCAGCCGTACCGCTTCGAGACCGTATCCTTTACCCCATGCTGATTTCTCCCCGATAATGATGGAAAGTTCTGCTGATCGGTATACCGGGTGGATACGCTGAAGCGCGATATTGCCGATATGCTGGTTGTTGGTTTTTTTATCAATTGCCAGTATCAGATCGTCTTTTGAACGGTGTGAATAAGAAATGTATTCACTTGCTACAGCTTCTGTGAACGGGAAGACATGATGCGAGTTCCCACGGCATACTTCTTCATCATTGAACCAGTTCAGGTACGGGCCTGTTGTGTCATCGGGATGTAGCGGCCGCAGGACAATACTGTCTCCTTTCAGGAATACAGGTCTCAGTGCCATTCTTAAAGCCTTCCGATAGAATCAGTTACTTTCTCAACAGCGGTAACAACATCCTTCAGATCTTTGTGGGAAACATTCGCGTGACAGACATCTGTGAGCATGAGTTCCCTGTAATACATCTGCTCACAGACCGGGCATATACCCGGGTTATAATCAACCTTCCCATGGTAACCTGGATAGGTGAATGGGAAACCATCTTTGCCAAATGCAATCCGCTGCTGGTAGAGTGGTTCCAGATAAATCGGTTCAGTATATCCGTTTGTCATGGGAATTCCTTCAGCGTTAAGTGCTTCGACAAATTTTTCTCTTGGTACACCGGCTTTTTTTTTGTCGTATCGTATTGGGTAGACATAATACCCGTGGCGCACACCTTTTCTTACCTTTGGCGGTGTCAGGAATGGAGCAATACCAGGAAGCGATTTTGAGAGAAAATCTGCAGCGTCAATCCGTTTTTTCAGGAGACCCGCGAGCTTTTTCAGCTGGACTGAAGCTATCGCAGCCTCAATTTCTGTCATCCGATAGTTCCACCCCACCATGTTGACGAGATCCTTGACCCCGCGGGGTTTTACAGCACCTTCAGCGTGGTTTCTGATCATTTGAAGACGCTCAGCTAGGACATCGTCATCTGTCGCTATGACCCCTCCCTCCCCGCAGTGAATGGTCTTATGGTAATTCAGGCTGAAAACCCCCATATGGGCGAGTGTTCCGGCATACTTACCGTTTAAGGTTGCACCGGGTGCCTGAGCAGCATCCTCGATCACAATAAGATCATGCTCATCGGCAATTTCCATGGTTTCCTTCATGTCTGCTGGGTGGCCAAAAATATCTACCGTGATAATCGCTTTTGTACTTGGCGTGATCAATTTCCGGATGGATTCCGGAGTTATACAGAATATTTCAGGATCAATATCGGCAAACACCGGAATTGCACCATAAATGAGGGCAGCTGTTGCAGATGCTGACATTGTATACGGAGATACAATTACCTCATCGCCAGGGCCTACTCCTGCTGCCCCAACTGCAGCATAAAGTCCCGAAGTGGCAGAGTTCACGCTTATCGCGTTTTTCGTTTTAAAATACTTTGCCCAATCCTGTTCAAGGGCCTGAACTTTTGGTCCTCCAAAAAAATCCGGTGACCATTTCGCGAGAAACTTTGAAAGAACAGTACTATCCAGAACCTCTATTACTGCTTTCTTTTCCTCTTCACCAATAGTGACATACTTGGGGAATGGCTCCTTTCGGACTGGGCTGCCCCCTTTTATCGCAAGGTTTTCCATATCTTGTTCTCCTTTATAGATCGTTCTTTTAGCATTTGCTCTACCAGATGAACTACGTTGGATGCAGATCTCCCCCCAGGTCGGAACTGCTTGGTATTACGGCGGATCTCATCTTTCGATTTTTCATCAAAGAGAAGTTCTTCTAGTATAGGTTTTATTTCTTCTATCGAATAAACTGCACGACTGAGACCAAGCCTGTTGGTTGGCAGTGGGTCCTGTACGGCAAGACCCGGCTGGAGGCTCGCCACCAGACATCCGAGATAACATGCCTCCACTAGGAGTTCGGTATTCATTCCGGTAACAAGATCTGCCGCTTGAACGATATCGTGTGCATCACCTTCTGATGTCACCAAAATCCCGATTTTCTGGCTTTTAAACTTTCGATAATCCTCCGGTCGTTCCCGTGGATGTGGCCGGATCACGAGAGTAATTGGTTGTTTCCTTTTTTGATAGATCTGTTCGAGTGCGTTAACCAGTTTCGGGAGAACGGTTTTTTCTGTAAAACCCGGATGATGCGGTTTTGTGCAGTCTTCGCCATAAATCATTGTGAATGGTTGGGAAACGAAGAGAACGAAAATGCTGTCATCCGGAATCGCCAGCATATGGCGTATTCGCGTTTTCTCCTCATCTGTGGAACGATTAGATCTTTCTAAAAGTGCGTCAAAAGCAGGTTGTCCTGTAACAACGATCCGGTCGAGTGGAAATCCCTCTGCAATCATCGATTCACAAGCAAGTTCATCCATTACCGCAATACGATCGGTGAGGTAGACAAGGTTTCCCTGCATGTCCCCAAATCTCTGGACATAGTTCGACCAGAAATCGATGACAGCGACACTCGGGATATGCAGATCCCGGGCTGCAGCAATAAATTTTTTTTCCAGACATGCCGGGTTGTTTGATGTTGCTGTGAGTAGGAGATCAACAGATTCCCTGCGAAGGATTTCCTCAGCGTCACTTACCGTTGTAGTTTCCTCAAGGCACTGAGGTTTTAGTCCCTTTTCATGCATAATTCTGCACGCTTCCCGGTAAGCTAGCGGCAGCAGGATATACTTTTTTTCCTTAGCAAGTAGACTGATTACCGGTGCAAGAGCCTGTGCGCCACCAGGATCCCCCGCAATTGAAACTACTACCGGACTGTGTTGTCCATGCATATCAGACTCCTGTATCGACCGGAATCGATCTTCCTCTCTTTACCGATGTACCAACTGCTTTCGCAATACGGAGTGCTTCAACACCATCAGATCCTGAACAGGCAGGGGATGACCCGTTTTTCAGGCACCCCACGAGATCCTCAACAGCATGCAGCATCGTATCATGCATGCCATTGCTGAATGATTCTTTCAATCCCAGGTGATGGTACCCTGAATAAAACGGGCTGTCTTCAACAGCGAACCGCTCTGCACGATGTCCTGACTCATGGATCCAGATTCTGCCTTTGGTTCCAATAATATCCATTTCAAAAATACTGAATACGTTGTTGTCACATCCATGAAGATAGCCCCTGATCCCTGAAAAGAATTCTATCTTCACGTCATATGTTGGGTCCGGGCCCCCCTCGCGAAGAACATCATCTCCCCGCACTGAATCAATCTCTCCAATAAGGAACCTGGCCAGATCGAACCAGTGTGTTCCGGAATGCATAGTACCTTTTGTGTAATACCCGCTTACTGCCTGAATGCTGCCAATAGTACCGGTATCAATAAGGGATCTCATTTTCCGGTGCATCTCCGAGTGCCTGCGTGAATAATTCACTGCAAGGATGATTCCCCGCCCTTTAGCGATTCTTACGAGTTCTTGGGCCTCTCTCACTGTCAATGCCAGTGGTTTCTCCGCAAGAACTGCCCTTGTTGCCTCTGATTCAAGGACTTTTTTAATTATTGGGTAATGAGTCGGATCTGGAGTACAGATGCTGATAATCTCCGGTTCCTTTTCCAGGAGGAGTTTTTCGTAATCTGTAAAAAAACAAGGAATCTTCCAAAAGCGGGCACATTTTTCAGCTTTTTCTCTGAATGCATCACAGACAGCTACAATCTCAGTATCCTTACAGGCTGTATATGCTCCGGCATGGGTGTAAATATCCTTGATTTTCGGATCTTCTGCGAATTCACTTCCAATCTTGCCGCATCCGATAACTGCTACGCGATAAACCATACTCACCGTACCTTCTTCTGTTGAATATGTCGATTGATATTTAAAAAATCCTTTTTTTCTTCAAGAAGCGCGAGAATATCCTTTGTCGAAAATGCCGGATTTGCCGGGTATAATTCTTCAAAAATGGCGTTTATGAGGGTAAAATCCTCGATGGTATCAACTGTCAGGCGGATATCCCAGAACTTTTTAGGCAGATCCGATTCCAGATTATAAAGTCTGAACGTCTCGGGGTGCTCGTGAATATAATATGAAACATGTTCATGATCCACGGGATCCTGGGTCAAGCGGTTTACTTCTTCGAGAGCTTTTGTACTGAACACCTGAGTATCAAGCCCGCGGGGATACGTCCGCGTGAGAACATTACTGACATAATCATAGGATTTATTCCTGAATATTCCAACCAGGACATCAACGAGTTCAGGGTCGATAAGGGGACAGTCCCCGGTAATCTCAACTATCGTATCAACATTATATTTGTGGGCTGCTTTCAGGACACGATCGAGCACATCATCCTCACTGCCCCGGAAACAGCCGACACCGAGTCGTTTTGTCAAATCCTCAACGGGATCATCCGTCTTGTTGTCCGTTGTTGCGACAATTATCTGGTCGAGTGTACGGGCGCGACCGAGACGTTCAATGAGTAGTTCAAGCGTTGGCCTGTTGAGAATCGGGCGGAGTATCTTTCCCGGAAGCCGGGTTGATGTCATCCGCGCCTCGATAATGGCGGCAGTCTTCATGATCCTTACCTTGTTAATTCTGATGTTCAGATGAATATATCTTCGTCAGGTTATCCGGAACAATCTCGCATTTTTGGTTTTTCTCCATCATAACGCCAGGTATGTCAGTCGTATCGCGTTGAGTTTCCGGTCTTCATGAGGGGTAGACTGCCGGAAACCTGCCCGTTCGAATGATCGGATAGAGGAAATATTTTCCGGTTTGATGAGAGAATAATATCCACGCGGTTTATGCGTATGATAATGCTGGCGAATTCCTGTCCTGATTATGGAAGCTCCACGACCTTTTCCCCGGTGTTTTGGATCTACACTCACATCAATATTGACATACCCGGAATCATCGGTATCAAACCGGATCTGTCCTATCGCTTCTCCGTGCATGTCAGATGCAATATACTGGACACAGGATGGATCTGCTTGTTTTTGGGTAAACCAGCTGATATGATCTTCAAAAGAGATGATATCGGTATTGAATGCGGATGCCCGGACGACCGGGTCATTTACCCAGAGCCACAACCGTTTACAATCGTCAGCGACAGCCGGTTGCAGCCTGATCCAGGTCTCGGTAATCTTCCGGATCGCCCGGCATGCCCCTTGACCATCAATAAGTGTGATCGCATTATCCGCCAGTGTCTGCCGTAAGGATCTGTTATGAATCAGGTCAGACACAATCTCCTGGATATTGTCGGCCGTAATGCTGGATTTATCGCCAAGTGATACCGCGGCGGACCGTGAATAGAGGCTGTTACTGACCGGAATCTGATTATCTGATGTGGTGATCAGGGCCATGGGGGTGCCCATATACGCTAGTTCGCAGGCTGTTGTACCTGCTGCGGAAACTGCAATATCAGCCCATGCCATTAATTCCGGCATATTTTTTGCATCAAAAAAAACTTCGAGATTTTCAAGATGTTTTTCTGCATAATCACGGATCTCCCCGATGTGCGGGTTTCCGGCGCCGATCACTACCCGAACCCTGCAATCATCGGGGATACCCGGTAGAATTGCATTAAGCACCTTCATTGTCAGATTATCAGGGTCGCTTGCTCCCAATGTCAGGAGAATGTTTTTTGCGATTTTCGCAATTTTTTTCTTCCGATCCGGCCAAAGCCTGAACTCTTCCCTGATTAAATAAAATTTGGATCCCAGGAGCAGCTGAGTGTATCTTTCACTGGAGGTGTAATTCTTGTCGCTTGCGAAAATGTTCTGGTTGATGACAAAGTCAGAATAATTATGAGATGCATGCCCATAGTCATCGAAAAGTACGGTTACTGCTCCGGATTCCCGGATTTTCCGGACATATACGGAATCAAACCGATACCCATCCATTACAATACATTCAGCCCCTGAATCGCGGAGGAAGTGCAGTGTCTCTGCTGTATCGGCTGCACTGCCGGCAACACTGTTGCAGCAGGAAAAACCGATACCATTCCGGGATAAGTGGTCCGCGTAGGGAAGTCCATCCGGACTGATCAGGAACATGACGGAACACCCCTCTTTCTTCCACTGCTGTGCAAGGGCTAGGCACCGCATCAGGTGGCCACCACCAATTAATGTATCGGCATCTGGATGGAATACGATGAGGGGTTCTGGGATCTATATCACCTTTTGCTGGATATTTCGGTTTATTTCCAACAGTTCGGGATGAAGCCTGATAAACTCGAGTGCTTCTTTCCACGAGAAGTCATCGGAACCGAAATGTCCGTATATCTTCTGGACAAGCAGGAAATCTTCAGGAGTATCGACAGTCCATCTCATGTGTGAATAATCCTTGTCATTCATTACCCCGTGAATCCGGAATCTGTCAGGATTCTTAAGGATATACTGTGTAACATGCTCGCGATATGCCGGATTCCGATCATCTTCCCATGATTCCTTCAGAGCGTCAAATGAGAATACTTCAGTATCAAGTCCCCGTGGATATGTTCTCTCCGGCAGGAAATTACATGCATAATCAATATGCGGTCTCCTTTTTTGATATTCCCGGATTACCAGGTCAGTTGTTTCCGGCTCGATAAGCGGACAATCGGATGTAATCCTTACTACTGGATCTGCATCAAATACGCATGCGGCCTGATAATAGCGGTCGAGCACATCGTTTTCTGATCCCCGGAAACAGTTCCATCCCCTATCAGAGCATAATTTTACGATGACATCGTCGGCCGGTTTAGTAGTGGTTGCAATCACGATATCATCAATCAAAGAAGATCTCTTAACACGATTCATTTGCCGTACTATCATGGGCAGGCCAAGAAGATCCTTCATTACCTTGCCCGGAAGGCGGGTGCTTCCCATCCGTGTCTGGATAATCGCAACAGTACGTGTCATGGAAATGCGCCGGTGACTTTCAGAACTGCGGTAATTACATCCTGAATATCCCCGTCACTCATCCGGGGATACATCGGGATCGTAATAATACTCTCATATGCATGTTCTGCGGACGGGCAGAGGCCCGGTCCGGTCCCAAACCGGGTGCGGTAAAACGGGTGCATGTGGACCGGAATGTAGTGTACATTGACCCCTATTCCTTCAGCTCGTAGTGCTGAGAAGATAACGTTACGTTCTGCCCCAATTTTTTCAGTATCGAGGTGTATGACATACAGGTGGTATGCATGGGAGACACCCTCCCGGACTGTAAGCGGGCGTACGTATTCGGATCCTGAAAATGCCTTATCGTATATACGGGCGATCTCCTGCCTTTTCCGGATCCATAACATGAGTTTCTTCAACTGGCTGATACCCAGCGCACACTGGAAATCTGTGATTCGGTAGTTATACCCGAGATCGACCATCTCGTAAAACCACGATCCCATACTCTCCCGCTGGCGGTGATCCGTGGTAATCCCATGTGCCCGGAATAACCGGGCTTTATTAGCAAACAACGGGTTGTCAGTTGTGACCATGCCCCCTTCGCCAGATGTAATATGCTTTACCGGATGGAGGCTGAATGCACTGATGTCTGCAAGAGAGCCAACCGGTGCATTATTCAGGCTTCCCCCAAGGGCATGGCAGGCATCGGCAATCAGGATGAGATCATGTTCATCGGCAATCTCCCTCAGGACCGGATAATCACAAGCCTGCCCGGCATAATCCACTGCTATGATCGCACGTGTTTTTTCAGTGATTCTCTCTTCCACAGACTTGGGATCGATAAGAAGTGTCGATTCGTCAACATCCGCAAAGACTGGTGTCGCGCCCTGATAAACAACACAATTTGCCGATGCCGCAAACGTCATCGAAGGGACGATTACCTCATCTCCTAGTTTTATCCCAACCGCGTAGGTAATCGCGTGGAGTGCAGCAGTCCCGTTGCTCACGGCAACTGCGTTGCGTGTCCCGGCTACGATGGCAAACGCAGTTTCAAACTCCTGTATCATTGGCCCGGTTGTGAGCCAGTCCGATCGCAGAACGCGTGCGACTGCTTCAATGTCCTCTTCGCCAATCCACTGTTTCCCATAGGGAAGTATCGATTGCCGCACCGGGGTTCCGCCATACAGCGCAAGCGTGTTTTTCATCGTTGTATCAACATTCGTTAATTAATCCTTTCAGATCATACAGAGAAAGCCAGTGGTCATTCTGATCGCTGGTGTAGCTGAAATTATCGGAAACCTTTCTGCCTTTATCCCAGTTGGAATTGCTCCACCACGGGTGGGCAGGAAGGATTACATATTTATCCCCAACATCTATCGTCTGAAGGGCCTCATCTGCCGATATAAGAGCTTCGTGGATCTTCTCTCCTGGTCGGATCCCGATATAATCGATGGCACAATCCGGTGCAATGGCCTTTGCAAGATCCATGATATTCATGCTCGGGATCTTGGGTATAAACACTTCTCCCCCATGCATCTCTTCAAGGGATTTCATAACAAACCTGACCCCCTGATCAAGCGTGATCCAGAATCTCGTCATCCGGGAATCCGTAATAGTAATCTTTCCATTCTTAGCCTGCTCAAGGAAGACCGGTATCACACTCCCTCTGCTACCGACAACATTTCCGTAACGGGTGCAGCTGAACGAGGTATCACTGTCCCCGGAATACGCATTTCCCTGAATAAAGAGTTTTTCCGCACAGAGTTTGGTTGCGCCATAGAGATTGATGGGATTCACAGCCTTGTCAGTACTGATTGCCATAACCTTTTCAACGCCATTATCGATCGCAGCATTGATTATATTCTGAGATCCGATGACATTTGTCAGGATAGCCTCGAACGGGTTATATTCACACGCTGGAACCTGTTTGAGTGCTGCTGCATGGACAACGATATCTGCGTTGTGCATGGCACGACTGACCCGTTTTTCATCCCTGACATCTCCGATAAAGAACCGTATCCGGCTATCGGTGAACTGGCTCCGCATTTCCATCTGGAGGAGTTCTCCGCGGGACAGAATCCTGACGGCCTTTGGATTATGTTCACTTAATAAAATGTTAGTGAACTTCTTTCCAAAAGACCCGGTTCCCCCGGAAATCAGAATTGTTTTTCCATCAAATATTGACAACGTCTCATCTCCAGATTACCGATATATATTGTCTGCTCTTGATAATAAGAATATCTTACAAAACATCTACTTTTTGGTTATGCGGGGGAATTTGAAGTTCTTTTGATCCGGTTCGTTCGGGTCTTCCGTTTCAAACTAACGGGAAGTGTTCGTACTGTGTAATTCTGGCTTCTGACTCATCTGTTTTTTATTAAGGGAATATATACCATATATGGAGTACTTATGGAGATCTCAATCGGAAATCGAAAAATTGGGCCTGGACATCCGTGTTTTATTATTGCTGAAATGTCGGCAAATCACCTGCAGAATTTTGATCTTGCCGTAAAAATAATCCGGGAAGCAGCAAAATGTGGCGCAGATGCGATTAAACTTCAAACCTTTACTCCCGACACCCTGACAATCGATTGTGACCGTGATTGTTTTACTATCTCCCAAGGTACTGTCTGGGATGGCCGGACCCTTTACGATCTCTATAGCGAAGCCTGTTCTCCTTGGGAATGGCAGCCGGAACTCAAGAAAATTGCTGAAGAAGAGGGGCTGGTGTGTTTCTCGACACCTTATGACCAGACTGCTGTTGAGTTCCTCGAGAAGATGAACGTGCCGGCCTATAAGGTTGCATCATTTGAGATCCTCGATGTCCCTCTGATAGAATGTGTTGCATCAAAAAACAAACCAGTCATCATTTCAACCGGAATATCAACAATTTCCGAGATTGCTGAAGCGGTGGCAACATGCCGGAATGCCGGTAATAATGACATCATATTATTGAAATGTACAAGTGCATACCCTGCACCGCCGGATGAGATAAACCTTAAAACTATCAAAAATCTTGCTGAGACTTTCGGTGTGATTGCCGGTTTGTCAGATCACACTGCAGGAATCTCCGTGCCTGTCGGTGCAGTTGCGCTTGGTGCATGTGTCATTGAAAAACATTTCACCCTCAGCAGGGACAATGGTGGTCCAGATGCCGGATTTTCACTTGAACCTGATGAATTCAACCGGATGGTGAAATCGATCCGTGAGGTTGAAAAAGCCATTGGATCTGTCACATACGAACTTTCCGCGACATCGAAACGGAATCGTGCCTTTGCCCGCTCTCTCTTTGCAGTCCGCGACATCCCGGCTGGAGAAACCTTATCTTCCCAGAATATCCGTTCAATCAGGCCGGGTTTCGGGCTTCCTCCAAAGTATCTCAAACAACTCATAGGAAAAAAATCCTCCAAAATGATCCTGCGTGGCACTCCCCTTTCATGGGATATGGTTGAACGGTCAGAATAACGAAAAGCCCGGGCATTGTCCGGCGATTTTTTTTAAGTGGATATAATTCTGGAAGGGATATTTTTCATGATTATTGGGCTATGTTGAAACCCTTCACAAATCATGCATAAATGGCTTGGATTGATGTAAAGGATAATTTATAGCGGTTTTATCTGAGGGTTTCAACAGAGCTGATTATTGAATATTTCCCATCGTTGCACAGTTTTATAAAACATTAGATGAGATAGTACAAATCGGATGAAAAATATTCTCATATCTCCCGCCGGAGGTCAGGCCATTTCCGGCATTATTGAATATTTCAAAAAAAACGGGTATGCTGTTACAGGTATTGACAGCAACCCAAATGCCATCGGGAAATTTTTTTGTGACAGGTTCTGTACTGTTCCCCGCGTCCAGGATTCTGGTTACAGGGAGGCAGTCCTCGATATAGTTTCTGGTGAAAACATTGATCTCTTTATCAGCTGGCTCGATCCTGAGATCCAGTTCTGGAATGAACTGTTTTTCCGGGATAAGATTCCGGAATCTGTAAAAGGATGTTTTGCTTTAAATTTCCGAAGGGACCTGCAATTTCTCTACGATAAATATTCACTGTGCAAGCTGCTTGAAAAAAATGCTGTCAGGACACCGGAAACAAAGCTCTTAAGTTCCCTGAATCCTGACAGAGACGGAAAAACTTCACTCCCGTTTCCGGTTGTGGTTAAACCGCGGATCGGTTTTGGATCCCGCGAAATGTATATTGCAAAAACCCATGAAGATTTATCCTGCCATTTCAGAAAATTGATCCAGTGTAATGTGTCCCCGGAAAACTTCCTTATCCAGGAATTTATCCCCGGTACTGAATACACCATAGATTTTTTTGCAACAGGAGGTCAGATTGATAATCTTGTTGTAAGAAATCGTCTTGAACAGCGTGGCGTGAGTCTTCGCGGAGAGATCATTTTTGATGATACGATAGAAACCATAGTCCGGAAAACCTGCAAAGTGCTGGAACTGGATGGACTGAACAACCTGCAGCTTATAAAAAAGGAAAACACCTGTTTTGTCACTGATATCAATCTGCGACCAAGCGGTACAATCATTTTCTCAATTGAGGCAGGAATTGATATGCTTCGAAACGTTATGGAACGTTCACAGGGAATGGAAATCACCCGTTTTGGCAAACCCCGCTCACTCAGGATGATACGGTATCTGCGTGAACACTACTATGAATAAAACCAGGGCAATTTTCTATGATTTGGACAATACACTCTACCCTCAGGAGTCAGACATAATCCAGCGAATCGATCACTGTATCCGACATTTCTCTCTTGAGCCTCATGAGAAAATCCGGCAGTTCTGGATCAATGAATGGAAAGATAATGGACCAAAAAAACCCCGGTTAATTGAAACCGTCGTTGACACATTTTCTCTCCCTGTAGATGCAGATTTGGTGATCGGGCAGTACCGATCCTTCGTTACGCATCTTTCATTGCCGGATTCATCCAGTGATTTTTTGCTAGAGTGTAAAAAGCGAGGGCTCCTGCAATTCCTGATCACAAATGGGAATTTTGTAACACAACAAAACAAAATCAAGGCCCTGCAGCTTGAACAATTTTTTAATCAGATAATTGTCGCTAATGGTGAATATGCAAAACCATCCTCGTTCTGGTTCGACCATCTGCTTACGATAAACAACCTTGATCCAGGATCATGTATCAGTGTCGGTGACTGGTTTGAGATTGACGGAATCGCTTCGGAAGCGACAGGTATTTGTTTTTTCTGGATAAATACAGGACCTGTACATGAGACGGTTCACGGGAATGCGAAAATGATTCAAAAACTAGCTGATCTTTCGAGGTACATTAATTATGACATTTAAAAAAATTCTCACGGTTGCATCTCATCCGGATGACGAAATTCTTGGATGTGGTGGAACAATAAAAAAATTTACTGAATCCGGTAGTGAGGTATGTACTGTTATTCTTGGCGAGGGGATGCTCTCAAGAGGGGATGCCAATGCGAATGCTGTCGGGAAACTGCAAAAACATTGTAAAAAAGCCAATGAGATTATCGGTGTGAAGGATTTACGGGAATTTTCATTCCCTGACAATGCATTCGATTCAGTGCCTCTTCTGAATATTGTGAAAGTGGTAGAAGATACGATCGACGACTTCAAACCGGACGTCATATTCACTCATCATGGGGGAGACCTTAACATCGATCACCGGCTTACGTTTCAGGCTGTCCTTACCGGTTGCAGGCCACAAGGCTTCAAAAAGAGTCCTGAGATCTATTCGTTTTTTATCCCGTCTTCAACAGACTGGACTGACGGGTACGTACTGAACCATTTCATGCCGACAATGTATGTGGATGTTTCCGATCAAATCGAGTCCAAAATTGCAGCGCTGTCAGAATACAAGACAGAGATGCGGGAATATCCTCATTCGCGTTCGCTTGAGTCGGTGAGAATCATATCACAGTACTGGGGAAACAGGGTTGGGCTTCATTTCGCTGAGCCGTTCACACTTATCCGGAGAATTCTGTACTGATCCTGACATGGGTTGCACGCAAAACAACTTTTCGTTCCCTAATACACGATAACCTTCCGGAACCATCAAACGAATGGCAATATTTCAATCCCCGTACCTGTACATTGGTAATAATTACTTCAAATCGCAAATGTAATAGGAGTTACGCAAAATGATTCCAGATATTAAGATATGGAAATGTCCAAATGTAAATCGATACCCAGAGTCAATTAAATCCAGTTATTAAAAACTCTGAACTGCGTAAGTCCTATGTAAGAAAGGATCCACCCGGTTTAATCAAAACAGGAGAACAATACAATGGACTGTCCCTATTGCGGAAACAAAGAGACCCTCTTATATTTTAAAAGCCGGTTGCCCGGTATCCTTTCTGCCTGCCCAAAAAAAAAGTTATCTGAGGTAAAGGCTTTTCCGATCGAAGTAAGGCTTTGTACTTCCTGCGGCCTTGGTTTTAATGCTACTCCCCTTGACGGTAATGAGTTAAAAGACATTTATGAGAATTACCTATATCTCTCACCGGCACACAATGTCGGCCAGTCGATCTATAAAGATATGGCAGAATTTATCCGGCACTATTGTTCCGTGGAAGATGCCATTGTCGAGATCGGGTGCTCTGAAGGTTTTCTCCTCAAGGAATTAAATCTGGCGGGATTCAAACGACTTACCGGCATTGAGCCCGGGCCACAAGCGGATGTTGCGCGAGCAGCAGGACTTTCCATTATTAAAGAGTATTTTGAAGAATCCACGGTGAAGCCCGGCAGTGTGGATGTCTTTCTCCTGACTCATGTCTTTGAACATTTCAACGACCCGTTTTCCATGCTTGACTCCATGAAAAAAGGGCTGTCTGGACGAGGCCGGATTATCATCATTGTCCCCAATTTTAGTGGTTACCATCACCAGCACCTGTTCTATTATAACAAATTTTTTTTCCAGAGGTTATGCAATGATAAAGAACTGGAAATTGTTGAAATGGTCTCGACCGGATCGGAACTCCGTTGCGTATTCGCCGTCCCATCAAAAGAGGACAAGCGTGAAAAATCAGTAAAAACTTTTTCTGTTGAAGATGTCATAAGCCGCGCCCGTAGTATTCAGACTGAGTTTACTGGGAAGGTAAAGAAAATGGAGGATCTTCTTGCAGCCCATAACGGTAAAACCATATTCTGGTGGGGAGCCGGCAGCGCTTCTACTATCATCCTTAACCAGATATCAGAAAACCTTCTGGAAAACACAAATCTCATAGTTGTGGATTCAGACCGATCAAAAAAGGGGTATTTTATTCCAGGAACCGACTTGGAAGTCCGGTCTCCCGATGATCTTCATGGTTCGGAACCGGAACTGGTTATCATTGCATCATCTTTGTTCCGGGAAATAGAGACAACAATGAAGCAAAAAAATATTCATCCATCTCATGTGGAAATCGTTTATTAACCGTTATCCCCATTTTTCCTCATGTTTAGTGGCAGATCCCAAAAAGGTTTTTTGTAAATATCACATTTCTCCTCAATCTAGTGCCCTATGCAACGGCTCTAGGGAAAAGAATCAAGGTTAGGACTTACGCAGTTCAGAGTTTTTAATAACTGGATTTAATTGACTCTGGGTATCGATTTACATTTGGACATTTCCATATCTTAATATCTGGAATCATTTTGCGTAACTCCTAAAGGTAATGAAAAAAACCGTATTCCAATATTTTTTAAGGCAGGATTACTGTATAGTACTACGGATATGGGCCCAAGTATTCTTTTTGTAAATCTTCCTCCCCGCCCGATCGAGGATCTCGATGCCGCGATCAGGAATAAGGATCTGCTTGTTTCAGTCGAACATGAGATCACCATGCCACTTGGCATTATGTACCTCTCATCATATGTAAAAAAAAATAATAACGTAGGTGATGTCAGACTTCTTGACTATGTCATTGAGCTGAAAAATATCCACTCTTATAATGATATTGATGAATTCATTGAAAAACCGGTATTAAATGCAGCTGGATTTACTCCGGATATTATTTCGATATCGCTGATTTTTTCGACATCGTATCATTTTTTCCAGAAGTTCATCAGGAAAGCCCGGGAATTATGGCCATCCTCATACATAATCGTTGGCGGAACTCATGCAACAAGCAGTTATCAGCTGCTGCTGAAAGATACCTCCATAAACGCAGTTATCCGTGGAGAGGGAGAGCTCCCGCTTTCGGATCTTGTAGGGAAATTCCCTGACCACAACTCTCGGAACATCCAGGGATTGATCACTATAGATGACCTTGACCAGATGACGGAAAACGGGATTGCGGAATTCATTACCGATCTTGATTTAATTCCGTTCCCTGACAGGGGGCTTGTGGATATGGAATCCTACGTGAATGCCCGTGGTTCGCGATGGGAAGTAGGAAATGCAGCCGCTGCACGGATGGCGGTTCTTGTAACTACCCGTGGATGCCCGTACAGGTGTACTTTCTGCTCATCCCATACGGTACATGGACGCAGACTGCGGAGAAGGTCTATTGGAAATGTGATCGCAGAAATCACTGAACTTCACGATAAATATGGTGTAACCCTGTTCATTCCATGGGATGATATGTTCACGGCTGGCAAGAAGAGGACCCTTGACCTCCTTTCACAAATCCGCAGCCTCGATATCCCGGACCTCCAGATCCAGTTTCAGAACGGTCTTTCAATAAATTCCCTCGATGAGGATATCGTCGACTCTCTGGTTTTAACCGGAATGCCGATGACTGCGCTGGCAATTGAATCCGGTAGTGAATTTACCCAGAAATACCTTATCAAGAAACACTGTAACCTTGAAAAGGCGCGAAAGATCGTTGCGTATATGAAAAGCAGGAATGTCTTTGTCCGGTGCCTGTACATCCTTGGTTTTCCTAGAGAAACAAAAGAACTCATGCAGGAGACCATTAGCTACGCTCGTTCCGTTCAGGCCGACTGGAGCGTATTCTCCATAGCAAGTCCCCTGTTAGGATCGGAGATGTACAACCAGTTCGTCGGAATGGGCGTTATCGAAGATACTCCCTCAACATGGGGCAGATCTACCTATAGCGAACGGACGTTCGATATGCCGGAAATCTCTGCACAGGAACTGAATGACCTCGCGTACCGTGCCAATCTTGAGTGTAATTTCCTCTTTAATCCCAATTTTTTGAAAGGGGATTATGATCGGGCCCTCAAGTTATACACGGATATTACCTTCAAGTTCCCGTTCCATGTTGTAGCATGGTATTGCATCCTGCGTTGTTACAAAAAGATGGGACAAACAAGGGAAGCGGCCGAAATTGAGGCAAAGTTGCGAGCCCTCACCCTGCACAATTCAGTCGGTAAAGAGATGTTCCTCAAGTATAAGGATCTGATGCCGGAAATCAATTTCACAACATGATTTCCTGTGAATCGCAATTTTTTTAACTGTAGAGGACGTTGCCTAACTAACAAAAAGAGTAATTTGGGTTAATGAAATATTCCGGGAATGAAAATTTTCCCTGAAAAAGATCAATCAATCCGGAGAAAGAACGTACACCCTCACAAAAAGCCCTATTTTTCGTCTTCATTATTACCGTCTTAAGTTTACTCCACCCTCCTCTTGTGATAACAGTCCGTAGATTTTGAGTTATGCAAATCAACTTCCACTCGTTGTCACATTGAATCGTCCCTCTGCGCTGAAACTTTCGGATACCCCTATTCTCCTTAATCCAACCAAAAGGCGGTTCAATAATCGTTTTTCTCCGGGAATATTTTCTTTTCATGGGGGTCGGTTCCATTTTGGTTTCCATAATTTTCCTTGTGATTGTTTCCGGAGAAGCTACCTCATTTTCTGAAAACATATGCCTGAAGAACCAATCTCCACACGCCGCCAGGACGGCTTGACATGAGTGATAATTCCCGGAACAAATATCTTCAACATCCAGCAAAGTTCTGGGTGAGCCACGGGTCAAAAATACATCCCTTTCATGCCGGGTAGAACAAAGAAACTGACAAGGGTGATTTATCATAACGAGATAGTTTTGATAACTCCAATATCCCGCATCAGCAAGAACCAGAATATTCATTAAGGAA
This sequence comes from Methanoregula sp., assembly GCA_030694985.1. GTDB lineage: Archaea > Halobacteriota > Methanomicrobia > Methanomicrobiales > Methanospirillaceae > Methanoregula. Next base: position 26,195 of record JAUYTV010000040.1, read on the forward strand.
ATTCCGGTTTGTTCTGCTACATCAAAGAGTTCCTGCATCATGGGATCCAACTGATTATAATCGGCAGCTGAATTGGTGACTGAGGCTGCCAGAATTATACCGTCCTGATTTGCAAAAGCCTGAGCGTTATACCCTTGGATGTGTGAAGTTCCGCTTTTCATAATTGAACTGTCAGGATCTGTTGTGTTTGCGACTTTCTCAGGAGCCGGTGTTTTCTGGGGGGGTTTCGGTTTCCGACCACGTTTTTTTCTGCCGGTTTCCATCTCTTCTTCTTCACGAGACCGAATTTTCTCTTTTGCGTCTTCAGATTGTATTTTTTGTTCATCGTCGAGTCTTTGTTTCGCCGCACGTAACCGACGAAGTCTCTCATCTCGCGTCCGAAGACAATCCGGTACCTCATCACCACTTCGATCCGAACCGTAGAGTGCATCTTCTTCTATATCTTTTGAGAGGATCTCATTGATTCGGGAAGTTATTGCCGTCTCTAACTTCTCATAGGTCATATTCGCACTCAAGGATGCATTTGCTTTTATTTTTGTACCGTCGAGAGCGAGGACTTTGTTTGATAATATTCCGGCTTCGTTCATCAGACGGAGTATCTGGACGAACAGACTCCCTAAGGTTGACCCATATTTATGAAAAAATCGCGATATTGTTGTGTGATCCGGGTAACTGTTCCGACTTACAATCCGATAACCTACATCATATTTGCATAGTCGTTCGATCTCACGGCTCGAACGTGCGCCCCGAACATAAGAGTAGAGGGTTATCCCGGTCATGATTTCCGGGTAATAAAATGCGGCGCCCTGTCCATCTTCCCGATGGGCTGAATAGACTTCGCTCAGATCGAGAACGGATACTATGTCGATTATTATATGACTAAAATCATCTTCCATTAACTATTCCTTGATGTTGACGGGAAGGAGGTATTGTTGTTCGAGGTCGCGACCCTTCGTATGATACATTATCCATTGGTTGTACGTTCTCCGGTAAAGTACTTTCGGTTTATTTTAAAGGGGTTGGCGGGAGTTATGCAACAGCCTCTGTAGAGTGCCACAATTAATGTCCGTTTTGTTGACAGAGTTTATGTCCGCTTTGGATATATTTTCGGTCTTTGTTGAAATTGATTTCGTTATGGTAAACTGATGTCGGAGTCATCCATCCCAGGATCTCCTGCTTGCGCCAGCTGTTGTATTGCTGGTCAAAGTTCCAGAGTTCACGTTTGAAGTGGCTTAACGAGGGGAACACCTTGAGGGCGATGAGTTCCTGGTAGAGGGTCCTATGATAGCGTTCGATCTTGCCGCGACCTCTCGGATTGTACGGCCGACCGAAGATAAGTTTAATTCCATGTTTCTGCGCTTCAGCTTTGAAAACCTTGGCGACGAATTGTTTTCCATTATCGAGATAGATTTCATGCGGAACTCGTCCGGAGCGAAGTGCCCAGTGAAGTGCATTGACTGCTGATGCAGCATCTTTGTGAAGGTATACCTTGCTTTTCACTCGATAACGTGAGCAGTCATCAGTGAAACCGGTTACATAAACCTTACCGACTCCCCGGATACGAAACTGAAATGTATCTCCTTGCCACATGCTGAGGTAGTGTACACGAAGTGTTGTAAAATATGAAGATGCCCTGTATCCAACAGTGAATTGGAAAACAAAGAGGAACAGGGCAATGAATCTAAGGGACATCGTACTAAATTACCTTACCGATAACGAGAAGGGAATACAACAACTCATCACATGGTTTCTGAACGATGTGATGAATGAGGAAGTATCGCAACAGGCAGGAGTACCGCGATACGCGAGATCGAGTTCGACAAGAGCACATCGGAATGGATATCGGACCCGGTCTCTGAAGACACGATTCGGAGACCTCGTTCTCCAGAAACCGCAATTACGAGAGATGCCGTTTGAAACAAAAGTCTTCGAACGATACTCACGGACCGAGAGGGCTCTCGTGAATGTGATCATCGAATCATACTTGCAGGGAGTCTCGACAAGAAATGTTGAGAACGTAATCTCACATTTAGGTGTCAATCAGCTTTCGGCATCCTACGTCTCGAAAGTGGCTCAGGAACTCGATGTAAAAGTGAATGAGTTTGTGGAAAGAACCATTGACTCTTACATTCCGTATCTTTTCGTTGATGCATCAAACTTCAAAGTGAGAGATGGAGCCAAGTATGTCAACAAAGCTCTTCTTGTCGTTGCAGGAGTGAGAATTGACGGATATCGTGAGATCCTTGCAGCTCGCGTCGCTGATGCAGAACACGAATTAACCTGGGAAGGGATATTCTCTGATCTTAAGGAGCGAGGACTCGACAAGGTTGATCTCATCATCTCTGATGGCCATACAGGGATCCAATCTGCCTCCATGAGAATGTTCCCGGGCTCCTCGTGGCAGATGTGTCATGTTCACTTTATCCGGGCGGTTCTCAGAAAAGTCCCTCGTTAACATCACAAGGAGATCGCAGAGATCCTGAAAGAATGCCTGAGTGATTCCGGCAGATTGTTGGATTTTGCAGATCAACTCGAAACTCGGGGTCTCACTCGTGCAGCGGATACTATTCACCGGTTTCATCAAGGGTTGATGAATTATAGATCATTTCCTCCGGAATTCTGGATAAAGATCCGGACTACCAATCTCCTGGAACGAGTTAATAAAGAACTCAAACGCCGAAGCAGAAAGATCGGGGCCTTTCCGAATGATGCCTCATTACTCAGGCTCGCCGGTTCGATCCGCATTGACATTAATGAGGAATGGATTACGAGTAACCGATATTTATCATTGAAGAGTGAAATGATCTCTTTGGATACAGGTTGTGCTGATATTACAGCATTATAGAGACACTACCCATGCTGTCAACGTGTTGACGTTGAAATCGCTTACCGGCGGGTTGGGGTTTAGCTTTAACACGAATGAGAAGTCCATGTCGTTTGAGAATCCGATGAACGGTTCGCCATGAGCAAGGTAGATCAAACTGGTGCTTGATACGACGGGCTCCCCATGCAGGATATTTCTCTTTGAGCCTGATTATTCGTCGTTCCAATGCCAGGGATATTGCACGCGGAGACCGTTTAGGCGCGGTCTTTTTTGCTTGTAATCCGTTCTCCTGATCCTTACTATGGGCCTTTGCCCATCGCCTCACTGTCCTTTCAGAGAGGCTTTATAATTCTCCGATCTCCTTGGCAGTTCGTATACCTTCTTCATAGAATACGACCGCTTTTGTCCTGATCTCCATTGTCGCTTTCACCCGCAAGCACCTGATCGGTGCTCTTGAAAGCGGACATAAATACTGTCACTATTTTCGGACAGAAACTCTGGCACGCTACAGGTAATGAAACAAATTCCGGGATCTGTATCAATCTATCCTACAGCTCCAGATACCCTGAACGTATGGATTTGCATGGTGGGGGAAATCCCCCCAGATTACAAAAAAACAGGCAATGATCAGGTCCCTATTCCGGTCTTACTCTTCTGAAGACCATAAGAGAGTCCACCTGGACAGGATCACGGATCCTGTCTGTATTCCCGTCAGATGAGGTAATGCATTTCACCAGGCAGAATCCATTCCGATTGAACTCATATTCCCAGAACCTCGGGTACGCATGACCCCAGAGACTGATGATAAAAACAATATATTCATCTGATAATTCACAGACATACCTGATGACATCAAAGGAGGGGTGGACGAGCTCTACGGTAGCTCCAACCGTATAAACAAGCTGGAATTTTCGCCCCTCGAAAACAAGCCGGGGCAGGACCTCATCAAAGCTCCCGACGATCATTTCCACATCTGATAATCCCAGCTCTTTTTTGCCATATTCAATTGCATTTCCGCAGATATCCGTCCCGGAGATGCGGGTAAAACCCTGCTCTTTCAGCCGGCGCAGGTAATTGCCACAATTACATCCCAAATCCAGTATTGAGGCGTCTTTTGGGACCAGCCTGCTGATCTCCGGCAGGATTATTTTTGTGGCCGGGTGCTCCCCGCAATATTTGTCATATCCGTGAATATCCCCGGCTGTCTGCCCTTTCCAGTGACTGTTTGCCCAAGACTTTTTAGGAGACAATCGAAGGATGATTCGCGGGCAGAATGTATTGATGACCTTTTGCAGGTACTGTTTTTTCGAAAACAATGGTTTTCCATTCATAACAGACAGAATCCTCACTTCTAATGTTCTGTATTTTTTTGTATGTTTGATGGTATTAAAGCAACTGCCGGATCTGTTTCAGGTATCCAGGTCCAAAGAATCCTGCTCCGGAGAATTCGGTTTGCCGCGCTGAATATTCTGATACCTTGCATACACTCCGCCCCGTCGTATGAGATCCTCATGATTGCCGGATTCAGCAATGGCTCCGTTTTCGATAACAATTACAAGATCTGCATTTTCAATCGTGGAGAGGCGGTGAGCAATTGCAAGAATCGTGAATTTCTGTTTGATCTTGTCGATAGAATCCTGAATTATTTTTTCGGATTCCGAGTCAAGAGAACTGGTTGCTTCATCAAGAATTAGTATTTCCGGATTTCGGTAGATCGCTCTTGCGAGGGCAATACGCTGTTTCTGTCCCCCGGAAATCTTCACACCTCTTTCACCTAATTCTGTATCATACCCCTTGGGGAGACTGCAGATAAACTCATGTGCATTGGCAATCCTTGCAGCTTCCATTGCCCGCTCAAGCGATTTCTCATCAGATCCGTAACAGACATTCTCCAGAATTGAAGCATTGAAAATATAACTATCCTGACTGACAAACCCTATTTTACTATGATACTCCCGAATATCAAAATCCCTGATATCCGTACCATCGATAGAAATGCTACCGGAACCGGGTTCGATAAGCCGGATGATCAGGTCAACAATTGTGGATTTCCCCCCACCGGATGCGCCTACAAGTGCGACCATCTCATTTTTCCGGATACTGAAACTGATTTCTTTGAGCACGGGAATGGATTCTGAATACGAAAAATTCACGTGACTGATCTCGATCCGGTCGTTGACCGTGTCAAATTTCCTGATCCCATTGATGATTTTCTTGTGTTCTGCCGTTTCACGTAATGTCCGATCGATCATTTCCAGGCTCGCGACCTGGCCCCCGAGATCATGGCGCTTGGTATTTATCTGGCGGAGTGGATCCGTGAGGCGAACGAGAATAAATATGAAAACAAGGAGCATCGCAAGAGGGAGGTTCAGCATTACTGTCGAAATGTACAGAATACTAAGAGCGAGGGTGAAGATGATAATCTGAAACGCGGTCTCGATCTTAACCCCATTCATCCAGAAGTTGGTGTTATTCGTTGTATACTGGTCAGTAATTTTTTTTAACTTATCAGCTTCCTCTCTTTCAGTCGAGAAAATCTTAATGAGTTTGAGGAGACCCAGCCTCTCGGTGACAAATTCATTCATCCTTATATTCGTATTATTACAAAGCAGCCCGATCTGTTTTGATCGTTTTATCAAAAAATTCAGGAAATAGAGTGTTGAAAGGGCAATAATGAGACAGATGATAGTCAGTTCAACTGATATATACAGTAAAATGACCGCATATACAAGGATAAAGAAAATATTTGAAAGGATTTCCGTTATGGAGAAAACCGATGTCGTGGAATATTCGGCCTGGCGGTTGAGAATATCAATAAACTTGCCCGACTTTTGCGAATAGTGGTAACTGATATCCGTAGTAAGGAGTTGTCCGAACAGGGCATTTTTAAGATCGGCACTGAAGGTGAACCAGAGATTTGCCTGAAGCCTTTTCTTACGATAAAGGATTGCTTGGCCTGTCAGGAATACAATTCCTATCACAATTAGAAGGTTTACAAAATTCAGTTCAATGAAAAAAAAACCAAAGACTTTTTTCAATGAATCCCAAAACATCCCCCCAGGATCGGTAGGGCTGCTTAACAACTGCAGGAGTGGTACGAGCGCCCCGATGTTCACCGCTTCGAAGAAAGCACCAATTATCACTAACAGGGAGATCTTTCCGATATGGAGTTTGTAGGGGCGTAGATAGTGTAAAAATAATTCTGCATCTTTTCGTGAAATCATAATACTCCGTCACAATCGAAGCGCAGTTAATTACAATTTTGATATGATCCTGAAATTCAAGATTTTTCTGGTTTTCGCGCTATCAGTGTTTTCTAGTACTCTTCATTTATGTATTTGCTCTCACATCTGTCACAATTTTATATCTTGCTATTCAATACATGATTAATGCCGGAGAAAGCGTCAATAAACGATGTTGTTGTTTTTTGTGGGGGACGTGGCACGCGCATGAGCGAAAAGACTCGCGAGATGCCAAAACCGCTCATTGAGCTCGGGGAGTTCCCGATCCTCTGGCACATCATGAAAAATTATTCGCATTTTCATGCAAAACACTTCATCCTGACCCTTGGCTATAAAGGCGATATGATTATTGATTATTTTCTTCACCGTCATCCACTCATGCAGGATTTTTCCGTGGTTCTTGACAATATCCAGGTCCCCCGGAACAAGGAAGACTGGGAATTATCTTTTATCCAGACCGGCACCAATACTCTCACGGCTAAGAGACTGCTCCAATGCAGGGATTCCGTGAGGGAATTCCCGTTTATGGCAACGTATGGTGATGGTGTTGCAGATATGGATATCCGGGCGCTTATCGAGCGACATACTGACCTAAAGAAAAAACACGGCGTGATTGCAACAATTACCATTACCCGGCCTTTCTCCAAGTACGGGATCCTGAAACTTGGAGGGGATCTCGTGGAATCATTCCGTGAAAAACCCCAGATGGATGAGTTTGTCAATGTCGGGTACATGGTGCTGGAAAAGGAGGTCTTTGATTATATCAACCCGGATGAGGATGTGATGTTTGAAGAGACCCTTGCAGATATTGCGGCGGATGGGAAACTGGGTTATTACATACATGAGGGATTCTGGCATCCCATGGATACCTACAAGGACTATGTTGATTTGAACAAAATGTGGAGGGAGAGTCCGAAATGGAAGATCTGGACCGAGTAAATTTCTGGAAAGGCAAACGGGTTTTTGTAACCGGTTCCACCGGTGTCGTAGGCCTGAACCTTGTCAATCGCCTTGTTTCCTATGGCGCCGAAGTAACGGCTCTTGTGCGGGATTGGGTACCCCAGGCAACACATCTGGGAGGATGGTTATCTGCAGATTCTGACGTAAACATTGTTCGGGGAGAACTTGAGGATTATTTTTTTATCCAGAGGGTAATTTCCGAGTACGAAATACAGAATATCTTCCATCTGGGGGCCCAGACGATCGTCAATGTTGGTAATGTTTCGCCGGTAACAACATTCAAAGCAAATATTGAGGGTACCTGGAATCTGCTGGAAGCCGTCCGGGTCCTCAAGGGATACTCCGGTACAGTAGATTCCGTCTGCGTTGCTTCATCGGACAAGGCATACGGTTCAAGTAAGATTCTCCCTTACACAGAAGATATGCCCCTGTGTGGTGAGCATCCCTATGATGTGTCCAAGAGCTGCACCGATCTCATTGCACAAAGCTATGGAAAGACCTACTCCCTCCCCGTCTCCATTGCGAGGATGGGCAATATCTATGGTCCCGGTGACCTGAATTTCTCCCGGATTATTCCGGGTACCATCCGGAGTATTCTTGAAGAGAAGGTGCCGGAAATACGGAGCAACGGCACACCCATCCGGGAGTACTTCTTTGTTGAAGATGCCGTGAATGCGTACCTTTCCATGGCCGAGAATACCCGCACCATGAATCGTTATGGGGAAGCATTCAATTTCAGCAGTGGAGAAAAAATGAGTGTTACTGATGTTGTCCATCGCATCATGACAACGATGGGCTTACAAGGTGAGCCGGTAATCCGGAATACCGGGAGGAATGAAATCCAGGACCAGTACCTTTCAATTAAGAAAGCACAGGATGTTATGGGATGGCAACCTGAATACTCCTTTGAAAAGGGACTCGTAAAAACTATCGACTGGTACAGGAGACTCCTTGCATGATTGACGGTGTGACAGTAACCCCCCTTAAGACAATCCTTGATGAGCGCGGTCTTGTACGACACATGATGAGGTCTACAGATCCCCATTTCCGACAATTCGGTGAGATCTACTTTTCCCAGATCTTTCCCAATGCGATAAAAGCCTGGCATGTACACCGGAAGATGGAATTGAATTATGCCGTGATTTCAGGAAATATCAAACTTGTCCTGTACGATGATCGTCGGGAATCCAGGACCTATAAAGAGCTTCAGGAGATCTTTATGGGAGAGGATAACTACGTAATGGTGACCGTCCCCCCCCATGTTATCAATGGCTTCAAGGCGATCGGGAACCAGAAAGCCATCGTTGCCAACTGTGCCACCATTCCTCATGACCCGGAGGAGATCGAGCGGTTTGATCCATTCGATAAGAGGATAGGATACAACTGGGATATCCGGCAGGGATAAACCGGGATCCGCTGACCATGACGATAAAAAAGATTCTCGTAACCGGCGCGACAGGTTTCATCGGAAGGCACTTGGTATCCCGGTTACTTTCTGAAGGATACCTGGTAGGTGCACTGGTTCGTCCGGCACCAGCACCCCAAAAAACCGGCAGAGCCGAAGGGGTCTCCTACTTACCCGGAGATATCCGGAATTATGATGAACTCAGGACCGCATTTTCGGCCTTTCAACCAGATGCTGTTATCCATCTTGTCACCTATTATGCCGTGATGCACCAGGCCGATGAGATTGGCGTGATGCTGGATACGAATGTGAAAGGGACCATAAATCTTCTGGAAGCAGCAAAAGAATCTGGCTGTGTCAGACTGTTCATCAACACGAGCTCGTGTGCTGTGTATGAAGAGAAGCCACAGCGCATCAGGGAAGATGATACTATCCGGCCCCAGAACCTTTATGCAATGACCAAACTCCAGGCAGAAGAGGCGTGCAGTTACTATGCCGATGCATTCAAGCTTCCCTGTGTCACTCTCCGCCTGTTTCCTCCCTACGGGCCCGGTGACCATGAACGGCGTCTCATCCCCTATGTAATAGGGAGCATCCTGAAACAGACTCCTCCCAACCTGACAACCGGGAAACAGGAATGGGATTTTGTCTATGTCGATGATATTGTGGAAGCTTACCTGGCAGTATTGAAATCGTATCCTTTCATGGATAAACATGCATTCTTCAATATCGGCACCGGCGAGGCAATTTCCATCCGCTCCGTAGTAGAAAAAATACGGGGGGATCTTTCTTCAGATATGGATCTACCCTGGGGATCTGTTGCACACAGGTCCAATGAAGTCTGGCACAATTCGGCAGATATCACCAAAGCACAAACCGTACTCCACTGGTCGCCAAACACCGGTATTGATGAAGGTATTAAAAAGACGGTTGCATGGTTCAGGAATTATTTCCAGATAATTCGTTGAGGAATATGCGTTTTTTCCATACGGTACCCGGAGAAATGAACCATGCCTGATAATCCTCTTGTCTCTATCTGTATCCCTACGTATAATCGGGCGGGAATGATCCACCGGGCAATAGAAAGTGCACTGGGTCAGACCTACGGGAATATCGAGGTGATTGTCGTGGATAATGCATCAACTGATTCCACCGAAGAGGTTGTACGGAAATTCAAAGACAACAGGCTTCACTTTCACAGAAACTCCACAAACCTTGGCCTTTTTGGAAATTTCAACAAATGTGTTGAGTTAGCATCTGGGGAATTCATCCACATCCTTCATTCAGATGATTATATCGATTCCGATTTCACTATCACCTGCATACGGTTTTTTTTGGACCATCCGCATGTCGATCTTACATTTACTTCCGTAAAAATTCAGGCCGGAAATCAAGAAACAGATCTCTCATTTTCGGACAAGGATGAGATATTCATCGCACCTGAAGGATTCCGTCGCATTCTGACAAATCGCTCTTTTATTATCTGTCCATCTGTTATGATGAAACGAAGTGTCTATGAACGGCATGGTAATTATTCTCTCGAATTTCCCTATTCTTCTGATTTAAACCAATGGCTGAAAATTACACGGGTTCATGATATCGGTTTTGTCAGAAATGCTTGGGTGTATTATTGTCAAGGTGAACATTCAGAATCCTATCACCTCCTTTTCACAAATGCAACCGGTTACCTTGACACACTCAAAATTTATTCACAACTCATCCAATCACTCGGTAAAGAGAGTTCCTCATACAATACAGAGTTGAATATAATGTTCCGGCGTTTTGCACTGGATTGTCTTTATGCCGGGTTTACCCGTATCGATACCATGACTGGATTCAAGCCATCCTTTTTTTCCGGTACTGCAATTTCTTCATGGAGTATGATACGGTCAGTATCTATTCGTGACTTAATGACCAAATGGGCATTATTATTCATCCTTCTGTCAGCAGGCTGTATTATGGTAATCACCCCGTTGCGTTTACTTTTTAAAAAACTATTACTCATGAAATCAATCCAGTATTAGCATCGGTCTAACCGATTTCCGTTAATTTTGAGACAAAAAAAAGGTAGTATTTCTGATAAACCCTGTTACTTAAGGTAGTCTTTTAATAGACTATAGCCAAAATTATACCCATAAACAAATGAAGGAAAACAGAGTATTTTCTGTCGTTGGGGTTCATTTGTGCTAAATGCCACAATTCTGAATATCTGGTTGAATTGCTATGCCTTTACGTATTATCGCACGTCTGGATGTAAAGCCCCCTACCGTTGTGAAACCCATTCGTTTTGAAGGAAACCGACAAATCGGTAACCCAAGGGAATTAGCACGAAAGTATTACGATCAGGGCGCTGATGAAATTTTTTACCTGGACATTGTTGCAAGTCTCTATCAAAGAAATATTATCATCGAAGGGGTGACTGATACTTCAGAAGACCTTTTCATTCCCTTTGCTGCGGGTGGTGGAGTAAGAACTATTTCAGATTTTGAGCTCCTTCTGCATCATGGTGTTGACAACGTAGTGATCAACACGTATGCGCTACAGCAAGACCCCACTATTATCGAAAGAGCGGCAATGATTTTTGGTTCTCAAGCCGTTGTAGTCCACATAGAAGCGAAAAAAATGGGCAGTCGATGGGAATGTTACAGTGACTGCGGTAGATCACGCAGTGGAAAAGATGTTCTCGACTGGGTTGAAGAGATACAGGATTTGGGTGCAGGGGAAATTTTTGTGAGTTCCGTTGATGCTGATGGACTACAACAAGGGTTCGATATTGCATTGATTAAAGAGGTTGTCAGCGCAGCTAATGTTCCTGTTGTAGCCGGCAGTGGTGCTGGGTCTCTTGAGCACATACATGCAATGATCCTACAGGCAAAACCGGATGCGGTTGCTATTGCAAGTATTCTTCACTACGATATAACAACCATTTCAGAGATCAAACATTATCTGCATGATCATGGTATTGAGGTGACATTATAACCCAGACTGTTGGTCTCCTCAGTTATGGGGAATCTGCTAACACCTATAGTGTTAAAAAAGCTCTTGAAAAAGTAGGATCTCAAGTACGTCCAATTGAAGTGAGGAGCGACTTCTCATTAGTTGATAAGCTTTTACTGCCTGGGGTCGGCGGTTTTAAAGATGCGATGCACCACATTGAAGGGATCTCATCATTCCTTGTTGATGAAATGCTCGAAAAACCCACCCTTGGAATATGCCTCGGAATGCAGATACTTGCAAAAACCGGTTATGAGTATGGGTTAACTGCCGGACTGGGATTGATTCATGCTGATGTGAAAAAGATGAATGTTAATGGTAAAGTCCCTCACCTCGGGTGGGCTCCACTGACTATTGTTCATCCCGCTCCTATCTTTGACGGAATAACCCCTGCTGACAATTTCTATTTTATGCATTCCTATGAAGTCGTTAACACCGAATCTGTTGCGCTATCAAGATATTGCGATCACATGTTCATTTCTGCGATACGGAAGGGGGACATTTACGGAGTCCAGTTTCATCCGGAAAAGAGCCGAGAACAGGGTTTGAAAATTCTAACGAATTTTATTAATTTGTGATTGTGGAATCTTTGAAGTGGGTTTTTTCCGGTTCAAATCCCGACTGAATATTGTTGTTGCGTTTTTTCCGTTATACAGAATTAAAATTGTTATTACCATTATCCATCTGTAATCAGAGAATCAAGAACAGATTCAAATTGTTCCGGTCTTCGGCCTTTGTTTCCCGAATCGACGAATTTTTCTCTAAGACCTTTTTTATTCTGGCAATAAAAAATTCCTTTCTGGAGGTAATCTGCAAGATTGGAGCAGAAATCCTCCAAATCGGAACTGAAGACCAGATGCTCCCTGAAGAGGTCCTTTGTGTTGCTCGTTAAATCTGTATCGTCAAACAGGCAAATATCTGCATCCGTATACATACTCTGGAAAAATGTGGTGCTTACCCAACTGAATATATGCAGGTCTGCCTCAACCAGTGTGTCCGAAAACGGTCGTTCATTGCGGATATACCTGATATTTACTGCGCCTGAATCACGAATGACTTCGGGCCACATTTCCACTTGTTGGGAGTTGGGATAATCTTTGACGATGATATCATAAGTATTCTCGAATTTTACAAGTTCTTCAAGAATACGTTTGTGAATTCTCCATATGGACAATTCAGAATTCACCCTGTTGTGACCAAAATAGAATTGGTTATGGTGGTAATAATTTCCAATGGAAAACAGGATTTTTTTCCTCTGGTTATCAGGTCTTTTGTAATCTGAATATAACCTTTCAAAAAAAGGTGATCCCATAACATTTATTTTCTTTAAACGATCTGTATAGCCAATCTTATGTATAATCCAATTGGGGTCAGAAGGAAGATCCGCCAAAACCTGACCGTAAACAAAATGCTGATGACTGAGACGATAATCAGTAACATCATAGCCCTGTAAGGATTCGTAGGCTCCATACCCCCCGTGCATCCAGCATGAGAAAGGAATCTTTCGTTCCCTGCACCATTTAAAAATAATCACGTTTGGGAGATACAAAGGAGCCATTGTCTGAAAAACTACAAAATCTATTTTTTTATGGTCAAGATAATTGCATACTTTTTTGTATTCTTTCAGCACCATCTCAAGTTTATCAGATAAAAACCCGATACAGCGAAGGATCAGATTTGTGAGATTTGCACCCTTATAGAATAATTGCTGGTTCACAACTTCGTCGTTTTTTACGTAATCGAGGAAGTTTTTCATGTGTGGCCAGTTATTACAACGTCCGGTATACTCCATGAATGGTGAAAATTTTATCAAATTCGTCTTATGAAACCGGGTGGCATCCAGCGCATCAACTTCTTTGCAGCCGACCGAAATTACCGTTTGGTATGTGCCCGATTTCTGTAATCTGAACAGCAAGGCAAATTTCAGGTTACACAGTACACTGTAGATACTATCCGTGCTGAACATTTTTTTATACGTTACAGGCTGACCAAAAGATATCAAATAAGATGATAACGATTTTATTTGTGGGGGTTGTGTGTGAATCTCCAAAACAGGACTTGTACTCCCAAATGAACGGACGATCTCCGGAATAATACTTTTCTCTGATACAAACAGGCCATATAGATCCATTTCAGGCCCGCCATTATCCGCGCAGGCAATGGTATCCACACCCAAATCAATCAATTCGCGAATAAGATGAGCAAAATATATCGATTGATCATGTGTGACCTTGAGCATATAACTCAATCTGTCGAAAATCGGAAAGTCCAGTTCTTCAAAACGAGGATCTATTTCCCAGAGAATTTCATCTAGTCTGTTTGTTAATAAAAAAAAATTGTAAATTAGGTTTGGATAGTTTTCCCAAAGTTCCTGATGATTGCAGATTTCACTACATTCTTTGAATGAAAATTCGCATTTACTAAGCTCATAACTCATTTCGGGGCTGATTGAGATAAGCAATGCTTCTGGCTCATTTTTTATATAATTCATTTGCCAGAGGTATTCGCAGATTATTGCCTTCATGACGCCCCGTGTAAAATTCAACGAACCTGTTCGCGAAGCTTCCAGTCACAATTTTCCTGTTTCCAGATATGTGGCAGGCGATACTTATTCACGGTTTTCAAGAATTGCTCTTCAGTAATACCTAAGTGTTCTAAAAATATTTTATAGGTCTTTGCAGGGAATTCCCCATCGTATCTGTGTACAAGCGCCACACCCTCTTCACGGGTAATCCGGCCTTCACGGATTTCATGAGCTGCATCTGATGTTGCCCGGCCAAAACCATACTTTACAAACATCATATAATAAAGGAAAGAATCGGTAAGATCGTCTAATTGGGCGTAATTGGAATATGTTCCTTCTAACCGTCCTTCTGGGTTTGACTGGAAACCGGTATGCTTGCTGGCGTAGTAGTAATGCTCCTGGGGTTCCCAGAATGTGTAGTAACCAAACCAATGCATCTGAATATCGAGATCTTTGAGTTTTTCGATAGGTGGCAGCCGGAAAATATCCAGATCATGCGGTTGTATGTTGGGAACGTATCCCAGCTCCTTGGCAAGCCTGGCCATTTCATCTAGATTTTCGGAATAATATACTTTTTCAAATGCTTCCCATGGTAATCCAGGCGATTCATTATAATCACTTGTGCCGCCGTATTCCGCTTCACCATTTTCACCATACATAACAAGGCTTACATTATGCTCAACGGCTGCCCGGAACGGTGCAGACATTTGCCCCCGATCAAAAATTTCATTATGATCCCCGTAGAGTTCAAAGCACATTCTGCCTAGGGCGCGATATAAATCCCCAGCGGGTGAAACCAGATAATGGTGGAATCCGGAGTCAATGAACCTGCGCAGGTTCTTCCAGCCAATATCGGTATATTGGGGTGGAGAGAATGTTACACATAAGGGATGCATGCTATATTCAACTTTTAGTCGATGGGCAATCATTGAAGAATCTTTACCGCCGCTGCATGGGACTATAACATCAAAAGATCCATCTTTGCTGCGATATTTATCGCATAACCTTTTTAATTCCTGTTTTCTTTTATCCCAATCAATTGTTTTTTTATATTCTGCGTAACGGCAGGCACTGCAAACTCCTTCCTTATTGAAGGTAATGCGTGGCCGCTGGTTGCTCATAACGCATCTCGTACAAAATTTTACTTCTTTCGGCAAATTAAGGATCTGCCGGTCAACAATCTTTTCTTTTAAGTCTTCATTTTCTTCTACCATCAATAATCACACCCTCTTCTATATTTTTCCATATACAGAGATCATGCCTTCACGCTGCTTATCTGTCACATGGTAGCGCACTATCTCTATGATCTCGAAGGGAAATTTGGCGATAAATTCATCTGGGCCATCAAAAATATCCTTACCATATGTTTGGTTGTCATAAAATGACAGTTCTACAATAATATGACGGTCTTTGTACTTTTCTTTAAGATGGTAACAGAATGTTTGCCATTGATCCAGAAAATACCAAGTGGTTTCCCGAATTACGATGAGATCGAAATTAAAATCATGATTAGGAAACTCTGCAACATCCATTATGTGTGTAGTGATGTTTGGAAAGTTCTTGTTGCATATACCTACAGCCGTTGGGGATACCTCACATCCTTCAACAATAATCTGCGGACATTTCTTGAGTAGCCAGTTGAGATGCATTCCTTTACCACTGCCAACACTGAATATCCGTTTATACTCATTACGATTGATAATCAGAGGAGTACGGGAAGAGGTAGGCAAAAACTCCAGATCGTCTTCCGTTTCTGGCCATGGATTATCGCAATTGCGGTACATCTCCTCAAAACGGCCAACCATCTTGCCGTTTTTAATCACATAATCATGGTAATCTATCGATTCGATGGTTTGTTCCTTTGTCATGGAAATCCACCTCTCATGTCATATCCGCTAGTTTATGAAAAAAATTCATAGCATCCCTTTTTTTTTGGTTAAACCATCTCTTCTGTAATTATCCTTTTCATAAATTCATTTGAATTGTGAGGTTCAAAATCGAGAAGAATTCGAGCGAGAGTGATATCCGCGATGGAATCATACATTGTGAAATCTGCTTGTTTCTCTTCCCATTTTGCATTTGGGAATAATTCACAGACCATGTTGAGAATTTCCCGTATCTGAACCCCTTTTCCGGAACCAATATTGATCACACGGTTCACTGACTTCTCATATGCCACTGCGTGATATACTGCTTCCGCAACATCCCCGGCATAAATAAAATCCCTGTACTGGTACGGGCCGAAACTTTCGATAATTTCACCTTTCTTTGCTTTATCGATAAAGATGCCGATTACTCCTTCATTTCCTTTTCCGTATACGTTAAAAAAACGTAAGATTACATAATTTATGCCATAATTTTTTTGGTAGGATTGGACCATTTTTTCACACAGGATCTTGTGCCAGGAATAGATATTCGTCGGTTGCGGCGTGAAATTTTCTTTGATGGGCAGATCCTCTGTTATTCCGTAAATTGCTGCAGAGGACGGGAAGACAATTTTTTTATTTCCCGATATCCTACAGGCTTCAAGGATATTCTGAAGTGAAAGAACGTTAAGTTGAAAACTTTTCATTGGGTTTTTCTGAGCAACATTTGAATCAGCCAATCCTACTAGATGGACGACAACATCGTTCCGCTCAACAACCTTTTGTAAGGAGGACAGATCAAAAATATCCCCCTGTATATATGATGTATTTGCATTGAGGGGAAACCTCGGTTCAATGATGTCAAAAATGGTGACTGTATTGTTGTTTTCTGAAAATTTCTTCACCATGTGACTGCCGACAAACCCAGAACCCCCGGTGATTAGGATATTTTGTTTTTTCATGGATTATCTCCGTTTGGAGAATTTGCCGATCTGTTCGGCCATCAAATCCATCTCATCTTTTGTCAGCTGTGGGTACATGGGAAGAGTCAGGCACCGTGAAGCCAGTTTCTCTGTCATCGGCAGCGAGGGAGAGTATTTCAGAACGTTCCTGTAGAAGTGCGACAGGTGAACGGGTGGGAAGTACAGCTTTGCCATGATGCCCGCATCGCCAAGTGCCTTCATCAGGGCATCGCGGTCTTCGGACTCGATGGTGTACATCTGGAAGAGGTGGAAGCGATCCTTAGAAGGGCTCGGGGTCTTTACTGCCCCTCCGGCCTTCTTGATGGCCTTTGTTAAGTATTCTGCATTCTTCCGGCGGATGCTGATGATTTTGTCGAGCTTGTCCATCTGTGCAACACCAAGGGCTGCCGTAATGTTAGACATCCGGAAATTGTACCCGAGGCTGATGTAGTCCAGATATTCATTGGTGGAGAAGTAATCCTTGGTGTCTGCTCTCCCGTGGGAGCGTAGCAGCTTGATCTTCTCGTAGATGTCCTTTGAATCGGTTACTATAACCCCGCCTTCCCCGGTGGTTATGACCTTAGGCCCGCAGAAGGAGAACATCGAGGACTCCCCAAAGGTCCCAACCATTTTGTTGTTGACTTTTGCCCCCAGGGATTCTGCTGCGTCTTCAAAGAGGAGAATCCCGTGGTCATCGGCAATCTCCCTGAGTTCCTCAATCTTGCAGGCATATCCGCCGACATGGACGGGCATGATTGCCTTGGTCTTCTTGGTGATACATTCTTTGACGGACTCGGGATCAAGACCATAGTAATCTTTCTCGATATCGGCAAATTTCGGTTTGGCACCAACAAAGAACGGGCAGTTGGCTGTTGCAATGAAGGTGAATGACGGGACAATGACTTCATCCCCTTTACCGATCCCGTGAGCAAGGAGCTGTGCATGGAGGGCTGATGTGCCGGAATTGAGCGTGACTGCATATTTTGTGCCGACATAGTCGGCAACTCTGCTTTCAAGTTCATTGACTTTTGGCCCGGTTGCCCAGTTCATCCCTGAACGGATGACTTCAGCAACCTGGTCGACATCATTATCATCTGAGTATATTTTGAAAAGCGGTATTTTCCAGTTCATTGAATTTCCTCCTCCATTTTTGCGATTTCATCTGGTGTGAGGGTTCTGATGACCCGTACCGGTACACCAAATGCCACAACATTTTTCGGAATATCTTTAGTCACATAACTGAATGCACCGACAATGGTATTTTCCCCGACTGTCACGTTGGGCATCACAGCGCTATGCGTTCCAATACGGCAATTTTTTTTCAATACTACTGGGCCTTCCCTGCTGTCAATAGTGGAAAGCGAGTAGATGGAACAATGCGAACCAATCTGCACAAAATCTTCAAGGATTACTCCATGTTTTGCATTGATGTAACTGAATGCACCAATGTCAGTTCTGTCCCCGAGTGTGAGGTTCTCTTTGTACTGAACGAGCCAGTTGTATTTGGTTGGTTTCCCATTTTCAATCTCGGGAGCAACCCAGTTTGGGAACCTCATGGACGTGATAATATTTTTGTTGTTATCCCTTTAAAACATTCCTGACGGTGAAAAATCCCATTTTGTCACCGGGTTATCAACCCCCATGGTTATTATGGTCGTGATGTGTTCAGGGAAAAAAGATTGTGGTCGAACCTGTGAGAAAATGTCAATAGAAGTTTTTCTTCTGGATACAGGTTTTTGTGAAATCCACCTGCCGGAGCACCTCAACGATCCTTTTCGAGCTGTCACCCTTTCCATAGGGATTTTTACAGCGACGGACTTTATCTAGGAAGTCTGTGTCAGAGAGTGCCTTTTCGATAGAGGCTGCAATCTCATGTCTGGTGTATCCTGTGTTAATGACATTTCCCGAACGCTCCCGGCCTTCCTGGCGGGTGCCAATGTTAACCACAGGCAGGTGGAATGAGGGTGCTTCGATGATGCCGCTGCTTGAGTTCCCGATAAGGACGGAGGCGATCTTCAGAAGGCCGAGATAATCGTCATGGGGGAGATTTTTGTGAGCTTGTACTGAGCCCTGTTTCCAGCTGAACTCTTCAATGACAACAATCATCTTTCTTCCCCCTGCATCTGCGTTCGGGTATACCACAAGTACCTGGACCGGCAGGTCGGATACTGCCTCAAGTGTTGCCAGCATCTGCCCTGCCGCATTGGCAACCTCGGCCGAGACAGGGTGCTGCACAACAAGAACGAGTGGTTTGTCAGGAGTGATCCTATATTTCCTGACCAGCTCCTCCATGGGAGTGAACGTTCCCGAAAGGATGGGTTCAAGCCCCGGTGCCCCGACAACATGCACCCATGACGGGTCCTCACCCATGCGGATGATCCTCCGGGCACTCTTTCTGGTTGCCGGCAGGTGGAGGTGAGCAAGTTTTGTTATCGCATGGCGGACGGGCTCATCCACCGTTGAGGTGACTTCCCCGCCATGGAGGTGGGCAACCGGGATCCCGGCATATGTTCCGACAATTGCCCCGGCAAGCATCTCCCCGCGGTCGCCAAGGAGCAGTATGAGGTCCGGGCGAATCTTCTGAACTTTTTTTGTCAGGGCAACGATGAGATTTCCGATAAAAGTCGCCATTGATTCCCGGGTATCCTCCTCGTGCAGGACCGGGATGCGGTGAAGGGTAAAGCCATCGGCAACAATCTCATCAACCGAGTTGCCGAAGTCCGGCATAAGGTGCATACCGGTGGCGATGATCTCCAGCTCAAGGTCAGGAGCCTCATGGATCCTGGAGAGTACGGATCGCATTAGTCCATAATCCGCGCGTGTCCCGCTGATGTACAGAATTTTCTTTGTCATTCCAACATTTCCCACTGGAGGACGGTGTCCTTTTTTATGGTTTTTCCTGCCCGTTTTCCAATGACAGAAGCCAGGTGTTTTGTTTCAATGCCTGTACCTGGTCGTTTCGTATCGATCATATCCCGGGTTACCTGTGTTCCTTTGGGAATCACCGTTGCCGCGACAAGGCTTTTCCGTGCGATCTTACGGATTGCTGCCTCGGTCTTTCCGATATGCTTCACGCCATCGCCCATTGCAGATTCCGCCAAACGGACTTGCCTGATAAGTTTGGTAAGTTCGGCCGGTTCAAGGGATGCCTTGTGGTCCGGCCCCGGCAGGCGCCGGTCAAGGGTAAAGTGTTTCTCGATGACACAGGCACCAAGGGCGCGGGCAAGCACGGAAGCTATAACTCCCTCAGTATGATCGGAAAAACCTACGGGGAGGTCAAATTCCTTTTCAAGGGTCGGGATCATCAGGAGATTAGCTGATTCCAGCGGTGCAGGATAACTGGTTACACAGTGGAGGAGAACGATCTTCTTCGATCCTCCGCGGTGGATGGCGCCAATCCCTTCGCGTATCTCCTCCATGTCTGCCATGCCCGTTGAAATAATAACGGGTTTGTTGTAACTCGCAATCTGTTCAAGTAGGGGAATGTTCGTAAGCTCTCCGGATGGGATCTTGTACGCCCGGACCCCCATGGATTCGAGAAGTTCGGCGCTTTTTCGATCAAAGGGTGAGGAGAGGAATTCGATGCCGCACTTCCCGGCATACTCCGAAAGGACGACAAATGCATCACGGGAGAGTTCAAGGCGTTTGAGCATTTCGTACTGAGTTTCAGTGGCGTCCGAGGTCCTTTTCTGGTAAGCTGCTTTTTGTGCAGTCTTTGTGGCAATGGAATCTGTCAAGAAGGTCTGAAACTTGACGGCATCAGCGCCGGCTTTAGCTGCGGCCTTCACCAGTTTTTTTGCCAACCCAAGTTCCCCATTATGGTTTACCCCAGCCTCGGCAATGATATAACAGGGTCGGTCCTTTCCGATAATCCGATTTCCGATCGTAATCCATTTCATTGGGCAGACTCCGGGTTCTGTTTTCGTAAGATATGATCATTTAGCCAGAAATCAAATTCATCATCGATCTCGAAACTACACTCACGGTCAACTATCAGTGTCTCCCGTTTTCCGGCAAAGAGATCCCCGTTGATGATATTTTTTGCTCTAACAACATAGACATTGCCGTCATCATGGAAGAATGGTTGCAGTTCCTGTCGGCGTGCGGAGTAGGTGCCCCACTCAAATAGGTCGCAGAGATATCCGGTGGCAAGTGCATCTGCGCCGGATTTCTGGAATTTCTCAACGCACCGGTCGATCAGCCCTGGTGTACGGACCGGGGAAGTACACTGGAGCAGGACCACAATATTTGGGTCGATTTTGGTGATAAGATCCTGGAGGACGGCTAGCGTTGTTGCCGTATCGGTTGCAAGATCTGCTGGCCGGTCTATCACCTCCGCTCCAAAGGAACGCGAGATGCCAGCGATCTCTGCATCTTCGGTGGAAACAATAAACCGGTCTAGGTGTTTGGATTGCATGGCGGCTTCTATGGTCCATACTATCAGGGGCTTCCCGCAGATCGGTTTGATATTTTTTTTGGGTATTCCCTTGCTCCCGCCGCGTGCCGGGATAACGCCAAGGATCATCTGCTTCACATCTGCCTGATGCAGTCGTGAACTGCTTTCACTGTTTTCTCGATCTGCGCATCCGGCATATTGACAAAAATCGGGAGGGCCACAGCTCTTCGGAGCAGGTCATCGGACTGAGCAAAGACCTTAAGCAGGTCTTTTCCTTTATACTTCGGGAAGTGCTCCAGCATGTGGTCCCACGTACCGGCAAAATGCCAGTTGATGGCATCGGGAAGGTTCTTGGTCCCGAATCCTTTTGCCGTCCAGAGTTTCATGAACGCTTTGGTCTCATCCCGGCTGGAGAACGAGAAGATGATGCTGTCCCCGGTATCCCCTTCAGGGTTCGGGACATCCCGGAAGGTAATTTCGGGGATGTCTGAGAGGGCCTTTTTAATTCGGGACTTGTTCTCCCGCTGCCGCCCGATGATGTAATCCATCTTTTTGATCTGGGCGAGACCGATCGCTCCCTGCAGTTCGTTCATCTTGAGGTTGATCCCGCTGATCATGCGGGTGTCTTCGCCCCGGGGAAAATTGGGGTTCAGTTCGTGGCCATGGTCCGAGTATTCCCGTGCCCGTTTGAAGATAGCCTCGTTGTTGGTGATGATCATCCCACCTTCGCCGGTTGTCAGCACCTTGCCAAAATCGAAACTGGTGATGCTGGCATCACCAAGCGTGCCGAGCTTCTTTTTCTTGTAGGTCCCGCCACAGCATTGGGCATTGTCCTCAAGAACCGGGATCTTGTGGGCGCGTGCGATTTTCAGGATCTCGTTCATCCGGGCTGAAACTCCCATCATGTGGACGGGGATGATGGTTTTTGTCTTTTTCGTGATCTTCTTTTCAAGATCGGCCGGGTCCATGTTGAGGGAAGCATCGACTTCGGTAATGACCGGCGTTGCCCCTACTTCGACAATTGCCTCAACCGTTGCAATGAAAGTGTGGCTCTGGGTGATGACCTCGTCACCACGGGAGATCCCCATGGCCTTAAGTGCTGCAATGAGAGCACCGGTCCCTGAACTCACGGCAAGAGCGTGTTTTATGCCCATCCGTTCTGCAAATACCCGTTCGAATTCGTCTACCCGAAAGATGTTCTCCCGCTTGTCGGCCCAACCGTAGCGGTACAATACTGCACCATGATCAAACACGTCGTTAACGGCGGCCCGTTCTTCTTCACCTATTAGCTCCCATCCTGGCATTTTTTTACCTCTGATATTATGGAGTCATGCTCATGACCAGTCTCTTTCCATCCTCAACCGTGAAGGGCACCGGGTTCTGTGCAAATGCCCGTTCCAGCGAGTCGATTTCGTGAAGGAATAGGTGTACATTGCCGGAATTCACCCCAAACCCGCCAAGTTTCTCCGGCACCTCGAGTCTTTTGCAGAGTGCAAATATCTTCTCACTAAACTGTTCATTCTTGACTTTCTTCGGTAGGGTACGGTCCACACCGTCAATGAGATCATACAGCTCGCTATAGTCATAGCCGGTTTTCACATTATGCTTTATGACATGGGCGATAAAAACTGCTCCGGCAATCCCGTGGGGTACCTTGAAGTGCACGCCAAGGGGGTATGACAAGGCTCCCGCGATCCCAGACCCTGAATTGATAAGGGAGATGCCGGCAAGGTATGCTCCGTACTGTATCTTTGCCCGGACTTCAACATCGCCGGGATTGTCCTTGACGAGGTAGAGGTTGTTGAAGACCATGGAGAAGGCTTCCCGGGCAAAGATCCGGCTCATCGGGTTTGACTGCACGGCCATATAGCTCTCAAGGGTGTGGACAAGGGCGTCCATACCGGAGGAGACAGTGACCGACATCGGACTGTTGACCGTGAAGAGGGGGTCAAGGACTGCAAGCGTCGGATAGTTATTGCGGGTGTTGATGCCAAGCTTCTTCACCGCATCATTGTCTGTGAAGACGGCATTGTACGTGACTTCGCTTCCGGTTCCGGCTGTTGTCGGGAGGGCAATTGTGGGAAGTGATGGGACGATGCCGGTCGGGAAACCCTTATACTGCACTGCTTTTCCCGGATTGACGACAACAGTTGCGAGCCCTTTTGCAAAATCGAGGACGCTCCCACCACCGATCCCGATAAAACAGTCCGTGACCGGTCTGTCAGATGCATCAAGGAACATCGTCTTGATCCGATCGAGCGAGTCATAGTCCGGTTCGTGCCGGAGGTCATAGATCCAGATCTTTACGGTTAGGCCCGGTTCCTTTTCCAAGGCTGCAAGAACGTTTTTGGTGTATTCAAGCCCGGCAATCCCGCCGTCAACAATGACGCCGGGTCTGGTGAGCGAGAGTTCTTTGAGGTATTGAGCAAGCCGGAGGGCTTTTTTCGCACCGAACTTTGCATTGGTTTTGAGATTGAAATCAAAATCCATAGAACCTTTCGAATTTTGCATAAAATCCTTAAAACTGTTATTTTATCCGAGTATTAATAATGGTGGTCGGAAGAAAACCCCCATCCTGCTCCAAGAAAAAACCGGTTGTTCCGGATTAGATGGTATCTCTTTTATGACATGAAAAATGAAAAATGAAAAAAAGCCTCAGCCGTGATTTGAACACGGGACCTGCTGATTACAAGTCAGCCGCTCTGCCAACTAAGCCACTGAGGCGCCATATACTATAGGAATTTACTGGTAAAAAAGGTGGTGCTGATTCTAAAATCTTTACGGATAGGATTGAGCGTTCAACACCAGTTATGCCAGGGTGCGCCGCATAATTAATCGATAGTACATTTCCAAACACATTTTATCCCCAACAACGGAGATCTCATACACAGATGGCTTACCTGACTGTTGACATCGGAGGAAGCCCGGGAGTTAACTGCCGGGGGTTCTGCGAATACTGCTACTTCAAAAACGTCAAGGGTGTCAAGCCACTCGGTTGCAGGTATTGCCTCCCATTCAAGAAAGGATGCGATTACTGCACTCGTGGCATCAAGGAAGAGTACAGCGGATTTAAGGATCTAAAAACCATTGCTGACGAAACTCTTGCAAACCTCCAGACCAAAAGGGGGGATATCGAACGGATCACCATCAGCGGGGGAGGCGATCCCAGCTGCTATCCCCGCTTCACTGAACTCATCGAACTGCTTGGCAGTATGGAGGTACCGCTCCACATTGGATATACCAGTGGCAAAGGCTGGGATGATCCTGCAGTTGCCGATCTCCTGATCGATAATGGCCTTTCAGAAATATCGTTTACGGTTTTTGCATCAGACCCGGCTCTTCGTAAGCGTTATATGCATGATCCCACTCCAGAAACCTCGTTAAATATTGTTGAAAGATTGTGTGAATCTGCTGATGTATATGCGGCGGCAGTTATCCTTCCTGGGATCAATGATGGAGTAATACTTGAACAAACTTGCGAATGGCTGGATGCCAGTGGAGCTAAAGGATTAATTCTGATGCGGTTTGCAAATGCAACTGAACAGGGTTTGATTCTGGGAAATGGCCCGATTATCAAAAACCAGCAGGTCCAGACCGTGGAATCATTCCGGGATCTTATCGCGGATTTGAGTGGGAAGTTCGATATGAAAATCTCCGGAACCCCTCTTTGGGATCCGGATATTGGATCGCCATTTGCAATTATCAGCGAACCGGAACTCGTGCAGAAGCTCCCCCGGGTAAACCGGAGGGCAACAGTTATTAGCGGGAGTGTGGCAGCACCTTATATTGAAAAAATTCTCTCTGCCTGTGGCTCCAAAGTTCCCGTTGTTCCCTTGAGAAAGGAGATCGCATGTCTTATAACGTTAGCAGATCTTCAGCACCTCAACTTATCTGCGCTTGAACACGCGGTTATCATCCCAGGGCGGGCATTTGTCTTTGACACTGAAGCGCAGGAAATACTATCAGCAGATGGTGTGGAGCGGGAGTTGATCCGTGGGCCGGATCAGCTGACTGCGGATGCCGAAACCAGTATGGGTATGACCCGCGATCAGGTGCTCTTTATGGAGATGGAAGGCTTTGCTGAGCTTATCCAGACGATAAACCGGTACGGAAGTTAAGGAAAACGGCAGGTAACTTATATTCGAGATTAAAAAAAGGTCATGGCAAATCAAAATAGTTTTGATTGGTTAAGTGTCATTTGCAGTGATAGTTTTCCCCTTTAAAAAAAATTATAAATAAAAATCCCCGGGTTTTATCAAGGATCTAAAAATAGTATATTATACAATTGCCGCTGTAATACCAATAACTCCGGACTGGATAATGACTGCAACAGCGATAATAACGCCGGCCATCTCGATTGCTACTGCAATATTACCCTTCTTAAGTTCTTCAAATTCCTCAACACCTGTTGTCAGTTTGTCAAGGATATAGAGTGAAAGGTAGATCGCCCCGACAGCGAGGATAATGCCAAGGATAAGCTGGACGAATGCGATACCGATTGCAAGCAGCCCATCAACAGATAAGATGCCTATGCTTACGGCCTTATTGATTCCAACGGAAAGTCCGGATACACCTGACTGAACAACAAGCGCAATGGCAACAAAGACTGATGCAACAAGGATGCCCACTGCGACATTTCCTTTTGCGAGTTCCTTTTCCTCATTAAGATCTTTGGTGATCTTACTGAGCACCGCAAATCCGATATACAGTGCCACAACGGCAAAGATAATGGAAATAACCAACTGGACCAAGCCAACAACCACGTTTGCAAAAAGCATCATTTCACCTGAATTAACAGATGATGTTTGATTAAACGGTAAATAAATATATCGCCACATAAAAACAGAAAAGTGAAAATTCACTGCATATTTGCCAATCAGAATAAGAAATGAGCGTGTTATCAAGAAAAAACAGCAAAAAAACAGTATGCTGCGGGAGGGTTACGATCCCCCGATCTCCAGATGTCTCAAAGTCCGAACGCAATGAAAAACGTTCTTGTAAACCCTATGAGTCTGGCGCCCTAACCGGCTAGGCCACCGCAGCACAAATTTGCATAATGAAAACGCCGTAAAAACTATTAAAGGTTCTGATACACCGTTTTAATCGTGCATTATTCCTTTTTTCGCTGCATGTACTGGTTGACTGCAACAGTTATTGCAGCTACTTTTTTTCCCTGCTCAAAAGATCCCGCAAGCGTCTGCATACGGTTTTCCTCATCACGGGTATACCGCTCAAGAGTATCGAAGATATGTTCCTCTTGCAGGAAGTGTGTATGAGTGTTTCCATTTACAAACTGCTGGTTGTTCATGATCGCATAGTGAAGGGGGAGCGTGGTTTTTATACCGAGAATGATGTATTCGGAGATCGCTCGGCGCATCCTTTTTATTGCCTCTGCTCTGGTGCTGTCCCATGCGCAGAGTTTTGCAATCATAGAATCGTAATTTGCTGGTATTGTATAACCCATGTGAATGCCGCTGTCCACCCGGATTCCCGGTCCTCCCGGTGAACGGTAGCGGATAATTTTACCGGGATCCGCTGCGAAATTGTTGAGCGGGTCTTCTGCATTGACACGGCATTCAATCGCATGACCCCTTATAGAAATATCCTCCTGGCAAAAAGGAAGGGATTCTCCAGCTGCAACTGCTATCTGCTGCTTGACCAGATCGATTCCAGTGATAAACTCGGTGATCGTATGCTCTACCTGGAGACGGGTGTTCATCTCCATGAAATAGTAATTCCCCTGGCTGTAGAGGAATTCAACCGACCCTGCATTGGTGTAGTCTGATACTTCTGATACCTTCAGTGCTGATTTTGACATCCGCTCTCGCAGCTCCGTAGTCATTATCGGGGAGGGTGCCTCTTCGATTAATTTCTGGTGCCTGCGCTGGATCGAGCATTCCCGGTCAAAGAGATGAACGGCATTGCCGTGCTCATCGGCAAGCACCTGAAATTCGATGTGCCTTGGTGTTACTAAGTATTTCTCAATAAATACTGTGGCATCACCAAAGGCAGACTGGGCAATGCGCATGCTTGCAGTGATGGCATCTTCGAGTGCTTTTTCATCCTGCACAATCTGCATTCCAATGCCCCCACCACCGGCACTTGCCTTGACGATCACCGGGTAGCCAATCTCTGCGGCAACCTTTTTTGCATCATCAGTATTTTTTATCCCGCCTTCAGTGCCCGGGATAACCGGAACACCGGCCTCCTGCATCATCTGTTTACTGCCAATCTTCGATCCCATGGCTTTGATAGTCTTCCACCGCGGGCCGACAAAAATAACATTTTCATCATGGCAGAGTTTGGCAAACCGGTAATTTTCCGCTAAAAATCCATAACCCGGATGGACTGCCTCTGCCCCGCTTTTTTTGGCAATATCAACAATCCGCTCCATGTTCAGGTAGCTTTTGGAAGGATGGGCATCTCCGACATGGAATGACTCATCTGCGTATTTGACATGAAGTGCATTTTTGTCAGCAGAAGAGTAGATAGCAACCGTTTCGATGTCAAGCTCGCGGCACGCACGCATGACACGGATGGCGATCTCCCCCCGGTTGGCGATTAAAAGTTTTTCAAAAAATTTCATTGCACCACCAGCAGGACATCGCCGTTCTGGACGACATCGCCGGTATCAACAAAGATCTCCATGACCTTGCCATCGACCGGGCTGTGAATGGGATTTTCCATCTTCATAGCTTCAAGAACGAGCAGCGTGTCTCCTTTTTTAACCGTTGCTCCACGGCTGACAAGCACCTGCAGTACCATCCCCTGTATGTTGCTCCTGATACCGCCGGCTACTTCACCACGGGGAATCTTTTGTGGAGCAACGCTCGTCACATTAACGCTGCTCCCCCCCACAGATACGATGCGGACTGAGAATACTTCCCCATCCACCTCCACCTCCATCTGACTGGGTACTTCTGATGTGGATTTTGTAACCGAATGTTTCTGTGGAATCTCTTCTTTGCTTCTTTCGCCTTTGAGAAACGAAGGGGCAATCGCTGGGTAGAGGATGTACGTCAGGACATCTTCTTCTTTTTTTATGAGTCCTGTTCGTTCTGCCTCTGCTCTCATGGATTCATAGGCAGGTTCGAGCAGATCGGCAGGACGACCCGTAACGACTTTATCATTGCCGATGATAAGGGTGCGGATCTCATCACTTTCCGGACCCGGGGACTTGCCATAGAGCCCGTGCATATAGTCCTTGACCTCTTTTGTCACGTTCCGGTATCGCTGACCATTCACCAGTACATTGAGAACCGCCTGTGTCCCGACAATCTGGCTGGTGGGTGTCACAAGCGGCGGGTAACCGAGATCTTTTCGGACACGGGGGATCTCTGCGAGCACTTCATCCATACGGTCAAGTGCGTCTTGCTCCTGCAGCTGGGAAACCAGATTTGAGATCATCCCTCCGGGAAGCTGGTATATGAGCACATCGCTGTCAACACGTTCTGAAATCGGATTTACCAGCGCGGCATATTTTTCACGGACCTGCATACAGATGTTGCGGACGGCCCGGAGTTTGATTAAGTCGATTCCGGTCTCTCTTGGGGTGCCTATCAGGGATGCCACCACACTTTCGGTTGGTGGCTGGGAGGTACCCATGGCAAAGGGTGACATGGCCGTATCGAGTATGTCAACTCCCGCATCGATTGCTGACTGGTAACTCATAGGAGCAACCCCGCTCGTTGAATGACTGTGCAGGCATATCGGAATGTCCACTGTCTTTTTGATTCCTGTGATCAGCTCTCTTGTAGCTGCCGGCATGATGAGACCTGCCATATCCTTGATGCAGATCGAATCGCAATCGTGCGTGTAGAGCTCATGGGCCATATCGATAAATGTCCGGGTGGAATGGACTGGACTCGTAGTATAGGAAAGGGTACCCTGAAGGTGTGCTCCGACATTTTTTACCTGATCCATGGAGCGTTTCATGTTCCTGATGTCATTTAAGGCATCGAACACACGGAAGATATCCACGCCGTTTTTATGCGCAGCCGAAACGAATTTATCCACAACATCATCCGGGTAGTGACGGTAACCGACAAGGTTCTGGCCGCGCAGGAGCATCTGGATTGGCGTGAGTTTAAGTTCGCCTTTTAGTGCGCGCAGGCGATCCCAGGGATCATCGTTTAAAAACCGTATGCAGGTATCGAAGGTGGCGCCGCCCCAGGCTTCAACCGAAAAAAAACCGCAGTGGTCAATCTCCCGTGCAAGAGGCAGCATATCCTCGGTCCGGAGCCGTGTTGCAATGAGCGACTGGTGGGCATCCCGTAGGGTGGTATCGGTGATAAGGATCTTTTTTTGAGCGGCAGGGTGCATATGGGTAAACCTCAAAAGGCCGGCAGGAATTTATTCAGCCTCTTAAAATTCACCATGTAAGTATTAAAAATTCACTAACGGGAATGAATACAAGAAATCCCACAGCAATTGCTGCCATTCCTGAAATCAGATCTCTTCTTCTGTGCGAAAACTTCGGACATAGTGAACCTCCGTTGTAAAAACCTCTCACTGCCATCAGTTCTGCAGTACCCTGCGCCCGGACAAGCGCGTCACTCACCAGAATGAGCCCGGCAGGTACGAGAGTTTTTGCGCCCCACCTTTGTCCTTTGATTTTCAGTGCTATGTGTATACGCTCAAGATCTGTTGCAAGAGATTCTGCCATCTGCATGCCCATCTCTGCGATCATGCCCATCTCAAACCCTGTCCTGTTTCCAAACATCCAAACCCCGAGATGTAAAAATTCCCCGGTTTTCTGCTCGCTAAAGAGCCAGATCCCGATAAGGATAATTACGATCATTCTGACAAGGTAGGACAATCCATCCCCGCCACCAGCGGATATGAAGAGTGCTGCAAGTGCGATCATCAGAATTGTTCCGGCAACTATCCGTATTCGCTTAATCTCCTGTAATCGAGGAGTAAAGACAAGCCACCACACAAAGACGCCAGCAGCCCCTGGTACACTGAAAAAAGATACAAGAGTTAAGAGTGTTGCAGTCCCAATGCGCATCCTTACGTCCTGCATATAGCCTCCTGAAGATCCAAATGAGAAATATTTTTCAGACTCTTTCCAGAAGCGATAATTTTTTTTATCAGAGCCGGGGCATGCTCCCACCTGGTAAGTGCATCCGGCATCTTCCCGCGGTTGAACAACTCACCCTGCTGTATCTCCCATATGTGATCTACTCTGGGAAAGCAGGACTGTTCATGGGAAAAGATGATTGTTATTCCACCGGATAGCCGGGACAGGTGCTCACATAATCGTTCTTTTTCTTTGGCATCCAGTGAACTGAATGGTTCATCAAGCAGGAGAAGATCGTATTTTTTCGCAAGTGCACAGGCCAGATGCAGGCGTTTTAATTCCCCGCGACTCAACGTGAGTGGTGCTACATCACGCTTATCCATGAGATTAATTTCATAAAGAACAGGCTCGCAATCAAGTCCCCACGATCTGCATTCCTCTGCAACTGTAGCACCCGTAACATGATATTCGGGAAATTGCAAGGAGATCATACTCGATGAGATACCATCCCGGACTATACTGCCGTCAGCAGGAGACAAAAACCCGGCCATCATCAGCGCAAGGGTTGATTTTCCGCTTCCCACATCACCGCTTACCAGATGAAGTCCCTCACTAAACGTTCCGTCAGCAACCAGCGACCAGTTGCCCCGGCATGCGCGGGCTGCATTGAGGTGAAGTTTCATACCTTGCACCGCCACGATAATGGATAGAACGGGGTTTTTTGCAGTGATTCAAAGACATGGGCAGGACTCCCGCTTAACGAAATACAGCCGTTTTCCAGATACAGGAGGTAATTTCCCCGCGCGGCCGCTTCCATCTGCTGGGTGCAGCGAAGTATATAAGGAACTGCACTGGTTTGTATCAACTGTTCGATATGAGAGCAGCGTGTTTCATCCAGATGTGAGTCATACTCATCCAGCACAAGGATTTTTGGACGCTGGACAAGGGCGGCTGCAAGAGCAACAAGAACTTTTTCCCCGCCAGATAGTTCCCTCATCGTTCGATCGAGAAGATGCATGATATCCATTCTTTCTGCAATAGCGAGCACTGCGCTCTCTGTCTCCCTGCATGGCTGGTGGGAAAAAAAAAGGCAGGATGCGATCTCATCTGAAACTCGTGAAAAAAGGATATTTTTATCCGGAAATTCATTTACCCAGCCAACATCAGTCTCTCGTGGTTTTTTGTCATCGATGAATATCTCTCCGGCTTCCGGCTCAGCAATTCCCGAGCAAAGCTGAAGAAAACTTGTCTTGCCACTCCCGTTTGGTCCGATAATTGAAGTTATTCCGGGGGGTATTGTAAGCGAATCGATTCTGATATTACGATACAGGAGCCTTGACAGTTCTATCATGGAAGTCTCTTTGCGATCATGTAGACTGCGGATGCTTTGATCACATCTCCCAAAATGAACGGAAGCATTCCTATTGCCAATGCAGCAGCAATACCCATGCCGGTCGAATATATGAGCCAACAAATACCGCAGGTATAGATGATCAATGTGGCCATGGCCAGTCCAATCACATGGACCCTTGCAGATTTTGCTTCATATGCCAGACCCGCAATAAGAGCAGCCGGGATAAAACCAATCAGGTAACCCCCGGTGGGTCCCAGAAGGATTCCGAGACCTGCAATCCCGTTGTGAAAGACCGGTAGCCCCAGCGCGCCCAGCATAAGATACAAGGTGACCGGGATTACTGCATACCTATGCATGACTGCACCTGCGAGCAGAACAAAAAGTGTCTGGAGGGTCAGCGGTACAGGAAAAAAGGGTACAGATACCCAGCTGCCCAGTGCAATCATGGCGATAAATGCCGCAGACAGTGCAATAATTCTGGATCTTTTCAGGTCCCCAAACATCGTCTACCTAAAAAAATTTAGTGGTTGACGATAAAAAATATCGCTTTTCGTCACTGCTGGTAGCAGTCACCAGCAATAACTCGTTCGAGTCTGCCATTCTCTTTTCTAATAATGAGTGCGCCGAACTCATCGATATCTACTGCATCTCCTTCAAATGAATTTTTAAGAGTACGAATCTGGACATGGTTTTCAAGTGTGCACGAAAGGCTCTTCCACTCCTGTAATATTGTTTCATATTCACCTTCTTCCAAAAGCAGGTAACGGCTTTCGAACTCTTTTAAGATTCGTGCAAGGAATGAGGCACGATCAACATCATGACCAACCTCAGCACTTATGGAGGTGATATCCTTCTGGAGTGCAGGTGAGAAATTGCTGATAGGAACATTTACGTTCACCCCAATTCCCAGCAGACAATAATGCACAGTGTCGGCTTCTGCTTCAAGTTCTAAAAGCAGTCCTGCAACTTTTTTGTTGCCAATGAAAATATCATTTGGCCATTTGATCAGCGCGCCGAGCTCAAACTCCCTGCGCATGGCCCGCGCAATAGCTATAGATCCGGCCATAGTGATCATGAATATATGATCAACAGGAATCTCTGGTTTGAGAATGATGGTTAACCAGATTCCTCCCCCCGGTGAGATCCAGGCCCTCCCCATCCTCCCAACAGCCCCGCTCTGTTCTTCAGCAACGATCAGGGTACCGTTAAGTTTCTCAAAATCACCCTCCTGACAAATTTGTTTGCCAACAGCGTTTGTGGATGGGGTATTTTCTAAATAGCGCATTTTTTTTCCAATAAACTGCGTCCGGAGATTTTTGTGAATTTCGTAAGGCAACAGCTTGTTACTCGTGTGGATGAGTCTGTATCCCTCTTTCTGTGAGGATGAGATAGTGTAACCCATCTGGCGCAGCTCTTTGATCTGCTTCCAGACTGCTGAGCGGGTGACTCCCAGTTCGTTGCTGATCGTTTCTCCTGATAACGGTGCAACAGCCCGTTCAAGAATTTCAAGTACTCTGAATGCGGTATCGGGCATATAAATCACCGTCTGGAACGACTCTGTTCTGTGGGAAGCGGGCATGGATCTTTGCCACATACCTGTTTTATTATCGCAGACTGGTTTTCCATAAGCGTTGCAAGATCGAAGATACCGGTGATATCAACAACTCCTATTGCCCCGATTGCATTTCCATCCCGGTCCCTGATGGGAGTGACGGTTACGGGAACGCCCTTATACGCGCCACTTGAAGGAGTGATCTTTATCGTGCTGTTTGTCCTGATAGATTCAATAAGGATCGGGCCGTTATAATGGCGATCGATAACCTTTCCCTCTTCTACCCGGATCCCGTCCTTCTCTAACGATTTTGCCGTAACGGGAAGACGGTGGATCAGTTCATGGACTGCAATCACTAAAGGTTCCAGATCGCCTGCTTCTGCGCTGCAGGATAAGGTATAGCGGTGCATGGAAAGTATCTCATTAAGTCTGGTTACTCTCTATCCAGATGAACATTGTGGATGGGAATTCATTTCTGCCTTAAAGACCTAAAAAAAAGGATATGGATTATGAAATATTCATAGCGCTAAAAAATTGTAGGTAATCCCGCACAACAAAACGCTTTTAAGAATTTTTTTGCGGGATATTCATGCACACTGGTCACAACAATTTTTCCCTTTTCTATCTGCTTTTCAATAATCACATCAGTGTCCTGCGCTCTGCCAACACAAATTCCCTCATGCGAAATGAATGAACCATCGCACTCAATGCATAAGGGATCATAATCGTCAATCAGGGTTCCCGTATCTGAAGAGGGTATACAATCGATACGGCGAGGATGACAATCGTGTTTGTATGTCACAATGAACGGAAGCCAGTCGTACACATACGGTTTGTCGGTTGCTGCCCCGTAGACTAACAGGTTCCCGCCGTTCTCAACGAATTTTTTTATCCGCGGTGATGAGGCCCGGAGTGCCGGAAGAAGATTGGAATAGAGATGATTCCCAAATCCCGTAGGTATGATCAGGCAGTTGAACGTTTTACGATAAAACGGCGCGGCAAGCATGTGAGGTGTGACAAGTTCACAAGTAATCCCACAATCCTCGATAAACCGGTTGAAATGCTGGTTGGTTCCCCAAACGAACCCGGCCCGGCAACTCATCCCTTGATCACACCTAAAGGTGAAAGGCGCGCCACCAGCCGGGAAATTCCCACGTCATGCACAACATTTACTACTTCATCGCTGGACTTGTAGACTTCGGGTGCTTCATCAGCGATCGCATTCTCACTGTGTGCCCGTACGATTATTCCCGCTTTCAAGAGATTTGCCGTGATATCTTTCCCACTCAGATTTTTCTTTGCCTGTGTGCGGCTCATGATGCGTCCTGCCCCATGACAGGTGCTGCCGAATGTCTTTTCCATGGCAGTTTTCGTTCCGCGCAGCACAAAGGATGACGTTCCCATGCTGCCGGGAATGATGACGGGCTGGCCGATCTTTTTCAGTTCAAATGGAATTTCATCTGAATCAGGACCGAACGCGCGGGTAGCACCTTTGCGGTGAACGCACACTTTCATGCGCTTTCCATCGACTTCATGCTCTTCGATCTTTGCAATATTATGCGCAACATCATAGATAAGCGGGATATCCTCATAATCGATCCTAAACATCTTTGCAAGAACCTGCCGTGTGGTATGCGTGATGAGCTGACGGTTTGCCCATGCATAATTTGCTGAAGCAGCCATTGCACCAAAATAGTCTTTCCCCTCCGTTGATGTGATGGGCGCGCAGGCAAGTTGCCGGTCCGGAATGGTGATATGATATTTTTTTGTGGCCATTTCGAGAAGTTTTAAGTGATCAGTACATACCTGGTGTCCGAGCCCGCGCGAACCGCAATGGATCATGCAACAGATCTGCCCAAGCCGGATCCCGAATGCCTGTGCTGCTTCAGGATCGAAGATCTCAGAAACAAGCTGCATCTCAAGAAAATGGTTTCCGGATCCTAATGTTCCCCCTTGCGGAACACCCCGCTGTCTGGCTTTTGTAGACACGGTGTGGCAATCAGCCTCTTTCATATATCCGCCATCCTCGCAGCGGATGAGATCGCGTTTGGTACCGTAACCTGAATCTACCGCCCAGCTTGCCCCTTTTATCATCATTCTTTCGAGATCCGGCTGAGATATCCTGAGCGAACTCTTACCCCCGACCCCGGTGGGGACTGCCCTGAAGAGTTCCTCGATCAGGTCACGGCGCCCGGAAATATCTTTCTGTGCAAGTGGTGTGGTGAGCAACCGAACACCGCAGTTGATGTCAAATCCGACACCCCCGGGAGATATTACCCCTTCATCGAGTGAGAATGCCGCAACACCTCCAATGGGAAATCCATAGCCCCAGTGAATGTCTGGCATAGCCAGCGAATTCCGGATTATACCGGGCATGGTGGCAACGTTTGCCAGCTGCTGGATTGCTCCGGACTCAAGACTCTTTCCTAACAATTCCGATAAGAAAAATTTTCCCGGTACCCTCATGCCCGGGACATACCCCACAGGCACTTCCCATTCATTCACACCAGTTTGTGAAACCCCTTCAAGCATCAGTTTTCACCCACCGTTGTCTGAACTATTGAATAAAAGACCATACTTTTAATCATCCTCATGGTCTTTACCAGTTTTTCGTGCCATCCTTATACATCAAATAAGATGTCCAGCATATATCCGTTCGCATCCTTCTGAATTATTAGTCCTGAATAGGAGATCCCTTTCACTTCAGTTCCCGATGAATGCCGCAAAGGATCAAACGATTCCCCATATAAAATCGCAGTAAGGTGCAGTCCTTCGATCTTAATATCTGCCCGTAAAAAAACCAGTCCTTTAACTTCAGCGATAAAAAGCACTTCAGAAAGGAAGTCACATAATAGCGATTCAATATTGTCAGACTCTATTTGGATCTCTTTTACTATTCCCCCTTTACGATCGGTTCCATACAATACCTGCATAAGCGCAAGGAAAGCTTCTGAAAAAAGAGCACCCAGCGTCAGTGCCCGGGCCCGTATTTTTACATCCGCCGTGTGAGAGATCTCTTCAAAACTCATCAGCGCTCATGCCTGATCAAATCGTTATCATCAAAGAATGGGATCATCTCCATATGAATGCTGTGCAGGAAACGTGCCTGGTGAATGGAGACATATATGGTATGGTCGCCTGCTTTTATGAGCAGGTCTGATTTTTTCGGAGGCTTTATCCGTATTGGCAGAAGAATGGGTCCTCCGCAGGATGTACTGATACGAAAATCACAGTTACGCTTATTGATAAAATCGATCACTTCTGGAAGAACAGTAACCTCGCTTAAACCCGCGCGGTCATAGGAATCGGTATACATGATGCTGTTATTATTGGAAGGCTTTGGTAAAAACGGTTATGGATCAGGAACAATCAATCAGCAGACGCCGACGATCCTGATCACGACATCAAAATATTTTTCCTTGAGTTCATAGCTGTTCACTCCATCAGCATTTCGCATTGAACTTAGTATACCTATCCGGGAAGCAATGATACCAATCATGGATGCAATGGCATGGAATGTTACTACAAACTGCTTTTGCAGTTCAAGAACAATTTCTGCAATAGTGATTGATTTGGTCTTTACCAGGAGTCTCAGTACTTCGCGCCGGATTCCGGTCCTGTCCCGGGAGAGGTAGGATCGCAGGCGCCCTTCAATGACTCTTCTGATCTCAGTTGGAGATCTCATAGTTTATGTGTCAAAGGTCTGTGTATATATAATTATTGATTTTGTGCGTTTTTAAATCCCTGAACGGAAATCGGGCTAATTTTAAACAGAACAAGTTTTTTCTGCGAAATAAAAAATTGCTCTTACTGCCCACCGCACATCATTTACATCTGGACAGGTACAAAAATTTTTTTCCTTTCCTTTGTTGTAAAAGATCTTTTTCAACTCCGGCCAATGATGACTCTGGTAACTATTTAATCGTAGATTAACAGATGATATGGACATGGGATGGATCAAATACGATATTGAAAAATATTCACCAAAACAATTGGTGATAATCCCGCTTGTACTTCTTCTAATTTCGATAGTACTGCTCTCATTTAACATGATAAATACCGGTATGCCGGTAACCCCGGGTATTGATTTTTCCGGTGGCACAGCAGTTACGGTAATTACTCCGGATACACGCGAACAGCTCCTGACAACATTTTCAGGATACCCTTTAATCGATGTCGCTGAGGGTGTAAACAACGGGAAATTTTTGAAATTCAGTTCGATGAATGATGCAAAGTTCCTATCACTCACATCACTGATCACGCAGAAATACCCGGATGCAAAGATCGATCAGATTGGAGAATCCTTTGGTAAAACCCTGCAATATCAGGCCGTGCTTGCCCTCATCTTTTCCTTTATCGGTATGGCGATTGTTATCTTTTTGGCATTCCGGACATTTGTTCCAGCAGCTGCAGTCGTTTTTGCCGCGTTTGCAGATATGGTGATGACAGCAGCAGCGATGAACATTATCGGCATTCCCCTGTCCCTTGGAACAGTAGCTGCGCTGCTCATGCTGATTGGTTACTCTGTTGACAGCGATATCCTTCTCACAAACCGTGTTCTGAAGCGGCAGGGAAAACTCAATGAAAAACTCTCAGGAGCGTTCACGACCGGGATGATCATGACATCGACAACTCTCGCTGCAACAGCGGCCTTGTTTATCGTTTCATGGTTTGGTTCGGTACAGATACTTATGGAAATATCTGCAGTGCTTCTTATCGGGCTGGTTTTTGATATCATGAATACCTGGCTTACCAATGCCGGTATCTTAAAATGGTACGCTATGAAAGGGGGCAGCAAATGAACGGAGCTGAGCTAAAAGCACTGGTCTCTGACTGGAGAGTTGCCACGCTGATTATTCTTATCATCCTCTCAGTAGTGGCAATATTTCCGCATTTCGATCAGCAGGGACATATGGTATCAAATCTCCAGTATGGTCTTGATCTCCAGCAGGGGTCATGGCTCCAGCTGGAATTCCGAGCTGAAGTGGTTGGGTTCACTTCGGATCGGCCGGTTGGTGAATTTATTACGGATCTATCGAAGAAACTGGATACAGAAGTATTACTCGTTGATCCAACGCACCTGGAGATTCGCAAATATTATACTCAGGCAGAACTTGATCCCATTTTTGCTGCCGCTGGCGGAAAGATTACCACCTACCAGCAGGGTGTCTCAAAGGCAACTGCAGAAGATGTCAAGCGCATTCTTGAAAACAAGATTAATACACTTGGAACTAAGGATGCAAAGGTCAATACCTTGACCGGAATGAATAACATCGCGCGGTATATCCGTGTCGAACTTGCCGGTGTGGATATGAAACAGGCACAGGAGATTGTCGGTAAGCAGGGTAAATTCGAGATCCGTGTCCAGACAACCGCAAACCAGACTGAGCATGTACTCTTTGGCGATGCAATCACCAGTGTCCAGAACCCCTCCCAGGAACCCGCGGGCAGTGACCACTGGGGAGTTGGGTTTTCGCTCAGTGATTCCGGAGCAACCGCATTCCGGAACGGGGCAATAAAATATGGAGCAACGGTTGATCCAGCCAACCACAATCTGGTCATGCTCCTGGACAACAAGACCGTGTACTCCGCTCCTCTATCTGAAGATCTCGCAGGTAAACTCCTGGGAGCAGACATCAAGCAGCTCTTTGCATCAACCGGTTCTGGCAAAGCCGGTATCACGCAGGCAACAAATCTTGAAATCCACTTACGAGCAGGAGCCCTGCCTGTTGATGTGAGTATTGCCGGGTCAGGTGGGGTGTCTGCTCCATTAGGTGAACGATATAAGATGATGGCATTGCTTGCCGGTATCTTTGCACTCATCACTGTCGGCTTTGTCATCTACTTCCGGTACCGTGAACCCAGCATTGTGTTACCCATGGTGTTGATCAATGCCTCTGAAATTGTCATCCTCCTTGGGATTATCAGTCTCATCAAATTCCAGCTGGATCTTCCCACAATCGCCGGTCTCATTGCTGTGGTAGGTACAGGTATCGATCAACTGGTTGTTATTACCGATGAGATCCTGCATGAAGGCAAGGTGCCTTCGCCGAATCTCTACCTAAAGAGACTGTCCCGTGCGCTAGGGATCATCGTTGTTGCAGCAGCAACTGTAGTGATTGCAATGCTGCCTCTTGCACTGATGGACCTCTCGACCCTCAAGGGATTTGCGATCATCACCATCCTCGGTGTGCTTGTCGGTGTGCTGGTTACCCGCCCGGCATATGGAAAGATCATCATGCAGATCCTCTCCAGGTAACAATACCATAGATTTATCTTTTTTTTAATCGACAACTCTAACGGGTATGTATAAATGAGCAAACCAGTGTTGTTTGATTTTTTTGCCACATGGTGCGGTCCCTGCCGAATGCAGACGCCCATTTTAGAAGAACTTGCAAAAAAGATGGGCGATAAGGTTGATATTAAGAAAGTTGATATCGACCAGAACATGGATCTTGCAGAGAAATACGGGATCCGTGTTGTTCCAACCCTTGTCATAGAAAAAGACGGGAAGGTTGTGCAGTCTATGGAAGGGGTGACGGACTTGTATACCCTTGAAAAACTTCTAAAACCGCTGGTGGAATAGTGTGAAGATCGGAATTGTCGGGGGAACCGGAGACATAGGTGAAGGGATGGCAATGCGCCTGTCCCCTTTTTTTGATGTGATTGTCGGATCCCGTGAGGCAGATAAAGCTGAACAGACTTGTAAGCTGGGTTCTGAAACACTGAAAAAAAGAGGACTGGATTGTTCACTTAAGGGAGTTTCGAACCAGTCCGCAGTTGACGATGCGGATATTGTGATCCTTGCTATTCCGTTTAAGCACCTTGATGGAACATTAGGGACCCTGCACGGATTTGAGAACAAGATTGTTGTCAGTCCGGTCAACCCTATGGAGAAACGCGATCATTTCGTGTTTGTCCCTCCTGCTGAAGGCTCCGCAGCGCTCTTGATTAAGCGCCTTCTCCCCAAAGAGGCCCGCATCTGCTCGGCCTTTAACACGATTGCTGCAAACAAGTGGAAAGCACTGGATGAAGAACTCACCTATTCAGTACCGGTCTGCGGGGATGATGAAGAAGCGAAACGGGAAGTCATGGCAATAGTGAACAAAGTCTCAAAGCTCCAGGCATTCGATGCCGGCCCTCTTGCGGTATCCAGCATGGTTGAGGCACTCACCCCGCTCCTGCTCAATATCGCGCGGTATAACAAGATGCGTGATGTCGGTATCCAGTTCCGTTAAGGTTCAACAGATTGTCCGGTCCCTTGCCGCTCATTATGGTGAGATCGCATGGTGGCCGGGCAACACAGACGTTGTGATGATCGGCGCAATTCTCACCCAGCAGACCCGGTGGGAGAATGTTGAGCGGGGGCTGCTTGAACTTCAGGGAAGAGGACTCAACACCATGCACTCGATATATTCTGCAAAAAAGCAGGATATTGAAGATGCAATACGGTGTACGGGATTTTACCGGATAAAGGCACAGCGCTTACAAGCTCTTGCTGCTCACGTAATGGAATCCTACGGGAGCGTGGAGAAGATGAGGCAGATCCCAACCGTAATTCTCCGAACCGGGTTGCTATCCGTCAAGGGAATCGGTGAGGAAACGGCAGACAGCATCCTCTGTTTTGGTTTTCTGCGGACAAGTTTTGTGATCGATGCATATACTGAGAGAATCGTGCGATGTGCTGGTATTAAGGATAAACGAAAGGAATTAAAACCCCTGTTTGAGAGCATACTTCCTAGTGATCAGAAAGTCTACTGCCAGACTCATGCTCATATGGTGGAATATGCAAAAGAGTACTGCGGAAAGAAGAGGTGCAGCAAATGTATTCTGTTGAATTTGAACGGATAGGAAAACGGCTGTTTGCAGAACATCTTGTCGGGGGAAACTTTGGCAACATGAGCGTGAGAACAGGAGATGGTTTTTTTATAAAGCGCACAGGAACCTGTCTTGACATTGCCACAGAACCGGTGTTAGTCCCTCTTTCAGGTAATGCACCAAAAGAAGCATCCAGTGAATACCGAGTTCATCGCGCAGTGTATGCCACAACAAATCATGCGGCGATTGTTCACGCTCACCCCCCTTATGCGGTGGCTGCATCTCTTGTATTGAATGAGATTATTACAGAAGATAGTGAAGGAGAGACGTTCTGCCCGCGCATTCCTATTGTTACCGGTGCACCCGGCACTCAGGAAGTTGCCGACAATGTTGCAAGGGCACTTGTCTCATCGAAACTGGTTATCGCCCGTGGGCATGGTACGTTTTCTGCCGGTGCTACGCTTACTGAAGCGTATGTTTTGACTTCGCTTGCCGAGCATTCCTGCCGGATTCTGGCACTGAAAAAGCATTTTCTATAAAAACAGTTTTTTTCTGATTAATATTTTAAAAATAACTATGGGTGTTTTGGGGGCTGAATGATCTGGATCTCCCGGATAATCTCCCTGTGAAAGATGAGCAGCATATCGCTGATCATTCCAAACATGAAGATCTCAATACCCACGACAATGAGGAGCACAGTAAGAATAGTGAGCGGAATGTGTTCGATATTGTGCAACCATTCGATCACTACATAGATACCAATGAGAAAACCAAGAGCGGTGGTGAACAGCCCGATCATTCCGAAATAGAACATCGGGTTGTTCACCCGCGCAAGCCGGTATATGGTGCTGACAATTTTGATGCCGTCATGGAATGGTGAGAGTTTGGTTGCAGTTCCAGGGCGACTTGAATATTTTATCGGCACTACCATGACCCGCTGGCCGTTTCTGACTGATTCTACAGAGATCTCGGTCTCAATTTCAAACCCTTTCTCTTTTAAGTGCATCTGGAGAATTGCAAGTTTTGTAAAAGCGCGGTACCCTGATAAAATATCGTGCAGATCCCGGCTATGGGCAATCTTGAAAAGAAGGTTGAGCATATGGTTTCCAAAGAGATTGAGATGGGAAAATGAACCCTCTTCAGCATTGATGAGGCGATCCCCAATAACCTGGTCAAATCCCAGAAATAAAGGTGTCAGCATTTTTTCAGCATCTTTTGCAGAATAGGTGCCATCACCATCAAGCATGAGGATATAGGGCTGCTCTATTACCTCAAAAGCCTCAATGACCGCATTTCCTTTTCCCTTGCCGGATTGTGTGCGGACTGTTGCCCCGGCTTCACGGGCGCTTTTAACTGTTGTATCTGTACTCTTGCCGTCAATGACCAGAATGTGGGTATATCCAAGCGCCGTGAACTCCCTCACGATATTTCCTATTGTCATCCCTTCATTCAACGTGGGAATTAATATGCAGACCTCATCTTTGTTGAACTTCATTGGTATAGTATTTTTAATAGGGGGGCATAAGTGCTTCTATGCACATCCAAAAAAAAAGGGTTGCGCACATTTGGTATTGCAGAGAGTTTTGCCGGCCGCACCCACTCTACGTTAGCTGGGGTGGTGATGCGAAAGGATCTCCGTATTGATGGTTTCTCTTTTACTGCCGTGTCTGTCGGGGGTATGGATGCTACTGATAATATTCTAGGTATGTTGAGGAGGCTTAACCGGCGTGATATCAATGTGATTATGCTCTCTGGTTGTGTTATTGCATGGTTCAATGTGTTAGATCCCTTACGAATTTCACAGGAGGCAGAAATACCGGTCATCTGTGTATCATATGAAGACTCTGATGGACTTGAATCTGATATCAGGTATCATTTTAACAATGATGAGGTGAGAGTTGTTGCCTACAGGAGACTGGGAGAGCGTATCCCTGTCACACTTCACACAGGCCATACCATTTTCCTGCGCGCTTTTGGATTGAACCAGACTGATGCGATGAAATTGTGCAATGATTTTACTATTGAGGGAAAGATTCCCGAACCGCTCAGAGTAGCGCGTCTTTGTTCACGCCATCTGATGGATTGTGGATTTTACCGTCCTCTTATCAATAATTTAGGATTGCCCAAAGGGGAGTATTCAT
This sequence comes from Methanoregula sp., assembly GCA_030694985.1. Classification (GTDB taxonomy): domain Archaea; phylum Halobacteriota; class Methanomicrobia; order Methanomicrobiales; family Methanospirillaceae; genus Methanoregula. The sequence goes on from JAUYTV010000040.1 coordinate 69,254, forward strand.
AAATATTAACATAAAAATGAGAATATCAGAAAAGATCATAAGGAGTTGAATTGACTTGACAGAGGAAAAAAGATCTGAACGCTGGGTTTGCCTTGAATGCCACTATATTTTTGATCCATCAAAAGGAGATCCAAAAAACGGAATTGCCTGCGGAACCGTCTGGAAAGATGTGCCTGATACATGGCGATGTCCTGAATGCAAAATTCTAAAAGTAAAAAAAGGTGTGTTCAAACGACTTGATGAATAACCTTAAAATCTCCAATCTTTTTTCATTGGATTCTTTTTTTATGCGTTGTACATATGACGTGAGATGATCTGATTGGTTGTGCTGTTAAAAACTTCGAGAGTGACCTCATCTCCCGGGTGGAATGTCATGTCGGTGTAATCGATCCATATCATTGCATTTGGATACCATGTGACTCCCTTTGCACCAAATCCTGCGAGATTCTGAACTCCAAAATGTTGTGAACTAATGAATTTATTCCCGTTCATTGTTGAGATGACACAATTAAGCTGGGTGCCATCTTTGTAGGTCTTTGCGTACAGGTTCTGGTTTTCATACCCCTTTACTCCAGAGTTGACTACTACCATATAACTATCATAGTTCAGTATCCCATTTTCATTCGTATGTCTGATTGTGGTAATTTTAAAAATTGCAGGCACTTCAGAATCCTGCATTAAGAAAAGATTAGGCATCTGAAAGAGAAGGAGGACGAGCACAGCAAGCATCATTGTTATCGCTATGCAGAGGATGCTGCCCATTACCGGAGATGTTGCACCTGTATTCTCTGGAAAGAATGACAATTTGTGAATATACGGGGTACAACGTTATATTTTTATTGAAATCATACCCGCTTGGGTAAAGATCCCACGCTTCAGTGAACACATTATCATAAAAGAAATACGTCTTGCTTTTGAATTGTATCCTGTTGAGGGGAAAAACGTGAACATAAATATCACCGGCACTAATCATTTCCACAAGATAATTGTCCTCGTATAAGGATTGCCTTTTTATGTCCACCCTTCCTGATTTTTCCCTGACAATTGAATCCCGAAAAAATGGCCGGGAATTTTACCTTGAAGGTCTTGCATTGGGACGCGAAGGACGACATTCAGATGCACTCACTTCATTTTCTCTTGCGCTTTCTGCTGAGCCGACACTCGCGCTTGCGTGGGTTGGCAGGGGTTTTGCTTTAGGGAAACTGGGACGGTATGAAGAAGAGATCGAGTGCTGCGATAAAGCGATCGTTTTGGACCCAAATTGTGTTGATGCATGGAACAACAAGGCATTTGCCTATGGAAAACTCGACCGGTTTTTAGACAAACTCAAATGCTGTGAAGAGGCGCTTTTGATCGATCCGGAGAATGCTGTCGCATGGAACAACAAAGGAGTTGCCCAAGGGATGCTGGGCAGGTTTGAAACGGAGGTTCGATGCTGCAATCGTGCCATTGAACTACGACCCCGCTATCTTTCGGCATGGGTGAACAAAGGATTTGCTTATGGAAAAATGAAATGGTATGAAGAAGAGATCATCTGCTACGATCGAGCTCTTAAAATTTATCCGTTTTTTGTATCTGCTCTCTTTAAAAAAGGTATGGCTCTCATCAATCTCAAACGCTACCGGGAAGCAATTGATGTGCTTGACCGGGCCCTGACTATTCTTCCTGTAAATGCCCAGGCCCTCTACAGTAAAGGGCTCTGTCTCAGTAAGTTGTCCCGGCATGAAGAAGCGATACGCAGTCTTGAAAAAGCGCTTGAAATTGATCCAACAATTGCTGATGCATGGGTTGTGATGAGCAATTCATGCTTCATGCTAGGGAAGCTTGAAGAATCGGCTCGTGCATTTGATCATGCGTATTATCTTGACATTAAGGTTGTCCGCAGAGATTTGGTAAAGGGTCTTTCATTGTTAAAACGCGGGAAGTTTGACGATGCACTCCGGTGTTTTTCGGATGTGTATGGGGTCCTTCTCAGATAATTTGGCTCGCTAACGTTTTTTTAAATGAGTACCGCATGAATTGTGTAGATTTTTTAAAAATGGGATGCCTCAGTGCTCCAAAAACTGATGAACATCTTCGTCCCTTAAAGGGGCGCCCCCGCAATGGTTTTAATGACTAAAATATTGAAACTTCCTTATCCTGCCGTTCCAAAAAAGGTGGCCATTATGCGGGGGTATCTCATTTTTTTAATTAACACATCTTATGTAACCAAAAGATGAGAAGTCATTTTTTTTTTAATGCTCCGCTTTTTTATGTCTCTTGCACGTACAGAAGAGTATGGATGTTGAGGAGTATGTCCGCAGAAAAATTGTAGCTGGTGCGGACCTGGAAACCTTACAAAAAAATCTTACTGATCGTATCCTTGAAATAAAAGATGTCAGGAGATCGTATGCAGATGCATTCTCGCACGCAGTGGTCGATGAAGTCAAAAACACCCTCGGATTAAAAGGAGACTTTTTCGAATTTAAACCCGCTCATGTGAAGATGGGTGAATTTGGCGTGGGGTCCCGTGGTCAGGGCGACTTTTTTGCCCACCGACAGATCGCCCGGATCATTGGAAAAACCTCGGCCTCTGTAGGTGTGGATGAGATGGATGATGCAGGAGCCGTCTGTGCCGAGGGAAAATATATCATCTGCACTGTTGACGGGATGCACTCCCGTCTTTCCGATTACCCGTTCCTTGCAGGATTTCATGTTACTCGTGCAACGCTGCGCGATGCCTATGTGATGGGAGCAAAGCCTGTCATGCTATTTTCTGATATACATGTGGCCGATGATGGAGATGTTGCAAAGATTTTTGATTATACTGCGGGGATTACAACGGTCGGAGAAGCGATGGATGTGCCGCTGGTCACAGGTTCAACATTAAGAATTGGCGGGGATATGGTCCTTGGGAACCGGTTAACCGGTTGTGTGGGTGCTGTAGGGGTTGCAAAACATCTCACAGCCCGCAAAGCAACCAAAGCCGGTGATGTCATTCTCATGTCGGAAGGAGCAGGCGGCGGCACCATTGCAACCGCAGCAATATACTCAGGATTTCCTGAGGTTGTTGAACATACAATCAATCTCAATTTCCTTATGGCCTGTGAGACTCTCATGAAAAGTGAGGTCTTTTTACGTATTCATGCCATGACTGATGTGACGAATGGGGGTTTGAGAGGCGATGTTTTTGAGATGGCAGAGACGGCGAATTGCCGGATTGTGATCGATGAATCAGCAACCACTACATTAGTTGAGCCTCATGTCAGAACAATGCTTGAGAAACTCGAGATTGACTACCTCGGGGTTTCTCTTGATGCACTCCTCATTGTCGCCCCCCCTGATGCTGCAGCAGAGATCTGCCATGTAGTAAAAACTGCCGGTGTCAGGATGCACCCGGTTGGGTATGTTGAAGCGGGTAAACCGGAATCGGTTCTCATCATGGATGGAAAAGAATGCGATTTCACTCCACGGTTCAGGGAGTCTGCATATACTCCGGTAAAAAAGATTGTCGATACAGATACACGTAACTTTGAGGCAATGAAAGAAGGTGTGCTGCATGCTGCAGAAGCTGCTATGCAGAAAAAGGAGCGCGTTCTTTTAAAGCTGCAGAAAAAATAATTTTTTTTTGGTTTACCGTTTTTTTATATTATGTCTGCACAGCGCCAAAGTTTGCCTGTTCCACAGTTTTTGCATACCTGGCAAGTACTCCTGTCAGTTTCTTTGTATAAGGTTTGAGAACTTTTCGCCGCTGTTCAAGGGTGGCAGTATCAACAAGGATATCGATGGTTTTAGTAAAGAGATCGATTGCAATCTTGTCTCCTTCTTTGACCAGTGCAATCGGTCCGCCAACTGCCGCTTCCGGTGCCACATGTCCGATACAGGGACCCCGCGTACCTCCGGAGAACCGCCCGTCAGTGATAAGAACCACCTTTGTGTAGCCAAGACCCATGAGCGCTGATGTGGGAGAGAGCATCTCAGGCATGCCCGGTGCACCCCTTGGCCCTTCGTACCGGATAATGATCACATCCCCTTCTTTGATTTTACGGGCAAGAATTGCCTTCATTGCCAGCTGCTCACTATCATAAACCCGTGCCGGCCCGGTATGTGTCCACATCGCAAGCGGCACTGCGGCACATTTCACCACAGAACCATTTGGGGCAAGTGAACCAAAGAGAACCTTCAGACCTCCGGTTGCATTAATCGGATTTTGTCTGCTCCGAATAACTTCTTCATTTTTAACCAAAGCTGCTTTTGCAATCTGGAGAATTGTTTTTCCGGATACTGTAGGAGAATTATCAAGATATGACTCAAGGCGCTTGAGCACGGCCGGAACGCCTCCTGCGCGATGAAGAGTCTGCATTGAGTGGGGACCTGCCGGCTGCATAAAACAGATATGGGGCACTGATTCTGCAATCGTATTGAAATCCTCAAGTTCAAGTGGCACATTAGCTTCTGTGGCAATTGCCATCAGGTGCAGCACCGTATTTGTAGAGCCACCCAGTGCCATATCAACCCTGATTGCATTTTTTAAGCTTTTTTTGGTAATGATGTCGCGTGGCTTTACATCGTTTTTGACCAGATCCAAAATTGCTTCTCCGCTCTCTCTTGCTATACGGAGTTTTGCAGAGTCCACTGCCGGAATTGCTGCGCAGCCGGGTAGCGACATCCCAAGAGCTTCTGTCATGCAGGCCATGGTGTTTGCCGTATACAATCCCTGGCAGCTCCCGCATCCGGGCATGGCACAGCGTTCGAGATCGCACAAAGCCTCTTCGGTCATTGTACCGGCAGCAACCTTTCCGACACCTTCAAAAATTTCAATAAGGGATGTATCTCTTCCTTCATAATAGCCAGAAAGCATCGGTCCTCCGGTTAAGACGAGCGCAGGGATATTGACCCGCGCAGCAGCCATCAGCATACCAGGTACGATCTTATCGCAGGTCCCAACGCAGACAAGCCCGTCAAACCTGTGCGATTCTGTCATAAGTTCAATGGAGTCTGCAATATTCTCCCGCGATGGCAAAGAGTAGTGCATACCTTCGTGACCCATTGCAATACCGTCACAGATACCAATGACGCCAAACTCAAAAGGGACACCTCCAGCTGCGGCAATACCTTCTTTAACTTTCTCTGCCAGTTGCCGGAGATGTGTATGTCCGGGGACTATCGTATTGTAGGCATTTGCAATACCAATGAACGGGAGATTCATCTCCTTATCGGTTACTCCAAGTGAACGCAACAGGGCACGGTTGGGAGCCCGCTGGTATCCGGATTTAACTTCGTCGCTGCGCATATACTCACACCAGAATCCTTATTTAAGGATATATTCACAGTCTAACAATTTTATGATTCCGGGTAAAGTGTTTAAAAAACCCACAATTTTAGTCATAGGGGTTTTAACGTCTGTGTGGTGAAAGAAGAGGTTTTACGGTTGAATAAATATCATTTAATGCCGGGAAAATTTGACAGCACACTCGATCATCGCGTGGGCAAAAGCTGGAGTAAAATAAGTATGCGTATAGCAGCCAAGAACGTTTTGCGAGATCAAACCGTCTTTTCCACCAACGATGCCTTTCCCTCGGGACAAACACAGTGCGTACCGGGCATCGTGTTGTGGTTCGATCCCTGAATAATGAAATTCATGGCCGTTGATCGGCAGATTTGCAGGCAGAAACGATCGGTTACCGATGCTCTCTCCTTTTACATAGCCCAGCGCCTGGATACGATTCGTCATCTCTGCACTCGCGGGAAGAATGCCGCACATACGGTAGGTTTTATCCGATGTAATCGATTCTGTAAGATACATCAGCCCGCCACATTCCCCATACACAGGCATCCCGGAATCAGCCGCTTTTTTTAACTCCTCCTTGCACTGGGATGATTCGAGCGCAGGGAGCTGCAGCTCCGGGTAACCCCCGCCAAGATATACTGCATCCACATCCGGAAGTGAACTGTTAAGGGGACTAAAAAAAACCAATTCCGCTCCTGATCGTTTCAGGCAGTCAAGATTATCCTGGTAATAAAAACAGAACGCTTCATCGAAAGCAACACCAATTCTTGTATGAGCCTTCTGTTTGCATTCCATGGTATTGATCGTGTTTATCAATGGTGGAGCATTATTTGCAGCTTCTAAAAGTGCATCCAGATTACAGTTTTCTTCGATAATTTCTCCAAACTCTCCCATACTCGCCGATTCGTGAGCCATCTTAAGACCAAGATGCCGGCTTTCTACAGCCAGTTCTTCTTTACGGGGAATATAGCCAAAAGATGGGATGGATAAGGAGGGTTCAATCATTAAGCGGTGTCGTGGACTGCCAATACGGTTGAGGAGAACTCCGCTGAATGAGAGGCTTGGATCATATCGGAGGTATCCTTCAATCAGTGCATGGACACTACGCGACATCCCTTTAACATCCACGACAAGTACAACCGGAGCCTTTAAGATCCGTGCAACATGGGCAGTGCTCGCTATATCAGACCCATCCACACCGTCATACATTCCCATAACGCCTTCGATCACTGCGATGTCTGCACCGTCAGTTGCCCGGATAAATGTGTCGATACAACCCTCATCACCCATCATGAAAGGATCCAGGTTCCGGGAAATGCGCCCACAGATACGGGTGTGATGGGATGGATCGATAAAGTCCGGACCGACTTTAAATGGCTGGACTTTTAATCCCCTCCTTGTTAGTGCAGACATAATGCCGCTTGCTATCGTAGTCTTGCCGCACCCGCTGTGCGTGCCGGCAATCAAAATGCTGGGAACAGGATTCATGGCAGACTTTTGTTTTTTTCGTTTGGTTCTTCAGGTGCGGTACTAATATGGTAGATGGGAATGTGAACTCCACTTTCGAGGCCATAGGCTTCCACTCTTAAATATACCCGTTTGACCATGCTTTCAGTGGTCAGGATCACGGAATCTTCTCCCAGCAACGCTTTGAGAATACATTTGTCTATGACACTATAGGTAAAATCCAGGTGGATCTTCAAATTTTCTGCACACTGTTTTGCCCGGGTGCCCATGGCTCCGGTACAAATTCCTGTGTGCTCCGATAACCATTTCGGCAGGTTTTCTCTGGTTTTGAGATCTACATTGCATACGGTAATCATCCCGTGACGTTTTTTACTTACGGATTTTTCAAATAAAGTCTCAATGCATTGCATCATGTCAAGAACAGTACGGGGTTTTTTTCCGTGAAGTAAAAATCCACGTTTCTGCAGTTCCATGTGCAGTTCAAGAAGTGTAGGGACGGAAAGGTGAGCTTTACGAACGGATTCCGGGTTGCCAAAAGCCACTTCAGGAATATCTTCTTTAAGGATTTTCCCGTTAAGCATGAGTATTGCCCTGTCAGCCCACGGGTATGCCAGTTCAACATCATGGGTAGAGATGATGATGGTCTTGCCTTCATGGTTTAATTCATCGAGCAGTTCCATAATATCTTCTGATCCTGATGGATCGAGGCCGCTGGTGGGTTCATCGAACACCAGCACATCAGGGTCCATTGCCAGCACTCCTGCAATTGCGACACGTTTTTTTTCCCCACCGGAGAGCTGGTGTGGAGGTCGGCGCTCAAATCCCTCCAGCCCTACATGACGGAGTGCCTGAGTTACTGCCTCTTTTACTTCCGGTTCACTGTAACCGAGATTTGTAGGCCCGAATGCCACATCCTGGTACACAGTAGGGGCGATGATCTGGCGGTCCGGGTTCTGGAGGACAAAACCCACGCGTTTTCTCAGCATCCGCAACGAGGGGGTATCATACTGAATCGGAAGGTTGTCAAAGAGCATGAGGCCGGAGTCCGGCCGTATCATACCATTGAACATGGTAAGAAGCGTAGATTTCCCGGCTCCGTTGGGTCCCACAAGAGCGATCTTCTCTTTCTTACGGATATGAAAACTGATGCCGCAGATCGCTTCTAATCCCCGTGGATAACGATAACGGATATCGCGGGCTTCAAGTATGATGCTGCTCATGGCTCATCCTAAATTATGGTCATTGTCCCGGATGCAATCACACTGGCTGTCGATAGAAAAAGAAAGCAGACAACTGCAAGACACGGGATCCGTTCAACCGGTCTGCTCTCCCCGAGCAGGGCAAATTTCCCATCATAACACCGTGCATCCATTGCCCGGATCAGATCTTCTCCGGCATCCCAGCTGGCAATGAATGCAGCTCCGCATAAAGTGGCAAAGGAATGTAAGGATTCACTATAGGTGGAGTAACCAAGGCGCATCACCTGTGCCTGGTAGATCTGTATCACCTGGTCGATCAGGATAAATATCGTACGGTATATGATCATCATAAGATCAATGACAACTTCCGGAACCCTGCACTGGCGAAACACAATAAAAATATCTGTCATTGGGGTTGTTAATGCAATAAATATCATCGCAGACATCCCGCCAATAACCCGGCAGAAGACAAACATCCCCTGGTTTATACTCTCCCGTGTGATGGACAGTGAAAAAGATGGCAGGATATTCCATTGCCAGAAAATATCCTGTCCCCCGGTAATCAGGATTATCCCGGCCACACTCATGATAGCAAACCAGAAAGGGACAATGAAAAGTTCTGCATAGGTTTTGGCATCCACCTTAGCAAGGATAAGAATTGCACAGGTTAGGACAATGGCAATAAAAAGCGGAGAGAGATAACTTGATGAGAGAAGACAGAGAAGGATAGCGCCAAGACCGGCAGCCAGTTTTAAGTATGCGTTTACCTCCCGCAACCCGTTCTTCTGGGCAATATCTTCTAAAAGTTCCTCAAACATATAGTTCACTTCTCTCCTTGTACCGATTATGCTTTTTTCTTCTGCCCGATCCAATAACCAAATACACCCCCGACAAGAATCCCTCCGACAGCCGCCTGGAAGGCAAACAGGCTGGACTCGATTTCACTGCTTGGGGGTTCCCACTGGGGGATGAGTGGATGGAAATTTTCTAAAGGAGTTCCGGAAAGTTTTGATATGAGTCCGGATCCGACATTATCAGAGCCGGAAAATTCCGCCCCGCTCATTGTCGAACTCGTGTAGAGGAACACAGCGCAAAATGCCAAAATCGCGATACCGGTCAGGATTTCAAGCGTATATTTGAATTTCATCAGATCTCATTCCGTGCCGCATTGATCTTTTCTTTTGAGAAGATTTTTAACCGTATCAGGATATCGGGTTTTAGGGTGATAATATATTTGAACACGAGCGCAAGGACAATGCCTTCGACAATGGCAAGAGGGACCTGCGTCACGGCAAAAATGCCTAAAAACAGGAGAAATGAGCTGACAACACCCCCGCTCTCTGCCGGGTATGCCAGTGCGAGTTCAAGCGATGTTGTTATGTAGGTAAACAGATCTGCCATAGCCGTTACCAGAAATACCGTAATGTAGATATTGACTGATGTATCACGAAGCAGCCGGTAGAATGCATAACCAGCCAATGGCCCGACGACCCCCATCGAAACGATATTGGCCCCAAGAACAGACAGTCCCCCGTGAGCAAGGAAGAGACTCTGGAACAGGAGAACGATTGCACAGACAACTGCGGTGATCCATGGACCAAAGGATATGGTTGAGAGCCCGGTTCCGGTAGGATGCGAACAACTCCCGGTAACAGAAGGAAGTTTTAAGGATGACAGGATAAAGATAAATCCCCCCGTTACCCCAAGCAGGGGAAGCGCATCCCTGTCAGCGGCAAGGACTCGTTTCAACTGGTATATACCGAGCAGGAGACAGGGCAGGGCAATAATCCACCACACCAGACACCATTGCCACGGTAAGAATCCTTCCATAATGTGCATAAGATCGCCAATTAATCCAGTAATTGATCCAGACAAACTAACTTGACTTAAATCAATTAAATTTGTATCCAAACGTTGTTCTGAACTCTATTAATATTTTTTGACGTGTGATGAAATGTGTAAAAGAAGATGCAGATGGCATAATAGAAATATCAAAAAATGATGGAAATAGATTTTTTTTATTCTGGGGTTTTTTGTTTTCGTGACTCAAGCCATGCGGTAAACTGGCCCATGATTGACAGTACTGCGGGCATGATAAAGATTGCACCAAGCAAAGAGAACCCGACGGCAATTAATGTTACAATACCAAAGTTGCTGATGATGGGAAAGCTTGCAAGGCAAAGAGCTGAGAACCCAAAAAAAGTTGCAAGCCCTGATACCGTGATCGCAGTACCGATTTTCTGTACACTCTCCTGGATGGCTGCTATAGGGTCATGAAGACGAGCTTCTTCTTCAGCATACCGTTCCATGACTAATATGGTATACTCTGCTGCAACACCGATGGTCATGGATCCCATGGTTGCAGTCATCGGTGTGTACGCAATCCCGAGGAGATACATTGCCACTGCATTCCATCCCACAATTGCAATTATCGGGACGAGTGGAGATACCGCATGAAAATGCCGGTACACTATAATCAGGTAGAGGAAAACTAGCACAAACCCTAAAATGGTCATCTCGTCTTTTGAAGAGGAAAGATCGTGCATAAGGGAAGTGAAAATTTCGAACCTGCCTGTTGGCTGCACTGAGATTCCTACCGGAGGTTCAAGGAACTCAATATCTGATATCACCTGTTCTTTTAATGATGCCTGCTGGGTGGACTGGAGTTTTACTGTACCAAACTGGATCACAGCATTCATCGAACCGCTGATGTAAGGTTTTTTGACTTGTGCGGGAATTTTATCAAGAACCGTATCCAGCTGGCTCTGGGTTTTGGGCATTACACCGTTGTTATAAGCAAGGACATAGGTAACAATGCTTGTTGCCCGGGTCAACTCTGTGTGATGGCTGAGTTCATAATCCTGGAATTTTTTCATCCAACGTATGGTATCGAGGTCAGTCACCCTCGCCCCCTCGATATATATGGCCGCAGTATCGGTCGATCCAATCACTCTGCCGACTTTGTCCATCTGGATCTTTGCCGGCATATCACTTGGAACAAATGCATTTTCATTGGTCTCGATAGCAATAACCGCATCAAGCTGGAAACCGATGATCGCAATAAGTCCAACCACGAGAAGAATCGGCACCGGGTTTTTAGCGATCTTCATGGAAGTTTCGGTAAGAAAATGAGCGTAAGAAAAAGATCTTTTCTTCTTTTTGCTCTTATTTTGGGATTCGCTGTCTTCTATAAGTGAATCGCAGGCACCTTCACCAACCGCATAACAAACCGTGGGGACAGGACCTTTGGGCTTGTATTTTAAGAGAACCGCGATTGTTGGCATGCCGACAAGAGAGATGCAATAACAGGTCATCACACCGATGATTGCAACAAGCCCAAAAGAGCGTATCATGGGTACAGGAGAGATGAACATTGCCAAAAAACCCATGCAGGTTGCAAGCATGGCATACAGGACTGCCGGACCCGTCCGGGTAATGGTCATAAAAACCGCATCATCAAGAGACCCTTTTCGCGCTTCTTCATCAAATCGGGCATGGAACTGGATGGCATAATCGATCCCAAGACCGATAAGCACCGGAAATGCGCCCACCACTGCCATGTTCAGCTGAATGCCGGCAAGTCCCATGAGTCCTAATGATGTGATAAGTCCGATTCCAACGAGTGCCACTGGCATGAAGCGGTAGCGGACATACCCAAACAATATGCCCATGACAATGATAATTAATATCATTGCACCCCCGATGAGCATCCCCATGTCTTTACCCAGCGAGCTCGACATCTCTTTAGAAAAGGCCGGACTTCCCGTCACAGTTACTTTTGTTCCCGGTGTCGGCTCTGATGTGGAAACAACCTTCTGGATATTTGCAAGAGCCCCATTCCGGACTTTTTCTGACAAACCCTCATCCAGCTGGATCTGAACCAGTGTCATGACATTTGACGGCACAGCGGTTTTCTGTACTTCTGGAGGGATCTTTGCAACTATAGTATCGATTTCGGCTTTTGACTGGGGAAGTTTTCCTCCATTTGCCGTTTTGAGCAGATCAACAATTCCGTTGACTGATTTGATATTCTGTTGTTGCCGTACTGTCGCTTCAAGGGTATCGATATATGTCAAGACATCCGGGTTAAGGGGATCGTTTGTCTCAATAATTAAGATTAAGGAGTCTGACTGAAAGGTATTAGTATACCGGGTATTGAGAATGCCTTTTTCAGAATATTTATCCAGATAGACTTCGGTTCCCGTCTGCATGCTGATAAAGGTCATGCCATATAATGCAATACAGAAAACGGCAACGAGGAGCCCTGCAACGAGTGCCGGGCGGCGGTTGATGGTGACTGCGATTCCCTCAAAGATTTTATCGATCATACCTTCACCGCTTTTGTCACATTATCGTTTATCTGGCGTAAGTAAAAATGTTGGAATTGTTGTTCCGAGTGAGACTTTTAAAAACAAAATCGCGTGGGCATTGTTTGATTCAAAAAAAAATTATTTCTTCTTCCGGAAATGGTAAACCAGATAGACTGCACCAATGATGACTGCTACTATTATGGATAGATAGATTGGATTTGAAAGTACAGCGGTCATACCTGCAGGGTTTGTCAATTTTACCTTGGCTTTCATCGTATCTGAGATATACGTGTTATCGAGTGCATCCCTGTACCTGATCTCCGAGTCAAGCCCGTATTCCTTGATGGTTGCTGACCGATCAACACTCATTACGTATGATACCATCCGAGATTCACCGGGTTTCAGATCCCCGATATATGCAATATCGTCATTGCTGGTAAAGGGATCAACTGCACTTATTCTCGCCTGCGCACTTTTTACTGTTGTATCACCGGTATTTTTATATTCGACTGTGATGACTTTTTTATTTCCAGGATTCATCTCACCAGGGGGAGATATGATTGCAAAATCTGCTTTTCCGCCAACAGATACACCAACCGTATCGCTTTTTGAAGTGACAAAGTCCCCTTCATTATTCTGGTATACTACAACTACATCGATTGGGTAAGTTGCCTTTTGCGCATCGCCGGATACTGATACTTTGTACCGGCAATCCACTACATTACCCGGTGCAAAATTCCCGATATAAACACTACTGTCGGTAGGAATAATCGGGCTGTTGCCATTTCTGATAATTTTGACAATCGATTTGGTACCGGTATCTGATCCGGTATTTTTAATTTTCATGTTGACGTAACCTTCAGTTCCCACATTCAGGTGTTCTGGTGTTGCGGAAATGACATTGATGGAGACATCCGGTTTAATTTTTATTGGGAGGAGAATTGACTGGTTTATTGTTTTGTAAGAGTACTGTATTGTATCTACACCCCATTGGTCGACAGTATAGAGATATGTATAAGTGAGATCTACGGGCAGATTGTAGTGACCGGCAGGTGCATCGGCATTGATTTTTGTTGTGAATATGGCATTTGCGCTGGTTGCACCTTTGAGATCTCCTAACATCTGGGGATCAGATTTTATGACCAGAGGAGCATTTCCGGGCAGAACCTTTACAGTCAGGAACTTTGCAGTGTTCGGAAGATCATCGCGGTCAACAATACCGGAATTAACAAATTTAAATTCATTGAGCCCTGTATTTTCAATTACAATAGTAATCTGTGTACTGTTTCCCGGGCTGAATTCATTGGTACCCGAGATATAGGCTGATAACTTTGGACTGCCGGCCATGTATTTTGTTCCTGCCATTGCAGGTGCTACCAGGCATGCAAACAGAATGATTAAAATGCAGGATATTTTTACATAGTTTGCCATCGGTTGATCCCCTTATTCTTACTATTTCCATGTGAATGTTTCAGTGTTCTATGTTTTGTGCTGCCAGCATGTTGAAATTTTGCTGTACACTGTTGATGTGGTATTAAAGAAGGTAGGATTGATATTTATAGATTTTTGTTATATGTAACTTTTGTGTGTTACGATCAAATGAAAGATTTATTTGTTACAATTACAATAGAATGAGAAAAGGAATGGAAGTTACAAAACAATGGAACAAATTAAAGAAGAATTCATTCAGATCAAAGAAATTTTAAAGAATTCTCCTCAAGGAATGAGCGTCACCGAAATTGCACGCGCACTCAACAAAAACAAACATTCTGTGGGTCACTATCTCGACAAATTACTCATTTCCGGTCATGTTGAGATGCGGACTTATGGAAAAGCAAAAGTATTCTCATTATCTTCCCGTATACCCCTGAACTCTTTTATGGGGTATGCACAAGATTTTATTATTGTACTTGACCGCGATCAACGCATCGTCCTTATCAATGATCAGTTTCTCTCTCTTGTAAAAAAAACACGACACGAGATCCTTAATAAAAATCCTTCCACACTGTCCTTTATTGATGAACCCGCACACACAATTTTTTCATCCATCTGTACTTGCGTTGAATCCGGAGTTTATAATAAGGAACTCCCTCTGAAAAACGATAAAGAGCAGGTTTTTTTCCAGAAGATCATACCTACGGTTTTTGAGGATGGTAAACAGGGAATTATTATCCTTTTAGAAGATATTACCAAACGAAAAGCTTCAGAGAGCGCTTTACGTAGAAGCGAGGAACAATTCCGTCTTATGGCTGATAATATTCAGGATGGTATTGTGATCTATGAAAACGGGAATGCTGTCTATACAAACCGGCGCGTAGAAGAGATCTTTGGCTATTCACACGAGGAACTGGCTACCCGTTCTCCGATCGATCTTGCGGCTCCTGAAGAGCGAACCCGTGTAATGAAAATTATTGACAAGTCTTCTGCATCAGGTACTCTACCTTCAAGCATTATGTTCTGGATTATCAGAAAAGATCACTCCCGGAGATACATCTCGAACCGGATCACATCTTTAGAAAGGGGGGAGAGCCGCGTACGGTATATCATCATAACTGATATGACTGAATGGAAACAGGCACAGGATGGACTGAGAGATCAGCTTGCTTTTTTGCAGCATATGATCGATACGTTCCCAAATCCACTGTTTTATCTCGATCCACTGGGGCGATATCTTGGGTGTAATTCAGCCTTTGAAAAATTGACCGGGAAAAAATTTCAAGAGATTGCCGGGAAAACCAATGGTGAAATAGGTGGCTCATGGCAGGGAGATCTTTTTCGTAAGGATGATGACAGGCTTTTCAAACATTCCGGCATCGTAACATACAAAGGATTGTTCCATCAGATCAATGGAAAACCATCGAACGTGACCATACAGAAATCAACCATTAATACGGTAAAAGGGGCCCTTGCCGGAATTGTGGGTATCATCTTTTCTGATGGAGATATTTGAAATTTAAAAAAAAGCAATGCTGAAATGCTTAATTACTATGGATAACCCAAACATTATTAATGAATGAAAAGGTAGTTGTGGCGGTTTTTCTTGTTGCACTCATTTTTATTCTTTCCGTTTCCGGGTGTATCTCACCTCCTAAAGAAGCTCCATTAATAACAACAACAAACAAAACCAAAATCCCCGCTATTGTTCCTACTACTATAGTTACAACGGCTGCAACCCCCGTATATGTAACTATTGAGACGCCATATCCAACACCTACGGTTGCATATTTAACAATCCCTGCTACTGTTTCTCCCATCAAGGAAGATTATGTCGTGATATATTCAATAAAAAATCAGCAATTGGCTTATAGTAGATCGGCCGTATCATTCGATCTGAAAAACCCCCCGATGCTGATTGATTTCTCCCTGTCTGTTACCAATGTCACAAGAACAATAGAAGGAAAAAGTCGGACTCTTACAAATGAATGGATCACCATTACAACGAATAATTATGATCCTATGGCCTATTTCGAAGTGATCGTTCGTGAAAAGTCTACAGGCAATATTGTACTCCAGGACGGTTTTGGCCAGAGTAGACAATATGGTACAGAAAATCCCCGCACCTTAAAATTATATAAAGCGGGAAATTATCTTATTGAATTTAATGGCAATAAGGTTGCAGCTGATGTAAATCTGTCAGTAAAACGAGCAGGGAATATCGAACAAAGTATTGTCTGATTGCTCACCTTTTTTTAACACAACGTTTTTTTTGAGGTGAATTATTTAACTCATGACAACGTTTTATGTAAAGCAGAAAGTAATCTTGTCCCGGTAGGGTAGTGGACATCCTAAAAGATTGCGGATCTTTTGACCCGGGTTCAAGTCCCGGCCGGGGCGTTCTAACCGCTGGTTAAGGTCTAAATTGCTTTTCTGACCCTAATTCCTCTCCATTTCCTAATAGTCCTTTTAAACAGAAAAATGTATCTCTCCAATCGCATATACCGACGTGACTGATCTTTACAACAAGACAAGCCGGTTGCGGAGAAGTGCGAAGCATGCGAAGCAGGCAGCGATTCGAGCGTGATTGCATACAACTTCTGCAAAATTTACGGATGAAACTATGCTTAACGGGGTTTTTTGCTCGACGTCGCGCGGGCTTTCCCGACGAAAACTTTTTTGTTGAAATGAAGATCGGTCGGTCATGTTCACTCATCTGCGTTCCGCTCGCTACTCGCTCACTTCACTCCGATTCGCATCACATCACCTCCCTTGTTTTCCCGGAGTTATCCTGTTGAAGTGTAGTACGCCCACGGCTCGTCGCGTTGCTCTGTCGCCGTCGGCTGCTCCGGCACGCTCCTCACACCATGCTTCGCATCGTGTTCGTCGCTGTTGATCGTACTCATCACTAACGCTCAGTGACTCGTCCGCACGACGCATCAGGGGCTCGGACTCACCGCTGATGCGGTTCGTTACCTTCGCACCCTGAAGCGGTGCTACCTCGGGCCGCTGGGCCGGGACAGGATAGCCCCCTTATGGGGGCACGGGCTTCTTGTACGGGTGGGGGACAAAGCGACGGTTACAGGGCGCATCAGCGACCTGTCGATCGCTTTGTCGGGCGGGTACAGCCGGAGCAAATTTCATTTTTAGAATCAACCGAATAACCGGGCCCGGTGTGGGAGGGGAGGCGCGAGCCGGAACACGGCGACCTTCGCCGTGTCGCGTGAGCGCCGGGCGGGTCTTTGCTTTTACCGGTCTCATGCCAACAGGACAGCATAAAATTCCTGCAGCGTGGGCGGGTCATGGCTACACGGCGCGGTTACGGGACGCATCAGCGGCCTGTCGCGCTGTGTGCCTGGGCGGGCCAATCATAAACAAAATTCTACGCAAAATCTTTATTTTGTAAATCGGACAGCGCAACGCTTTCACTTTCACACTGCGCACGGCGGAGACTTATATGCGCTAACGTCGATGAGTGTATGGTGAAATACACCATGACTCCAACAACAAACACAGAAGTAAAGTTCGAGCACATTGGGGCAGCCCGCCTCTACAAAGGCTCGGTCCGTATCGATGTCAAGACAATGCAAGCGGTCATCCCCGTCAGTGAAGTCCGCAGGCTCGAAGCACACTGGCCCGCACCGGTCTATGACATATCCGACGTAATGAAGAACACGGACGCAGCCCCGATCGGGAAGGCATGGATCACCCGGTCCGGCAAAGCGGTGATGATCACAATCAATAATGTGCAGTTCGTCTCCCCGCTCGCTCAGATAAAAGGGATGCTCAAGGGGGAGCGAAAATATGCCAATGTCTCGATGATGTGCCCAGTGCTCCCCGCGACCTCGACCCCCAAACCGGCAGAGGCGACAGCATGAAGGCCGCTGATGTAAAAGCACAGATTAACGAGCGGATCATAAAAGCGCTCTCCGAGGGAAAAATCCCCTGGCTGAAACCGTGGACCGAAAACGGCCCACGAAATCTTTTCAGCGGCAGGTCATACACCGGGCTTAACCGGTTAATTCTCGGACTCAGTCCCTACCCTCTCCCTTTTTGGGCAACATACCGGCAGTATCTCGCCGCAGGGTTACAGGTCCAGAAGAGCGAGCGCGGCCACGGGATTATCTACGCTGGGCGGACCGTAAAGACCGAGACGAAGACCGATAAGAACGGCAAGGAGACCGAAAAGAAAAAACAAATCCGGTTCCTGAAGGCTTTTGTTGTGTTCAACGTCGCCCAGACCGATTACATAGAACAGGGGTACAAACTCCCCGATGTGAAAGAAAATCTCCACCTTCTCGGATGCGATGCCGTCATTCACGAATACACAGAGCGGCACACAATAAAAATTACAACAGGAGAGCGGGCCGCTTTCCTCCCACAATCAGATATTATCACTATCCCCGATATCGGCCAGTTCAGAACCTCCGAGCACTATTATGCAACGATGTTTCATGAGTGCATCCACTCCACCGGGCCACGGCTCGAACGATTCAAGCGGACCGATCCTGTCTGCTTTGGTTCCGACACCTACGGGCGCGAGGAACTGGTCGCCGAGATCGGGAGTGCTTACCTGGCAGCTCTTACCGGGATCGATTCATCTGCAGTGGTCCAGAATCAGGCAGCCTATCTCCAGAACTGGGCAACGGCGATAAAGGCCGATGCCGATCTCGTGATGTATGCAGCGGGCAGGGCAGAGAAAGCAGCGGATTTCATGATCGGGGTTTTGACCCCGGTCCCTGCCAGCGCTACCGGAACAGATCCCGCGGAAGGGGTGACAGCATGAATACTATTTTTGATGCTATGCCGGTAAAGGTCCTCGAAGAACTCGAACGCATCGAGATCGCCATAACTGATAAGGAACGCCGGGCCTTTGTGCTTCAGGCTGACGCACAGGATCTCCGCATCAGGCATAATGAGATCCTCTCCTCGTGGAAAGCCCGGGCAGCGTGGGAGGGCTTAGATAATCTGGTGGCAGAAAGGCAACGGCTGGACGCGATCGCATGGATATTAGATCCGCTGCCGAGCGGGATCCCTGTATCAGATTACTGAGGTTTCCCATGATCAGCAGGCGCAAATTTTGGGAGCATCGCAAAAATCGAATAACCGCTGGGGGACTGTGGAAATTTTTTATATGGTGGCTGCACAAGACGAAGAAAAAAATCGTTTTTCGTTGTGGATAAACGGTGGCCCGACAGGGACACCATGACTCCTCAAGAGCCCTGCCGGGTTGGTACAATATCGACGTCTGGCATTATCTTTCTTGGCAATGGTTGGCCCACCCTGAAGGCTCGTGCGACAGGCCCGCTGATGCGGTCCCGTGCCCGACTCGCCTTCTTCCCGCCCGGACCTGCCGACGTATGCCTGTCCTGTTGAGCAGCCCTGATCTTCCCTGGCCCGCCCGATGCTCACGCGACACGGCGAAGGTCGCCGTGTTCCGGCTCGCATCCACCCACCCGGACCGGGCGACTGGTTCCGGTTATACCCTCCGACAAAAACAATCTTGTCATTTTCAAGAAAAGAGGCGAATGGGTTCAATGATAACCTTTATTTTAGCCGGAGTTTATCATTGTACAACTGTACAAGTTTGTACTGTTGTGCAAGTTACACAAAAATTTTAAAATTTGAAGTTATTCGTATTGAGAGGAGAGGCAAAGAAATGGCAGAAGCAAAAGGCGGACAGGTAGAAATTGCAAACAAGAGGGTAGCTCTCACCCCGAGTACATGGGCAGCACTCTCAAATATAAAAGCTCCGGGAAAGTCCCTTGGCGATACGGTATCTGATCTCATCACTGAGCATCAGAAGAGGGCGCTGGAGCGGGACCTCGACGAGATTGACGCGAATGGTCAGTTCACCACCTGGGAAAAAGCTAAGAAAGAACTCGGACTCTGACGGGAGGTATCGTGAGGATCAAAATCGAAGATAATGTAAAAGATTTCATCCGTGAACTCCCAGAGAAAGATCGCCGTGTGATCGGTGAACATATCGACCGACTATCTGAACATCCGAGTGCTACGGGAAATATCAAAAAACTCCATACAAAAAAACCACGGTGGCGTATGCACATATCGATGAAATATACCCTGTTCTATTACGTCGATGCCGACATGGTATGGGTTGATAAAATTATGACGATTGAACAGGCTCATAAGAAGTACGGGAAGATCTAACCCGTGAGATTTTTTTTAAAATTTGATTTTGCGGGAATTGCATTATATTGACAGCTGATCTGTCGTGAAAACCCCGGGCAAATATATTCTTGTCCCCCAACCATACAAGAAGCCCGTGCCCCCATAAGGGGGCTATCCTGTCCCGGCCCAGCGGCCCGAGGGAGCACCGCTTCAGGGTGCGAAGGTAACGAACCGCATCAGCGGTGAGTCCGAGCCCCTGATGCGTCGTGCGGACGAGTCACTGAGCGTTAGTCATGAGTACGATCAACAGCGACGAACACGATGCGAAGCATGGTGTGAGGAGCGGGCGAAAGCAGCCGACGGCGACAGAGCGAAGCGACGAGCCGTGGGCGTACTACATCTCAACAGAACAACTCCGGGAAAACAAGGGAGGTGATGTGAGCGGAACGGGCGAAAAGCCCGTGGAGACGAACATGACCGACCGATATTCATGTCAGCAAAAAGATCCTGGCGCAATTGTATTTTGTCAGCATGTTGATCGCCGCCCACGTCGCACACTTCGCACAGCTTCGCCGTGCTCGCCCCCGCTCCGCGACCCGCTTCCTCTTATTTCTACCCAAAACCCCATTTTTCAGACCCCCCCGGAAAAAATGACCTCGCTAATGGCCCTTTGTAGGGCAGATCTCTCCTCAAACGGGTAAACCACCGGGTAAAACAAAACGCGCTTTAAGGGGCCTTTTAGAGGCTTCATTTTTTAAGGACAATCCAGCCGTATTTTGGCAAACAGGGCGAGATACGGGCACTTATTTTCACATATCAGAACCAGACGGTTTTAGAGGGGGTTTCCGGACGGGAATACGGCAATCGGAGCCCAATTTGGGCTTGTTTTCACTCATGGTACATGCCCCCTATTACAAGCATCTTTCACGACGTTAAAAATAGGAGAAAATTGTCTCTCCCCCCACAATCTACCTTTCTGCAATCCTGCGCCGTAGCATAGAATTTTCTGAGGACTTCACCGTGATCGTAAAAAAACGTCCGGTTCCTTGTCGCACTTCGATTAAGGCAATTGTCTCTTGCTTCTTTTTTATCTGGTCCGCAATTGCTCGTGAAAGAAAATAGAACGGTATGCCTTCAATCCGTTCCGTTTTTATTTCAGGAGATTTCGTATCAACGGGCATCACACCCTCCACGAAGTATAAGCATCGATGAAAATTTCACGCGTGAACCACCGTTTTGCTTTCCCAATTAATCAGGTTTTCACCCGGAGTATGAGGGGGTGATCTTTTTCCATGATTTCTGTTCCCCTGTTCAGGGAAATTTCAAAAATTTGGGACCGAGGAATTAGCCGGAGTCCGGGATCGTTTTTTACTACGGACTCTCTTTCCGCAGACATCGTTACAGGTTTTTTCATCAAGAACTCCATGTTGCCAAGTTTGACTAGGGTGAACGTCCTTGAATTTCAGGAATTTCGTAAACCCCCTGGACCCGGATTGTTAAAGTAGTTTTTTGGGGATTAAAGGCTTTGGATTTGAGGGTTTTACGGGCTTCAAATCGAAAACGGAGGGTTATACACTTTCACACCACGCTCGCGCAGTATATATCTGGTTGCGATTATTTGTGTGGATTTGGCAGAAAAATTGGTAATGGAATGGGATGTGCGTGATGGGTGAATTATGCTTCACCATTTCGGGAAGTGTGATAGGGAGTAATCTTTAGCTGCCAAAACGAAAACCAAAACGAGTGAAACAGGGATGAAATCTCACCCCCGGTTCACGGTCCGGACTGACCAATCATCCCGACCACCAGCGGCGCCGTCACCGGGTCCACCATTCGGGTGTTTTCACCAACTCAAATTAGCGAAAACAAGAAGTGAAAACAACGCTCACACGCACAGAGTGAAAATTATATTCTATACATCAAGGGATCTTGTTATCGAATTAGTAAGGTGATCCTAGTTGAAGGCGTGCAAAATCTGTGCTATACATAGCGATAAAAATTTCAGTGTTTGTCAGATATTTCATCCGTCCGCTTTGAGCAATTTACTGAATCATAACATTCCCTCAAAACATCGATCATACCTAAAAAATTGTGACGCCATGTATAAAAGAAAATTGTTTAAACAATGAACACGAAAAAAAGCTTATTATGAAACAATGGCAGCCCCCGGAAATTATCGCGATGACACGAAGTGTACCCGAAGATTCTGTATTGATCCGCCCCCCTCGTACCATAGATGAGGGTTGTTATATCACATACAGGGAAAAAGACTTGCTACAATATGAGAAGATGAAATGGGAACAGCCAGAATTAAGTGTTATAATAAGAAGTAAATCCGACGAAAATTTGTTGGCAGCTGGCTTGAATGCGTTTGATATGCGGTGCAGGATAGGTTAAACGGTGAAATCCCTTTAGTTATGAGGTGTGTCAGTTTCTCATTTAAAATAAATAGTACATACTATACTATCGAAAGAGGCAAGATACGTTGTTCCCTCAAATTTCCTATTGATACACTCTTTTAATACATTTGTTATTTAAAAGCAAAGATGGTGAATCTGTGAATATATCAATCTCCCTTGATTCCGTGTACGTCCCGTCCGAAGACATTGTTTCGCGGGATATTGTGGGGAAAAGGGTAATCGTTCCCATTGGGTCGGGGATCGGTGACATTGAAGACGAGATCTACATGTTAAACGAGACCGGAAGGGCTATCTGGGACAAACTTGACGGGGAAAAGAGTCTTCAGGAAATTGCTGAAACCCTTGCAGTTGAATATAATGCACCAACCGTTGAGGTAAAAAAGGATGTGCTAGGTATCGTCGCTGAGCTCTTCAGAAGGAAAATGGTTGTTGCAGTTGAAAAAGATTGAATTTTATGAGACAGATAATGATCATACTCGAACTATCAAAGGCAGTCACTTATGGGAAACATCTTCGGTTCTAGATGAGCAACTCGATTATGAGATCAAGAAAATAGGCAAGCCGAAAGCGGCGATTTTCTGGTCCGTGTAAGAATAAACAAAAGGAAAACAATACCGATGACAACCCAGTTATTCAAGGAAAAACCATTTCAGGAATCTGCCCTATGGGATACGATGATGGAGAAGAATGCGTGCACCTCCTTCACACTTGAGCTGACCGCCCGGTGCAACAACAACTGTCGTCACTGCTATATCAACCTCCCGGCTGGGGATACCACCGCGAGGATGCAGGAACTAAGCGTCGGGCAGATCATGGATATCGCCGACCAGGCGGTCAGAATGGGGGCGATCTGGTGCACCATCACTGGGGGTGAACCCCTTATCAGGCCCGATTTTGCTGAGATTTACATCGGCCTCAAGAAAAAAGGGCTCCTTGTATCGGTCATGACCAATGCCACCCTCGTAACTGGAGAACTGGTGAAGCTTTTCCTGCGTTACCCCCCCCGGGATATTGAGATAACCGTCTATGGCGTAACGCGGGAGACCTATGAAGCGGTGAGCCGGAGGGCGGGCTCCTTCAATGCTTTCATGCGAGGACTTGATCTGCTACTCGATGCGGGCATCAAAATTCGGCTCAAAGCGATAGCAATCCGCTCAAACTTACACGAAATTCAGAAAATAGCAGAATTTTCCCAGTTGCGCACCAAGGATTACTACCGTTTCGATCCCCAGATTATCTTGAGAATTGACCATGATCCAGTACGAAATAACGAGATTCGAAATGAAAGGCTCACCCCAGATGAAATTGTGGCACTGGAACAATCGGATGCTGACCGGACAAAAGCCCTGGAGAAAAACTGTGATAAACTGATTATGTCCAAACTCTCTCTTGCTGAAAGTAACCATCTCTTCCAATGCGGTGCAGGCAAAGAGGTTTTTAACGTGAGCCCGGATGGTATGTTTCGGTTGTGTATGTCCCTCTGTCACCCTGATTGTGTCTATGACTTAAAAACGGGCAGTCTGGCAGATGCTTGGCAGAACTTTATACCCAAAGTGAGGGACATGCAGTCAAACCAGAAGGACTTTTTAAGTAACTGTCAGGTTTGTCCCATTATCAATCTCTGTCTCTGGTGTCCTGGTCATGCATATCTTGAAACCGGCAGGCTAGATGAAATGGTTGATTATTTCTGCCGGGTTGCACATGCACGGGCAAAAGCTCTCGGGTACACCAAAGGAACCGGATAACGGAAATCCCTGCACCTGATATCAAAATTTTTACCCCATCCCCGTAATAATCCCGACAACCTGCTGAGCCGTCACCGGGTCTACCACCCGGGTCAGCACGAGGCCGGCCATCACGACGAACAAAGTCCAGAAGACTCTCTTCACCTGCTCGTTCTTCCCGAACGCCTCGATCGCCGCATCAGCATCCGCCTTCATTGCCTGTTGCAAAATTTTCGGCAGGAACACAAACAACGGAAGGAACAGGACCGCAGCACCGGTGAACGCAAGAGTGATCTCTGCCCGGCCTGCAAGGAAAATCCCAACCGGAACCGCAAACACACCGGCCAGCATCGCGGCCATTCCGACCTCGCCAAACCAGAAATAATGCCGCTTATCGGAATAGTTCAATCGCTCTTCATTCGTAAGCGCTGACAGGTCAAAGATACCAAGCGTGTTCAGCATCCCATACCAAACCGCATGAGTCTCCTCCGGGTCCGCAATGAGACCGAGAAAAAGCACTGCAACCGGTACAATCAGAAGAATGAGAGGAAGATGGGCCAGCACAAAGACCAGCCCGAGCAGGATCCCGGTCCCGCATATCGCGGCCCGGGTCTGCAACTCATTCTCGAACATCGGCACTCTCCGCAATCCGGATCTCAAACACCGGGCTGATGTACCCGCCATTCTCCGGGCTGAAATCCCGGCCCCGGCCCATCTGGGCAAACTTGCGCCGACCGGTCCGGATCTGGACCGTGTGGATCCCGGGCGCTCGTGGGTAAACCCGGCGACCGTCAATGTCGTGCATCTCCTCATACGGTGGAATGTCAAACCAGTCCGGCCAGAACCGGACGCCTCGCGGAATATCGGTTCCCCGGCGCAGGTCCAGCATCCGCATCGGGGAAAGATTATCGTAGATTATATCGATTATCAAATTTTCATCGCTCAGCTCCGGGTGCAGGTCCAGTTCATAGAAAATCGGATTGCGCCGCACTTCGTCCCGGGTGAGGGGGGTGTTTATTGTGAGAGGGTCAAGCCCCCCGAATTTTCCCCGATAGAGACCGGTCACCGTAGCGACCGGCTGCTGTGCGATTTCAGATTGCATGATAATTCTCCTTGTGATTCTCGTGTTCTGCCCGGAGTTTCTTGAACTCCTCGACGATTTCATCATATTTACCGATCTTCTGGTGGATCGTAAACAGTACGGGATAAATCGGAAGCACAGCTCCGAGCATGATTCCTAAAGTTTCAATTTCCATAACGGTCCTCTTAAAAAAAAGACGAGAGGACCAAAAAGAGAGGGACCAAGGAAGGTCGCCTCCCTCCCGAGTCTTTTCGTCCTCGTGAATCTAGGCGAGGGCCGCCACAGTGTCTGCCCAGGTCTCAACCTTTGTCCGGATGGCTTCATCCGCATAGGACGTGAGGGACAGGCGTTTGCGGCTGAACGTTATATTGAACAGTTCGCCATTTGCGTCATGACACCTGATGGTCGCACTGTACGTCTCGTTGTCAGCGTCACGAACGGCAGTGCCGCCGTGTGCAGCGGTGACCGGGGCACTGGCGAGCAGTGCGGTTGCACCTGCATTGAAACCGGCAATGGTGCTGTACTTGTCCGACAGGCTGCCGACAGTTTTTGCTTCGGAGTCCTGGTAGACGAGCTTCACCGTGTAGCTCTCCTTGGTCTTTTCGACCGGGTCGTGGGTTACACCGGCAGTCATATACGATACACACGCGAACGGGTTGTCGGTGATGACCGACTGGACGATTGAGTTGAACGTTGTTACGTCTTCAATCTGGCTCGCGAGTTCGCGAATCGCGCTTTTGGTTTCTGAACTCTGTACGAAATCTGCCATTGATTTTCTCCCACCCTTGGGCCCTCGGGCTATAGTCATATTTTACGGATGGTGATTTATGCGTGTCTTGTTAATGGGCGATATACTCGGGGAGAAAAATAATTTTTTACGGGGAAGGTTGGACATCAATGCTGGATTATTAACAAATTATTTTAATTGAGCGATGTCCATTAGCATCTATGCTGTACCCCATTCCCCCAAGTGAAAAGAAAAAAGCAGTCCAATATCTCATTGACAACATTCCCACCGAAACATTGGAAAAGGTTGCAGAATGTATGAAAGAAGATAGTAAAAATTGGGGAGTATTAAATCATCATGGTTTTGGAACATACGTAAGAAATCTACTCCGTAAAGGTGAGTTTGACTGGGGACCAATCGATCTGGATAAAGTATGGATCGGGCTGGTTGAAAAAGCAGCAAAGAAAAAATTGGGTAAAGCAGTATTTACGAAGTAGAAGTGAGGAAAATAAAACAGGAGATGGTTAAAAAAATAAAGTAATTTGGAAGGGGATTTAACATAAATGTCGAATAGGCTATTTCCTTGCACGAGTCGAGAACAAAAGCTCGTATAAATTGTAACAGCAGTTTAAAATTATCAAACCGAACGCAGCTAATAATGGGGCTGTAGATAATGGAGGTGTGGCAATTTGCCATGCGTTCATCCACACAAAAATATAACCGATCATCGAGAGTGCAAGAGTGAAAGCAAACAGATAAGCCAGCACTACAAAAAACGACGGGCAATTGTTAGACATGATATTGTGTATTTTGTTTGGGTGGTGTTATGCTTTCGGTATCTGACGAGACTTTGGCCAATATAACTGGAATGGGGAGGTCTGTTGTCAATGCTGGAGGGGCTATAACCCTGTACACTTTTTTCCTATAAGTTTTTGAATGAAATCTGTTGAGAGACGTTCTGGATCTTCCTTCATTGTTTCGTGATGTTCGGTGATTATATCGCAAGTAGATTTGACCCGGGGATTTTCTATATCATTCAACCCCCATCTTTTCCTTTGAGCCACACACATTTTCTCGCGTGATTCTGCTGATACAGTCCTCCCTCTGTGTGCTTTGATTAATATCTGGCGGTGTTCTTCTGATAGGGTTTTTCCTTTGCGTACTTCACTCATTTTCCGAATGTGTTCTTCTGATTTGGGTTTTCCTTTTAGAGCCTTGCTCAGTTTCTGTCGTTGTTCGGGGTTTATGCTTTTTCCTTTATTTGCTAGGCTTAGTTTTTTTCGTTGTTCTTGGGATATGATTTTCCCTTTGCCTGCCTCACTCAATTTCCGCCGGTGCTCTTCTGACAGGGTTCTTCCTTTCAGCGCCTCGCTTATTTTCCGCCGCATTTCTTCTGCCTTAACCGGGTCTTTGGGTAGTGGCATATTGGGTATATTTTGTTTGGCTGCTGTTATTCCCTTCTGTTTAATGCCATTCACCGACAACTCTACCACATGGCTGATGACGAAGTAATCATCTCGCTAAAACTGCCATCAAAGTTGGTGGAAAAACTGGATGCCATTGCAAAACTGAAGTATCAGGATCGTGCTGATATTATAGTTGATGCGTGCGCCTATTATTGTCAATTCCATGATATGAACAGTGAACTGTTTCCTCAAACGATGCGCAATATATTTTTTAATCTCGCTCGTCATGATGACGAATTCAGGAAAACATTACGGGATGTGTTACAGGATGACGCAACTACGAATAAATCCATTCATCAGTGATGCGATCCACCCATAGAAGCGCGAATTGTTGGGCTAATCGTTATTGGGAATCTGCAAGCATTTGAAAAATATTTACACCAACCTGATTGAATAGGAAAAGTTAAACGTCTAGATAATTGAATTACAATTAATACGAGGTTATTTGATGGCGCGAAAATGGAATTGGAAAAAAAAGTATGGGAATCTCTCGGTTCAACAGCTTTTAGGCTTGCTCAAGGATGACTCTTTTGAAAATAAATATATCCCAATCTACATCCTTGGTGAATTGAAGGCCAAAGAAGCAGTTGATGATTTAATTAAAATTCTCGATTTCAGTGAGAATGAGGTTTTTGGTGTAGAGTTTGAGAGTTTCGCAGCTATATACGCTCTGGGGAAAATCAAAGACAAACACGCCGTTGAACCTCTGATTAAATTATTGAAAAACAAGACGTATGATATTATTTCTGCTGCTGCATGGGCATTAGGAGAGATTGGAGATACACGGGCGATTCCCGCTCTGGAAGAGGCATTAATTGACGATGAATTTGATTATTATTGGTCAACATCCTCGATTCCATCAATAGAAGATTTAGCCTATGACCTTTGCGATAGTGGGGGGGTGGGATTCGTTCCGATATTCAGATATATTCAGGATATCACGTTTTCTGATGAGTCCTCAATAGACAAATCGTTAAGAAAATTGAAAAAGAAAAAATAATCTTATTTTTTTACATCTGCAATCAGTTCTACCATAATTCTCTATGGCTCCTGCGGTTGGGCTGAATATTACTCTATAGGATGTGGAATTTTGGTTTTGATAATGGGGGAATTACCATTATCTATTATTACTAATAGTAATTTTTAATAATACAAATAATTTCTTTGAGTAATAATATAAATACCCGAACTGACTATGTATGGTATGGTGAAATGTGATGAACGCAAGCAAAAATTCCGAAGTAACGCCACCGGACTATCCGGTAATTTTTCATGTCAATAATCCTGAAATGAGAAATAAGGTAATTGAGCTGTCCGCTATTCTTGATTATTGGGAATTGTATGAGAAGAACCCGGGGGATCCTGTTCCAAATATAATGTTAAAATCAGCCCAGTGCGGCAGTTCATTTGGCGGGGGGAGTCCACATCTCACGTTAGAGCAGCTCTTTTCGGTCTGGAAATCCGGAAAACTGATCCACACCTCCTACTATAGTGATGACGGCACAGAGATTCATGAGAAACTTTACATTGTCGGGTTTGGGGTCGGATTATCCGGAGCGTATGTGTTCAGTGGGATAGTCCCTTCACGAAAAACCATCGTGATATCAGATCGTTCTCCTATTCGGGGAGCCTGCAGCATTGCTTCCGGTATGCAATTATATCGAAATGCAGCTAATCCATGGAAGAAACAGATCTCAGAAGCCGATGAAATCGCTGAACGTGAATGGCTGGGATTGAATGATTTCCGGGGTTTTGTCTACAATGGGAATTCTCTCGGAAATGTATAGCCCGCTTAATAGAACATTCTCCCTCAACACGTCCAGACAGAATGAATGGAATGTGTGAATGTTGAGGTCGAGATGCGGGCGTTGCTGTTCAACGCGATCGCTCATCTCGGCTGCGGCTTTTTTCGACAAGGTGAGGGCTAGGATTTGGGAGGGGCGGGGAACGCCGTTGTCGAGGAGATGAAGGATCTTAGGTTTTACTAAAAATTGCCTTTCATATTTAAATTGAAAGACATTCAATGTTCAACCATGGGCGCGGAACCGTCTCTTATTCTCGATAAGATCCTCAAAGAGCCAAAACCTCTGTCAGAAAGTCAGAGAAATGCTGTTCTATCAAATAAAAAATATATCCGGGTAATCGCTGGCGCCGGGGCCGGTAAGACCGAAACCCTGACACGAAAAATCGCATCTCTACTTCTCATTGAAAATGTTCCTCCTTCATCCGTCGTTGCGTTTACCTTCACTGAAAAAGCGGCCCACAGTATGAAGAGCCGCGTCTACGAACGAGTGAAACAGCTCGGTGG
Organism: Methanoregula sp.; assembly: GCA_030694985.1. Taxonomy (GTDB): domain Archaea; phylum Halobacteriota; class Methanomicrobia; order Methanomicrobiales; family Methanospirillaceae; genus Methanoregula. The sequence continues at coordinate 98,791 of JAUYTV010000040.1, forward strand.
TGAAGATCAATGTGCCCATATTGGAGAAATGTTCATCGGAACAATCCATGCCTATTGTCTGCGAATCCTGCAGGATCATTTCGGTTACGGCGGTTTTGGAAGCTTTGACGAAAATCAGGAGATGGCATTTCTTCTCCGGTTCGGGTGGGAACTGCATCTCACCGGAGGGAGAAACTATTCTGAAAATTGTGAGCTCTTCAAACAGACGCTGAATGTTGTTTATTCAGAAATGATTCCGGATGCCGTTCTTGACAAAAAAGCTCACGATTTTTTTAAATCCTATAAAAAATACGAAGAGCACCTTACCAACCACAAACGACTGACATTCAACCGCATGATTGCGCTTGCGGTGACGCATCTGAAAGAAAAACCGGATGTACTGACGAATGTAAAATACCTGATTGTTGATGAATATCAAGACATCAACCGTGCCCAGGAGCAGCTGATCACACTCATAGGGCGATCGGGGAGCACGTTCATTGTGGGAGATCCCCGGCAGACCATCTACCAGTTCCGGGGATCAGATGCTGGATGTTTTGACGAGTTCGTCACTAACCATGCAGATGCTGACACAGTCTCAATTACAGAGAATCGTCGCAGTACGACATCCATTGTGACGGTGGCAAACGAATTCTCCGATTGTTTCGCACAGGTGCATTACGACCATCTGGTGGCAACCCGGACGGATGTTGGCGGAGTGTATCTCGGGGAATTTGAATCGAACGGTTCCGAAGCGGAGTGGATTGCGGACCAGATCGATAACTACGTGAAATCCGGGCGATGCTCCTACGCAGATGTTGGCATTCTCCTGCGAAGCGTGAATACCTCCGGTCCTATTTTCATCGATGTGTTCCGACAACGCCACATCCCGTTTATCGTGGGCGGCAAAGTAGGACTGTTCCGACGCTCGGATGTGCAGGCCGCAGGTAAACTGATAGCATGGTTGCACCCCGAGGGTTTTTTCCAGAAATCGAAATGGTCCGGTAAAGATACAATACGCGGTGACGATCTCTTGACCGCGGCTCTGCAGGATTGGCATGACGCAGTCCCGGAGATTGTGCTGCCCGCAGATGTTCATGTGGCCCTCGATCGTTGGAAAGAAACAACCCAGCGGGGGACCTACAAACATTTTACCGAGATGTACTACGAATTGCTCACGATTCTCGGGTACCAACGTCTGGACCCGGAGAACCCGGAGCATGCAGTCATGATGGCAAACCTCGGCCGGTTCGGCTCGATGCTCACAGACTTCGAGACCGCAAACCGGCTCGGTGGGAGGCACCTGCACTGGGAAGCAGATCTGAAAAGTCTCTGCTGGTTCATGAACACCTACGCATCTTCATCGTACGAAGAGCAAATGGGTGATGATCTTAGGGGAGTGGATGCCGTTCAACTGATGACCGTGCACCAGGCAAAAGGACTCGAATGGCCGCTTGTGTTTATTCCATCCGTTGTTGATGGACGGTTCCCTTCCCGGAAGGTGGGAACGGAAAAGCACTGGCTCATTCCCCGTGAACTTTTCAATGTGAAACGGTATGAAGGAGACATGGAGGTCGAACGCAAACTGATGTATGTGGCACTGACCCGGGCAAAGGATGTGCTCGTGGTGAGTTATTTCACTCGGCTCAACGGCCGGAAAAAAGGGGTCAGTGAGTTTGTGGACGAGTGTCTACCTGTAGAACGGATGACATTAGTCTCAGATCGGGATCACTTGCCGCTGCATGATCTGTCCCCCCACGGGAACGCAGAAGACATCCAGTCATATTCTGCGGGAGAACTTATCACGTACGGGAAGTGCCCGTATATGTACCGGTTGAATGCAGTATGGGGATACCAGCCGGGTCTCTCCGAATACTTGGGGTATGGGACATCGATGCATTTCTGCATGCGAGTGGCAGCCGAACAGATGAAACTGGGTGCATCCCCCATTACTGCTGTGGCGAATGCGGTGGACCGGCATTTTCATCTGCCGTTTGCTGACGAAGGGCGTCACGTCAATGTCCGAAACACCGCGAAGAAAAAACTGATTAAGTTTGCGAAAGACCACAAAAACGACATGCTCCGCATCCGTGAGGTGGAGACCCGGGTTGAGTACCCGATGCACCGGGCTACCGTAGTCGGAAAGATTGATGTGATCCTTCATGACGGTGAAGGCGTTGAGATTCGTGACTATAAGACATCAGACCGAGTGACAACTCAGGATGAGGCCTCGATGCAGGTCAGGATTTATGCACGGGGATTAGTAATGCTTGGTGATACGGTAACCCGTGGATCAATTGCATACCTTGAAGATGCGTCAATTGCTGATATCTCGGTGAGCAAAAATGATCTTAATGACGCAGAAGAAAAGGCAGGTGTCCACATTGATGGGATTAAACGACGCAAATTTCAGCCATGTCCGGGCGATTCATGCGAACAGTGCAGTTACGGGAATATATGTCGGTGGAGGAAGTAATGTGTGAAATTTGAATAATGCATTATAAGCAGTCGTAAATTAATTGATAAATTACATAAAATCGATGATTTGTTTTATTACAACATTAAACATGGGGAGATTTCAAATGGCGGGAAAGAAAAGGGAAGACGTGCAAAAGGCGCTGGTTCAGGACGCAGATCGGAGAATCATTGTTCGAAAGCTGGATGAAGTGGATGAATCGCTAAAAACACTCCAGGATCTTTTACGGAAATTATTCCAATTTGACATTGCAGACTTGGATTCTGGCATTTACCGTATCATGAATAAAAAACGGGATGCGATACGCCAATTCATTAGCATTGATCTGCCAAGAGCGGTGGATGAAGAATTTGGCAAAGTAACGGTTCAACAACGAGACGTCATTGATGATGAAGTAAAAACTCTGAAAAGGGAAATTGTTGAAAAATTAGGCGCTGATGCTTTATCTGGTAACTCGATAAATGTAAAATACGCCTCGCTTCCTATAGCAAAAAAGTTTGAAACTCTGCTTTCAGAAAAAATCGCTGCCCGCGATCACGCCACCATTTCCCAGGAATTCCGTCGTGACATTTACAACCACATCAATGCATTTTTTTCCCGATACTATGATGACGGGGACTTTATGTCAAAACGTCGCCGTTCTTCGGCAAAAGAGGAGTACTCAGTCCCCTATAATGGTGAGGAAGTTGTGCTTCACTGGGCAAACAAAGACCAGTATTTCATTAAAACAATGGATCATTTTCAGAATTTGACGGTAAAAGATCCTGGAGAGCATTACACACTGCATTTCCGGATCACGAATGCTCATCAGACCGTAAATGACGTGAAAGATACACAGCAGAATTATTTCGTCATTCATGGTGATGAACAACCCGTTCAATACAACAAAGATAATCGTGACCTCATCATCCTCTTTGAATACCGGCCCATTGGCGAATCTGAAAAGAATGGATTGAATGGGGTAGAGAAAATCCAAGAATTTCTCGTAGATGAAGCCATTAAAAAAATTTTGGCTGTGAAATTGGAAAAAGGTCTTATCGATCTCCTCATACATGTAGTTAATGTTGAAAAAGGGACGACTTGGCTCAAATTTCACCTTGTTCGATACGTCAAGGAGAATAAAACCGACTATTTCATTCACAAGAATCTTCAGAAATTCCTTAATGATGAACTTGACTTTTACATCAAGAACGAGATGTTTTATCTCGATGATCTGGGCACAGACCGGGAAGTGCCACTTGCGCCTTATGTGAACCGTGTCCAGGTCATGAAGGCTGTGTCTTTAAAAATCATTGATTTTCTTTCCCAAATCGAGAATTTCCAAAAGCGTCTCTGGGAGAAAAAGAAGTTTGTGATTTCGACGAACTATTGCATGACTCTTGACCTCATTCCTGAGTCATTCTATCCTGAAATCACATCTAATATGGATCAAATTGCCGAATGGAAAGATCTGTTCAGTATCGGAGATCCAACCGGGCAGGCAACACTCAATCGGAAAAAGGGAGCGCCCATCGATGCAGAATTCCTCAAAGAAAATCCCTATCTCGTTCTTGATACGAAGCATTTCCCGCAGGAATTCAAGGATAAACTGCTCGCCACCTTTGATGATCTCGAAGATGCCACTGGAGGACTCATGGTGAAGTCCGAGAATTGGCAAGCGCTCAATCTCCTTCAGGAGCGGTATAAGGAGCAGGTGAAGTGCATCTACATCGATCCACCGTATAATACTGGGGATAAAAAGCAATTCAATTATAAAGATAATTACCAGCACAGTAGCTGGTTGGCGATGATGGGAGATCGAATCTCAAATGGATTAACATTATTATCTAAAAATGGGGTGTTTTTTTCAAGCATAGATGACAATGAAGTATCAAATTTAATTTCGTTAATGAATTCGTTGTTAGGAGATGAAAATTTAATTTCGGTTTTATCTGTCGTTAATAATTTCAGTGGAAGAAGTGATCGGAAGAATATTGCCACTGCACATGAACACATGTTGATGTACAAAATTAATAATTTTGAGGCCCAGGGGCTTTCCCTCCCTGAAAATCATCGTAATGAATACACTGAAAAAGATGAAAAAGGTCCTTATAGATTACAGGGCCTAAGAAAAAGAGGTTCTGGAGCAAGAAGGGAAGATCGGCCTAATTTGTTCTATCCAATATATTACAATCCAACAACAGAGGAAATTAAATTAGAAAAAACGAAAGGATTCATCGAAATATTACCAAAACTGTCGGATCATAGTGATGGAAGATGGAGATGGGGGAAAGAAACGGTTACAACGAATATCGATTTCTTAACTATTAAAAAGGTATCAACAAGGGACGAATACGATGTATTCCAAAAAGACTATTTATATATAAATGGTGCAGAAAAACGTGTTAAAGCAAAATCAATTTGGTTTGAAACAAATTATTCAAGTGATTTCGCTACAACTGCATATAAAAAAATAATGGGAGATGTTCCTTTTAATAATCCAAAATCACCCGAATTAATCAAAGATATATGCTCAATCTCATCACAAGATATGGACATTATTTTAGATTATTTCGCGGGATCTGGTACTACTGCACAAGCCGTTCTCAATTTGAATCGAGAGGATAATAGTATTCGAAAATATATTCTCGTTGAGATGGCGGGTTATTTCGATACAGTGATGAAACCCCGAATTGAAAAAGCAATGTATTCCTCAGAATGGAAAGACGGCAAACCGCAGAAGCCTGACGGCATCAGTCACATGTTCAAGTACATCGCCCTTGAACAATATGAGGACACTCTCAATAACATTGATTTCCGTGAAGCGGGAACAGTGGAACGCACACTGGCAGACCTGGGGGATTATTTCCTTCGCTACATGCTAGATTTTGAGACCCGAGACAGTCTTTGCCGGTTTAACATTTCAAAAATTGAACGCCCGTTTGAATATACACTCAAAATAATGCGGGATGGCATCGAGCACATTGAAACCGTAGACTTAGTAGAGACTTTCAACTACTTGCTCGGCATCCATGTAAAACGCTTGAGGCGATTCGACCAGGATGGTTTGATATATCGCGTCGTAAATGGGGAGATAATCGGCCGGTCAACAACAATCATCTGGAGGACAATGCCAACGGATTCTGTTGCGGATAAAAAAGCCGTTGAAAAGGCTCTTCAAAAAGACAAGAAATTCATCGAAGAAACAATTCTCAAAGATAAAAATTTCAATGCTGATAAGGTCTTCATCAACGGGGACTTCTACGTTGAAAAAGCGTTGAACATCGAACATGAGTTCCAGAAATGCATGAATGTGGAATTTAAATCTGCCGGAGCGTGAACGCACTGTGGCAGCGAAAAAGATGAAACCCGTGGGATCAAAACCCAAAGTTATCATAGCGAGAGAGGGGGGAAGAACCCAGACAAAACTGGAGCGTAACATTGTTCTTGCATCATACTTCCACTCCCTATTCGGAAAAGCCAGTTTAGATGCAACAACCGGTAAGCATACCTTTGCCGCACTTCAGCGTCACATCACTAATGACGCTGATCCGACAGCAAGGACAGAAGGCTTCAATGATGATGGCCATAGTTACATCTCCAGAGCCATTTTCAACTGGGAAGGTGTTGATCGCAAAATACTGAGCAAATTGGATGAATATGATGCTCGCATCCGCACGTATGTTGACCGTATTAACAGCCACCGTGAAACACCTATAACTCTGAAGTACTTTCAATATCTTGCTGTACTCTACACGGAAATTTATCTCGACCGTTATTTCAATACGCCCGGGGGGCCACGGGCATTTTTAGAAGAATTGAATGAATATGCATATCCTTTTGGTGAGCGAGCAAGTAATCTTGACCTTCTATACGACACTGAATCAGAACTCCGTAAACTTGCTTTCTGGATGGCCACCGGTAGCGGTAAAACTCATCTTGTGGCAATCAATTATCTCCAGTTCCTTCACTACAACAAAGGAGCGTACCGCATACACATCAAAAATATCGTCCTTGTCACCCCCACTTCAATGCTCACAGATCAACACTTGGATGAACTGAAACAAAGTGGCATTCCCGCAGAACGCTACCGGAAAAACCGTGGTTCTCTCACCACCGAATCTGATCCCACAATTATCCAAGTCCTTGAGATCACCAAACTCACCGGAGGAAAAGCTGCAGACAAGGGAGAGCGTGTGGACACCGAAGATCTCGGCTCGCGGAATCTCGTACTCATTGATGAAGGTCACAAAGGAAGCAGTGGAGAAGAATGGAGGAAAAATCGTGAGGACATTGCTAAAAACGGTTTTGCATTTGAATACAGTGCCACTTTCGGGCAGGCTATACGGGGTGATAACCACAATCTTCTTTCATCCTATGGCAAAGCCATTCTTTTCGATTATCACTACCGTTACTTCTACCGTGATGGGTTTGGCAAGGATTATCAGATCCTGAACGTGGATGCGCCGAATAACAAGTATGATGGCCCCATCTGCAACAAAGTCATGCTCGCCAACCTTCTTGCATTCTATGAACAGATCTGTATTTTCCAAAATGAGAATACTGAAGAAATAAATGCCTTCAACATTGAACTCCCATTGTGGGTCTTTCTTGGAAGTAGTGTCCGAGGAGAGAATTCAGATATTCTCAACGTTTTACGATTTCTGCAAAAAACATTCTCTGATAAAAAATGGGCCGTCCGTACAATTCAATCCATCATGGAGGGGAAATCAGAACTCCGGGATAAAAAGACCGGCATAGATTTCTTCGCACGGGATCATCCGGAAAAACAACGATTAATGTATCTTCGGCATCCCCCAATCAGTTCTGCCGATGAAATCTATGCCGATATAATCATCCGTGTATTTCACAGTCCTTCTCCCGCTCCCTTGCATGTCCACCGTGTGAAAAAGGGTGATGGCGAGATCGGATTAAAATGCGGTGGGAGCACCGCTTACTTTGGCGTCATTAATGTTGGCGCACCGGATGAGATTATCAAGGAGATCAAGGAACATAGTGAATATGGCATCAAAGCCGGGGAACCCGACCAGGACACTAATTCCCTATTCGAAGCCGTTAAAACAGACCAATCATCCATTCTCATGCTCATTGGCGCAAAGAAATTTATCGAGGGGTGGAGTTCCTATCGCGTATCAACGATGGGACTGCTCAATGTGGGGCAGACAGAAGGCACGCAAATTATCCAGATTTTCGGCAGAGGCATTCGGCTGAAGGGGAAAAAGGAGGAGAATACCTACACACTCAAACGCAGTAGCGCCACCGAACCGATTGCACCGCAATTTCTTCCTTCATTAGAGACCCTGAATATTTTTGGTGTCCAGGCAAGTTACATGGACAAATTTAGTGAATTTTTAGAGGAGGAGAACCCCCCGGAAATTTATGTTCCGTTCAAAATACCCACTAACCCTGACACCCGGTTATTAAGCCATAACCTGCTTATCCCTTACATCGATAAAACCCGATTTAAGAAAGACCGCCAGTTCTCGCTAACACTCAGTACTGAGCGACCTATCACTGTAGTGGTTGATCTTATGCCCCGTATCCAAATCATCGAAAGTCAGGGCATTCAAGACCAACGTTCACAAAATATTCTGGATCAGAGCGAGTTAAAAAACCGCGTAATTCCGAGTAATCTCATTGATGCTTTAAACTGGACACGAATCTACCACGAACTCATGGATTTTAAACGTATAAAGCAGTGGGATAACCTCATTTTCTCCATCAGTGTTCTCCAATCAATTATTACAACTAATGCCTACACACTGTGGTGTCCTCCAGAATTGATTTCTCCAAAAAAATATGAAGACTTACAAAAACTGGAAGATGTTGTCATTGATATTCTCAAAGCATTCCTCACCAAATTCTATTCAAGGGAACGAAATCTTTGGGGGAAAGAGAAAGTAACCTTGAAAACCGTGGATAATGGGCATGAGAATTTTGAAGATTATATTATTGAAGTCAGAAAGGACGAAGATAATGATGAACTCGTCGAAAATATCAGAACACTTATTCGAGACCATCTGAAAAAATTGAATAACGGTGAAATCAATAAGCCATTACGGAATATTTATTTTGATCGTCATCTCTTTCAGCCACTATTAGCAAAATATGCAAACGAAGATATCCGTCTGCATCCCGCGGGTCTCAATGAGGGTGAGGAGAAATTCATCACTGATTTAAGAACTTACGTTCTTTCAAATCCAGAAAAATTTCGTAATAAAAACCTTTTTGTGATGAGAAATCTTCCAAAAAAAGGTGTAGGCTTTTTTGATGTGACTAATTTCTTCCCAGATTTTATTATTTGGGCCACAGAAGGAACAACTCAGCACCTCCTTTTTGTTGATCCAAAAGGATTAGGTCATATCCATAATTTTGACCATGAAAAGATTAGATTATGTTCATCAATCAGCGAATACGATACAAAATTAAAAGAAATTGCAGGTAATGATATAACATTAAATTCAGCGATTCTTTCAGCTACACGTCGTCATATTGTTGAGAATGGTTGGAGAAATCCACCCCAATCTAAGTTTGAGGCCAATCACATTTATTTCATTTACGATGATGAGCATTACATTGAAAAGTTATTGAAACTCATAAAAATTCTTTAAATAACGACTTTTTTCTTAATTGTAGAGTGCCAGAATTTCATGGAAAAGAATCTGGAATCATCTACATATAACATCCTTAATATAAATGAAAACGGATCCTGTAAAAAAGATCCCAGCAAATTGTTTACACTATCAATGAAAATATATAGCAATTATGAAATTATCAAGTATCAATGTTACAGGTCTTTTTCATAAATACAATTACAGTATTCCTCTAAATTTAGATAATCGGATAACAATAATTCATGGTCTGAACGGATCTGGTAAAACAACTCTTCTGGAATTGCTAAATGACATAATAAAAGGCTCCTATAGTAGCCTTCAAAAGGTTCCTTTTCATATTTTGCAGTTATGTTTTGATGATAATACAAAAATTAACATTTACAAAAATTACTTTTTTTTGGCATGTAAGGCGTTAACTGATAGTAATTATGATCGATATGTTAAATTGGATTACTATCAGCCTAATGCGATAATTTTTGAACATATTCCAAATGCCACAAATTGCCGGTCGATTTTTAGCTATGTTGGATCAAATGATGGATCAGAATTCAAAGAAATGAAATTTGATAAAGATTACAAAAAGGACGATCTTGAGTTATTAAAAATAAAAGATCAAATCCAGATAGATTTAAAGAGTCGAAATTTTTTTATAAAGATCCCGGATCTCCATCAAAATTCGTTTGTGAACAAATATAATAAAATTACATCGCCAGAAACAAAAACAGCAACTGTGAATGAAAAGATACAGGCAATAGAATCTGAAAAAGAAACGATTAAACAGACGATAAGTGAGTTTGAATCCAAAATTTTTGACATTATCGATAGATATGAAAAGATTAATCAAAGACCTTATTACGAAAAAAATGAGAAACAGCACTATCTGGAAAAATTAGTAAACTTAAAAAGAGAATTAAAAAATTTAGAGCAAGAATATTCACGACTCCAATTAATCAGTAGTAATCAAAAAGCCGAAACAGAGGCGGATTTAGAGAATAATACTGCACAGATGCAGACAATTCAAAACAATCTAAACAATATCAAACACGAGATAGAGTATTGTAAAGATAAAATTCTTGAAATGGATTTCGACGAAAACAAAATGGGCAATCAACAACAATGGCAGAAGAACGATGAGAGAAAAAACCTATATGAGAAATTAGTGCGCTTAAAACAAAATTATGCAGAGCTCCAATCAACAAGCGACAAACTGAAACACAACATTCCTGTTAAGAAAAAAAGTAAGTCTATCCCTCAAACAACCCCAGAATTTTTACGAGATCTTAAATCAGAAATACCAGTAATTCTAATTGAAACTCAACGTTTATCTCCTAATCAAAGACCTTTTAAATTCAAAAAAGGTTTAGATACAAAAAATAAACAGCAATTTTTTATTGAGATTATTAAATCATATTTGAATGAAAAGAATGTCAAATTCAAAGAAAACGAAGGATTGGTATTTTCTGATGAGTTAACAAGTACGAAAATTTTCCAGGAACAACTTTCATCGGGAGAACAGCATTTAATAATACTTTTTTTAAATATGGTATTTAAAACCCGTCAAAATTCACTTGTTCTTATAGATGAACCTGAACTTTCATTACATATCTCATGGCAAATACGTTTCATTGAAAAATTAAACGAGATCCTAAAACTCGAAGATAAGCAAGACGTTCAAATTCTTATCGCCACCCATTCTCCTGAAATTATTCATGATCGCTGGGATTTAACCGTTCAGCTTGGGGATTGAGAATGTCAATAAAAAAATATATTGATTATTACGGGATTAAAAACCGTATCAACCAGCACAAAGAATCACACAAAGGGTCATTTTTAATTGTTGAAGGAGAATCAGATACTCGAATTTTTAAAAAATTTATTGATAATAAGAAATGTTTGGTCATTCACGCATATGGAAAAGGTAATATCCACAAATTGATACAAAAAGAACACTTCGGAAAACGCGATGAGATATTATTCGTTGCCGACATGGATTGTGAAAAAATAAATAAAGATCCTGAAATGGCAGAGAATCTCTTTCTTACTGATACTCATGACAGGGAATGCGATATCATTAGATCACAGGATTTTGATAGATATTTAAAAATGATAGATTTTTCTGAAGAATGCAAAATTGAAATTGAGGAATTAAAAAAAATCATCCTTGAAGAATGCAAACTAATTGGTTTATTAAGATGTTATAACGAAAAAAATAATTTGGGTTTGCCTTTTGATAAAATTATTGAAACAGACGAAGATCTTGAATATTTATTGACTGACAAAGGTTCAATCAATTTTGAAAAGATTATTACAAAATTGAAAAATCATCCATTGACCTCGGATGAGGCAAAATCAAAAATAAATGATATTTCTGCATTAAAAGATGAATTAGAGAAAAAGGGAACAACATTAACTGTTTTGTGGTGTGTTTGTAATGGACATGATATTACTAAATTTTTATGTATATTTTTAAAGAGAAAATGCCATTTAAAAGCATTTGAAAAAATTACATCTAAGCAATTCGAAGAAGATATTCTTACACTAATTTATTCAATAACAGAATTTCAGAAGACAAACTTATACCTGCAAATTCGAAAATGGGAAGAGACACATGCACCGTATTGTGTTTTTTAGGAAATACTGCTGAGTACGAGATCATGAGCGAATTATTTGGCATCATATGCAATGCAGAAGATAAGGCCCAGAAGAGCCTTATTATTTTTGCTGAGGATTACTCTGATTCAAACCCTGACTGATGGAGAATCGCCTATTATAATGAAAAAGGAGCAGTTAATATAAAAAGGCGCCCGAAACAGCAAGGACAAGCCAAACATTCTCTTAATTTATTGAAAAAGCAAAAGGTGGTATCCTGATAGCACACATACGGGATGCAACAGATGGGGACATTTGTGAGAGAAATTGTCACCCTTTTGAAAAGTATTTTTTTTAATAATAACTGGGTTTTTGTTTATAATGAGAGAATAAAAAAAATACATCTCCATACTGACTCCCATGGTGAAACGGATTCGGAACATGGATTTAATATGATACTGGATCAAATCAGCGCTTACAAAAAGAAAGGTCATGATGTCGTTAGTTTAAGAAAATACAATCACAAGTTTTTTCTATTAAATACAAGCTTGTTGTTGTTCCGATTCCCCTCCATTTTTAAATAACCGCTCTTTTTATAGTTAATAAATAAACAATGCACGTATGCCTAAATTTGTTGAGAAAAAATTTAAAAATACTTTATATTATGGGGATAATCTTGACGTTATAAAACGGTACATCCCCGATGAATCCATTGATTTAATTTATCTTGATCCTCCCTTTAAAAGCGATCAGGATTATAATGTTTTATTTGAAGAAAAGGATGGTTCACAATCTGCTGCTCAATTAAAAGTTTTTGAAGATACATGGCACTGGGATACCGCTGCCGCATCTTCTTTTCACGATGTGGTTACAAGGGGGGGGAAATCTGCTAATACACTTATTGCATTTGAAAAAATTCTCGGCTATAATGACATGCTAGCATATCTTTCTATGATGGCTCCAAGATTGGATGAACTGCATAGAGTCTTGAAATCGACTGGTTCAATATATCTTCATTGTGATACGGCTGCCAGTCATTATCTCAAAATCTTACTTGATTCGATTTTTGGTGCAGAAAACTTTCATAATGAAATTAGCTGGAAGAGAAGTAAATCCACATCATCTATAAGTAAAATCTTTAAAAGATCTCACGATAGTATATTGTTTTACACAAAAACTGACAGATATACATTCAATTTACAATACAAGGAACTTTCTGAAGCATCAAAAAAATTGTATAAAAACGGGTCTCAAAATGTCCCCCTCCTAGTTAGTGGTAGAAGGGGTGTAAAATCCGGGATGGCAGAAACTGGTATGCCTTGGAGAGGAATTGATCCAAATCTCCGGGGTAAGGATGGTATGCATTGGATAACTTCCCCAAGTAAACTTGAAGAATATGACCAAGAAGGTCTAATTCATTGGCCTAAAAAAGTGGGAGGAATACCGCGGTTAATTTATGACGCTGATAAAAGCTCTGGTGTTCCAATATCTGATTTCTGGGAAGATATCAATAATATCAATTCCAACTCACACGAAGCTTTAGGTTACCCAACACAAAAACCAGAAGATCTTTTAGATCGCATAATTAGTGCGAGTTCCAATAAAGGGGATGTGGTTCTCGATCCGTTCTGTGGGTGTGGAACATCAATATCAGTATCACAAAAATTAAATCGCAAATGGATTGGTATCGATGTTACTCATCTCTCTATAGCTTTAATGAAACATCGATTGAAAACGGCATTTGGCAATAAAGTTGAATATCAGGTTATTGGAGAACCGGTAGATTTGCCAAGTGTGAAAGAACTTGCAAAGTTAGACAGATATCAATTTCAATGGTGGGCATTGGGATTGGTCGGTGCAAGACCGATTGAAAAGAAAAAGGGTAAGGACAAAGGAATTGACGGCAGATTGTATTTCTATTCTGATGGCACATTGAAAGGAAAAATTGAGCAAATTATTTTCTCTGTAAAATCAGGGCAGGTAGATGTAACTCATATTCGAGATTTGGTTGGAGTTATTAATCGTGAAAAATCTGCAATTGGGGTTTTTATTACATTAGCAAAACCAACACGCCCAATGAAAGAAGAGGCTGCAAGCGCTGGTTTTTATAAATCACAAGAGTTGGGCGCAAAAAAATATCCAAAAATACAGATTTTAACAATACAAGAAATTTTTGCTGGTAAAAGGATTAACTGCCCTCCCTTTGCTCTCAACGAGGGGAACATTACCTTAAAAAAAGCACTCAAAGTTTCACCTGTAAAAAGAAAAGTAAAACATGCAAAACTTGATGATTTTTAACAAGACTAATTTTTTTCGTATTTTCTGTCGAAGTTAAAATAAAAATTCTTATTTCTTCCGGTGCTTCTTCTTTGGCTCATCTTTTGCCATGGACATTAGATCGATAATATAGGAGCCTTCTTTTCCCACGCTCACGATCCGCTCATCGCTTTTGGCCATCTTCTCTAAATTGAGCTCGTAGGAGCCGGGTGAAACAATCCGGATGGTCTCGACCCGGTCATACATCTCCACTTCCTTTTTCCGGGTTGTGGGCTGCTCGACAATCTCAAGCACCTCTTCATGGGACTCATCTGCGATCTCTTCTATGGACTTCTCTTCAAGCACATCCTTGTTGATCTCTGCTTCTTTGACATAGAGGAACTTTTTGCCGCCGCAGCTTGCGCACCCTCTTAAGATCTCGGTTGACCCGTCCTTGTATTCCCGCCCGCATTTCGTACACTTGTGCGGCATCGTCTTCACCCGAAGTATTCGAGCATGGTTTCGTAGAGGTCCTCAACGTTCCTGCCTTCGAGACCGGAGATGGCGACAACCGGGTGCTGTGGGAACGCGCTGCGGATACGTGCCGGTGCGGCATCGGGCAGATCGATCTTGTTTGCTACGATTATTACGGGCAGGTTCCTGCTCTCGATGATCCCGATCATCATGATGTTCACCTGCATGAACGGATCGAGTGTTGAATCGAGCATATAGATCACACCATCGATATCCTCGCGCAGCCAGTGCATTGCTTCCGCAACACCTTCGGTGGCTTCACGGGCGCGGATGATAGCTTCATCTTTCTCCATGCCGAATTCCAAAAATTCGTGGTAATCAATCTTTGTAGTGACCCCCGGGGTATCTACGATATCCATCGTTACCGTGCTGCCGTTTGCGCCTGAAATGATGATATCTTCTTTCTTTCGCGCCCTGCGTGTCTCGTGGGGGATCTCGCTCACCGGACCGACCGCATCGCCGGTCCAGTCCCTGGCAATGCGGTTTGCCAGTGTTGTCTTTCCCGCATTGGGTGGGCCGTAAATACCGATCCGGGTCCGTTTCTTCTTGAAAAATGAGTTGAGGAAATTGGAAAATTTCTTCTTTACCGTACCAAACGTCTGAAAAAATATTTTCACTCTGCACCTCGTTAACTAAACATCGTACCGTGGTACAAAGAATTCACCATGATTCGTTAGTAGTGTATTGAATACGCAGTTTATTAGGTTTCTCGTATTTTGTGTTTAAAGGTTGCCGACTGTCATACAATGATTGCCTCACTGATCCGGCCCTGCAGCGTTTCTGATCCGCTCCGAAAATAAACTGCTCGGCGTAGTGATCGAACAGTGTATTAAGAAAGATCCCCCTCTCCAACTAACAGATTTTGATTGAACCCTCTTGGACTATGCATCAATTTCCGGTATTTGTTACCCCGAAGATCTGGAATCTGCCCGTTTTAGCCTCAAATTGGCCCAAACGACCGGTTTTAAAGGGTTATTTAAACGGAGTGAATAGTGCGCCTCAAAGCCAAAAATACGCGCAAATATGTGGCAAAAATCCAGACTTCGACGGGCTCCGACGGAAACCTTTTATATTATCAGGCGTCACCTTTCATTATCAAAACCCAATTGTGGTTTTGAGGTGTTTAAATGGGAACCAAAATTGGAAAGGAAAAAATCCTACGCGAAAAGGGTTACCTGTACTTCATCGGTAAGGATGGGTACGTCTGGGCAGCCCCGATGAAGCACAACAAGACCGGCAAGAAGAAGAAAGTCGGCACTGAAAAGAT
>JAUYTV010000041.1 GCA_030694985.1 Methanoregula sp.
AGTGAGTAAGTCCTTCCCGAAACGGATGATGCCACCCTGAGGTGGATGGGACAAAGCAGGGAAGGGTTCACTAATTCATTTCTGCGGACCTTTGAAATAATCAAACGCCAGCGTGACCTTTTCATTGATGATACCGGAGAACGTATTGTCATTAAGTCCGGTAATAATAATGCAAGGCTCCTGCGATGAAATCGGCTGCCGGTATACAGGGTTCATTTTTTGAATCAGCGTGTTCGATTTCAATGGGGATCGCGGCAAGATCATTGTCTGGTTCTTATCATCTGATGACACCTCAATTGAGCCATTCAATGGGATTTTTTTAACTTCAATCATTGTCTGATTACCGTGCCCCTTAAAAACGTTGATATAATTCCTTTATACATATACTAAACAGCAAAAAAATATTCCAGAGGGAATGCTCATGGCAAAACCGATAGAGATTGGACTTGTGCTCAAAGGCGATGATGCAAAAGCGTTTCAGAAGTACCTGGAGCACCCGACATTTACCCGTGAAGGTCTGACTCTTATGCGGGAAGCGAAACGCGACGCAGAGCACTCCGGCCTCGACTAATAAACAGGCTTACCTCAATGATCTCCCCCATCCCTTTTGAAGATCTTGAGTTTGTACTCCTGAATGCTGATCATGATGTATCCGGATTTTATTCGTCTGAACCGGAACTTAATGAATTCTTAAAAGAAGACGCTCTCGTTAATCAGAACAACCTTATTTCTGTCACACGACTGGTTTTTTTTAAGGGGGACCTTGTCGGATATTTTACGCTCATCAATGACAGCATCGAAGTGAGGGCTGTGGAAGAATGTGACCGTGAGGAGAGTTATCATTTCCGAAAATATCCTGCGCTGAAGATTGCACGGCTCGCTACGCATAACGATTTTGAACGATTTGGAGTTGGGCGTAGTATGTTAAGGAAGATCTTTACCATCTCAATTACACTCTCCCATTATGTCGGCTGCCGTATCATTACGGTTGATTCAAAATACAGTGCCGTTAATTTCTATAAAAAATTCGCATTCAAGCAGGCAATCAGAACTCCGTTGGAGACCGTTCCGCTCTACCTTGATTTGAAGAATGCCCTCGAGCGAATCTCGCCACCCTGATCCGCTACGGAATTCCTGAATATACCCTTGCCGGGTAACCCTAAGCACCCGAATCCGGCGTATCACACAAAGAAGTAAAACAAAGAGGTGTGATGAGATACCTGTCTCTTTTCTCTCTCGTAGGAGATGCCTGGTATCCAGGGGTACTAAAAAGGGTCGTTATCGAGGTCTTTTTTTTTAAGGGGGTCAAAAAAAAGGGGTTTTAAGTAGTTGACCGAAAATCCCTATTTCAGGAAATTCAATTATCAGGTCCGACGATAAACGATCAATGACCTTTGCACCCCAGCCCTCTCGCTCTTTGCCTTGTCAGGATGTCATTTCCTATCTGCCAGTAGAGGTGGACCAGTTCGCGGTTAACGGATACCGCGGCTTTAACCTGTGCTGTCCGGATCCGTTGTTTTAACGAGACGATAAATTCCGGGTAACCCCAAGGGAGATCCGGTACTGTTGATGTGGTTGCTGTCCTGCGTTTCATGGTTGATTCACGTTCCTTATCCAGAGTGTCAGGACTCATAAGGATAAAGAACCCGGTTGGCGGTGTGAAAGTGACTAGTTGAACCTTTAACAGGGATGGGGGCACGAGACTTATGCGGGCTGGGCTTTGGGTGATTTGATCGCAGGTGCAAGTAGACCTGTTCATTCCTGAGAACACACTACGCAATGTCCACATCGGCTGATGTGATACAAAGAGAGGATTCGTTTCTTGATCTCCGGGCAGATCGCTTCCGTAAAGATTTGTCATGAAAACGGACATGATGCCAAAGGGCCACAAGCATACAAAATGAAAATGCTTGGGAGATTTTCATATTAAATTTTGAAATCTTTCGACGAAAGAGCAGACAAATGGAAATTCAGTTTGGAGAGCAAAATTTTCATTGCTTTGGTGCGAAGTCTTTGACTTCATGCGGGTTTTTTAAGAAAAATGGAGAGGGTTTATTGCTTTTTAAGTTTTTTCTGCCGTTTGAGTAATCTTTCCTTTACTTCATCAGGATTATCAGGCAGCCACTGATGACGCTCTTTTGTATAGTCCCCGCTACCAATTTCATAACTCTGGATAAATCGTGCCATATCAACAGGGCCAAGTGTCTTTGAGAGTGCACTGATACCCTCTTTTCTTATTTCACTGATTGTTTTCATCTGATGACACCTCGATTGAGCCATTCAACGGGATTTTTTCAATAGTTATTTTGATTGCCGTTCCCTTTTTACCGGTTCCCCGGTCTCTATTGAAAAAAGATATTTATTCTGAACCTGAAGCAGTTTTGGCTGCTTTTTGCATTTCAAGAATCTCATTGCATATCTGGTCGAGATCATTACTTAGCCACTGCTTGCGTTCCTTGGTATAATCCCCTTTTCCATGATCAAACATCTGAATGAAGCGAACCATGTCAACAGGACCAAGTGTTTTACGCAGGGCATTTATCCCTTCATCATGGATTTCATGCAGTGTCTTCACTTTCATTCCCGGTCACCTCCTCATACCATTCAGCAGGATTCATAATTCGTATAGAAGTTATTTTGCTGTGTTGGCTCATAATGTTTTTTTAAGAATTTTTATGGTATCTAATCGAAATTTATCAATATTGAACTACATATGTATACATCAGTGAGTAAGTCCTTCCCGAAACGGATGATGCCACCCTGAGGTGGATGGGACAAAGCAGGGAAGGGTTCACTAATTCATTTCTGCGGACCTTTGAAATAATCAAACGCCAGCGTGACCTTTTCATTGATGATA
>JAUYTV010000047.1 GCA_030694985.1 Methanoregula sp.
ACCATCATCGTGATAGTTCCCGCCCAGCGTGGCGCCTCATCGGACCACGCGGCGGGCAAGCGGTTGGATCCGAGCGATTGTAAACATTCCAGCCCAGATTCACGTTTTATTTTTAGGGGCTGATATTTTACAATCACCTAATTTTTTTATCCGGTAACTGCACAAAGAGCAATCAGGGACAGACACTATCAGCCCTTTTTTAATAGATCTGATATTACATATCGGATAGGTTTTTTCACTATGGTTAACGGTATGAATACAAAAATGTTTGAAAAAAATTAAATGAGTTTAAAGATGGGGTGGCTTTCTGATTTGCACTCGATCCCGAGCTGACGGGTCGCCTCAAGGACAGTGATGTCCGTGTAGGCCTGTGCGGTGATCATTGCTTCGACGTTCTCGATAGGTCCGTACATAATCAGGTCTGCACCGAGCGTGCTTGCAATCATGTTGCAGCCGATATCAGGAGCTGACCATGCTGCCTGCTTTATGCCTTCCATACCGCCGAGGTAGTGGTGGGACATCTGCTTTAAGAGAACATCCTTACCTTCGTATCCTGCTGCGAGTACTGAGGGGGTCTTGCTCGTTCCCTTCCAGCGCTTGAGCCAGGTCCAGGAAACGGTCATGTTGTGGTATGCACCACCGGTCGGGTATCCGTGGATGGCCTTGCATGCAAGGATCTCACGGTATGAGCCGCCGCTGCCGAGACCGAGCGGGGTTGCTGCAGTGTCGAGAATCGGGCGCTTGATACCGCAGTACTCTGCGATCTCGAGCATACCCTTGGTCTGTCCTGCAACGCCACCGGAGGTGAGCACTTTCTCCCTGCCGGTAACTGACGGATCTGCCGGGTTGAATGCAAGCACAATGGCTGCATCCACATCACTGTTCTTGAGTGCTTCGATGCTCTCTGGCAGGATCGAACCGTTGATCGAGTTGTAGATCGCACGGTTTGCAAGGCCGACATCGGTTACGTACTTGCATGCATGGGCAAGTGCCGTTGGAACTGATGAGTCCATTAAGAACGCGGTCTTGTTGTCAATTGAGTCGAACCAGCTGAAGTAGCTCTCGAATGCCTCGCCGTACTCCGCGATGATCTGGATGAAGTGCGGGATACCGGTCAGGTCTGAGAGGACCTGACAGCGGTTCCAGAGGGCTTCTGCCTTTGCTTTGTCGATAGTTCCTTTGTGGTCGTCAAGCACACACTCGTGCTTGTTGTAGAAGATTGATGCACCCAATACAGTAGGGTACTCGCCGGGCTGTCCACCGATCTTGGTACCGTTGAAGTCCCAGACACTCTGTTCTTTTTCAAATCTGAACATATTCGTTTACACCTCCATTACACCATTGTCATTAATTTCTGGAACAGGAACAGCATCATCACAAATACGATAACGCCTGCCATGAGGCCGTAGAGAATACCGATATCCCGTCCAATCTTTCTTCCAACACGCTGCGCAACCTCTGCATCCACGAACTCGATCTGCTTCTCGATCTTGTCGAGTCGCTTCTCAATTTCGAGGAACTGGGGGTTTGCAGACGCAGAGCCAACTTCAGCGCCACCGGCAGCTTCCTTGACTTCGACGACAAAGGCTTCACCAGAAAACGCACCCGGGTCCCGGGCTTTGAGTTCGTTGATCTTGGCCTTGATTGCGCCTAAGTCTTCGCTTTCCATGATGTTGACGATCTCCGTCTGGTCCTGGAAGCGCTTGATAGCTGCATCGTTGAGGTTCTCGATGAAGGGAATCGCACCCTCGGCACCGACAACCCTGCCGTCTTTGACTCCGCCTTTATGGAGTGCGCCTAATGTCTGGCCTGATAAGTGGCCCTTGACTTCAGTACCACAGAACAGTATGAACCGGATATTGGGGTTGGCAATGACGTTTGCGATAACCTTCTCAAGACCGAGGTTTTCAGTCTTACAAGAACCGCACAATGCTGCTCCCGCATCACAGACACCCTGTTCATCGAGGTGTGAACCCATAGTGACTACAGCCACCGGGCTGTTTGCGTCTCCTGAATGGTAGTCACCCTTTACTAGCGGCCATCCACTTGCTGGTGATTTCTTGTCTGCCATGTTATTTCACCACCAGTAATGCCGGTAAAATGATCAGGATCAATGCAAGGAGTAATCCTGCAACAAATCCGACCAGGCCGGTTGCAGTGACTGCCGAGTCAATCTTGTTGGTCCTGACAAGGATCTGTGACTTATAGCGGATGTTCTCCACCATATTATCGATCGCCACCATCCTGACAGGTCCTGTAGATTTTGCTTCTTCTGCCATCTCTTTCACCTCATCATCAGGATTCCGACCAGTGCGAACGAGACGATCAGACCGATCATCAGACCTTCGATCTTACCTGCATAAACCCCGGCGGCAAACTTGTCCCGGTACCCGATGTCTGTAACCATCTTTTCGATGATTTTCATACGGGCGGTAATAAGTGCCATTTCACCGGAGAGCGGGCGTACTTCGCCACCTGACTCTTCAGCGCCACCGGCAGCTTCCTTGACTTCGACAACAAAGGCTTCACCAGCAAACGCACCCGGGTCACGGGCTTTGAGTTCGTTGATTTTGGCCTTGATTGCGCCTAAGTCTTCGCTTTCCATGATGTTGACGATCTCCGTCTGGTCCTGGAAGCGCTTGATAGCTGCATCGTTTAAGTTCTCAATGAAGGGAATCGCACCCTCAGCACCGACAACCCTGCCGTCTTTGACCCCACCTTTGTGGAGTGCGCCTAAGGTCTGGCCTGATAAGTGGCCCTTGACTTCAGTACCGCAGAACAGTATGAACCGGATATTGGGGTTGGCAATGACGTTTGCGATAACCTTCTCAAGACCGAGATTTTCAGTCTTACAAGAACCGCACAATGCCGCGCCTGCATCACAAACACCCTGTTCATCGAGGTGTGAACCCATGGTGACAACAGCCACCGGGCTGTTTGCGTCTCCTGAATGGTAGTCACCCTTTACGAGCGGCCATCCACTTGCTGGTGATTTCTTGTCTGCCATATCAGCCCACCTTGATCAACTGGAATGCAATGATCCCAGCAATGAATAATCCAACCGCAAGCCCGTACCAGAATGAGGTGATACTGCCACCAATCGCAAGTCCTTTTTCCCTGTTGGGGAACGAGGCAAGCATGTTGCCTTCGCCTGCGAGCATGTTGACCAGATCATCGCTTGTTGCTTCGAGCACAGCGACTTTCTCCAGAATCGGGGAGAATGATTCGCCAGCTGTCGTGATGATACCAACCATCGGGTCTGCAACAAGTCCGAACTCCGGAAGCACCTGAATGTATGCCATTTAGTGTCCCTCCGTATCAGGAATCGGCTTTGAATCAAGCCATGCTGCTGCATCGCGCTTTGACATCGCAAAGAACTGGCCGTATGTGTATAACCATCCGATAATTGCGACAATCAGCGAGATGAGTGCTGCACCAGCGCTGATAAAGGCAAAGGACATGACTGCTGCGACAATCATGCTCAAAAATCCACACTCTGCGGTAAGCATGAGCATACGGTCCTGTTTCCAGCCGGGTCCCAGGCACGCGTTGAACGGGTGCTGGATTGCAATTGCTCCAAGCAGGAATGCGACAGCGATAAGTCCGCCACCAAGGAATGAATTTGCATAGCTGGTGATGGGGAATCCAAGGAACGTGGCTGTTGATGTTGTCAGGCCGGTAAAGGTGAATCCACCGGTGATCATTGCTGCAAATCCCATAACGGTAAGTGCACCAACCACTGCCATTTCGGTCAGTGCCTGGATCATGGCCGGGATCTTCATGTTCAGGATATTGTTCGAAACGTACCCGAGGATCAAACCAATGACTGCTGCGAGAACGAGGGCAACAATCGGAGCTAGCATACCATATTTGGTTGCGAGCAGCATCGCGATTGTACCCGAACCGAATGCGATCATACCTGCAGAGGGAACGCCGGTACCGATACCGTAGCTGCACAGCACCTTGATGGTGTGGCTGCCCCAGATCAGTGCAGCAACTACTGCAAGTCCTCCGAAGAATGAGAACATCTGAGTGTTGGTGAACGCATTGAGGTACGTCAGATAGATGCACACGAGTGTGCTTACGAGGCCCGCAATCATTATTTTATCGTGCGGGACGCCGCCTGCAATTACTTCAATTTTTACTGACATCTTCACACCTCATATTGCAACGATCAGGATCGCTACGAATCCGCAGAGTGCCGAAGCAACAGCGGATGCAACGATTGCCCGTGGCCAGCGCTTGAACTTCGGGTCGTGGGGACCTTCAATCGTTCCGGTGATGTTGTATGCGGTCAGCACTGCATTCACGAGGAACATAGCGACAGCGAACATACCGGCAACTGATACCGCAACAGGCAAAACCTGTGCATGGGTTGCACTCATCAGGGTTGGGAATGTTGCCTTGTAGAGATCCAGAAGGGCCAGGTAAATGAGTGTACCGCCTGCACCGGCAAGGATACCGCCAATTACGCCACCAACGAAGGAGACGAACGGAAGACCGTGACCTTCAGTACCCTGGGATTTGAATTCCGCCTGCGAATCTCCGGTGATGGGGTCATGTAAGACTTTACCAGACGCGGCCGGGATACCCATACCATAGACGTAGACAAAGTTCACCATCATACAGGTGATTGCCATCATCAGACCGCCACCAATACCTCCGGTGATCGTTGCAACGGTCGTACCCAGTGGTGCAGCCCATGCTCCACCGAAGAGTCCGGCAAGACCTGCACCAGCGGCAAGCATTGCGACACCTGTTGCAATACCCGGTGCCTGTCCCATTGCTGCGGGAGCACCGCCGACCGGTACGAAGTGAGTGCCGAATCCAATCAGGACACCGCCAACGATGACACCGATCAGGGCCGTGAGACCGAGGTTCGGTGAGACATAATAGCAGGCTCCGAGAATGATTATCAGGAGAACAACACCGACTGCCATTGCCGTCGGGTTCATTGCGCCGCCAGCCTGTGGTTTTGCTGCAACTGCGCTCATGCGTCTGCCTCCTTAGCTGCTGTGTAGGGTCCGTAGTTCTTGCGTGCCCAGACCTCGATGTACCGGTCGATGACGGTGAAGACGAGGATCATAAGAACGCCTACTGCGATTGCACCCCAGCCTGCGTAGATCCTCTCAAAGAGAATGGTACGCCAGATTTCTAAGAAAACAATCAGACCAAAACAGATACCGGATGCTGAACCCCCAATCTTGTGGGTAAAAAATCCGTTGTCAATCGAGTTGCGCTCGCCGGCTTCGGCATAGCGGACGATGTTACCTGATGCAGAGATCGGCACACCTGCGCCAAACTTCTGGTTCTGGTACTGACGTTCCTTACCATAGTACGGGTTGCCCGTCGCAGATCCTGCTGCACCGAGTGCAATACCCCAGATCAGTGCGAGCAGTGGCAGCGGGAACGGGTGTCCCAGAGCGCCATTGATCAACTGACAGAGTGCTACAGTACAGAAAATTGCGATGAACGCATGTGCCATGGTGACCGTTGTCATGGACTTAATAATATCCACATAAACGGGCTGACCGAACTTGGCAAGACTTGCTGTTCTGCCAAGGTACGCTGTCGTTGCGTAAACGCCCTGAACAAAGACTGCAAGAATACAGCCGAGGACGATTGCAAGGATCGCGTTGACTTGCATAGCCATAAAAGCCCATGCCAGGCCTGCACCTAGTGCACACCAGAGACCGTATGCCGGGGGTTCACCAGCGACCGCCTTGTTGAAGATGCGGTGCAGGAATCCCATCTGCGGTGCGAGCTGAACCTGTGAGTTCGGGTCACCTTGTGATCCGATGTTGGATTCAGTATCTTCCGCAGAACCGGCTACAGTGGCAAGAGCTCCTGTCAATGCAGTAATTCCAATGCCAAATACAATATTTTCCATTTAGCCTCCTCCCCTCGTGCGATGAACGAGAGTATTCAAAATGCAATGCCACCAACATCGAGTTAAACTCTTTGTGGTTAGTGTAAATTTGGTGAGCGGTTCATTAAAAGGTTTCGAATTAGTTTCGGCGAGAACTGAGTATATTACGCCCATTTTAAAAATCGGAGGCGTATTCGGATTTATTTAATCATGTGGATTTGTGTTAACGAAAAAAAAGTTGTGTTGCAGGCAATCGGGGTTGCGTTATTGACGATATTTATGAAATAGCCCAATAACGGGCAGCAACAGATGTTTCGTATGCATAAGATCTGCAACAGGACTTATGTCCCTTCCGGTGGCCGGTTTATGAGTTCCCTTTCAATCCGGTCCAGCTGTTGCTGCATCTGCTGGTTTAGCCGGTTCTGTTCATGGAGGGCATTTCGGATCTGCGAAATATCAGTGTCTGCCCCTGACATGTCCTGTCCATTATTCTCCGTTGAATCCGGTGCAAGGAGTTTGTTTGCGATAAAACCGGCCAGGGTGCCAATGAGGCCGACACCCATGGTCATTACAGCGACTCCTACCAACCGTCCTCCTGTGGTTACCGGGTAACGGTCGCCATATCCTACTGTAGTGAGAGTGACGTATACCCACCACATCGCGTCAGAGGCTGACTGGATATTTGCATTCGGAGCTGCCCGTTCAGCCATGAGTACAAAAAAGGCCCCGCTCTCAATGACGAGCATGACGCAGAAGATGACGATGTAGAGCACGCTATCAGCCTTATGTTTCTTAAGCTGGCTGAGTATGTTCCGGCCTCCATACTTTTTTAAAAGCCGGTACGCCTTGAAGATACGAAAGAGCCGCAGTATGCGCAGGGCGGGGATGCTTGCGAGGAGGTCTGCCCACCCCCAGTCACGGAAGAAATAGTACTTCTTTGATTGGGCAGTGATGAAGCGGTACAGGAAATCAGAAAGGAAGATGATGGTTAAGAAAAAATTGAATGTGATAATAACGTTCAGGGCATCGGGATCGATACCGGGAATCCAGATGATGAAGAGGTTGATGACGGACAATATGGAGACGAGGATGATGAAGATCTCGTAGCCGGGATCTTTCATGTCCTGCATGTCGGTATTTGCTTTGATTCCTTCATCCATGGGCGTGTTTCCCCTTTTTAATCACTTGTATTCTCGTGCCGTAATATAAAAACCGGTAGGATTCAGATCCTGATGACCGCAACGATGTGAACCCAGAGGATTAGATCCTTAGGGCCTTTTTTAAAAAGTTATCCGCCTCCATGCTCGTGTTTGATTACTGGACATAACAGGACATGACAGTAAATTACAGCAGTAACCTGTAGATTTACCGGGATCCATTTCCCAAACTATAAAACACCCCGGGCCCGGAAATATACTATGGAACGGATCATCGCCGTAGCAAAGGGTCAGGTCCAGGGAGTGGGATACCGGCACTATATCTCAAATTGTGCTCAGGCGACCGGGGTGCATGGATATGTCAAAAATCTTCCTGATGGCACTGTTGAGATGGTAGCCGAGAGTTCTCCTGCCGCCATTGCAGATTTCATCCGCCTGGCTCATGCCCGTAGTGACCCAGTGATACATGTCGAGGATATCGTGGTTAAGAACAGTCCTGCAACTGAAAAACTCCACGGTTTTCATGTCTATTGGTAACCGGGGTTTTTAAAAAGGCCGTGTGCCTCCCGGCAACTTTTTCCCTGGTACAGATCAGTGTTCCAGCCTGTCGCTTACCGACCCAAAGCCGGTTAGCAGCAGCAACTGCGTCATCTGCTCCCTCTGCATATGCATCAGCCCCGACCTGTTTCCAGAGCATACTCCGGGTGTGGTTGAACTTTAAGCATCAGATTTTTGCAAATGTTGCATCGATCCACCTTATGATCTCATCCCGCACCTTCCGGAATCCGGCCCGGACTTCCTCATCGGACCCGGTAAATGCCGAAGGGTCCGGGAAACTCTGGTAGATTACCTCCTGTGCTCCCGGAAAGAACGGGCAGGCTTTTTGTGCAGAATCGCAGACCGTAACGACCGTTTCAATCCCTTTCCCGAAGAGATCATCGATGAGTTTCGAACGGTGACCCGAGATGTCGATCCCGATCTCCTTCATAACTTCGATTGCTCTCGGGTGTACCCGGGTTACTTCGGTTCCGCCACTGAATACTTCGTACCGGTCGCCATACTTTGCATTCATGTACCCTTCCGCCATCTGGGAGCGTGCGGAGTTGTGGGTGCAGATAAATAAGATCTTCTTTTTCATGTTGGTTCACCCTTAAACATCCCCTGCGTCCGCAGGCAGATCCTCACCAGCATCAGCATGACGGGCACCTCAATCAGGACTCCCACCACCGTAGCAAGCGCAGCTCCGGATGAGAGCCCGAAAAGGATGGTTGCCGTAGCAATGGCAACCTCGAAATGGTTCGATGCGCCAATCATACCGACCGGTGCGGCTTCCCGATAGGGGAGGTTAAAGCGTCGGGCAAGGACAAAATACCCCAGCGTGAATATAAGAACGGTCTGGATGCAGAGCGGGATTGCGATCCAAAGAATGGTTAACGGGTTCTCGACGATGACGTTACCCTTGAAGCTGAAGAGGAGGACGAGCGTTCCGAGAAGAGCAACGATGGAGACGGGTGTCAGGAAATGGAGGAACCGGTCCTCGAACCATGCCATTCCCATACGGGAGATCACCCATTTCCGCGTGAAATAGCCGGCAACCAGCGGGAGCGCCACGTATACAACAACCGAGAGAAGTATCGTTTCCCACGGGATCGGCATCGCGTTCACCCCAAGAAGGAACCCACCGAGCGGGGCATAGAGAACGAGCATTGTCAGCGAGTTGATCGCGACCATGATGAGGGTGAGACCGTCATTGCCCTTTGCCAGGTAACTCCACATCAGCACCATCGCGGTGCAGGGGGCGATGCCGAGCAGGATGCACCCGGCAACATAACTGCGCCAGAGTTCGACCTCGGTCCCGTTCAGGAGCACCTCGGTGCCGGGGATGAATCCCACAAAGAGGTACCCGAGAAAGAAGGTTGCAAGGATGTACATGGTGAAGGGCTTGATGGCCCAGTTGATGATGAGGGTAAGCGCCACGGGTTTTGGCGTACGGGCAGCTTTTAAGACTTCGGCGAAATCGATCTTCACCATGATGGGATACATCATGAAGAACAGGGCAATGGCAATCGGGATTGAGACCTGGTAGATAGAAAAGGAGTCGAGCGTGACAGCGATCCCGGGAGCAATGCGGCCTATCAGGATACCGCCAACGATACAGAGTGCCACCCAGACCGTGAGATACTTCTCAAACGTGCTCAGGCCGCGTTCGGTCATAATGCATTCACCCCGTTTGTGGTAATGCGGTCATTCCCCATAGCCATCATCATATATCTCGTACCCTCATCCAGTACCTTCATTTCTCCACGTCCCTTTTCCAATTTCTTAAAGAATCCGCTCAAGGATCTCCACGGCATCGCGCACGCAGGCAGGGCATTTTGTTTTGAACAGGTTCGCCTTTGCGGCTCCATCGTACTCAGCCTGAACGCTCAGGTTGTGCCCGAGGATGCCGGTACATTTCACCGAACCGTGCTTATGAGTAAATTCCTGGATGAACTGCCGGGTGAGCGCCCGGGTCTTCTCGGTCGCACCCCCGTCATCACCCGGTACTTCCTTGCCGTACTTCAGGCCGATCACCATGATTGCGCCGGATACCGCGCCACAGATATTCCCGGTCCGGGAAATTCCCGCACCAAAGCCGCACGCAATCTTCCGTGCCATCTTTTCCTCAAGGTTCAGATCTCTGGCAAATACCGAAAAGACCGACGCCGAACAGGTGATCCCGGTTGAAAAAATTTTCATGGCTTCATCAGATTTTGTCATATTTTGCTTCCCGGAACTGATCTGTTGTCAGATTCCTTATGACTCCCGTTGTTCATGATAGCACAGACAACTTTTTCGATCTCATCGTACTGCACTTCGCCCATCCCCTTCTTCTCAATGCCGAGTTCTGTCGCGATAATGTGGTGATCGGGTGCGATGCGGGATGAGGAGAGTTTTTTCTTTGCGCAACAATCCCAGCACCCATCGATCACGATCACTTCGTCTGCATCCCCGATCTCTGCTTCGAGCGTTGCGGTGGACTGCTTGGCATGCATCCAGACATATTGTTCCGGCCTGCGCTGCATCAACATGAGGGCTGCCTGTGTCGTCAGTTTGCCGGTATTAGAGATACCAGAGCAGGTGACCAGCGCGTACGTCATTTTCGTTCCTTCATCACCGGCCCGGCTGCATCCTTCCTGTAGTAGAGCTGGCAGTGGCAGTTCCCGTCTTTTTCGATCTCGTCGTGGTGGTAGATACACGGGCAGATGATCGCACGGTCCTTTTCCAAATCCTTAGACCGGAGCCGGCATGGGCAGTATCGCTCCCCGAACTTCTGCTCGTTGCGTGCCAGCCCACGGATTACGGTATCGAGTGTGTTTTTGTCCGGGTTCAGCACCCAGCTGTTCTCCCGGGCATACCCTTCAGCCCATGTCTGGATGTCCTCATCAGCAGTCATTTCCGTTCGCCCCTTTCATGTATCAGCAGGTCCCGTTGCACCCGCATCCGCAGCCGTTCTTATTTCCCTTCGCACCGTCACCCGTCTTTCCCTCTCCCTTCCAGCAGGCAGAGACCACCTTCTCGACATCGTCCGATGAATATTTCTTTGAAGGGCCCTTGGCTATCCCGAGTTCCGTGACAACGATGTGCTGGGCAACAACGACGCCTTTCTCGTCAGCGATCTTCTTTGCGCAGATGAGCGGGCACCCGTCAAGGACGAGCACCTCGTCTGCCACTTTTGTTCCGGAAACAAGGACTTCGGCTCCGGTTGCAAGGAGCGCTACGCAGGACGGCGAACCGTAGCCCTCTTCAGCAAGCTGGATCGAGGCAAGGTTTGTGATCTGCCCGACATTTGCAACCCCTGAGCAGGGGAATATGATTCGTTTCTTCTCGTTCTGTCCGCATGAACATGATGGTGTTTCTGCCATTTTTTTCACTCCTTTAACAAGTTTTTGATCTCATTTACGTCAGCTACCCGGCCTTCTGCAACAACTTCTCCGTTGATGAGGAGGGCGGGGGTGAGCATGACCCCTGCTTCAACGATCGCATCCAGGTCTTCTACCTTTACTACCTCTGCGGCAATGCCGAGTTCCTTTACCGCAGCCTGCACGTTGTCAAACAGCCGCTTGCACTTTGCGCAGCCGGTTCCGAGTATTTCAATCTTTGTCATGGTCTCTCTCAAGATGTGATTTCAATTTTTTTTGTATTAGTCATTTGCGATGCTTCTGCGGTGTTCTTCCATGATCGAACGGGTGTATGCTTCCGCAACGCCCGGGGGAACATAGTTGTATACCCGGATCTTCTTTATCAGCGCCTCGCTGAATAGCAGAATCATTTCCCAGGTTCTGTTCCTTCACATCTGTGATACTCTCGTCAGGCATCGTGATGCCGGTCATGATCCCGTTGATCGGAATTTGCCGGATGCGCCGGAGCGCTTCTGACGCACAGCAGGTTTTGTCATCTGCCAAAATCACCACCCCATGTTCCCAAAGATGAATCCTGCCATCGTTGAGAACACGATCACAAGGCCCGCATACACCAGCGTCTTCTTCGCCCCTATTATCCGGTAGATGACCAGAAGGCTCGGCAGGCTGACACTCGGACCCGTGAGGAGCAGGGCGAGGGCGGGGCCCTTTGCCATGGATCCCGAAAGATACCCCAGCGTTGTCCCGATGACCGGCACTTCAAGCAGGGTTGGCATGTAGAGAATTGCACCCACAAGTGCTGCAAGGAAGTTCGCTTGTAACGAATTGTCACCAAAGTACGGCTTGAATGTTTCAGGGGGGAGGAAGAAGGCAAGCACCCCGAGCGCGAACGTGCCGATGACAAGGATGGGGAAGATCTTCCTGGCCAGGTCCCATATCTCAAGTCCCCAGTCGGTTATCTCGTCCCGGGTAAAGTAGTAGATCAGGAGGAACGCGACTGCCATCGAGAGGAAGTACACGATCAGGAGCCGGTAAAAAACATCCAGCGCCGATGTGCCGATCAGGAGGATCGCAACCAGAAAGACAAAGAACGCCGGGATCACCCATTTCGGCCGGGTATCCTCTTTTGCCATCACGGCCCTGCGGGCAGCGGCATGGGTCTTAGTGGTCTCCTCATCATGTGCCGGAAAGAGACTCATCATGATAAGCCCGATTACGATTGACAGCACAATTGCTGCTACCGCCCGGGCGATGCCGAGATCGAGGCCGAGCACCTGAGCTGTGTACACGATGGCAAGGATATTGATCGCCGGGCCTGCGTACAGGAACGTGATCGCCGGTCCAAGCCCACTGCCCTTTTTGAGGATGCTGGCAAACATCGGGAGGATGGTGCAGCTGCATACTGCAAGCACGGCCCCCGATACCGATGCAATCCCATAGGAGGTGCTCTTCCTGGTTTCCGGGCTGAAATATTTCAGGATTGCATCTTTCTTGATAAACGATGCAATGGCCCCGGCAATAAAGAACGCCGGGATCAGGCAGGTCACGACATGCTGTGAGAGGTACCCAAACAGGGTATCCCATCCCATCAGGAGTGAGCCGATTATTGGATCTGTCATCGAAGTACCTCACACTAATGGGGGTGAGAATGTTGCCAGCAGGAGCAACCCTTTGTCTCCGGCCTCGACGCGGTGCACCTGATCCGAAGGCATAACCCCGACAACACCGGGAGTGTAGGGAATCTTTGTTCCGGCAAGCGTGCAGGCCCCGGCACCTGTCAGCACATCATGGATCTCCACCTGATCGACATGCGTGTGATCACCAATGACGCAGCCGGGATCAATTCGTACGTGATGCAGGCTCATACGCCCCCCGGTTTCTTTTCCTGTCACCAGGTGCCGGAGAAAGACCCCGGCAAACTTTGGGTGCGGATTCCAGGGCAGGGATTTGGTTGGAACAGTCTGCCAGTTTGCAAAAACCGCCCCGTGCCGGTTTTTGCTCTGGTTACTTGTGCAGCACATGGTTCCTCCGCTTATGCTTTCTTCACAGCGTTGACAATGGTCTGCACATCGCTCTCTGCGTACGCAGGTCCGGGTGTTTTTGTGATGCCGAGATCGGTAATCAGGACATAGTGGTCAATCAACAGGCCTTTGTCGTCCATGATCTTCTTTGTGCAGGCGACCGGGCAGCCATCAATAACGATCCGCTCATCAGCTGTTTTTCCCATGCCAACCAGTTTTTCAATACCCCCGCCGACACCAGCGAGACACGAGCCCCCGCCATACCCTTCGCTTGCCAGCCGGCACGCGGCCGCGTTGGCGAGTTGTCCGACATTCGACCCGATACCGGAGCAGGAGTAGATGATCCGGTTTTTACCCTCTGCTCCGCAGCTGCAGGATGATTTCTGTGTTTCCATGGTTCTCATTCCATTTCAATTTTTGTTGAATTAATGTAAACAGGGCAAGATTATATACCTTGCCATTTCAGATTAATTTGAAATGCAAAAGAAAACCGAATGCTGTTGCGGGACGCCGGAACAAGACGGTGACCCGGGAACAGAACTGCCGGAATCTATCCAGGCGGAACTCGATGCCATGGGCGGACTGGATGCACTTGCGGGGCGTATCCCCCAAAAGACAAAACTGGAAGTGAAGAGTAAAGTCTACCAGGCGCTCTCCGACCCGATACGGCTATCTATCCTCTATATCATCAGGGACCAGCCGCTTTGCGTCTGTGTCATCAACCGCTTCATGCGGCTCTCCGGCTCGAAACTCTCGTACCACCTTAGTATTCTAAAAACGAACGGCCTGATCGAAGGAGAGTATAACGGCAACTGGATCATCTACTCTGTTACGGAACGCGGACGCCGGCTGCTGCAATGCACAGAGTACGCGGGAACGTAGGGAAAATGAAATGGCTGGAATGAACCTTTTACATTCTCTGGTAGTGACTGGTCTCCTAATCCTGTTTCTTGCAGTTACAGGCTGCACCGGGGTCTCCTCCCAATCCGGTACAGCGGCCGCTGTTCAACCGTCAATGACCAGCGCCGGCGCTCCCATTGAAAAGGTCGAGGTTTTCCATTTCCACGGAAACAATCAGTGCACGTCCTGCATTGCAGTTGGCAAACTCGCGGAAAAGACGGTGAATGAAAATTTCAAACCAGAACTTGCATCGGGACGGGTTGTATTTGCCCATATCAACTACGATCTTCCTCAGAACGTTGCCCTTGCAACAAAATACGGCGTTACCGGGTCATCGCTCTGGATAGGGGTTTACGATGCGAACGGGTTCCATCAGAAAGAGGATATCCGGGTGTGGTCCCTGACCGGCAACAAAGATGCCTATAATTTCTATCTCACGCATCTTATCTCAAAACGTTTGAACGGGGATCTTTCCTGATATGGATCTTCTGAATTTTCTAGGGACTATGGGGGAAAGCCCGGTCCCAATCGTTGCCGCTTTCTTCATCGGGCTGATGACGGCGATCAGTCCCTGCCCGCTTGCCACCAATATTACCGCGATTGCGTATATCTCGAAAAGGATTGACAGCAGCCGGCACACGCTTCTCACCGGGTTTGTGTACACGCTCGGCCGGATGGCAGCCTATATCGCGGTCGCCTCAATCATCGTGTTCTTCGGTATGAATATCCAGATCATTGCCCTTGGACTCCAGCATTACGGAGAAAGGCTGCTCGGACCTTTTCTCATCCTGTGCGGTATCTATCTTCTCGACATTGTGCATTTCGACCGGCTGCCCGGGGGGGACTGGTTCTCCGGGTTCACGTCCGGCATTTCGGCACGGCTGGCGGAAAAGGGATACCTGGGAGCGTTCCTGCTCGGTGTGATCTTTGCGCTGAGTTTCTGCCCGTTTTCCGCTGTGCTCTTCTTTGCCATGCTGATCCCGCTTGCGATTGGTGCCGGTGACCCGGTATTCATTCCGGCTGTGTTTGCCTTTGCAACCGGGTTACCGGTCATAGTGATCTCGTTCCTGCTTGCACAGGGGATAGGGAAATGCAAGGGGACTATTAAGAAAATCGGTGCAGCTGAAATCTGGATACGAAGAGCGGTTGCTGCGGTTTTTATTGTGGTCGGGATTTACTACATTGTTATCATTTACGGGGCCGGGCTATGGTAAACATGAATATATTCATGGTTCAGCCCATATGAGCTGGAAATTATTGCTTCCAGACCTCGACCATGGATTGATCGCCATGATACCCGACAAACTCTGAAAGGTCGGGCAGCCCGATTCTTCTCTTTTTCTGTCTCACATCGGAAGGATTGTAAAAGGAGAGGAATTTTTCATCGATGCCGGTCACAACGACCCAGTGAGGACAGTCTTCCCCGTCACAGAACCATGAACTGGTCACGATCAGCGGTACGTGATTTGAAAAAAGAGCTTCACGGAGGGTCTTTCCGGTGATCGTTGTCTTTCTTTCCCGGACGTGCAGTTTTTTGCATCGCGCTCTTCGCTCTGAGAACTGTTCCCTGAGTAACAACATGGCCGGATCGTCAAGAGATGGCACAAACTTTTCTGCAAAATCGATCCCTCCCGTGCTGCTGGTAACGCGTGCAGAAAAACCCCGGGTTGTTGCTGAAAACGCGAGGCCATATCTGCTGGTGCCGCAGACCGCGACGAGGTTTGCCTCCCTCCAGAGATCGATCTCCAGATCCTTTCCCGGCCGCACACCGGGCTCCAGATATTTCATGGCCATCATCAGGCAGGCCGGACCGCATGTGAAGTCATAGTGCTGCCGGTAAAAAGGAATACTCAGATGAATTGCCGCTTTGAGATCAGCTTGCATGTCCTACCCCATTCTTGTGTGTGGATTGGATGGCTCTGTATTTCGATGTTCCTTTTGTTAAAGAGAGCAGAATAATTACCTGTCCTTTTATAATTTCAGGATCGTACAAAATGCTATCCTTGATGTGAAAGAGGAGCGTGTCGTTTTTGTAACGGTCGGAACCTTCATTACTTCTCATTCCCATCGCATAGTATGTACGATATCAAAGCCAGCAAGAAGATGGGCGATAGCATTCTTATCTCATATGAAGAGAATGGCACAAACAAATACGAATCATACAATTTCTACGAACTCCTCAACATGAAGATCAATTCACTCGACCTGCTCGACCGGCCCATGTCATACCGTGTCGACCCGAAGGCACACAGGATTGTCTCAAATAAATAATTTTTTATTCCGCAGATTTTTTTTTAAACAGTCAGCACTAATGAGCGAAAATATCTGTACCCAAATTCCGGCACTCTCTTGACCGCTCCGGTAGCCCGGACACATTTTTCGGGAGATCGGATCACTGTTTTTTTAACATCTTCTCATCTACCCGTTGTTCTGGTTTACACTTCCAACCGCTTCACATGCCTGTCCGGCTCGAAGCTATCCTGCCACCTCAATATCTTAAAAGAGGGTGGGCTTATCAAAGGAGAGTATCACGGGAACTGGATCATCTATTCACTGACTGATACCGGGCGGGAATATCTCTGGTAAATTTTTCTTTCCTGAATCAGAAGGGAAACACGGAGCTAATATGAACCCCCGTTGCGGTTGTGGATACAGCTGCCCGGACGTGCTCAATGGAGTCCCATTCAGGTTTTATTCCTGCTGCACAGGTCATCCAGAAACGGAATCTTATAAAGGGATGTAAAAACCATTGAGTGCATCCTGAAACGTTATGGTGGATGAGGGCAATAAAACGTAAAACCAAACCCCGTCAACATCACAACCTTTATCCAGTATCCCGCCGATGATTCGGTCAGAAGATGATTTTTTCCGGGTTGTACCATGCTCGATGAGCCCGCCCGTATCCTGATTGCCGCAGCGCTGTGCTGGATCAATTTTGTAGCTATTGATGTATTTTTTAAGTTACCCGGCAGCGGGGGCGTTTGCGGGGCAACTGCGATTGCAGAGGAAGTGGAAAAGGGCGGCGGGAACCTGCACGGCGGCTTCATGCTGGGAAACATCGTATCATCTCCCGATGCTTCAGCAGGCACGCTCCTTGCTGCCTGCGGGGTCTACTGTGCGGGACTCCCCGGGGGTCTTTTTGCTGCCCTGCTCGTGTATATCGGAAACCGCATCTGTTACGATCCCGGCTACGCGGGCACAACTGGCGCGATCACCGCGACATTCCTTGTCTACGGCATGACCCAGGTAGGGTTTGCCGCTTCGGACTTCATTGCCGGCATGGTGATTGCGATCCTCACCATACAGGGCATCTCCCATGTGCATTCCAGCCGGCTGATTGCCCGGCTCTGGGATCTCAGGAACCGGCTGCTGGGAGATCATCCATGATCGCGATATACCTCTGCGCCATAATCGCGGTGTATGCAGCCCTGCGGATCATTACCGAGCGCAATACCATGCGCAAGCTGCCATTTCTCAATGTCATCTCGTTTGCCGTAACTGCGATTATTGCGCTGCTCCTCCCGCATCCGCTCACCATCCTTGCAGCAGCAGCGTTCTTTGTCGGGTCTACGTTTGAGTCCAACGCGATCGCCAGTACCTGGTCCGGGGGGATGAAGCGCAATGGATGAGATCATCATGGCTGCTTCAGCCATTCTCATCCTCATTGGTATGATCTCAGCAATTGTCAACCTTGATCCGTTTGACAAGCTGATCTCGCTCTCGATCCTGATCTCCGGGATCTTCCCGTTCATTGTCGATAGGGGATTACTTGACGTGGCAATAGCACTGGCACTGATCGCCCCACTCTCAACTGTCTTCATCCTGATGGCCTGCCAGAAGAGGGCGTCATCATGATCGCCGGTTATGCCCCGGAATTTATCCTTGGCCTTGTCGTTTTAGTGGCCGGCACAATTGCAGTTGCGTTTCCCCAGCCAAAAAATTACCTGACCCGGCTTATCAACCTCGAAATCCCGGCCTTTGGCCTGCTCCTCCTCATGCTCTCGTACAACGAAGCGCTCGCCCTGCTTACGTTTGGGGCAATATCCGTGCTCTCGACATTCATCTATGTCCGGGTCATCCAGAAGAAGGAGGCGGCAGCATGATCATACGCAGGATCTCGCATATCCTGTGCAATTATGATAATCTCACCCGCCTTTTTGCGGGGGCCTGCCTGCTCCTGTTTATTGCCGGCATCCTGCTCCTCCCGCTCCCGTATAGCGAGAAGCAGCTCTATCCCAAGACTTTTGACCGGAACAGCTCGCTCGACCCGTACGATCGCGGGGGACCGCCATTTACGCAGGTGACTATTGTCTCCCAATACCCGGAGAACTCCCCGACCGCAGGTCTCGTGACATCCTACCTGACACCGTTTTCCCTGTTCCTGTCGCAGGTGACCCTGCACCTCGGCACAACCATCGTCTCTCACCCGGGAGGAATCATTGATGAAATCCTGTACAACACCCGGGGACTGGACACCGTTGTCGAGGCCACGATCCTCTTCATCGCGTTTGCCATTGCCTCGTATATCTACAGGAAGGGCTGACCATGTGGGGACAATACAGTTACGGGATACTTGTTGTGCTGGTTGCCGGTGTCATTGCATTCTATGCCCTTGCACGGGAGCGCGATGACCTTCATAAGCTCCTCCTCCTCGATCTGGTTGAGATCGTGGCGATCGGGATAATCGCGCTGCTCGGCACCGATCTGGCAGAAGCCCTGATCCTCCCGGGCCTGACGGTAGGAATAGCCGAACTTCTGGCCCTTTCCCAGATCTATTGCACCAAGGAGGGGATCTGCGAGCGGCCGGTTCGGGGTCTAAACATCGAAGTGATCGCAAAGGGTGACGCACCGCTCATCATCTCGATCTTCCTTATCGCGTATGGCATCATACTCTCGGGTTTCACCGGGGGCGGGGTGGCAGGACTCGGCCTTATCTTCCTCTTCATCTCCCGCATGTATAGGGAGGACATAAACCTGCTCGAGATGGCAAGCGGCATCTCGTGGGCGCTCTGGATCTTTGCGTTCTTTGTCTTTATGTTCCTCCCGCAGTACTGGTTTATCGCCCTTATGGGCGCTGCGATCGGCATCCTCCTGAAAGTGACCGCGAAGATGTCCCTTGTCGGGACCATGTGGGGGGAGCACCGTGATTAATCTTATCGGAGGAGTGCCCCTTTATGTGCTGGAGTTTGGTGACGAACTCGTGTACTTCACGCCTTACACGATCACCCTCTTCCTGCTTGCCCTCACCTTTACCGTGCTCGTCCTCATCAGCCGCCCGGAAAAGCAGGTGGATATCGCCTTTGGGGGCGATGCCTACCGTACAAAAGAGATCAGCGTCTCTGAGATGCGGTTCCGGCGCTTCATGGCAATTGCCTGCGGTCTTGCCACCATGGGCGCGATGGTGACCGGGGATATCTTTAACTTCACCCTCTTTACTGCCATGGTCGGAATCACCAATGTCGGTATCGTTGCTGCGGTAAAGAGCCTGCATGTGCAGGATGCGGCGTACCAGTACGGGCTGGTGGCCCTTGCAGCGACCGTTCCGCTATTTGCAGGTGCAGCCATCTATGCAGCGGTAACCGGCTCGCTCTCGATGATCGAGCTGATGAAAGGTACGCTTCCGGCCGTTCCGCTGATAGCAAAGGGAATGCTCATGCTCGGGGTGATCGGTGAAGGTATGGCCCCTTTCTATGCAGCAAAGGCCGAGATGTTCCGTGCGCCCGGTGCCCCGTATGTGATCATGTGCTCGCTCTCTTCGCTGCTGTTATTCCTGCGGGTAGTTGAGATCGTTATGCTGGGGTGATCGAGATGAAACGAACAACGGTTGTGCGAATCTTCTGGGCGGGTGCGGCAGTCTGCGTAGTTGCATCCGTCCTGTTCTTTATGGGAATTATTCCGCTCCCCGTCTGTGCAGCCCTGCTGATCGTGGCATTCCCGGTCACGGTTCTTTCACTCTTCTTCTGCTGGATGGCAGGAGAGTTTGGAGGTGACATCCCGTTCATCGGGTACTGATATGATTGCAGAACTCATCCTTGCCACCTTCTTTGGCCTGCTCCTTTTAGGTATCCACCGGAAGATCATTGCCCGGATCCAGCGGAGGCCCGGCCCGCCCATCTGGCAGGAGATCCTGCACATGCTCAAGTTCTCGTTCAAGACCACATGGATCCCGAAAACGGCAACCCCGGTCCTGTTTGTCGGCGTTGTCCTGATCGCAATCGGTATCTGGACGGCTGCCTTTTACATACTTGTCAGCGGGGGGAGCATTTTGGTTATTTTAGGGATCTACATGCTCCACAAGATCGTTGAGCATGGGTTTGGGCTCTCATCCGGATCGCCGTATGGGAAGTATGGCGGTGTGCGGTCGGTCATCTCGGCAGCATCAGAGATCCCGCTCTTTGTCAGCGTTGCCGTGATCGCGGTCTACACGCACTCGCTGGACCTCTCTGCGATTATGCAGTACCAGCAGGTACACGGCCCGCTGCTCATCATTGCATTTCCGGCTGCCTGTGCGATGTTCCTTGTGATCCTCTCAAAGATGCCCTTTGGTCCCTTCTCTATTGTGGAGGCAAAGGAGCTGGTGAGCGGGTACAAGACCGAGCACTTCGGCATCTGGCGTGCCGGCCTTGAGATCTGTAACGGTCTGAAGACTTTTGTCCTGCTCGCTGTCTTCCTTGCGGTATTCATCGGGCCGCTCTCCCTGCCCTGGCTTCTGGTTGGTATGATCCTGCTGATTGTGATTCTTGCCTTTGCCTGTGCACTCACCCCGATGATGTCGCCTTTTGATTCCGTGACCATCCAGATGCTGGTAACTGCCCTGATGCTTGTGTATGCAGCAATAGTTCTGCTGGTGGTGCACCCATGATCCGTGAAGCGATCCTCTTTGGAGGTGTATTGTACATCCTCATCACCATCGCCCAGATTATTGACCGACCCTCGATCTGGGCTGAAGGCGTTATTGTTGCAGTTGTGCTTGCCATTGCGACAGCGTACTATCTCATAAAAGATGAGCAACGGCTCCACACCGCAGAGATCGTTTCACTCTGGGCAGCCGTGCTCCTGTTCTTGGTCTACGGAGCGCTCAAATACGGGGGACTGCTATGACCACGTACCTCTTCGAGCAGGACCTCATCACCCAGAAATACCGGATCCTCGTTGCAATGCGGCACGACAGCCTCGTGCGGAAGATTGCACGGGAGCTCGATATTCCTGTACAGGAGTTGCGAAGATACTTGATCGAACACCTCGACATGATTCAGTTGGAAAACCTCCCCGCCCGGGCTGAGATGGCGGACGATCATGCCGATCTGGGCGATGCCATTGCACGAGCCCTGGGACGGGAGAAATATACGATTTATCTCAGGATACTGTCCGGTGCAGCAATGGATGCAATTGTTAACGAAGTGAATACACGGGTACATGCAGGTACTCCTGTGGATGACGCGGTTGCTTATGGCAGGACACAAGTAAGAGAGGCATTGAAACTATGAACATTCTCCAGTGGATAAAAAACAAGGTGCGTTCACGCTCGATCCATGTGGCCTACGTGGATGTCGGTTCCTGCAATGGCTGCGACATCGAGGTGCTTGCCTGTTTAGCCCCCCGCTATGATATCGAACAGTACGGCATCTTTGTCCACAACAACCCAAGGGAAGCCGATGTCCTGCTCGTGATCGGTGCCTATACCCCCGGATGGGAAGAGAAACTTGCCATGGTCTGGGATAAGATCCCCTCACCTAAGGCCGCGATCACCATCGGCAACTGCCCGATCTCCGGGTGTCTTTTCGATCGCAAAGGTTCATTTGTCGATCCACCGGTAAAAAAGCACATCCCGATCGCCGCTGAAGTCCCGGGATGCCCGCCCCGTCCCACCGAGATCCTGCAGGCAATTCTCTCGGTCCGTGATACGGTCTTTTCAGACTGGGAGGAGGAGCACCCATGAAGCGGATCGTGGATGTGAACATCCCGCTGGGGCCCATTCATCCCTGCTTTAAAGAACCCATCCGGCTCAAGTGCGAGGCGAAAGGAGAACGCATTACCGGCGCCGAAGTCGAACTCGGGTACATGAAAAAAGGGATCGAGCGGATCATGAAGGGGCGTCCGTGGCAGGAAGTGATGTTCCTTGCAGAACGCGTCTGCGGGATCTGCTCGGTGATCCACAACATGGTCTTTATCGAGGCAATGGAACAGATCAGCGATATCTCCGTTCCGCCACGCGCCGCGTATCTCCGGGTGATCGCAAACGAACTGGACCGTATGCAGAGCCACATGCTCGCCAACTTCTCGTACTGCTATACCATCGAGCACGAAACCCTTGGCATGTACCTGCTCGACTTACGTGAGCAGGTGATGGATGAACTCGAGCGCCTGACCGGTGCCCGGGTCACCTGCGCTTACATCATCCCCGGTGGCGTCCGGTGCGATATCCCCAAAAAGGAAGCAGAAGCTTTGCTGACAACGCTCGACCGGATGGAAGCGGACCTGCGCCGGTATGCCGGGATGTTTGAAGGCGGCCCGATGATCGCCCTGCGAAGCCGGGGGGTCGGGATTCTCACGCTTGCGGCAGCAGAGCGGGCCCATGTGGTCGGTCCGACTGCCCGGGCAAGCGGGATTGCGGTGGACTGCCGTACGAACCATCCAACGTACCAGAAACTCGGTTTTCTCCCGATCACCCGGCCTGATTGCGATAACTTTGCCCGGGTGATGCTGCGGTTCGATGAGCTCTTCCAGAGTATCGGGATTATCCGGAAATGCTTAAAGGAACTCCCAAAAGGTATTGTTCGGGGCGGTGGCGTCTGCAAAGCAGGAGAGATACGGTACAGCGGCGAAGCCCCACGGGGAGAGCTGACATACTTTATCAGGAGCGATGAGTTCGGGCGGATCGTGGAGATCCAGATCCAGACCCCGTCTATCATGAACATCGAGGCGTGCTGCCACGAGATGATCATCGGGTCGGATTCGATTGCCGATGTCACCTCAACGTTTGTGTCAGCAGACCCTTGTGTTGCCTGCACGGAGCGGTAATATGAGTTCGTCGCTGGTCTGGTACTTAAGAGAGTTTGCCCGCGTTGAGTGGATTAAGAAATTCCTCTTTGCAAAGACCGCTCCACTCGTCACCCCCACGCATTTCCGGGGATTTCCGGAACCTACGGGAAAGACCTGCACGCATGCCCTCTTCTGCATGATGGCCTGTCCTGCGCCCGGTGCAATTGAGGTGGTGCATGCCGGCGATGGCTGGATACCGAAGATCCACAAAGGACACTGCATCCGCTGTGGGCTCTGCGTGGAAGCGTGTCCGAACGGGGTGTTAAAAAGCGGAAGGATCCGTGAGACCATGGAACGCGAAGGTACGTCGCTGCTCTTCTCGTTCCGGATAGCGATTGATACGGAACTCTGCACCGGTTGTGGGAACTGCTGTACTGCGTGTCCGGTCAACAAGCAGGCCGATGCCCAGATGGGGGCAGGCGGGCATTCCTCGAATGATGACGTGATCATGCGGGTGCAGGAAGGCGATATTGTGGTGATCCACGAGGACAAATGCACGGGTTGCAAGACCTGCGAAGTCAGTTGCCCGAACGGTGCCATCCGGATTGCCCGGATCCTCGAAGGATACCAGCAGCCCGTGCAGGAGGGATTTTAAGTGAAGTGCATTCTTAACACCGGCCGCACGGTTCCGCAGGGGGCTTATGTCGAGCACAAGGGATCAGATGCCTATCGTAGCGTGGCATCGGCTGGTTTCCTGAATCCCGTAGACATGATGATGTTGGGAATCGAGGATGGGGACCGCATCCGGGTCACTACGCCTGCCGGCCATATCGTTCTTACTGCCCGTCCCGCTGAGGGAGTGGCACGCGATGAAATCTTTGTTGCGATCGGCCCGTATGCCAACCACGTCATCTCTTCTGAGACCCATGGCACCGGGATGCCGGACTTTAAGAGCCAGTCCGCAGATGTTGAGCCCACCAAAGAACCGTTAAAGAGTGTTGGGGAACTCATGGAAGCTCTCGGGGGGTTACACTATGATCGAACATGATGTGGTCTGCCCCTTCTGCGGCTGCCTTTGCGATGATCTCGAACTCGAGACTGAAGAGGGAAAGATTGTAAAAGTGCAAAACGGCTGCGCTCTTGCAGAGTCAACGTTCATGAACGATGTCCGGCTCCCGGCCCCGATACGGCGCACGGAAACCGGCTGGGAAGATATCTCCTATACCGAGGCTATAAAAGAAACAGCAGAGATCTTACAGGGTGCAGACCGGCCGCTTCTCTATGGGTGGAGCAGCACGCATGTCGAGGCACAGAGCATTGGCGTGCATATTGCCGAACTCATTGGAGCTGTTATAGACAATACAAGCACCGTCTGCCACGGCCCGTCCATCCTTGCCATCCAGGAAGTTGGCCATCCCGGCTGTACGCTCGGGCAGGTAAAGAACCGGGCGGATGTGATCATCTACTGGGGATGCAACCCGGTTGAGGCACATCCCCGCCACATGAGCCGGTATACCACGTATGCTACCGGTTTCTTTGTCCCAAATGCCCAGCTGGAGCGCACGGTGATCGTTGTCGATACCCGCAGGACAGACACTGCCG
Organism: Methanoregula sp.; assembly: GCA_030694985.1. GTDB lineage: Archaea > Halobacteriota > Methanomicrobia > Methanomicrobiales > Methanospirillaceae > Methanoregula. The sequence goes on from JAUYTV010000047.1 coordinate 24,434, forward strand.
GTATCGCTGACGAATTCGTGCAGATCGAACACGGTGGGGATTACGCAGTGCTCTCCGCCCTTCGGGCAATTGTCCGTGGAAAAACATCAGTCATCCCCGCCAAAATCGCCGGTGTTTCTAAAGAGCAGCTGATCCGGATCGTTGAGATCTGCAAAACCGCAAAGTTCGGGGCGATCTTCTTTGGACTGGGTCTTACTATGAGCCGGGGAAAATACAAGAACATAAGAAATGCAATCGAGCTCACTGATGAACTCAACCGGCACACGAAATTTGTGATCTCCCCGCTGCGGGGGCATGGGAATGTCTATGGCTCCAATGAAGTCTTCACGTGGATGACCGGCTATCCCTTTGCCGTTGATTTTGCCCGGGGCATTGCGTTTTACAATCCCGGGGAGACGACTGCTGTTGACATTTTGCGCAGGGGCGAATGCGACGCCGCTCTCATCGTGGCAAGTGACCCGGGGGCAAACTTCCCCCGGGATGCTGCAGCCCACCTCGCAAAGATCCCGACCGTGATTATCGATCCGCACGTGAATGCTACTACTGCGTTATCCCGCATCCATATCCCCTGCACTGCTGCGGGTATCGATGCAGCAGGGACTGCGTACCGGATGGATGGGGTACCCATACGTTTGAAAAAAGTGATTGACCGCGGGTACATGGATGATGCGGAGATCTTAAAAAAGATCTATGATCACCTGAACGGGGGGAAGGGGCCATGACCGAGTTATGGGTAAAAAATGCCTGCGTCATTGACCCGATCCGGGGCATCAACGGCGAGATTATGGATATCGCGATCCGTGACGGGAGGATCGTGGAGTCAGTCTCGGACCGGGCAGATGTGATCGATGCCCAGCGTTGTCTCACGCTGCCCGGCGGCATCGACTCGCACACCCATGTCAGCGGTACCAAGGTTAACTTCGGGCGGTACATGAGCCCGGAGGACATGCGGGCGGGACGGACAAAACGCAAAGGGAAGATGCATGTCACGAGCGGCTACTATGTCCCGACAACGTTTGGCAACAGCTACCGGTACAGTGCCATGGGATACACGACCCTGCTCGAAGGGGCGATGGCTCCATTAGAAGCCCGCCATACCCACGAGGAGTTCACAGCAACTCCCCACCAGGACATGATGGCAAACACCCTCTTTGACGGCAACTGGGCAGTCATGGATGCAGTGCGGGAAAAGGACATTCGGAAGACGGCAGCAGTAGTTGCATGGACGTTAAAAGCAGCACGGGGATACGGTATCAAACTGACCAACCCCGGCGGCACCGAAGCGTGGGGATTTGGCGAGGACTTGACCGGCATCCATGAGATGGTTCCGCATTTTGCAGTAACGCCCGCTGAGATCATCACTACGATGATCCGGGCAAACGAACTGCTCAAACTTCCTCATTCGGTTCACCTGCACTGTAACAACTTGGGAAAGCCCGGCAACTACCAGACAACACTCGAAACATTCGACATTGTGCCTGACTTAAATCCGGCACGCCAGACCCTGTACGCCACCCATGTGCAGTTCCATGCGTACGGCGGCGGGACGTGGAAGAACATCAGTTCCAAGGCAGAAGAGATCACCCGTTCGGTCAACATTAAACCCCAGATTGTCATGGACATGGGCCAGATCATGTTTGGCCGGACCATGACCATGACTGCTGACGGGCCTATGGAGTTTAACCTCCACTGCCTCCACCACAACAAGTGGAGCAACCACGATGTGGAGCTGGAGACCGGATCCGGTATCATCCCGGTAACGTACTCGAAGAAGAGTGCCGTGAACTGTATCATGTGGGCGATCGGTCTTGAACTGGCACTTCTCACGAAAAATCCGTACCAGTGCCTGCTTGAGACCGACAACCCCAATGGTGCACCGTTTGTGAAATATCCTGAGATCATCGGTCTCCTGATGAGCAAACGCTATAGGGATGAAGAATGCGCCACGCTGGCAACCGGTGTTGAGCAGAGAACCTCGCTCTTTGCGCTTGAACGGGAGTTGGACTGGCACGATATCGCCGTCATGACCCGGGCTGGTCAGGCAAAGGCATTAGGCATCGTTAACCAGGGTAAAGGCCATCTCGGGATCGGTGCGGAAGCCGACATTGCCATCTACCCGATCCGGACCGATTCCGTTGACCCGGCCCGGGAATACCGGAAAGTGGTTGAAGGGTTCCAGAAGACCCGGTACACGATCAAGCGGGGACGCGTGGTTTCGCGGGAGGGGGAGATCATTGTTGACGGTGCAAATGCCACCTTCTGGGTCGATGCGAAGGTGCCTGAGGATCTCAAAATGGAAAATGATCCGGAGTTCATTAAGAGATTTGAGCAGTTCTACACGGTGAGGATGAGCAATTATCCGGTGCAGGACGTGTACCTCCCCCGCGGGCGGCGCATAGAAACAGAGGTATTTACATGAGAGTGATCCTCGAGAGCAAAGTACGGGCAAAGCCGAATCTCCCGATCGAAGCAGAGGCAATCATCCCCCGCAATTTCTTAAAAGGTACTGACCTTATCGTCTATGAGGGCAACAAGGAGCGTACGCTATCAGAGATGTTCTGGATTTTTGTCGAAGGAACCGCCGTCTCTCCCGAAAACATCGAAGTGATACTCAAAGGCGATACTTCGCGGATCAAGCGTGTCGGCGAGTACATGGATACCGGCAGTATCGTGATCGAAGGAGACATCGGCATGCACTGCGGGAACTTCATGAGCGGCGGGACGATCGAGATCCGCGGCAATGCCGATTCCTGGCTTGGCAGGGAGATGCGGGGCGGGACGATCCTCTGCCGGGGCAATGCCAGTCATTACTGTGCAACCGGATACCGCGGCGAGAAGAAAGGGATGCAGGGTGGCAAGGTAGAGGTGTTTGGCAATACCGGGGATTTCTGCGCTGAATACCTTGCCGGCGGAACCGTGCACATCCATGGCAGTGCCGGAGATTTCCCCGGTGTGGAGATGCGGGGCGGCGAATTAATCATTGAAGGCGACGCCACCCGGCCCTGCGGGAATATGAAGAGCGGCTCGTGCGTAATTTTAGGTACGGTGCACGATATGCTTCCCACCTTTGAAAAGAGCGGGCGCAGAGTGCTGCCTGAGTGGAAGATTACGGCGGATGTGTACAAGGGCGATGTGGCAAACCGGGGGAAAGGCACCCTCTGCGTGCGGAGTGAATAAGGGTATCTCCTGTATCCTCAATGGACATGCACTGGAGAGGAGATTGCGATTGTTTACGGGAATTGGAAAAAGACGAAAGAAAAAAGGATGATTATGGACTCTGCCGGACGATGACCGATGCTGATTCGTCAAACGGGTTCTTCCGCATTGCAAGGCTGAAGAGGTACGGGTAATGGTTCCTGAGATATTCCATGTATTTGACCCATTCAGGAATCAGCTGCGAATAGACACGCTGGATATCTTTTGTGAGATGATCAAGGTCTGATGGGGGGAGTATGGAGAGATCGTCCCGTGCCTTTACTTCTTCGGTCAGGTGGTTGATGGCAAGGATGAGATCGGTGAATGTTTCGTGTTCAAAGACCATCGGGTTTTCTACAAGCCGGAGTAAAAAGTCCTCGTGACTGATGAGAAAATTCTTCAGGGCATCCCTGTCCACATGCCCGATATCGATACTGCACGTGTGGTCCTTTAAGCAAACCTGTACATCCTTAAACATTTCATTGTTCCAGTCAGTGCCGATAACAAGGCGCTCTTTAACGCTGTCGATCGTGGAATCCACCCGGACCAGCTGGGCGAGAAGAGGCGTCCCGATTGTGGAAAAGAAGGTCCCGATGACCATATTCATTTTTTCCATCCGTCGCTTCCGTTCACGGGATTCAAGCATCTGGTCAATGATGAGCGTGACGATGAGCACCTCGATCGGAATAAAAGCTATATCCCCGACAAGGAATATGAACAGGTGATGCGAGTCGTGGAAGAGCAGGTAGTGGGCGGTAAACAGTGCAAGAGATAACGTAACCAGACCTATCCCTGCGATGAGTTTCCACCGGGTATCTTCTTTCATGTAGTTTTCCTATGGGATGTTGATTGTGATAATTAATTCCTTAAAACCAGTAACTCATGTGATGAAATTTTTTCACAGGAATCAGTAATTCTCCGGCTTCATTCTATGAGACAACCGGGCACGTCAGAAAAAAAGATCCTCGCATCCCGGCAGCGGGATTGCACCCCATCCCCGTTTCATGGAACAACTCCTGCGATGATGATCCCAACCGATCTTATGGGTGTGTCAAAAAGGGGTTAATTCCCGTTCCTCCTGCGGGAAATCTTCCCCCGCCCGGAGTGGCCTCCTACCCGTGTTTGCCACAGTCTGCTTTGCAACAGGCCTGCATGCCTGTATGTTGTAAAATTTTCGGGAGACCGGCAACGGTCATAACCTTCCGCTTCACGAGATACCGGCATTTCGGCGGATCAGAGGTTTTGATCTTTTTCACCTTCTCGATCCTGACAACGATATAGGGGCACTGGCCAAACGGCCCGAACTCCAGCCTGCGCAGGAACCCCGAGATTGTGTTGTACTGGTAGCGGGTTAGTTCAAACCGTTGCCGGAGTTCGTGCACTGTGACCCACCGTTCATCGGTGCCGTTTTCCACCATGTACTGCTCAAGCAGTTCAGGTATATCAGAATATTTTTTCATCCTGCCACATCTTAGCGATTTTTTCAGAATTGATAAAAAAAATCCTATCAGGACTCGACCAGTTTCACGAGATTTTCCATCACAGCATCCACAGCCTTCCACGTGGGTGTATCCGCATGGCGGAGGACATATGGTCGTCCCTCATCTCCGGCTTTTACCATCTCCGGGTCAAGGGGGATTGCACCGAGATACGGGACATTCAGATCTTCTGCTGCTTTCTTTCCGCCACCCCTGCCAAACAGGTCAATGGTATCGCCGCAGTGGGGGCAGATCATCCCGCTCATGTTCTCGATGATGCCAATGACCGGAACTTCTAATTTCTGGATGAATTTCACCGATTTGACAGCGTCCAGCACAGCCACATCCTGTGGTGTTGTCACAATGACTGCACCTTTCACGTTTGGTGCCAGTTGCGCAATCGATAAGGCTTCATCTCCGGTGCCCGGGGGCAGATCCACGACAAGGTAGTCAAGCGCTCCCCAGTTCACTTCTTCAAGGAACTGCTGGATCGCTGCCATCTTCATTGGTCCGCGCCAGACAACCGGAGTGCTTGTATCCGGCAGCAGGAACGCCATCGACATAACCGCAAGCGTTCCGGTGACATGCACCGGCTCGATGTGCTTTTCCAAAACGGCCGGTTTCTGGCCTTCGATGCCCAGCATCTTTGGGATATTGGGGCCGTGAAAATCGAGATCAAGGAGTCCCACATTCCTCCCGTGGGCGGAAAGTGCAGAGGCAAGGTTAACCGAGACTGTGGACTTGCCAACCCCGCCTTTCCCGCTGAGCACAAGGATCACGTGCTTTACGTCAATTTTTGATCGCGGCGGGAGTCCTTTCTGGGGTTGGGGTGCCGGTCCGGAAGAGCAGCTGGAACAGTTCTCATCGCATTTCGTATCTTTGGCAGGTGTATGGTGTGTCATGGTAAAAATCATCCTTGGTAATGTGGGTAACTGCTGCATCCGCAGTGGGCCTGATCTCAGTCACTATCATTCATGCCGGCGAGTACTTCAGCAGTCTTTCCAATCTCTATCACTTTTCCGCCCCGCATGAGTGCCACACGGTCACAGACATCCCGGACAAAGTCCATGTCATGCGAGACCACGATAAAGGTCTCGTCCATCTCGTCGCGGGCGTGCAGGATCGAGTGCTTTACGTCCTGTTTGGTTATCGGGTCCATGGTGCCGGTCGGCTCGTCGAGGATCACAAGGCGCGGCTCTCTTATGAGTACCTGGGCCATTGCTACCCGGTGCCGTTCGCCATCGGAGAGTTCTGACGGGTACCGGTTGAGGATCTCCTTTGCCCGCTCTGGTTCAAACCCGGCCATGGCAAGGGTAACGAGCGCTTTTCTCATTGCCAGCTCCTTTGGAAATTCAAGTCCGATTGAATCCGTCAGGTTGTCGAGCACGTGTCGGTGCGGGAAGAGATCATATTCCTGGTGGAGGAGACCGATATACTCCTTGGCCCTGCCCCGCTCTTCTATGCCGGGTTTTGTCATGTCTACCCAGTCGTCGCCGATCCGGATGTTCATCTCGCCGCTGGTGGGTTCGATTATTCCGGCAATGATCCCAGACAGCGTGGTCTTTCCCGCCCCGCTCTTGCCGACAATGCCAAAGATCTCTTTCTGGGCTACATCGAACGTGACTGCGTTGACCGCTTTTACCACACCGCGATCCACGGATATGTAGCGCTTGGTCACATCCCGTGCCGACAGGATCTTCTCCCCAAACTCTGCTGGAGCGGTCCACTCTTCCTCATGCTGGCCTTTGACAAACGAACGAATCACTGTTTTTGGTGCACCGATCTTTTCGATCTTCCCATCAACAAGGAGGATCGCACGGTTCGCCATATCCTCTATCACCTGCGAGAAGTGCGAAGTGACGATCATCCCCATTGCGTTTCTCTGCGCTGCTTCTTTGAGCATGCTGTGTACAATGCGGGCGGTTTCAGGGTCGAGCGTGCCGGTCGGTTCATCGGCAAAGAGCATGGTCGGGTCCTTTGCAAGCTGCCGGGCGAGCACTACCCGCTGCTTCTCACCGCCCGAGAGATCGCGGGCTATGTGCAGCATCCGGTGCGAGAGCCGTACCTGGTCGATGAGATCTGCTGCTCTTGTGATTGCATGCTCCTGCGGGTAATTGATATCATCGAGCGCATGGAGCACGTTTTCGATCACCCGGTCATCGCCATACAGGGCGAATGTGCGCTGGAACATGATTGCAGTGCGGTGCATCACCCGGGCTTTCATGCCATTGGTCTCGCTGCCCCAGAGATCAACGTCCGTTGCGATCAGTTTTCCTCCGCATGATGGGCAGCAGTTGCCAGCCCGGCTCTGTACTTCCATGTGATCGCAGGTGTTGCAGGCGCTCATGTGGTAGATCACTGAACCGCTGGTCGGGGGCTGCTCAACGCCCCTGAGCAGGTGCATGAGCACGCTCTTTCCCGCCCCGCTCCTGCCAATGACCCCGATGATCTCACCTTTGTGGATCTCAAAGGAAATGTTGTTTAAGACTTTTTTTCCTTCAAACTCCATGCAGAGATTCTCAACAGAAAGAAATGGTGTGGTCATTTGTATCCCTCTAATTTAGTTGCGTGGTATCCGGGTTTTCTTTCGCATCTGCAGGTGCATCCTTTCTCTGGCACGGGGAGCACTTTTCATCTTTTTTGCAGTGGCCCAATTTCCTGCCAATAACCCGCCCGCGTTTGAGTGGTCCGGCTCCGTCAAAGTCTGGCATAGATCCTTCAATATCCTAATCGATTAATTACACTTATGAGCGTAAATATTTAAGCGTAGTGAATTAAAAAAGAGAAGATTACGCAGATGGAGTTTTATCGTGAGCGTTCCTGTGCTCTCCTTTTCTGCGATGGCACTTCGGGCACTGGCCTTCTGCCGCTTTCCGGCATCCGGCCATCTCGATACCCTTGCCATTTACCAGTGCATCTGCAATCTTTTTTCGGGTTTCATGCAGATCGCGCCATGCAGTTTTCCTGGAGACTCCCAGTTTTGCTGCCGCTTCTTCCTGTTCAAGTCCTTCGAGATCGATAAGACGAATCAGTTCAATCTCTTCAGGTTTTAAAGAGATCACAATTCCGTCTTCATGCGGGCAGCACCGGGGTTCATAACAACGTGACTCCCCGGTCCCTTCAATGATGCGCCGGACACGGGGTCTTCCCCTGCGGGGGCAAAGGGGCAATTCAGTTTCTCCGTTGTCCGTCATTGTTTTTGTCTCCTTATGATCAATAATACTCTTGAGAGGAATTAATGTTCTTACTGCTGCGTGGATGAATGGGCACGTGCCGGACGGATTTTTTTTATATTCCGTGATTCAGGTCTTAAGGTGATAAAATAGCGTTTGATCATCCGCGTATGCGGGGTGTTTACCATCATTTTTTCAATTCTTACCACCCGGTACGGGCAGGTAAAAAACGGACCCTGGTACAGCTTTTTTAAAAAACCTGATATTGCGGGCGATGCATGCTTATCCATTGCAAAAAAGGTGCGGAACTCAGGCACCGTTACCCAGAGCCCGTCCCCGTCATGTCCCTGCATATACTCTTCGAGAAGATCAGGGATCGCATGATAATCGGTAATCGTTCTCACCGTTCCGCGCAGTTCATCAGTTTTTTATTGAGATTTAATGACAGCGCGGGCCATGCCCGCAGCGGTTGCGTGCTTCTTTACCGGCATCGCCGGACCCGCAGCAGCAGGAATCGGTAAATTTCTGGGTGGACGTGCATTCATCCCGGTGGCTTATGCCCTCTTCATGGTGCTCGTGGACCTCCCCGCATGCGCAGGTGTGTTCGGTGCTGTTTGGTTCAGTGGATACTGCTGGCTGGTTCCTGTTGTTTTTTTGTGTAGTTGGTTCTGGCATGTATGTCACCATGGGTACGGATTTTTCCATACTATAATTACACATATGCGCATAATTAATTTAAACCATTGCAAGCTGACAGCCTTGCGGATCAACAGGGCTTTTCCCGTGCTTACCCTCTCATGGCAAAAAAGAAAAGGCTCATCCCTTTTCCTGAACGATATTCTTGGTATGACGCCCCGCCTCACCCTTACGGTCCTTATCGACAATACCTTGCTCACGGACGATAATTTCTGTGCCGAGGCCGGGCTCTCGTTTTTCATAGAAACTGCTGAAAAGAAGTGCCTGTTTGATACCGGCTTGTCAGGGATGTTCCTCACAAATGCAGAGAAGATGAAAATCAGCCTTCGGGACATGGACTTCCTCGTCCTTTCGCACGGTCATATCGATCACACCGGAGGACTGCCCGCCCTCGCCCGGTACCTCGCTGTCGCAATGCCGGAGGGGAGTCAGCCCCGGGTGCCACACATCATCGCCCACTCCCGCTGTTTCTGGCCCAAAGAAAAAGATGGGAAGGAAAACGGCTCGGCAATCAGCGAGGAGGAGTTACGCCGGCAGTTTCCGGTCAGCCTGTCCGAAAAACCGGTCTGGATTACCGATGATCTTGTCTTTCTTGGGGAGATCCCACGGAGGTTTTCCTTTGAGCAGGATGATACTGCCAAACGCATGATTCACACCCCAGGCGGAGCCATTGAACCGGATAACCTGCCTGACGACACGGCTCTTGCGTTCCGTTCAGCAGAAGGACTTGTCATCATCACCGGGTGCTCGCACTCGGGAATCTGTAACATAACGGAGTACGCAAGGGAAGTCTGCGGGGAACGAAAGGTTGTTGATATCATCGGCGGGCTGCACCTTTTATCACCGGGTCCAAAACGGCTTGCAAAAACGGGGAAATACTTAAACCGCCTTCACCTCAATGCCCTGCATGCCTGCCACTGCACCTCGCTTCCGGCTAAACTTGCCCTTGCAGGCTATTGTCCCATGCAGGAGGTTGGTGTAGGAATGAAGATTGCATGGTAATGTCAGTGAAATCCGGGAAATAAGGGTAAATATTCACGTTTTACAATCGTCAGGTTCTTTCCCGTCCACCTTAAGATTCCTGCCAACATGCCGGAAAAACTTCCAGTGCAGGAGCATGTGGATGATGAGCAGGGCGGCAAATACCAAGGTTGAGTAATTATGCATCGTAACCCATTGGTGGCGGGTAATACCCAGGTAGGTTACCCAGCTGTTCCCCCGTCCCCCTCCCGATGGTAGTACAAGATACAGCACAAGACCGGTGATCAGTGTTGGGATGAATGTGATCAGGCAGCCGATATCGACGATTGCATTGATGGTGACGCGTTTCATGTGATGGTCCTCATATCTGATGTGATGGTATATTGGCAATTAAAACAATTGGTGGTGGCAAGGTGGAGTTCCTTTTTATCTGTCAGGTTATCCGACCCTTCCTGCCAGAGGGGAGTCCGGTTGGTTTTTTACCTGTTGATGATTGTATCAAAGATCAAAGGGGGTATCTTATTGCCGGTTGCATACTTTTCACATGGAATAATTCCCGTAAGATCTCAAGCTCAAGAGAGAGCACAGCACAATGAAGCTTAAATAAAAAATTCATCCTCGTAAATAACGCTCCTCATACAAGCCGGATGAGATTTTCCCTGCCTTTCCTGACTTTTTGTATTGTCCCCCGATTATGGAGACCGTTGAGTGCAACACCCACCGTTGATTTGGGAATACTGAGGTTCCTGACGATCTCTGACTGGTAAAGTTCTCCCCCATTATCGGTAAGCAGCTGGATAATGCGCTCTTCAAGTGTTTTGATCTCCCCCTCGGACAGGACTGCGACTGGTTCTTCCGGCGCATTTGTTTTTTTGCGTTGCCTTACTACAAGGAATAATCCAAAACCTGCCAGAACAATAATTATTATCCCAAGACCCGGAACAACCCATGTCAGCGGAAATGTTTGTTTTTCAAGGATTATCCGGGGCTCACCGGCCCCAAATGAACGTTGGCCATACCATATGAGCCCGTTGCGTACCTGATCGGGGGATGGCTCAATGCTCTTTACGGTGTAACTGTCAGGATACCGGATAACGAGTGTATTATCTTTTTCAAGATAGAGACCGCCAACAAACGCATCGCCGATGTTTATGTCAGATCCTGGCCGGGCAAAGCCATTCCATGTACACGAGTAAAAAATTACACCGTATGTACCTGTAGGAGATGTCTGAATCGCTGCATCTCCGGAAAAACTACTGGTTTTTATGGGACGGGCAGTGGCAATTGTTGCCTGTGCTGCGGATCGCGTCATTAAATCCTGGAACTGTGGGAGATAAACCGATTGCAGGTCTTGTGAAAAGTTATTAAATGCAGTCCTGTCGGCTTCTGTTGCAAGAAGGGTCCGGTACTCCACATGCCAGACTGCTGAACCATCTTCATGAACCTCGATTGTGTAGGTGATGGAATAGGACGGATCGGCGGCTGATACGCCAGCGGTAAAACCCAGCAGGAGCACCAGTACAATAATACCACTGTACATCGCTACCACCATACCAGGTCACCTTCATGTATCACTAATATGTCCGGGTATAAAAATAAATTACTGTCATCACCCGCATTGCCGTGTGATCCAACAGAATTCCCATTGCCGTAATTACCTGCCCTTTGATTTTCCCTGACCGCCAACATCCGCATTTCCATTTCCGTTCCCATTATTTTCTCCCTGGTTATCTGGTCCGCCCATGTTATTCCGGACCTGGCCAGTCACTGTCGGTGCCGGGCTCGTTTTGGCAGGTTGCGTGGTTGTTATGGCCGGACCGGAAGATGTATTCTTATTTACCTGCGCATTCTCCCGCTGCTCGTTTCGAACCTGCTCTTCAGTCTGGTTAAGCTTGCCCTTTCCATTTCCATTGCCCGCACGGTCCTGTTCCTGTACTTCCTCTCTATAGGTTCCAGGAGGTGTTACGTTGCCCTGTCCGTTTGTACGCCCAAGCCTTATTGCGTTCTTTTCTTCAAACTTCTGCCCGAGCATAAGACTGTTATTGTGAGCCCTGACAAGTCCGGTATTGTTGGGGTGAGTGAGCATGAGGTTGGCAAGTACCTGCTCGTGTTTTGCAGTCATCTCCCGTGCATGTGACAGTCCGGTTGCATTGGATGGAATATCAGCCAGCGAGTTTTTTGTAAGATTGAGTTTCTGCTGGTACAGATTAAGTGCCCGCCCGGCATACTGTGTCCTGTTGGTTTCCAGTTGCCGTTGTACTTCAGCAAGGCGAAGATTTGCATGGTTCATTCTTTTCTCCAGTCTTTCAGTCTGGTTAAACGTAAATGACTCATCAAGGTCTTCCATTGCAATCTTCAGACCATAGAGTGCATTGTCAGCTCCTATGGAATCTTCATGCACGGATAAGCCTGCGGGCACACTAGTATCCGGTGTGATAGTCAGCGGGTCTGCCTGTGCTGCTGCAATTCCCGTTGTGCAGAGCAATGCAAGCACTACCAACCCTGAAAGCATCATTATCCTGTTTTGCATATTGTCTCTCCGATTTTTCGGCCGTTGCCGTTAGTTCCCTGTTGAATCCTTATGAAATTAAGCATGGTGAAAATCCATAAAAAGCCAGAGGGTTTGTGAGCGTTCAGGTTTTTAATTGATTGTACCTGATCGTTCAGAATTTAAAATAAGGCTCGTTCTACAGGATTTTTTTTTAAAAAAGATTTGCAGGAAATTCTGGCCAGATCTGTTGTGGTGGTTCCTTAAGCGCGCGAAACAAAAAGACGGGTGATGCAGGTTGAACGATTCCGCAGAATAAAAAAATGTCCGGTATCATGGTATTTTCATACCGGGATACAATGAAAAAAGTATAGTCGAATTGCTGCCAATGGGGGGCATCAAGCAAGCGATCGACTATACGAAATCTCTCGCTTAACAATCACATGTTCTATGTTTATTCCGCATTCTTCCCCTGTGCCTGACCGAACCAGAAACCAAATACCCCTCCGACAAGAATGCCGCCAAAAGCCGCCTGCAATGCAAACAAACATGCTTCAATCTCCCCGCTTGGCGGTTCCCACTGAGCGATTAAAGGCTGGAAATTCTCAACAGGATTACCAGAAAGTTTTGCGACGAGTCCTGAGCCCACATTATCCGAACCGGCAAATTCCGCCCCACTCATGGTCGCACTCGTGTACAGGAACATGGCACAGAATGCAACAATGGCAATTCCGGTCAGGAGTTCGAGTGTATACTTGTACGCCATCAGGACTCACTCCGTGCCGCATTGATCTTTTCTTCTGAGAATATTTTGAGGCGGATCAGGATATCGGGTTTGAGCATCAGGATATACTTAAACACCAGTGCAAGGACAATTCCTTCAACAATTGCAAGGGGTATTTGCGTTACGGCAAATATTCCCATGAACAGGATAAATGAACTCATAAAACCGCCCGTCTCTGCCGGGTAAGCGAGTGCCAGTTGAAGGGAGGTTGTTACATACGTGAACATATCTGCAAGAGCGGTTACGAGAAATACCGTTACGTAGATATTTACCGAAGTGTCCCGGAGTAACCGGTATACGCTATATCCTGCCAACGGTCCGACAATACCCATGGATACGATGTTTGCTCCAAGAACCGATAGTCCGCCGTGGGCTAGGAACAGGCTCTGGAACAGGAGAACAATTGCACAGACTACTGCAGTTATCCATGGTCCAAACGAGATTGTTGAAAGCCCGGTCCCGGTTGGATGGGAGCAACTGCCCGAAACTGATGGGAGTTTTAAGGAAGACAGGATGAAGATAAATCCCCCTGTAACCCCCAGCAGGGGAAGTGCCTCCCGATCCAGGGCCAGTACTTTTTTCAGCTGATATATGCCGAGCATCAGGCAGGGCAGTGCGATGATCCACCAGACCAGGCACCATTGCCACGGTAAAAATCCTTCCATGATATGCATGATAATACAATACAATTTTACTTGTTTTAACTTAATATAAGTTGCTTAGTGGGTTTCAAATATCATTCCTTTAATTATTTTCACTTCTGACCGTGTGGATTTCCGGTCCATATACTTCACAGATTGTTAACTGATTTTTATGCACTGGTAATTCTTAATGCTAAATGAAAATTCTTTTATAAGATTTGATGCTACTTAGATTGAAATTCGTATGAAAAAAATTATTGTTAGCACCCTGATCATTGCAGTGATTCTTGCGGTACTTCTGGTATCTGCCGGATGCATCGCCCAGAGCCCTCCACAGACTTCTGCACAAATGAATCCCCAGACCGCACCGCAAGCCGATACCGGAAAAATCTCTGTGATCGATATGGCTAACCGGACTGTTGATGTCAAAAAGGATCCCCAGCGGATTATTGGTGTTGGTGCCGGTGCCCTGCGGATGATTGTCTATCTCGAGGCCGCCGATCGTGTGGTGGGAGTCGATGATCGCGAACAGTTGAAGTACAATTCTTCCGGGTTTGGCATGCCATCCGGTATCGACAAACCCTACAATCTGGCAAATCCCACCCTCTCAACTCTACCTTTCATTGGCGGAAAGAGCGGTGACCCGGAACTGATCGCAGCGCAAAACCCTGATGTGGTCTTCTATACATTCGCTACAGGAAAGGATGCACAGGCTTTGCAGGAAAAAAGCGGTCGTCCGGTAGTAGCCCTGACAACAGGAGATCTCGGCAAGAACAAGGATGTCTTTTACCAGTCGTTGCGGCTGATGGCAAAAATTCTTGGTAAAGAGCAGCGGGCTGAGTCGATCACCTCGTACATTGACGGAACAATAAAAGATCTCAACGATCGGACAAAGGACATTCCGGCAGATAAACGCCCGCGTGTGTATGTCGGTGGGATTGCATTCAATGGAGCGCATGGCTTCCTCTCCACCGATCCTGCGTATGCCCCGCTGCTTATGGTCAATGGCAATAATGTTGCGGCCTCTGCCAGTGTCGGTGGACAGATGATGATCGACAAGGAAAAACTGCTGGACTGGAAACCCGAAGTCATCTTTGTCGATGAAGCGAGTTATGCGCTCGTTAAAGAGGACCTAAAAGACCCGGTCTACCAGTCACTTCCGGCAGTGAAGAACGGTCGTGTTTATGGAGTCATGCCGTACAACTGGTACGCCAACAATTACGACACGGTGCTTGCTGATGCGTACTATGTCGGAAAGACGCTCTATCCCGAACAATTTAGCGATGTGGACCCTGCACAGAAAGCCGATGAGATCTACACAATGCTTGACGGAAAACCGGTGTACAGCGAGATGAAGAGGCTCTTTGGTGGCTTTGTGCCGTTCTCAGCACTGGTGAAATGAGGATGAGGCGATGTGCGACAATACGGCCCCGGTTCCTGATCTTGCGGCAGTGCCGGGCATATCCACGGCTAACCCGCTCTCCTTTCTCGATGACGCGCTCACGGGAGTACGCCAGTACCATGCGGTGATGACCGCCCTTGATCTCGGGTTGTTTGACATTCTCCGGGAGCAAAAGAGCGGGCCGGAATGTGCCCTGGCACTGGGATGCAGACCGGAGATAATCACTCTCCTGTGCGAAGGGTTAGTCACATTCGGCCTGCTGGAAAAGACAGGAGAACAATTCCGCGACAGTGAGATCACGCTGAACTGCTTTGTTGCTGGTGCCCCGTTCCCGCAGCAGCATGCTATTGCCTTCCAGCGGAAGCTGGCAGGATACTGGGCAGATCTTTCCCGTATTGCAAAAGACGGCCCGGTAACCTGTGACCGTGCGCAGATGTTTCGGGATGTGATCATCCCGTCCATGGCAGAGAACTGCCGGTGCGGGCTCCTCCAGCAGGTGACTGCCCGCGTTGCAGCGATTCCGGAATTTCCTGCTGCCCGAAGGATGCTTGACCTGGGCGGAGGACACGGCCTGTATTCGATTGCATTGTGCCAGAAAAATCCCGCACTGGATGCAGTAGTCTTCGATCTGCCTCCTGTAACGGGTGCCACGCGGGATTTCATCAGCAGGTACGGTGCCGATCGGGTGAGTGTCCGGCCCGGGGATTTCTTTAAGGATCCGCTGGGCAGTGGGTATGATATCGTCTTTTCATCGTCTAATCCCGGAGGCAAGGTGCCGGACCTGATCCCAAAGATTGCCGATGCTCTCAATCCGGGTGGACTGTTCATCAACAAACAGGCCCTCGATGATACCCCGTTTGATCCCTGGCTCAGCCTTGAATGGAATCTCTGGACCTTTGACGGCGTGCAGAAACAGGCAGCCCGGTATGTTTTTTCCAACAGTGTCCCGTTTGCGGAATACAACCGGCTGCTGGCTGACCATGGATTTGTAGTGCGGGAGATTGTGCCTATCGATGCACAATCGGCCATGACCATTGCAGTGAAGGTTGTGAAATGATCTTTCGATCTACCATGCGGACGAAAAATGCATCTTGATACCAGTGCAGTCAAAGAACCCGGGGCCTATACCGGTTACATCCGGAAAAAGATCCTCTTCCTCTGCGCCTGTACAGCAGCGCTCGTTCTTCTGGCATTCGTATCATTGGGCGTTGGAAGTGTCACAATTCCTTTCTCTGATGTGATCCAGACACTGGTATACCACTCCTCGGGAAATGTCGAGATGATTGTCTGGAATATCCGGCTCCCCCGGGTGCTTGCCGCCATAGTCTGCGGGATCGGGCTTGCAGCAGCGGGTGTCGTGATGCAATCAGTATTGAGAAACCCGCTGAGTTCTCCCTACACGTTAGGTGTCTCGCAGGCAGCAGCGTTTGGGGCAGCAGTTGCAATTACCCTGTTCGGTGCCGGGACACTCGGCCGGCTTATCTCAGACGCGATTGTGGTCAACAACCCGTACCTTGTCACTATCTGTGCATTCCTGTCATCGCTGATCGCAACTTCTGTTATCCTTCTCGTGGCGAAATACCGGAGCACATCACCAGAGGTAATGATCCTTGTCGGTGTCGCACTCGCGGCATTGTTCACGGCCGGGACAACCTTTCTCCAGTATTTCTCCAGCGCCGAACAGATCGCAGCTATCGTATTCTGGACGTTTGGGGATGTGGGACGGGCAACGTGGAGTGACCTTACAATCATCGTTGCCGTCATCACCCCCTGCCTTATCTATTTCATGGTAAAGCGCTGGGATTACAATGCGCTCGACAGCGGCGATGAGACTGCAAAGAGTCTTGGTGTTAATGCAGAACGCGTGCGGACGATCGCAATGTTCCTCTCATCATTGATTGCCGCAGTTGTGGTATCGTTCCTTGGCATTATCGGATTCATCGGTCTTGTCAGCCCGCACATGGTAAGAAGGATTATCGGAGACGACCAGCGATATCTCTTTCCCGGCTCCTGCATTGTTGGAGGTATAATTCTTCTTGGTGCTGATACCGTTGCCCGGATTATTATTGCACCCGCTGTGCTCCCTGCCGGGGTGCTCACTGCATTTCTTGGAGCCCCGCTCTTTCTCTACCTGCTTATAAGGGGGAACCCTTCATGATCCTGAGCGTAGAAGACCTGTCGTTCCGGTACAACAGCCATCCGGTTCTTAAAGATGTCCGCTGCCAAGCCCGGCCTGACGAGATCGTTGCAATTCTCGGGCCGAACGGGGCCGGTAAAACCACCCTGCTGCGCTGTATGAATGCCATGCTCCGGCCTAAAACCGGGACCGTCATGCTCGGCGAACAGGAAATCTTTTCATTATCCCGAAGGGAGATCGCCCAGTCAATAGCCCATGTCCCGCAGCACGTAGAACCCCCACGGGTGACTGCCTTTGATGCGATCCTGCTCGGGCGGCGCCCGTGGATCGGGATGAACGTGCGCCAGAATGATATCTTAAAAGTCCAGGCGATCATCGAACAGCTCAGTCTTTCGGATCTTGCACTCCGCCACGTGGATGCAATGAGTGGCGGGGAACTCCAGAAAGTTGCTATTGCCCGTGCACTCGTGCAGGAACCCCGTGTTATGCTGCTCGATGAACCGACCAGCAGTCTTGACTTAAAAAACCAGCATGAGATCATGCGGTTCATCCGTTCCATTGTCCACACCCATCATCTCACTGCTTTGATGACCATGCACGATCTCAATCTTGCCTTACACTATGCTGACCGCTTTATCCTGCTCAAAGATGGCATGGTCTTTGCAGCGGGGGGTGAAGAGGTGATCACTGCAAAACTGATCGAAGAGGTATATGGTGTACCGGTTGCAATCAGGCGCTGGGGTGGGAGATGCGTAATTGTACCACATGCTGATGCAGATGCTTCTCTGGAATCACCAGGGATTTCTGGAGGGACGGTGATGGGTATGTGACACCCAAATCTTTATCTCACGAAATTTCAACAAAATCGCCTCAAATATCCATCTGATATTTTTTTGTACGTCTTTTTATGATGACAAAAAACAAAGTAATTCATTCTGTAAAAAAGAACATTTCCCTCACGTGATCCTATGAGCCAATCGATAAAAACCTACAATGAAGCTGTTGCCTTTCACGGCCACGCCTGCCCCGGACTTGCCCTTGGCTACCGGGCAGCAGAGTACGCAATGGACGCCCTCCGGGCCGGCCGCTCTGATGATGAAGATCTTGTCTGTATTGTGGAAAACGATGCCTGCGGTGTCGATGCCATCCAGTTAGTTGCCGGTTGTTCGGTGGGAAAAGGTAACCTGATTCTTCACGACTTCGGGAAGCATGCCTATATGTTCATCGACCGGAAATACAACCGTGCGATCCGCCTTGTGCAGAGGCCGGAACCGGTTGTGCAGCGAATTGACCCGGTGGCATCAGCACTGAGGGAAAAAGTGATGGGCGGGACTGCAACACCCGCTGAGCACAAAGAGTTCCACGAGCGGCAGGCTGCGGTGATCGATAAGGTCCTCAAAATGCCATTCGATGAACTGTTCATTGCGCAGGAAGTCAAACCGGAGATTCCCGTGCGGGCAAAGATCTTTGCATCCGTCCCGTGTGCGAAATGTGGTGAGATGGTTGCCGAGCACCGGGCCCGGGTCCGTGATGGGAAGTTCATCTGCATGCCCTGTGCCGGCGAGTATGGCAGAGGGTGGTAAACTTCTGCCTTTACTCCGTGTTCATTAAGATGGCAAACGATATCCATCAAAGACTATTTTTGACAACCCCCGTGGGGTAATAATTATCATCTCCCACCCAGACAGTTGATCTATCATGGCCACAAAAGAAATCTTCCACGGTGTTCCTGGCATCCTCCGCCCGTTTAAGGAATTTGTCGAGGCAAAGGGATTGAAAAAAGGCGACCAGATTGTGTATTACGGTGTTCCGGGCACCTGCACACCGTTTGTCGAACTGCTCGCATTTGCCCTCCGCTCGCTTGAGCCCGAGCAGGTCTTTGTCCCGTTCGTGGACGAGAGCCGGGCAAAGAAGCTCAGCTTTGTTGAGCATGTTGGCATGCAGGTAAGCATGTCGCCAGTGACGTTCAAGCCAAAAGTTATCGTCATCATGGGCGGGCTCTCGATGCCAAACGTGCCGGTGAAAGCAGAGCAGGTGAAAGTTGTTCTTGACAAATATCCCGGTGCAGCAGTGATTGGTGTCTGTTTCATGCATATGTTTGAAAAAGCCGGGTGGCTTTCAACGGTATCGTTTAACTGCCTGATCGATGCAAACATTGATCCGGTTGAGGTTACGAAATAATCCTGGACTTCTTAAAAACCGGATGAACCGAAAAGAGCGGGGGCATCCTCTCTGCCCGATCCCCCGGCAATGGACCCGATGGTGTAACCAACCCCCATTTCACCAAAACCTTTTCCCCCGCCCCGGCAAACAACCCGATAGAGTACTTTATGGATATCCAGCAACTCTATGTTACCTTTACCAATAAAAAGGTCGTAACAAGCATGCTCCTCCTCGGAATTGGCCTTGGGCTTGTCCTCTCTGCCATGATACGTTACCTTGCGGGGAAGTGGTACATGCCAACGGCTTTTGTGGGCATCTGTCTTGTTGTGGCTGTCGTGTACATGTACTGGCTCGACAGGCAGGACTTGTCAGATTAAGCAACACGATCGGTTGAGTACCAGATCAAAAATCACCAGAGGGCCCCCAACCAGGCCCGTTGAATTTTTCCGGCACAGGCCCCAATTCCTTTTAATGCTGTCAGATACGGTGTTCTTTTCCAACATGATTGCATGAAAATACACACTGAAGGTACGTTTTTGTCATCAACTGACAATAGTCAACAAAACTAAGTTTATTAGTTGAGACTATAAACATTTTAAGAGTACTTCTTATGCAAAATCCGCACATTCAACTGATTGAATCTGTCTGTAACGAAGTCCTTCCCAATATGGTGAGGATATACGAGTCGAATAAGATGAGTAGCGCTCTCGATCAGAATCAATTTGTAACACTTCTCGAACAGAAAATTGAGTGGGCAAACAAGTCTCTTAAAAAGTTGTCTCCTGAAGACCAGATCACCTACCGGATAAAAATCGACCAGGCATATGCAGAAAATATTGACCGTTTACGAAAAGATCCGAAAATTCATCAAACCTCCAGCCGGCAAAATGTGCCGGTGGATCATTGTTGATTTTTTTTACTGACAGACGGTCTTAATCAATTTTTTGGGGCTCTTTTTTATTTACTTTGGGTTAAAAAAAAGGCTCATTGCAATGTTGAACAGGTACCCCATGTATTGAGTAAAATATCACGAGGGAGGCGGATGCCTTCATACCCCCTAACACATTAAACGCCGCCGCACCAAAACAGGGTTCCCCCTTGGCGGTTTTAATGAGGAAATGTTAAACTGCCTCGCCCTGCCGTGCCTGAAGATAGACCCATGGGCAAGAAACCCTCACATTTATTTTTGTATTGTATCTTACCCTCACGAAATATGGGAGAGCAAAAAAACCTTCACTTGCCGGATTGCTGTACACTTTCAGGATACCAGGTTTTTATTGTAATAACTCTGAAGATGCAGGTATGCAGTGTATTGATTTCAACCGGTATGTCGATGCCTTTCATGTGCTGGAGAGGTACTCGGAAGAATACCCGTTCATGCTGGACCATCTCCTTATGATGGCAAACGATCATTACCCCGGGGGACTCTCGCTTTTGGATATCGGGGCAGGGACCGGTCGTTTTACCCGGTCGTTTTTAGAGAACTGTAAGGTACCGGTCCACTCGTATACCGCAATCGAGCCATCACCGGTTCATGTCAACCAGCTTCAAAAAAACCTTCGCCACATATCTATTGAAAAAGAGATTATACCGGCATTTTTTGGACCACAGACAATGTTTGATAATAAATTCGATCTCATCCTCCTCTCCCACAGTACCTACTGCTTTTTACCGGATCCTGAGCCCTTCCTCCTCAATGCCTTTACCTTTCTCAAAGAGGGGGGTCGTGCGGTCATTTATCACGGGAGCCCGTCGAACTTCTGTAACCTCCTCAACCTCATCTATAACGATGAACTCCCGGCAACAAGAGTTGTAGACCCGACGTTCACCAGCTGGGATGTCAGGGATATTCTTGAGAAAAATGGCATTTCCCATACCGTTTCATACCTGCCCGGGTTTTTACGGGCAGGCGAGATATTCCAGCCGGAGAATGATTTCCTGCTCTGCGATCTTATTACCTTCTCGTTCATGGTGGAATCAGAATCACTCCGGCCGGGGATGCTCACAAGGGCTAAGGAGCTCCTCAGGCAGCTTGCGTACCCGTCCTGTGAAGGCCCCCTCCTGAACCTGGGGGTTGATGCGATCGTTGTTGGTCCTTTAAGTTCGTGATATCATTATAATATGAAAAGTTTTTTTTGGAACTTAACTTCGCCACTTTGCTATCGCTGACGCTAACGTTTTTAGCTCCTTTGCATTTTTTGTGGGGGAAAATTTGTTTTTCTGATCAACAGAGTAAAGGGGCTGCTGCCGTTACCTCCCCGGATTTGGGTCGGTGCGATGCTGTGTTGGGTTTTTGCCTTGGCAGGCGGGTTATTGCTGGCACCCGGGATACCATGTCCCTTAACCAATGTCTTAAAAAAAGCCCGTTATCTTTGACAGGGGCAATAATACAGAGTAGTTTCGTTATTGAAGATACCGTCTGAACAACGCAGCAGGGTTATGGGGTATCCTTAGTATCGCCCATCACCCCGAATCTTTTAAAGCTCACCGTCCAATTTAATGATTACGGGGAGGCCATAGTTACGGCCTCAGGATTCAACGGAGAATTGAATGAAGTTCCGCAATACGCTCATTATCCTTGCCTGCATTTTCCTCCTGGCAGGATTTGTAACCGCTGAGGAGACTGCCTTATCAGGAGACGGGATTGTCTCTTCTGATAGTTGTGGTTCCATGTTCAATCTCATGGAGGCAAACCGCCTGAGTATACCCGGACCCAGCATTGTTGACATCAATGAAGAGAGCGGCAACATCCTGGTGAGGGGGCCGCTACCCCTGCTTGTCCGTGACGGCAGCGGCAATTCGGGCGGATGCAGGCCCCAGTCCAAATGGGAGTTTGCCTATGATGGCATCAATGAGATGTTAAAGCAAGACAAGGACTTTGTCCCGGATTACCTGAAGGGAAGCGGCAAGGGATCCAAGCTGACGGTACAGCTCCGGAATTTCGATCTTAAGGATTACAAGGTCATTGATATCAGCCTCCTGAATACCGATGGGAATAGCTACCTGTTCGAAATCGAGAACAAGTCATTCGGAGGCATGCCGGCCCGGTGTTCGATGAATATCCCCGAGGGATCCCTTCGCGGGCAGCCCGCAGGCCTCGTCCAGTCGCCCGTTGCCAGCTGTGCTCCCGGACAGGATGAATGCATCCGTCAACAGATGCTTAAAGACAGTCCCACCTCCTGCAGTTATGCCAATCTTATCTCCCAAATCAACACCCTGATGAAAACAAAGGGAGATAAAAAACTGCTGATATACTACCACTGCCGCCACGGCATGGACAGGACCGGCGGCGTCTCGATCGGGTATCTCTCCACAGCGTTCCCGTCCATCAGCATTGAAGATGCCATCACCTTTGACAAGTATCTTGGAAATGACCATTTCGACCCGAACAGGGTCCGGGACAAGGCCGGGTGGCACTCAAACGACGATATGACCGCACTTGCCCGTATGTACTGCAATGTAACAACGAATTATAATCCCAAATGCTGGGCTCCGGAACCGACCCGGATAAACCTCCCGGGCAGTGAGGTGCACAGCCACCTGCCGGGACAGGATGTTGCACCCGTTGTCACGTACGTCCCCGCACCGGTACATACAATAGAACCCTCCCCGGTCCAGACGCCGGTACCGGGCGGAAGGTATGACCCGACAAAGTCAGGGGTTCCAAATTTCTAAGAGGGATCTATCCCGAACAGAATTTATAATTTTTTAGTTGCCTTGATCCGTTTCAGAGGTCCGCAATGATTTTTTTAACAATCATCTCAAAATCCTCTTTTTCGCAATCGATGGTTATGCCGGCATACTTCTCATACAGCGGGACCCTCTCGTTATACATCTCGTAAAGGGTCTCGCCCCGGGTGAGCACAATGCCCCGGGTCGTGATGTTTCTTAATCTTTTTTCCATTTCGTCAAAGGAGATCTTCAGATACACAACAACGCCATCCCGGGTGAGATGCTCCATTGCCCTCTTGCTAAAAACCGCACTGCCCCCTGTGGCGATAACCGCATGGTGACCGTGAAGGGAGAGGATAGTTTCTTCTTCGATGGTTTTGAAGGCATCGGGCCCTTCTGTGTCGATAATTTCCTGTAAGAGCCTTTTGCTCTTTTCCTGTATCGCGATATCGGTGTCGATAAAATTCATGCCCGTGGTTTTTGCCAGGATCACTCCCACGGTGCTCTTGCCCGCGCCGGGCATTCCGATGAGGATGATGTTTTTCATGGTGGGATCCCTGTTTTTTGTTTTTCGGCTGTGGGTATATCAAATGTGCGAGGCGGAATCATACCGGAATCGTTACATTCCCCTCATAAGCCTGAACAGATCTCTCTGATGACAGAATACATATCATCAACGGAAGTTGTACTCCTGAATTCCTGCCGCGTTGCATGAAAATTAGGTTCCCTGCTCCAGACGCTATCCCAGGCACATTCGATTGAGTCGTGAATAGCCGGTACAGAATATTCAATCGGTCCCCATTGGAACGGTGCGGGAATATTCTTCTGCCTCTGCAAGGCCCGGGTTATACAGGTGTCTAACGGAAGCACAAGCCAGATTACCGAAACAGGGATTGTGGAGCAAAGAAGGTTTTTCCGGACTTCATCCACGTGAGGCCCCCCTCCGGAAAATTCCAGGATTGCCGGTGTGGAGTTCCCACATATCTCAAGAAAATGATCCCAGGCGCAATCCTCTCCTGAGACTGTACCATCACCATAACGGATCCGGCATTCATCAATCGAGGCGTACGGGAAACCGGTATCCCGTGCCAGGTATTCCGCAAGAGTTGTCTTTCCGGATCCCAGCGTCCCGATTACCAGGATTTTTTGTGGGCTGATAACGAGCCTTTCAGCGTTTTTAAAAACCATGCGGGTCCATATCATTTCCGGTTCACAGAATATTTAGTTCGAACTGTAAAATAATCCTTAATCGTTGAAAACGGGGTACGGAAAAATTCTTGTATGCCGTTGACTGGTGAAATTTTCCCGGAACAAAAGAGTGACATGTCAGAATACGGGTTTATAGCCGTGGGTGGCCACTCGGGATTATTTTTTTAGTACGGGGTTTGACGAAGAGGGTTCACCAGTTCACCCGGGGATGTGTTGGCGGGCGGGGATCACAGAAGATATGTGCATTGTTCGGTTCACATGTTGTACATGATCTTACCCGTATGTCTGGGTCAACTTAATTCAATCATTAATTATTTTTTCACCTTCAAGTGGTTTGATTACATCTCGATAACGTTCTACATCGATTCCCAAATGAAAAGCAGCCCTCTCTGAAATTTCCTTCGTTATCGCATTGAATCCAGTATTACAATCTTCTGGATATTGGCTCTGAATATCTGCGAGTATTTTTTTATAACTTTCAGATGAATGCCACAGAATCGAATAGATATCACATGCATCCTTTACTAGCTTATCATCCTTCGTCCGATAAGGAATTGATCTCAGTTTCGTTGCCAGCAAAATATATGGTGGGGGTATCAAAATATCCAAACCATCAAAATTGATCAACACTCCAGTCCCTTCATCAAAAACTCTTCCAAGTGTTGGTTCATCAAGAACATTAAAACCAAAAACTTTCTTTTGCATCGGATGGATGTTATCGACCATCATATCCACATATAAATAGAATAATTCGTGAATTGGAATCTTTCTTGCATCACATTCTGTAACGGTTTCCCGATTTTCTCTCCTCATCATTTTACAATATCGACAAGAACCGTGTGGTAAATAACCGATCTCTTGAATGATAGCAATAGCTTTAGCAAAAGTACTATCCCTTAATTCAGATTCATCAACGTTAGGATCAATGTGAAAACATACGTCAATATCTCTGGATCCAAGATATTGAGATCCATGTTCATCCTGGTATGAATCATTTACCGTCACATAAACTGCCCATCCGCCGAGAAGTAAAAATGGCTCTGGCAGACGGGTGACAATATGATTCAGTGCGCCAAACGCGGATTCGCTTTCAACTTTTTCATACAATTCATTAGACATGGTAAATCCGTTTTATGAGAATCTCTGCTGCCTCTCCACATTCAGCACCTTCCCTTATTAAATCTATAATTAGTTGTTGAATGGATACTACGGGCCAATCTTCAACCTCATGCTTTTCAAAAAAAACATGTTGGTCATTTAAATAAATCCTCACATTTCCTTTGCCAACATAGCCATTTTTTACCAGGTGATTTTGCCATTTATCGATGTCCTCGTCTCTGATATATATTTGGTAATATCTGGGAAACAAATAATTTCCAATGATGTTTTCGGCAAAATAGCCCGTGAGTGCATATTCCATTTTGGCCGTTTTTAAAGCATCTTTAGGGTTTTGAATATTGAATTCTCTATAGTAAACTGGACCACGGTGTTCAGCCCAATAGTTGAATAGCTTTTTTATGTCTGAAATTTCACGATTTTTTAATAGACCCTCTCTTTCCAAATCACCTAAAATTGTATGGACATAAGGATAACTTACCTCTGCTAATTTTGCTATTTTATATCCAGAAGGTTTTTTTATTTTATTGCTAAGTAAAATCCTGTAAACACGTTCTTTTTTACTTCCAAAATATTGATATATATTTTTCGTTATCATTTTTCTTCACCTCTTGTAAAGTATATCGCAATTTTCCATTATACTTAACTTTAACCTATATATCGTAATTTTCTATTATACTTAAGTTTAACCTATATATCGCAATTTTCCATTTTCTTAAGTTTAACCAATTTATTGATTCAAACCAAGACATAAGAGTTAATGATTGCTACAAGACGGGGAATCACCGTCATCATCATAGTCATCGTCATTTTTCTCTTCCATGTCATTATGATAAGAAGTTATTTGATCTGCAAAAGTCTGTCATGAAAAGCTCGTTGCCCCTGGTCGTGATGTTCCTAAGTCTTTTTTTACATCTCCTCATTGGAGATCTTCAGGTAAACAACAACAAAACATCATCAATATACGAAAGGTAGAGTTTCACCTCACGCTTCAGACATAATGACTACGGAAAGCACATCATCTCGGATCAACAGTTTTAAGGAATCAGAGGTGACCAGATCAACTTGTTTTTTTCTGTTGTCCATAAAGAAAATTTTAATGCCACCTCATAAAACGTAAACCGATCTGAAATAGTTGATAAAGACCGGGGTTTTTATGGAGCAGATCAGGGGTGTTTTAACCGGGGAGGTCTTTTAAGATCACGCCAAAGAGGAGATTTTTCAAACAAAATAAGAAAAGCTGGTTATTGAATCAGGGTTTGATCCGCTTCCCCCCTGCCATCTTTTCAAATACTTCGTGAGTCTTTACCATCGCAACCGGGTTCATCCATCATCTTTTGCAGCGTGAAGCCTGAATACAACCTTCCGGAACCGATGCCCGTTAATTAAAAAAAATCCGCGTCGCGGTCTGGTTTTTTTAAAAAGTGTGGAGAAATCACAATATCTATCATAAGCCAACACCTTATACTCAATCCGGAAAGGAAGGGTATGCTGGCGGAATTATTTGAGGTAAAAGAGACGGCAAATAAAGGAAAGGGGCTGTACGCCCGGCAACTAGTACCAAAGGGGACGATAATCTGTTTTGAGTCAGCCGGTTACCGGGTAATACCGGCAGAAGAATATGAGACAATGTCTGAATCAGCAAAAGAGCACGTTTATCGCAGGGATGATGGTACCTATATTGCACCATCGGACGATTCAAAATACTTTAATCATTCCTGTGATGCAAATGTCTTAGACTCCCGGCTCGGATTCGATATTGTTGTTAAGGCCATCCAGAAAGGCAAAGAGGTGACCTATGACTACAGGGCCTTCTCCTTTAAGGAAATGCAATGCCATTGCGGGGCAAAAAATTGCTGCAAATTTATCACGTACGAGCACCCGGTTCCGGAAAAGCTCCGGCTTTCCTGGGCGAAAAAGGTTGATTCTGCATTGAGGCAGGTAAACAAAGTTACACAGCCGCTACAAGAGAAAGTCAGGTACAGGATCGGATAAGGAGATCGGCGTGTAGTGGCGCAACACCTGGAATCGTTATCTTTTTTCATCCTGCCGGAAATGTAGCGGGGAGGGGGTCATGTGTGGGGATTTAACGTTATCAACCAAGACGATCGCCCACTGCCGGCGTGGGCTTGCCCGGAATTGAAAAGTTAATTGAGATTCTCCCATGAATCCTGCGAAATCTTTCAGCAGTATCCCCTTTATGGATCGTGTCGTTTGGATCCGGGACGGTCTGGTTGTTTGATATTCCGGATGAATTCATCCATAGATGCATATGTTTTCCCTTTTTCTTTTGCGAGGTTCACGGCAACATTTTTAATTTTCTTAACATACGCAGGTTTGATGACTGATTCCGGGGGGAAGTCAATATCATCCCGGTATTCGATGAGCCATTTCCAGACCGGCAGCACCTGTATGACCGCATTACCCAGCGTAATGGTCTCCTCCTGGTGGTACGTGAGGATAAGACCGGCAGCCAGATTATGCATGTTCATCGCACCGGCAATGCCGCCAAGTTCCCGGTCCCGGTTCTCCCGCGTGAGTTCATAACAGACCTGGATCGCGCCGGTTATCTTTCCCTTGTCTTCCGTGACAAAATCGCACTCTTTGGGGTTCTTAAAGAAATATACGGATTTTCCCCGGCGCAGGAGCTCTATGAGTACGAGATTTTCAAGTATCCTGCCAATGTCTTCTGAAAACCTGAATGCGACAGCATTTCTCATGCCGGTATCGATACAGTAGAGTTTCTTCTCGTTGACGTACTGCTTTTTTAAGGAGAAATCGTACCGGAAGATCTCAAAGATAAGGTACGCCTCTTCTAAAAAACCGACATAATCCCGGACCGACACAACACTTTTGAACCCGAGCGTGTTTTTTAAGGCATTGTACGTTGCGGCATTTGCAGTATTGGTAAAGAGGTAGTGGGCGAGTTGCCGGAATCCCTTAACCTCCCGGATCTTAAACCTGCTGATGATGTCCCGGAACAGGATGTCGTCATAGCACCGCTTGAGGTAATCCGTGTCGCCATATTTCAGGTACTCAGGAAATCCCCCTCCGGCAAGATACCGGTCGAACTCCGCGAGTATGGCGGCCTTCTTCTTTTCCGTGATCCGGTCAGTGTCAATCGATCTGAACAAAAGGCATTCCCGGAACGAGAACGGGTACAGGGCGATTTTGGTATACCGCCCGGTAAGGTGTGTCCCGAGTTCAGCCGAGAGGAGATTTGCATTGGAGCCGGTGAGGAAGACTTTGTACCCCTCGTCATGGATCCTCCGGATGAACCGCTCCCAGCCGGAGACATTCTGGATCTCATCGATAAAGAGGACTTTAATGCCCGGAGAAGTCTTTTCGAATACAAGCATCAGGGTGGGAAAATCTGACAGGGAAAAGTCCATGAGCCGGTCATCATCGAAGTTGATGTACAGGAAATCGCTGTACTGCGCTGACAACTGGCGCATGAGCGTTGACTTGCCGCACCTCCGTATTCCGGTAATAACGACAATCGCATCGGTCTTTACGAATCGAACGGTTTCGATCTCCCGGGGTATACCGGGGTTGCGGGAAAGGAACAATTCTTTTTGGGTGAGTACGAGTTCTTCGAGCTGTGGGGTCGGGATCATATACATTACCAATGTATGCTTTAAGCAATTTATTTACATTACTAATGTATAAAATGTTTTACACGCCAGAACACGATCGTTGTTGTCTGGCTGGTGCGGGATGATGAGGAGGGGGCGGCCGTGTGGTATGTGGCCTCATGTCGATTCGTGTGATGGTGTGGCGGAGTTCGTTCCCTCTTTCGTGGACTGTTATATCGTCTTGTCCGGCAGTGGGGCAGCACATTGTTTCAGATCTTTGATCTGATTGAAAAAAAGACAAACGCAATCCTGAATGCACGTACAACAATATCAAATGCAAATCGTGCAATCAAGAAGCAGATCCTTGTTGCGCGACAGAAGCCAAGGGGAATTGAGGTTGAAGATTCTTTAAGGAGGTTAATTCCAGATGATTACTACGGGAAGGATTAGAAAACTGCCACCCACCCGGTTCCCCCGCGTGGATGCGGTTTTCATCCCATATGCCTTATAGGGTTACAGGTCAAGTTGAAAACGGATGGCCTCGTGAATCTCATGCATCAAGGCAACATCGCATATCTCACCAATCTCTTTTTCCAGCCGGCGCTTGTCAAGAGTCCGGATCTGGTAACATAATGCGATTGATTCCATGGATAAATTTCCTGAGGCCTTGGGAATAAGCACTTCATTGGGATAAATTACACGCGCCACTGACTTACGTGAGGTTAATGGTACGATATTTACTACGGGAAGCATCTGATTCAATTGTTCACGGCTGACCACAAGCACCGGTCAATGACCTGATTGTTCAGATCCACAAACGGGCTCAAGAGATGCAAGAAAGATATGCCATTGATACTTCACGTCTCATGCTCCCACCATTCACTGTCTGCTGTTGAGAATGAGTTCATTGTTTCATTGAGATCAGCCATGAAGAGCGGATCATTTGTTGCTTGTTTCATGCGATTTAACTTACCTGCCTCGATATCTGCGACACCATCTTGGGGCAGACTACGTTCAATCATCCGGTATTCTTCCATAGGTAAGATGACGCCGATTGGTTTACCATCAGCATCTTTGATAATTTGCCGTTTAAGAACGGATATCGACATTTCAAACCTCCTGAATGCTTGAAAATCCCACGCTTCATTTGGATAGTATTTGGTTTAACCGTAAAAGCCAGTAATTATCAGGTCTGCTCACAATCCCAAAGGGGAATTAATTTAAAACCTGATGAAGATTACCGGGCACCCGTTAAGGGGGAGAGTCTTAGCATCTCCTCTTAGTTGCTTCCCACGGGTTTACTGAGTATCCGTGTATGGTTATTCTATTATTAGTTCTGCATTTATAGGTTTTATCCCGTATTCATCAATAATATCCCCCATTGTATTACAACAACCCTACACATCCGACCATCACCATACCAAAAAAATATCCCGGTCTCATACCAGAGCAAACGAGCCCGGATCATCGGAAGCCATACCGAAACGGATCTCGAAAGCCCAGAGCGAGGGGGCGGCCGTGTGTGGATCATTCCATGGCATCAGGTCTTTTCGTTTGATGGTGTGGCGGAGTTCGTTCACACGTTGGTGTACGGTTCTTCTCGTTTCACCGATGTACATGAGGAAGTCTTTTCCGGTTGGCCTGATGCGGTTGAGGCCCGGGGGAAAGGGGGGATGGTCGGGGTAAGTGTCAGGGAGGAGTGATATAAGGAATTGACAACAAATGACACCCCGGCAAACAAAAGCACATTTTCTTCTTCCTATGGAATAAAAAACAGAGGGGTGTGAAAAAAAGGTTATCAGAGATGCCCAGTACAGAGTATTAAAGAATAATCGGCAGAGGTTCTGATGAAAACTTTCTTTATTAAAATCAAGGAACCGGCCGAAGAATGGTTAAAAAAATACGATACGAACATCCAGCGGCGTTTTAAAAAATAAAATCAGGAAGTTACAGGAAAACCCGGAACTTCATGGGAAGCCGTTACGAAAACCGTTACACGGTTACTGGGAAATCTATTTTTTAGAAAAAGTTCAGGATATTTTACACCATTGATCGAGTCAATCATGTTGTATATATCGAGGCAATAAACCACAAGGATGAATGTTAGATTCCTAAGTCTTTTACAACATCTTCAAAGTCACGGGATTTGACATTCTTTGCTTTGCCTTTTTTAATCTGTGCCATGACATCCCGGTCAGCAAGGACTTCGATAGTGCGGTTCATGGAGTCATATTCATCTTTGGATATGGTCACCCATTCTGTTTCATGCCTTCCGTGAACGAGTACTTTATTCATATATACCGATGCATTGTCATTTTCAGACATTAAACAATGAGGTATCGCTCATTTGAAAATGATGAGAGGGGTAAGAAATTTTTTTTTGCATTTCCGTATCCAGCCCCCGATGATCTGTAGGGCAAAAGCCCGTGTTGACAAAGTCAAATCCCCATTTACAACCGCACTTCAGACTGGCACTCTACAATTAAGAAGCCAAAAAAAATCCGAAATACTCTGGCATGAAAAAAAGGTCACGGTAAAATCACCCCGGTGAATTTTTTTAATGAAGGGAAATCACCGGAACTTCTTTCGGCGTTCCTTTATTGCAGCCATAACAGCATCAAAATCTGTTTCGAGCCATTGTTTACGCTCTTTTGTGTAATCCCCGCTTCCGTGAGTGTAACTCTGGATGAAGCGGATTGCATCTGCTGGTCCGAGATTCTTTACCAGTACCCGGAATCCCTTTATCCTGATCTCATGTAATGTTTTTATTTCCATCCATCGTCACCTCCATCAACCAATTAACAGGATTATGTACTTGGATAGTTATCTTGTCTTAGTGTTTCTTAATAGATTTTATGAGGGTGTCATCTGTTGTCATGAAGACTGCGCCCGCCTTTTTAAGAGGTCCGCAATGATTTTTACCGGTTTGTCTGATTTTTTTGATTTCTTTTGTATCGGGTATGATGGGATAGAACCTGATTTTATTGTCCCTTTCACTATCAGGCACCTTCTCAATACCGTTGAAAGAGGACAAAATGTATGTCACTATCTTAGAGAACAGAGACTCTGCCACGCAATAATTATGTAAAAGAACATTCCCGTAAATGTGAGAATTCATTTCGTGCTATTCCTGAACTGGCACTCCGGCGCTTTCCGGTAGTGCTCAGAATAATTCCCCATCAGATCATTTTCCCATTCCTTGAGTTGGTGTGGGAGAACCGTGTTTTTTTTGCACCCTCCCTATTGCTCACCGTGATATAAGCGTGACTTGATGATGAGTGAGAGTTATTCTGAATGGGAGGGTCTTTTTACGGGAAATGAAGGGATGGTCATACCATCTTTATAAAAAAGAGGAAATGTGTTTTTTAAATATCCACACTATCGTAGATCAGGTAACCCTCCTTTCTCAAGCGGGTTTTACCTTCGATTTTTCCTGCGCAGAACAGGGCATAATTCCGTTGTGTGTAACGGTCGGCATGCACACATTTCGCCTTCTCTTTGAGTTGTGCGAGAAGCTTACCTGCTTCAGACTGACTGATATTTCCCCATTTGCATTCTCCAAAGACTACCGATAAGGATTCATCATTTATTGCAACCAGATCAATCTCATCTTCCTTGTACCACCAGTGGCCGGTACGATATCCCGACAGAACGGTCCCGGCAAACTCATCCCGCACAAATGCTTCGAACTGCTTTCCGAAGTAAGTGTTTAAGTCAATCGATGACAGGTCAAAACGCCCGGTCTCGATCTCCTGCCGGTGGGAGAAAACAAAACGGTACCAGAAATCAAAGACCCGGTCCTTTATCCGGTAAATTCCCTGCCGGGCATTCCCCAGGATCGGAACCTCCTTTACAATAAGTCCCAGGCGAATCATCGATTCAAGGTACGGATAGATGTGCCGGGTGTCAAGCCCGGAGAACCGGGCAATTGTCGTAGGTGCAGTGTTCCCGAGCGCCACTGCATGAAGGACCGACTGGTAGATCTTGAGTTCCCTGAACTCCTGTGAGAGAATGAAGTACGGTTCGTGATAAAAATACCCGTATCGGTTAAAGAACTCCTCGCGATAAAAGGAATCAGCGCTGTCATAGGTGCTGGCTTTGAGAAGATATTCCGGTATTCCCCCGATAGACAGGTAAACTTTTAAGGAATCAGAAAACGAAAAATGGAAGAATTGGTGGGCATAGGAAAAGGTTAGTGGAGAGAGAAGCATGTCCCGTGTTCTTCTGCCGTAGAGGGGAGATGTGGATGAGAGGGCGAGATCGCTCATCAGTGAGAGTATTGAGCCGGATAAAAGGAGGCACCATTCTGAACCGGCGAGGCTGTGATCCCAGACTTTCTGGAGTGTTGAGAGAAGTGACGGATCATTTTTGATGAGGTACGTGAATTCATCAATAACAAGGTAGGTTCTCTTGTTGAGCGGTTTTTGTGCAATATACAAAAAGATCTGCTCCCAGGTTTTTATTTCAAGTGTGGCAAGGAGCGGATCGGAAAAATACTCGGCACACCGGGCTTTGAACTGGGCGATCTGGATATGCGGGGATGTATCTTCAGCGATATAGAGGATCCCCGGTTTATCCCGAATGAATTCACTGATGAGCCGGGTCTTTCCAACTCTCCTGCGCCCATAGAGGATGATGAGGCGGCCACCGGGATTCTGCCACTCCCGCTCAAGCAGAGAGCGTTCCTCTATCCGGTCAATGAATTCTCTAATCATGATTAGTACTAATCACGATTAGGAATAAAAAGATGCCGCCGTGTTTCTGCTTGCTGCACGGGTCCAGATCGATCGCACCCATGCAGATGAGCACCGCATCTGGTATTGCATGTATCCCCCGACATATACGAACCCCAACCCTCCGGCCATTCTCCCTCATAACTCTCCTGTAAGAATGATCGCGCTCACCCCGGCATCCCGGTCAATCCAATCGGCTCTCACCAGCCCGCAGACATGCGGTGAGAGATTACAAGAAATTGAGGATGAGGTAGGGGAGGGGCATTAGTTTTTTAAAAAATGCTTTTGCGGGCGCTTTCATATCCGCGTTTTGTTTCTGATTGCAATGGGGGCCGCGAGTTTGTGGTCTTGGTTCTGCCAAAAGTTTTCTCTGGCTCTTGTCATTGGGCTAAAATAGTGATCTGTAGG
The DNA here is from genome assembly GCA_030694985.1 of Methanoregula sp. Taxonomy (GTDB): domain Archaea; phylum Halobacteriota; class Methanomicrobia; order Methanomicrobiales; family Methanospirillaceae; genus Methanoregula. The sequence continues at coordinate 58,285 of JAUYTV010000047.1, forward strand.
AGGCGGGGCTTAGGTTTTGCTGAAGGGGGGATGTTACGCTCCTCGTGGCTGTTGCCCCAGCATTTGTGGGAATGCCTCACAGGTTTAAAAAAAATGACTACTGCCCGGTTCCCCGCTCGATGATCCTGAGGTAATCGACAAAGAGATATTTCTTGTATCGTTTTTTCCCGGTGATCTCACGGAGAATCTCCAGTTTTTCGAACTGGTCAACCAGATCATAGGCGGGTTGGTGACTGATATCAAGCCCTGAGCTGATATCGGCAACGGTGACGATGGGTTTTGTGAACAGGAGGTCGAGAAGCCGGACCGCATTCAACCCCCCGGCGTTATTTTTTACAAGGGTATCGAGGAGCCGCTCCTTGAGCACGATGATCTCCCTGGCATTGGCAAGAGCTTCTTTTGAGACTTCGATGATGCCGCGGAGGAAAAATTTCAGCCACGACTCCCAGTCTCCTTCGATCCGGATTTTCTGGAGATGATGGTAATATTCCTCCCGGTGTTGTTTTAAGTATATGCTCAGGTTAAGGATAGGGCGGGCAAGAATGCCTTTCTGGCAGAGATAAAACGTGATGAACAACCTTCCCAACCGGCCGTTTCCGTCTATGAACGGGTGAATGGTTTCGAACTGTGCGTGAACGAGTCCGATCTTGATTAAGGGCGGGATCCTGTCATCAGTCACAATGAACGATTCAAGGTCTGCTAATAATTCCGGCACTTTTTCCGGGGGCGGAGGAACGAAGGTTGCCAAATGCCGGTTCGAGCCAGACGGCCCGATCCAGTTCTGTACCGTGCGGATCTTTCCTGGTTCTTTCTTGCCGCTGCGTGTCCCCTTGAGGAGGATTGAGTGGATCTCCTGGAGGATCTCTACGGAAAAGAGCTCGTGGCTCGTACGTTTCAGTCCCTCATCCATTGCCCGGATATAGTTGATGACTTCTTTAACTTCGTTGATGTCATCAGTGGGGACCATAGCTGCTTAGAACTCAAGTACGCCCTGGAGCGAGGCTTCTGTCCCCTCAATCTGGGAACTCAGCAGTGCTTCTTTTTCACGTACATGGCGACAAAGAGATCTGCGTTAGGGAGGACGGTCGTCATACCGTCAAGTCGTGCGAGGGCCCGGTCTGCTTCTGACAGAAGGTGATGGAGTTCGTCATCGAAATGGATCGGGGGTTCCGGGGGCAGGGGTTTTGGTAGATCTGCCTGGGATCCTCCTTTCTGTTGTACCGTGAGACCCATCCGGCTTTCCATCATAATTCTTCTCCTCCAGAATATGGTTCGGGATTTTGCGTTTAATTCTGGCCAGCCAGAGTTACACGCGATTATGTTGTTTAAATCTGTTTAACCAGAATAAGGTTGGGGTGGTGTGGGCCGGCACAGGGAGTGGCTGTGTGGGGATTTGACGCTTCAACAGGGGCGTACTGCCCTAAACCTGCGTGGACTTCCCCCGGAAGCGGGTAACCGGGTATGAAAAAGTCAAAGGGTGTCAGCCCCTTTATAAAAACCGGCTCTTCAACTTCGCCACATCCGCCGGCAAATCCAGCACATGCATCTTCCGGTGGCAGTTGGGGCAGAGGAAAACAGTATTTTCAATAACATCCTCTCCTCCCCGGGACAGCCACCGGATGTGATGGGTTTCGAGATAGGGTTCCCCATGTACGGTACTGAAGGGAGCTGGCTGGTTGCAGAGCTGGCAGATGCCCCGGGTCTCGCGTTGTGCCGGTGCCGGAACGAGCGGTTCCCGCTTCAGTACCGGCAATGTTTCCCCAAGCATCCGGCGACCCTTCAGGGAGTACGGTGCCGTGGTGCCGGGTGATGCTGAGGTGTCAGCTTTCCTTCGGGCGAGCTCCTTTTTTGTCTCCTCCAGGTCCCGGTGGTGGAGGGGGGGACGCTTGTGCCCTACGAGTTTTAACGGGAAGATGTACACCTCGCGTATCATCTTTTCAATGTCGGTCTGTCGCGAGAGGAAAGGCTTGTCTGAGGGTTCCACTTCGCCCATGTACACATAGTGTCCCGTTTCAAACACCTCAAAGAGGCAGAGACGGACGCCATGGGTTTTTGCATCCACGAGCATTTTGTTCTCGGGAAGTGCAATGCCCTCTTTGCCCCCCAGTCCCCTCCCCGTGTAGTGGAAGAAGTTGTTCACCCAGGCGTCCTCATAGGGGAGCCGGGTGTGATCCGAGACGAGCACGAGAGAGCCGGTCTTTGGCGAGTGCCGCATGGTTCCTTCGGGACTGCAGTGGAAGATCGCCCGGAGGGTCTCGTTGTCAATGGTATCGCCGGGTTTGAGCGGCACGTGGAATTCCACGGGTTCTGCTCCCACTACAGGAGCGTCTTCAAACTCTACATCATAGTGATGGGGGTTCTGCCGCCGGGTAAAATACAGGGACGGGGTGTCGGGGGATTCGCCCCGGCTTTTTTTGAAAAACTCCAGCCACGTGGGATAGGCCGTGTGGAGCACTGCGGCAAAGTCCGCTCGCCACATCATCCTTGTCCGGGGGGAGAGGTGACTGGTCATCTCGATGAAGGCATCGAAGCGCTGTTCCCCGAGCCAGAACACAACTGCCCGTTTTTTACCCGGCTGTAAGTTGCCGACTTCGAAAAATTCCCGGCACTTTTCGGGGATGATGGTTTCGCGGAAGAGGAAGAACGGCCGATCGGTCTTCTTTATTACAACGGGGCCGGGTTCTGCGGACCAGGAGAGGGAGTGGAAGTCTTCGTTGTACGGATCTTCTTCGGGAGACGGGGTATGGTTGTGCATGTTTATTGCTTCCGGAAGATTTGGCAGAAAGAGGGATAAGGGTTGTTGGTGGGGATTTGATTCCGGAGGTTTGACAGATCCGCCAATGCCACGTGAGCTTCCCTGTCCAGTTACATGCCCGTTACATAAACTCCTCCATCATTATGAAGAGGAAACGGGATAATTCCTGCAATTTTGGCCTTCTTCTTTGTGCATATACACATGCCAGTTACATTGGCCGCTAATGCTTGGGAAGTCTGGTTTCCCAGAATAAGGTTGAGTGGAGAGGTTCTGGAGTAATGGGGATCAGATTTGACGCTCAATGGGGCTGATGCCCCAAGCCTGGGTGGGCTTGCCCCGGGGTTATGTGCTGTTCCTGAACTGGTACTCCGGTGCTTTCCGGTTCTGCTCAAAATAATTCCCCATCAGATCATTTTCCAGCTCTTTGAGATGATGCGGGAAAACCGATGGGGCTATGATTTGGTACGAGAACTGCAGCGATTTCTTATCCCAACTTTTCCGGCTGTGATCAATCAGCCGCTTGCCAACATCTGCGGACTGGCCGATATATACGATCTCGTGTGTTCCGGAATCCGCGAGCAGGCACAGGCCGGCACCGTAGGTACTGTTCCGGACATTTTCCGCATCAAGCGATATCCAAGCCGACCACTCCAGGCCCATCCAGTCCAGGTCCCCGGGAGATCCGGTTGTTTCCAGTGGTGCAATGCTCGGCCATCCCGCCGGGTTATCCTTCTGGCCCGCTTCAAGTTTCCCGCCGCGTAAGTTCTCTTTCCGGTTGGTGGACATCCGGTAGCGCGGGTGGAACCGCTTAAAGTTGCAGAGCGTCGATGCACCGTGTTCCTGCCGGTACCGGTACAGGAGATAACTCACCATCCCCCGCCTGCCATTTATCGAGGCATCGAGCGGGGCGGCGGAACATTCGTACTCGAACCCCTCTGCATCCTGCCAGGCCCGGAGCGAGGGGGCGGCCGTGTGGGGATCGTTCCAGGGCATCAGGTCTTTTCGTTTGATGGTGTGGCGGAGTTCGTTCACT
>JAUYTV010000049.1 GCA_030694985.1 Methanoregula sp.
TTCTTCCTTGCCTTCTGTTTCATTATCGGGTATTGCTTTGTGAGACTGATCAAAGGGTTGTTTCCAGCATGGTGGAGACCCGGGCCGGGGAGTTTGCTGGTGGTTAAGATGATGGAGATTGATCTGGTGGGGGGGTGAGGGGGGTTTTGGGCGGGGATTTGACGCTCAAAAGGGGCTTATCGCCCCTTGCCGCGTGGGCTTAGCCCCGGAACGTTTCTGCAGGTAAATAAGAGAATGCATTCAAAGAAGCAGATCGAACCGGGGAACGACCATATGACCGAACCTGAACCGGGCGAACCTGAAGATTACCTGATGGAAGGAGATGAATATCTTATCGGAGGCATTGAGCTTCATGCACAGATCGTACAGGAAGACGGTAAGCCAAAGATTACCTTTACCTTCCGGCCCACGACCCATGACCGTGAGATTCCCGGCTGGATAGCGGATTTCAATACAGTACTGGAGGAGATATGCAGGGTGACGGTAGCGGCATTTCCCGATCCGGATTACTTCTTACGCTTTTATTCGGTGCTCAAAAAAGACGGCGTGACCGACCGGTGCTGGTACTGGCTGAAAGTAACCGTGAAACCCACCGATGATGACCATATGCACGATCGAATCTCTGACGCGATCGATCCCGATCTCCTCCATGCCGATCCCCATGTTACGTACCGGGCAAAGAAAGCACGGGCGATGGTGAAGCGAAGCATGAGGGAAATTGGGGATGGGCGGGGGGTTTGACGCTTAAAAGGGGCTTATTGCGCCTGGGGCGTGGGCTTAGGCCCCGGAATAAACACAAAGGGCGAGTTTGTAAATTCTTACGGATATCTGAAAAACCCGCTGCATAGAGCCGGAGAAATGTTCATTTTTTTAAAACCCAAAAAAACTCTCCAAAGCATCTATCATCCATCAGCGATACAATACGATTATGCGTGATACCGGTTGCCCGCCATTCCTGGAGGTGTTGTCCTGCCTCCTGAGCATCATCCTTTCCCTTGCGATGATCGGCTATCTCCTGCGCTGGCTCGCGGCATGGAACGTGCAGGTCATTCCCTTAGGGGTGTGGGTGTTCTTCCTTGCCTTCTGTTTCATTATCGGGTATTGCTTTGTGAGACTGATCAAAGGGTTGTTTCCGGCATGGTGGAGACCCGGGCCGGGGGATTTGCTGGTTGTTAAGGTGCTGGAGATTGATGTGGTGGGGGAGTGAGGATTTGACGCTCAAAAGGGGCTTTTGCCCCTTGCCGCGTGGGCTTAGCCCCGGAGTTTTAGATACATTAATCCGTCGAAAAAGAGAATTTAGCAGTTAATTAATTCCAGATTTAATTTTGAGGCGCATAAATTGGCAGAATTCATCCCGGATCGTCTTCCTTCACGAGCGAGCAGGGGTGAAGAACGCACCTTCGCTCTTTTGAAAAAACTTCCAGATGATTATCTCGTCTATTATGAACCCAATATCGATGACCTGCATCCGGATTTCATTGTAATTGCACCGGATCTGGGTGTAATAATTATTGAAGTAAAAGGCTGGTATCTTGATGATATCATCAAAGGCGATGATGCAGAAGTTACGATTAATTACGATAATCTGTTGACCCATGAGACTCATCCTCTCGAACAAGCCCGTAACTACCAGTGGCGATTAGCCGGAGTCTGTAAGAAAAGTCCAATGCGATCCATGCTTCTCCAGAAAGAGGGAAAATACCAAAACAAATTCATCTTCCCATTCTGCCACTTTGCTGTTTTGTCAAATATTTCGCAGGACAATATCTTACGGCGCATGGATGTGAATATATCTTCAATCTTCAAAATGGATCACACTCTGTTCCGGAATGAGTTGATTGCTCTCGAACATGCATCCGCAGAAGAATTACGCAATACATTCCTGAGATTTTTCAAACCGTTTTGGCCGATAACTCCTTTAACATCGCAACAGGTGGATGTGCTACGGTCAATTATTCACCCGGAAATTATTCTCAGTTACCTACCTTCGAAGTCCCTGACTGAAGAGGAGACAGAGAAATGTTTTGATCTGGTTGTCCTTGACCGCAGGCAGGAGAACAATGCCCGGAAGATCGGGGAAGGTCATCGTATTATTTACGGGGTTGCTGGCTCCGGGAAAACCGTTCTTCTTATCTCCCGGGCGAAATGGCTGCATGACAGTGATCCTACCGCAAGGATCCTGTTACTCTGTTACAATGTTGTCCTGAGCGTGTACCTGAAACATGTACTCAAGGATTACCCACGAGTCAATGTCTTCCATTTCGATGGGTGGGCGAAGCATAACGGCATTCAACCCAGAAGAGAAGATCCGTCAACCGGCAAGCTTGAAGAGGATCCAGTCCTTGGGAGCCGGTTGCTGCAACATCTCCGAGCTCATGCCGGAGATGCTCGAAAATATGATGCGATCCTTCTGGATGAAGCCCAGGACTATCCGCCCATCTGGTTCTCATGTATCCTTGAGGCTCTTAACGATCCCCTTGATGGCGATCTACTGGTTGTATGCGATGGTAATCAGGGAATAAGGCTTATCGATTCGGTGAGCTGGAAATCACTTGGCATCAAAGCGCAGGGCAGAACAATTCATTCAGCGTTTGATCTCGACCGGAATTACCGGAATACCCGGGAGATCCTAAGACTCGCTGCGCATTTCACGGTGAAAAATGCGAAGAACAACGAGGATTCCATCTCGATTGTACCGGTGGATCCGAGTCAGGCCATCAGGAGGGGACCCAAGCCGATTCTCATCCGGTGCCAGGATCATGCCGATGAATGCAAGCGGATCGCCAATATCGCAAAAGTTCTCCTCAATGGCGATGTCCCTTTCAATGAGATCAAAATAACCCTGCAACCCCAGGACATGGGAATACTCTACATCAAAAAGCCCTACAAAGAGACTGAGATCTTCAAGAATTTCCTTACCGAACTCGGCACCCTCGCGCCGGTCACGTGGCTGAACGAGGACCGCTTTGCACGCTTGAAAGTTTTTGAAAAGTCGATCAAGGTCCAGACCGTGGCATCATCCAAGGGTCTGCAGTACCGGGTGGTTTTTGTGATGTGGGCCGATCTGTTCGAGCCGCAGACCCAGCTGGATCTGGATATTCAGCAGCGGTTCTTGTACGTTGCGATGACCCGGGCTTCGGATGTGCTTATTGTGACGTATTCCCGAACGAATGAGTTTATTGAGAGGATGATTAAGAGCGGGGATGCGGTGGGGAAGTGAGTGGTTGACATGACCGATATCTGGAAAGAAATTCTGGAAAAAAACTGCGTAAACATTGAACGCGATCTTCTTGGGTTTTCGTTTGATGATCGTAACCTTTTGATCCGGGCTCTTCTGCGGAAAGCAGCTCATAAAGATAAGGAATTTCCGGTTGAATTGAAGGATAATGGATTTCAAAATGGTTTAGATACATTTGGAGATAAGGTTCTTGATTTCGCGATTTTTGATCATTTTATGGATATTTTTCTCAGTGACCGCAATTCAGAAAAAATAATCAATGGCCATCGTGAATGGTATAGCCAGAATGCGATCCTCCAGAATTTTTCCTTAAACAGCATCACATTACATAATTATGTTGTCTGGGGAATAGATGAATATGATAAAAAAATCTGGGATAAATCGACGACAAAAATTCTGGCGGATTGTTTCGAAGCGCTGGTCGGTGCGATTTACAAGGACCAGAACATGACGGGTGTGAAAAAAATGCTGGAAAAAACAGACTTTTTTGATACCATAGATGAATTACGTTTTAGAAATGGACAGAATAAAATTGATTTCCATATTATTGAAAGAAAATGAGATACCCTATTCAAAAGGAAAGAGCAATGAGCATTGAGGAGAACGCACACTTGCTATGCCCGCTGGGACCGGTACCTTGTGACTAAGGGATACCAGCACGTGATCCCGTTCAGACATACGCTGGATTTATTAGGAACGACCGGGTATAAAATCCAGTTCAATGGCAGTGTGGCGACAGTTACTGAGTTGATGCCATTGTTTTGTGATCTTTCATGTTGTTGGGGATGGACCGGATCCGTGAGATGGGGTGCGGGGATTTGACGCTCAAAAGGGGCTCTGCCCCTTGCCGCGTGGGCTAAACCCCGGAATAATTATCTTGTCTGAATTTGTAACAGCAAGTTGAAAATAAACACTTTTTACCGTCAACTCACTAATAAGGTACAATCTGAAGATTCCCGAAGGTACTTAATGCCCGAGAAAAAAATAATCCAAAATAACAAATCAACCGGTCAGAATAATTCAATGGCCAAAGAAATTTCCCAAGCCGCTCCAGAAAAACTCTCCCTCAGCACGCTGGAGAACTGGCTCTTCGGCGCTGCAAATATTCTTCGGGGACCTGTAGACCAGGCCGATTACAAGACCTACATTTTTCCGCTGCTATTTTTCAAGCGTATCTGCGATGTCTATGATGAAGAGTACCAGGTGGCACTTGAGGAATCCGACGGGAAGATCGAAGAGGCACTCTTCCGGGAAAACTATCATTTCGTTATTCCCAAGGGATGTCACTGGAAGGATGTCCGACAGCAGACCGAGAATGTCGGGCAGGCACTCTCGGGTGCGATGCGTTGTATCGAGAAAGAGAACCAGGAGACACTCTACGAGATTTTCGGTGATGCCCAATGGACCAACAAGCAGCTGTTTTCTGATAAGCTGCTCATTGATCTGATCGAGCATTTCTCTGAGCACAATCTCGCCAACCGGAATGTCGAGCCGGATCTCGCAGGGCAGGCATACGAGTACCTGATCAAGAAGTTCGCCGATCTGTCGAACAAGAAGGCCGGGGAATTCTATACCCCGCGACCGGTCATCCGGCTCATGACGCTGATTCTCCAGCCGCACGATACCGAAACAGTCTATGATCCGGCCTGCGGTACCGGCGGTATGCTTTTAGAGGCATTCAATTATGTCCGTATTCATGGCGGGGATTACCGGCGGCTCAAGCTTTATGGTCAGGAAAAGAACCTGACGACCTCTTCCATTGCCCGTATGAACGTGATCCTGCACGGGCTGGAGGATTTTAAGATCATTCGCGGGGATACACTCCGTCGCCCGGCATTTTTTGAGGGCGATGCGATCAGCAGGTTTGACTGTGTGATTGCCAACCCGCCGTTCTCCTTAAAGAACTGGGGTGAGGATGTCTGGGAGAATGATCCCTATGGCCGGAACTTTGCCGGAATGCCTCCCGCAAGTTACGGGGATTATGCCTGGGTCCAGCACATGATCGCGTCGATGGCAAAACCGCACGGGCGGATGGCGATCGTGCTGCCGCAGGGAGCCCTGTTCCGGAAAGGAGCGGAAGGGAAGATCCGGACGAAACTGCTGGAGTCGGATCTGCTGGAAGCGGTAATCGGGCTCGGACAGAACCTGTTCTACGGGACAACACTTGCCGCATGTGTCTGTATATTCCGTCTCCAGAAGGACAAGCAGCATAAGGGCAACGTGCTCTTCATCGATGCGTCTGGCATGTTCAAGAAAGGCAAGAACCAGAACGAACTGCTCCCGGAACATGTGGACCAGATCTATTCCTGGTATGAAGCATGTGAGACCCAAACAGGAATTTCCCGGGTTGCAACGCTCGATGATATCCGCTCACAGGATTACAACCTGAATATTTCCCTGTACGTGGAGCCGGTAATTGTAGAAGATACGATGACGGTTGCCGAAGCGCTTTCGGATCTGAAGAAAGCGGCAGCGGATTGCGAAACAGCCGAGAAACGGCTGAAACAGTTGTTATCTGAGTCGGGGGTGCTCTGATGCCAGAGACGATCTCGCAGCAGGATCTCGAACGGTACTTCTGGGGAGCTGCGGTACTCCTTCGCGGATATATTGATTCGAGCGACTACAAGCAGTTCATCTTCCCACTGCTCTACTTCAAGCGGGTCTGCGATGTCTTCGATGAGGAGGCCGCAGAAGTTACGCAGGAGTACGGTCCCGGAGTCGGGGAAGATTTTGCGGAGTACCATCGCTTTACGATCCCAAAAGACTCCCACTGGGCTGATGTGCGGGAGAAGACAACCGATGTCGGTGTCGCGATCCAGAACGCGATGCGGGAGATTGAGAAGAACAATCCCGAACGGCTGGCCGGGATCTTCGGTGATGCCCCGTGGACCAACAAGAGCCGGCTCTCGGACGAAACGCTCCGCGACCTGATCGATCATCTCTCATCCGAGAAACTCTCGCTCTCCCGCGTGCCCCAGGACGAACTCGGGCAGGGCTACGAGTACCTGATCAAGAAGTTCGCAGACGACTCCGGGCATACAGCTGCGGAGTTCTACACCAACCGGACGCTCGTCAAGCTCATGACGCTCATGCTCGATCCGAAAGAGGGCGAGTCTATCTATGATCCGACCTGCGGGACGGGCGGTATGCTGCTTGTCGCGGCGCTCCAGCTCAAGGAGCAGGGCAAGGAGTACCGGAGCCTGAAACTCTACGGGCAGGACATCAACCTGATCACGTCTTCGATTGCCCGGATGAACCTCTTCCTGCACGGCATCGATGATTTCGAGATTGTGCGGAGCGATACGCTTGCCCAGCCGGCGTTCCTGAAGAATGACAAACTCCGGCAGTTCGACGTGGTGCTGGCCAATCCGCCGTACTCGATCAAGAAGTGGAACCGGGATGCGTTCGCGGCTGATCCCTATGGCCGGAACTTATATGGCGTGCCACCACAGGGACGGGCGGATTACGCGTTCTTCCAGCATATCATCAAGAGCATGAACAAGAAGACCGGGCGGTGTGCGATCCTGTTCCCGCACGGGGTGTTGTTCCGGGATGCCGAGAAAGAGATGCGAAAGAAAATGGTGGCTGATGATCTTATCGAGTGTGTGCTTGGTCTTGGTCCCAATCTTTTCTACAATTCTCCGATGGAAGCCTGCGTGGTCATTTGCCGGATGAAAAAACCGGATGATCAGAAAGGGAAGATCCTGTTCATCAACGCTATCGATGAAGTGACGCATGATAAGGCGCAGAGTTTCCTCGAACACCAGCACGTCGAAAAGATTGTCAATGCATACCGGGCGTTTCAGGATATCGATGAATTTACCAAAGTCGTTCCTATCAAAGAAGTACTCGCGAACGACGGCAATATGAGCATCCCGCTCTATCTCTCCCACTCAGAGAATAACGGGCACGAACACACACTTGAAGTGACGACAGAATTGTGGGAAGCGAGCATCTTGAAACGGAACCATTCTGCTGACGCACTTTTCGCGTCGCTGAAGGATGCGGGGCTCCATGAGTGAGTTGGTGAATGGAGTTTCCTCCACGGGCCGGACAAAAGTTACACTCGGGGATATTGCGACAAATGTATCTGAAAATGAGTACAAACCAAAGGACAAAGGACTCGATCGTTGCGTCGGGCTTGAACATCTTGATCCGGGCTCCCTGAAAATTCGTCGATGGTCCCCAATAACCCCAGAGATGTCATTCACACGGCGATTTTCCAAGGGGCAGATTTTATTCGGGAAGCGACGAGCG
>JAUYTV010000051.1 GCA_030694985.1 Methanoregula sp.
CCTTAAAGAAGTCCTCACGGAGTTCTTTCCGAAGTTCCGCGAGAAAAAGGCAGAGAACCCGGAGTATCTCCGGCGCTGTGCGGTCTGCTTTTTAAAAGGGCTCTGCGAGCAGTGCCCGGCAAAGTCGTGGATGGAGAACGGGGCGCTCGATACGCCGGTGGAGTACCTTTGCGAAGTCGCCCATGCCGAGGCCCGGTATCTCGGGCTCCTCCATGAAGGGGAGCATGCATGGGAAGTGGCTGACGGCAGGGAGCGGGTGAGGCAATTCGCATCCATTGGACGCGGGTGATGCATTACACCAGCGGGCGTACGTCCTGCCGGACACCTCTCTTTTTTTTTGGCGCTGATTTCGCATTTTCCCCGTGTTGTCACGACGCGCCCAAGGTTTGATAACGACCTACAGCAAAGCACGCAGTATGGCAAATCAGCAGCAGAGGCAAAAAAAGGCGGCTTGGCAGACGCCCATGATCGTTGTGCTGACACCGGGCAGCGACCAGGACGCCGGCGTGCTGCGGTCATGCAAAAAGGGCAGCGGCACACTCTGGGTGTATTCAAACCACGACGGGTGCAACGGCTGGCTGTGGTCGAAGTGTAATGTTGCCTGCCAGGACCGCCCCGTTGCTTAATACAGGAAGAACTCTCTCCCCTCCCGGCCCACGCATGGGTATCGCCACGCTCGCATCCCTCTTTTACCGCATGAGGGGCGACGCGGACAAAGGTTCATTACCCATCATCTCAAAGGACATCGTATGGCAGGTCTGCAGACACCACACGAGAAAAAGAGATGGCAAACGCCGACGCTCATGGTTTTGACCCGTGAGTCGGCCGAAGAGCAGGAAGTTTTAGCAGAGTGTAAGACGATCCATTGGGGGCAGAAGGGAGCTGCATACAAGCATCACACCCTATGTCATTATGGGTGGGGTTCACCTGAAGGGTGTGGCAGAGCGTGTTCGCGGGCCCCAACCGATTGATTCATAAAAACAATTATTGTTAGTCCCGCTTGTAACCCGTCCGCTCACCCTGATAACCTCCAGAAACGCCAATAACAAATCGGACCTGAAACAGCACAAAGGTTGATAACAACGCATATCAAAGGACACCTTATGGCAGACCAGCAGACACAGCAAGAAAAACAAGCATGGCAAACGCCGGAAATAGTCGTGCTGACAAGGGACAGTGATGAGTCAGCAGGTGTATTACGCGACTGCAAGGGTGCAGGTCAGGACGACTGGACCCGGAGTAATCAGACATCTTACAATAATAGCTGTAATAAAATTATGTATCACAAATGCACTAACTTCTGTGCACAAATCACGATGTCTTGATTCATAAAGATAATTCTTGGTAGTCACTCCTGTCACACGGTCATACACCCCGCCCCACTGCCCCTGACACACGTACAGCCAAAACCAGGTTATGAGATGTCATTAACGGTTTCGATCCTGTTAATAATCTTAAAAGTGGACTGTGATACATATGGATGAAATCACGCTGGAATCCATCTGCAAACCCTCAGAAGATGTCGTCTCCCGCGAGATCGAAGGCGAGCTGATCATCGTCCCGATCACTTCCGGAATCGGGGACATGGAGGATGAACTCTATACCTTAAATGAGACCGGCCGGGCCATCTGGGACCGGCTGGACGGCAAGCTCTCCCTTGGGGATATAGCAAAAGCCCTTACCGAAGAGTACGATGCACCGCCCGGTGATATCGGGCGGGACGTGCAGGGCATCGCTGCCGAACTTGTCCGGCGGAGAATAGTCGTTGCAGTCTGATATACCCGCACCCGAGAGGCGGGAGAGGGGCATCTACACAAGCGAAATCCGGCTTGAACTCTTAAAAGCGGTTTTAGAAAAGGAAAAGCTGTTCCGGTTCCAGGCCCCTGGCTTTTCCATGTACCCGTTCATACGGAACAACGATATCATCACCTTAGCCCCACTGACCGATCGCAGCCCCGGTGCCGGTGACGTAGTGGCGTTTCTCCATCCCGAAATCGGAAAACTGGTAGTCCACCGGATTATAGGCTGTAGTGATAACGCCTTTTTGATAAAAGGGGACAATACGAGGGGGGCCGATGGCCTCGTGCCACGGGAAAACATCTACGGTACGGTCATCCGTGTTGAAAGGGCTGGCAGGAATGCGGTGGCCGGGATTGGATACGGACGGGGAGCGATCGCCTTGCTGAGCAGGTACGGACTCCTGCAGGGATTCATATGGATGATGAGGCTCCCGCGATGGACAAGAGGCCCGGCTACTCGATGAACTTCGACCTCCGGGCACGCCGCGATGATCCGGAGAAGAGCCGGAGGATCGAAAAACTCCGGCTCTTCCCGTATGAGACCATTGCGATGCTTTCCCGGGATCCGAATTGCGTTTACGGCATGCAGGAGTTCTGCGGAAAGTTCATGCGGGCGCCGGGCGACAAGATCTTCTCCTGCGGTGCCGGGCACGGCACCTGAGTTGATGCGTACGGAAACACCCAGATCTGCCTGCCGCTCTTGCACAAGGAAACCGTCTATGATCTCCACAAAGGTACCCTTATAGTGGCAATCTCTGTGTTCTTTCCCGGGTTTCGTGAACGGAAGGCAACAAACCCGGAGTTCCTCCAGTGTTTTGCGGTCTGTTTCTTAAATGGGCTCTGCAAGCAGTGCCCGGCGAAATCGTGGATGGAGACCGTGACTCTCGATACTCCGTTGGAATACCTCTGCGAGGTCGCCCATGCACAGGCACGCTACCTCGGGCTGATCGGGGAATCTGAGAAGGCGTGGGAAGTGACGGCCGGGAAGGAGGGGGTGGAACGATTTTCTGCAAAACCTGAACAGAATCCCATGACGTTACCATACCAATAAATAGTGTGCTATCTTTTTATTGTGTAAGAAAAAGTGTGGAGGTATGTGTAATATGGCGACAAATCTTGCACTGGATGTGAATCTTATCACGGAGGCCCAGTCAATCGGGGGTGCAAAAACGAAAAAAGCTGCCGTGACGGAAGCACTTGAGGAGTATATCCAGAGAAGAAAACAGGTCAGGATTACTACCCTCTTTGGAGAAGTGGATTATGATCCGGACTATGATTATAAGAAATCCCGTTTACGCTGATGAAAGTTCTTGTTGATACCTCTATATGGTCACTGGCGCTGAGAAGATCCGGTACACTGTCAAAGGAAGATCAATTTCTGGTCCGGGAGATTTCCGATCTCCTTAATGACGTGAAGGTAGTGATGATCGGCCCCATCAGGCAGGAATTGCTGTCCGGCATATCGTCTCCGGTGCAATATGATGCCCTGAAAGAAAAACTGCAGGCTTTTGAAGATCTCCCTTTGCCCCGGGAATATTATGAAAAAGCAGCAGAGTTTTACAATATCTGCCGGAGAGCCGGTGTCCAGGGATCCCATGTCGATTTTTTAATCTGTGCCACTGCTGCAGAAGCAGGGATGCAGATCTTCTCTTCTGATAAGGATTTCATGCTCTACGCAAAACATCTGCCCATAACTCTTTACCAGCCGGACAGCAGGGCAGTCTGATCACCTGATTCTCATAACAGCCATGGCACGGCACCTGCGTTGATGCCTGCGGGAACGCCCAGATCTGCCTGCCGCTCCGGCTCAAGGATAACATCTATGATCTCCACAAGGGTACCCGCGATGGCAGGACGTACGTCGAGACCCGGCCGGACCGGAGCAGTCAGGGAAGTGACGGGATGTCGTACGCCGAGGATATCCTCGGCGTGTTCACCACAATTAAGCGGCACGATACAATCGTCTCTCTCAACCCCCAGCTGTTACGCGTTCTCGCTTCGATACACGCAGCAGTATATGAAAGGTGGATTTGGAGCGCATGCCCGCTCCTGATAAAAGGGATCGGCAGATTGCAGCGCTGTGTATGGTATCAACACGCCGCAACAGTATGGCTGAACAGGATGCTGCATCAGCGGAGTTTTATCGTAAGGATACCTCTTAGTAATCACCAGTCGCACGATCTCTACCGTCAAATCCCCGTGACCAGTTCAAACCTGAACAACCTTTATGGCAGGGCAAACCCTCCCTGCACTGGATTCTCAACCTTCATTTTCCTCATGAGAAGCTCCTCGCAGGAACGGCAACCATAGCATGCCATCCCGACATTTGTACGAGGGGAGATGGGTGGAGGATCGAGAATCCACAGGTCCGCGTGAAGTATCGCTGTGCGGGTGTGGAGGAAGCACTCTTCCGGAAAGCCGCAACAATTCTGGAACTAAGCGGGATGACATTGCACAGGATACCAAAATGAGACCGCGAGTAGATTGTGCATTGATATTTTCACTCGTAACGTATTGTACATAGACCTGAGGAACCATGATCAATCCAAACACCAGCACAAAAGAGATCCAGGATTTCTCCCTATGGGACAAGATGAAGAATGGCCGGAACGTCTTCTCCTTCGATCTCGAGGTCACCGCCAGGTGCAACAACGACTGCCCCCACTGCTACATCAACCTCCCTGCCGGGGACCGTGCGGCACAGGAGCAGGAACTCACCCCGGCGGAGATTGGCAGGATTGCCGATGAAGCAGTCGCCCTCGGTGCCTTCTGGGTGCTGATCACCGGGGGAGAACCCCTGCTGCGCGAAGACTTTGCCGAAATTTACCTGCTCCTGAAAAGAAAAGGACTGCTCGTCTCGGTCTTTACGAATGCGACCATGGTCCGGCAGGAGCACGTTGATCTTTTTAAAAAATATCCTCCCAGAGACATCGAGGTGAGCGTGTACGGAGCCACAAAGGAAACGTACGAGAAGGTCACCCGCCGGCCCGGCTCCTTTGACGCATTCATGCGGGGGCTCCGGCTCCTTGAAGGGAGTGGGGTGAAGGTGCGGTTCAAGGCAATGGCCCTTAGGTCCAATTACCTCGAGATGGCAGCCATCTCTGAGTTCTGCCGGGCCCGGACCAAGGACTATTACCGGTTCGACCCGCTCCTCCACCTCAGGTTCGATCGCGATGCAGCCCGCAATGCCGGAATTATTGCAGAAAGGCTGACTCCGGATGAGATCGTTGCCGTAGAGCGGGCGGACAGTGAGCGGTTCGGAGCGCTCCAGAAAGGCTGCGACAAACTCATCAACGAGGAGTACTGCCACATCACCTGCGATCACCTCTTCCACTGCGGGGCAGGGAACGGGAGCTTCTGTGTCAGTTACAACGGGAAGTTCCGGCTCTGCTCCTCGCTCTGGGCACCGGAGACCCTGTATGACCTCCGTTCGGGGACATTGAAGGAAGCTTGGGAAACGACCGTTCCCCGCGTCCGTGATCTCCGCTCAAAGAACCCGGAATTTCTTTTAACCTGCCGGAATTGCCCGCTCATCAACCTCTGCCTCTGGTGCCCGGCGCACGCGTATCTTGAGAGCGGGAGGATGGATGCCTGCGTGGACTATTTCTGTCAGGTCGCCCATGCCCGTGCGAGGGGACTCGGGTATAAAGAGCCACACGACAAAAAATGACCGATCACCAGCGCCACAATCGTTGCGGCGTGGGCGGTCACAAGGGAAAATACAGCGCAGTTCATCAGCGCACCGGACGGGCAGGTGGCAGCGCACCGCTTCGCTCAGGGCAGGAATACCTGGTGGGCTGGGGGTTGGCAGGTGAGAGCCCTGATAGATACACTTCAATTAGCGACCGGTACAATACGAAGATCCTATAACCGGCTCATCAATACAACCGGCCCATTGCATCGCCAATCGTGAGATTCCGGGCCATGACAGGGCCGTACATCAGGCGGATCGCCCTCCAGTCGGTTTCAGAGAGATTCACCTGCTCGGTGTTACCCGGGTAAAAGAAGCTGGTGGTATCCGTTGCTTCACCGGTCATCCCCAGACTGTAGGTCATTGCCCGGAGGATGTAGTGCTGGCGTTTGTTCCCGGTAAGGTCATCATTGACAAATACCTGTAAGCCGGGATCGAGTGCCTGATTACGGGTATGGGCCTGGTAAAGGATGGTATCGGACAGGACGCTTCCCTCATACTCCGTGTAATCCACCTGCCGTTGCCCGTGAATGTCATTAGATAATTGATGAAGGGTTTTTTCCGGGAACATGTTAATCCAGAAATCAGCGCCCAGCTCATTCGTCTTCACATACGGGGAGATTTTAAGGCTGCCGGATACATGGTTGAAATTCCTGATAAAATCCTCAACCAAAGTTTTATCATCGGATGAAAAACTCCCAAACGAAGAGATAATGATTGGCCGATTCCGTACCTCCTGTCGAAGAAGCTCGTAATTCATCTCAGAAAATGCGATCTCAAAGAAATGGTTGTAGACACTCTTGGCAGAGACATGACCGGCAACCTGTGGTGCAGGTATCGAGGCGTTATTGCGCAGACGCCAGCTGAGGAGATCCGTGATCGCAGTATCTGCCGTTGGTACTCTGGAAAATTCCCGCGAGTCCATAATCGATTGGAAAAATACATCACCGGCAGGAGTATCAACAGGAGAAGCCAGGACAGGGACAATACAAAAAATTACGAGGGCAAGTATCCAAAAAAAAACCCGATCTCCGCGAACCTTCATAATTCATTGATGGATGTAACATCATATATGCTTTCGCCGCAAAGCAGGAACCGCCCTGATAGCACGATAAGAGTCAGACAGCTTCCCTGCTGAATACACGGCGGGAATGTTTCCCGCTCACGAACCGGAGCAGGGTATAGATTCAGGTGAAAAAAATACAGCCTTAAATAGTTCAGCATCATAGCATCGTTGATGGCAGTAAAGGTAAGCAGTGCCTTTAGTGAGGGGAGGACCAGCGGAAAGCTTACCGCAGACGGGTTCCCTCCGAAAGTTGCCGGGCGCCCGGCAGTTCTCCCGATCCTTCCATTCTCCGTTCGCAGACTTGCAGGAATCCTTCCACGAACAACCTGAAAAGAGCCCCCCCTCCCATGCAAGACGACCTTTCCTGTAAAGAACCGCAAAAAAAAGTATCCGCTCCGGATAATACCGACCAGCTGATCGTGCAACCCCGATTTCCCTCCTGGATCGTGCTTGTGGGACTGCTCGTCATCCTT
Source organism: Methanoregula sp. (assembly GCA_030694985.1). Taxonomy (GTDB): domain Archaea; phylum Halobacteriota; class Methanomicrobia; order Methanomicrobiales; family Methanospirillaceae; genus Methanoregula. The sequence continues at coordinate 7,030 of JAUYTV010000051.1, forward strand.
TTATCGCTGTTCTTCGGGTTCCTGAACATTACTCTCAATATCACCGCTGAAGGGCAAGGGATTTTTGTCGGCAACCAGTCTTTCGGTACCCCGCACTCTTTTGCTGGGGGGGAAGTTCTCCTGTTCGTCCCGTTCATTGAAGGGCAGAACGTGCAACCTGGAATGAAAGCACATATTTCACCGCTGAGTGTTGGACAGGATGAATATGCGTACGTGGAAGGGACCGTTGCTCATATCACGCAATGGCCGCTGACACGGGAAGAGATGACAAAAACCCTGAACAACAATTCAGAGCTTGCAAATTATTATATCAGCCACACGAACGGCCCGCCCCTCCTGGTTCGTGTTACACTTGACCCGGCACCGGGCAGCACGGATTTGTACCTGCAATCGCCCCAGGCACCTCGTCCATTCATCATCAGGTATGGGACTCCCTGCGAGGGCACTATTCTTATCAGCCGGCAGAAAGTCTATGAACAACTCTTCCCCTCGCACTGATGGCATAGCATGATGCACGCACCCCGCAGAGTAAAAACTCCGGTGATACTCCAGATGGAGGCTGCCGAATGCGGGGCAACTGCCCTTGCAATCATCCTTGGCTATTACGGGCTCTTTCTGCCTCTTGAAAAGATCCGGGAAGACTGTGGTGTATCGCGTGACGGCAGCAAAGCGATCAGCATGATCAAAGCGGCACGCATGTACGGGATGGATGCACAGGGCTTCTCCCGGGAGCCGGATACGCTGGAGGGACTTCCCCTGCCTTTAATCCTCCACTGGAATTCCAACCATTTCGTCGTCCTTGAGGGAATCATCGGCGACAGGGTGTTTATCAATGATCCGGAAGAAGGGCGGCTTACGATATCAAAGGATGATCTCTCCGAGGCATTCACCGGCATAGTTCTCTCTCTGCACCCCGGTAAGGACTTCCGACCATCAGGCTCTCGAACAACGATCGGAAGCATGCTCATCCCGAAGATCCGGCCTGAGATCATCCCGCTCTCATTCCTGTTCCTTGCCGGGATCGCCATGCTCATTCCCGGCATTGCGCTGCCGCTGGCAAGCCAGGTGTTCATCGACCAGGTGGTCCTTGCAAATCACGAATCCCTGCTCTACCCGCTCATGGTATTCATGACCTTTTTTGTCATCCTGCAAGTGCTGATCAGCTGGGTTCGTCATCTCTGCCTGGCCCGGTGGGGAACCGATCTCTCATTCCGGCTCACCCGGTCCTTTTTTTACAAAGTGTTGTTTCTGCCACTCCGTTTCTTTGACCAGAGGTATGCAGGAGAGATCTCCTCACGGGTTGAGCTGAATGACAATGTAGCATACATCATCAGCGAAGAGGGCGCGACAGTCATCCTTGATATCATCATCGCGCTGGTCTACCTCATCCTGCTCTTTTCCTTAAGTCTCCCACTTACCCTGATTGCCTGCGCCATAGCCCTCTTAAACTTCACATTCCTTATCTGGATGGCACAAAAACAGGTAGACGTAAGCAGAAAAGTCATCCTTGAACAGGGGAAACTGAGCGGGGTGTCCTGCGCTGGCATCCAGATGATCGAATCCTTAAAATCCGGTGCGCAGGAGTCCGAATTTTTTGAGAGATGGGCCGGGAGTCATGCACAGTATACCAACAGCCTGCGCACGGAACGGATGACATCATTGCTCATGAGTATCTTCCCCACCCTGATCACCGGAATTGGGATAACCGCAACACTTGCCGTCGGGAGCCTGCAGATCATGTCCGGCGCTATCACGATCGGCATGTTCTTTGCATTCCAGGCATTACTCGTAAACTTCCTCATGCCATTCCAGAGACTTCTCGGTATCGGCGAGCTGTTACTGCAGCTTGAAGGGAGTCTCCAGCGGCTCGCTGATGTTGAGAAGAATGTCCCAAAAAAGAGTGCAGCCGGTGTCACGTCAACCACGGGCCGGGCTGACGGTATGGCAACGAAGTTAAAAGGGCATCTGCATCTCGACACCGTCACCTTTGGCTACAATCCTCTCGAACCTCCACTTATTGATGGGTTCTCCTTAAACCTTTCCATGGGCAGCCGCACGGCTCTTGTCGGTCCCTCCGGGAGCGGAAAAAGTACGATTGCCCGGCTCACAGCAGGGTTATACCAGCCATGGTCAGGAGAGATACGCATAGACGGGGAGAAGATCGCAGACATCCCCGGACAGCGCCGCTACCTGTCGGTTGCTTTCGTCAGCCAGGATTTCTTCACCTTCGAAGGCACGATCAGGGAAAACATCTCCTTATGGGATAAAACCCTCCATGAGGAGGAGATTATCCAGGCTGCACAGGATGCCGGGATCGATACTCTGATCGAATCACTCGAGGGCGGATACAATCATACAATCACCGAAGGGGGCAGGAACCTGAGTGGAGGGGAGCGGCAACGGCTGGAAATCGCCCGGGCCCTTGCCGTGAATCCAACCCTCCTCATTCTCGATGAGGCAACAAGCGCACTGGACCCGGATACTGAGAAACGGATCGAGAAGAATATCCGTCAGCGGGGTTGTACCTGCCTTGTCATCGCCCACCGGCTCAGCACGGTCCGCGACTGTGACCAGATCGTTGTCCTTGACAGAGGATCGATCGTTGAACAAGGTACCCATGAGAGCCTCATGCGCAAAGAGGGGCTTTATTACCATCTCATCACTGCTGAGAGCGGGAAATCGGAGGGTATTGCATCATGAATCCTGATACCCCCCGGATCAGCCGGTACCGTTCCGGTGAACACCTCATCCTGTCTGACCCGGACACCCTGTACCGTATCGTCTCGGGGAACCTGATCGCGTACATCGCACAATATGCCGCCGGTACCCCGCAGCGGCGCCTGCCGGGCCAACCCTTCACCTCTGGCCAGACACTTTTCGGGTTCGTTCCATCATCGGTCTGCATTGTCGTCGTGTTCCAGGCAGACACTGAGATAGAGGAGAGCCCAATCGATGATACCTGCGCAAATGCTGATGAGTTACCCGGACTTTGGGCTGCACTGATCCTGCAGGCGCAGAAGGATAAGCATCTGTTCCTGAAAAGGAACCTGTCATACGATGACTGCCTGTCTGTCGGGTACGGCACTCAAACGATCGCTGCCGGCCGCTGCATCCGGTTTGATACCGGAAAAGACATATTTGGATTATGCAGGGTCATACAAGGGACGCTCAGGGATGCCTCGTCCGATATGATGTTCAGGCCGGATCAGGGCTGGTTCCCGGTAACACCTCATACGGTACTTGTCGCACCAGTCGATACTGAGATCATCACGCAGGACTTTAAAAAAATCACAGGAACGATCCGGCACTCCCTGTTTCATGCAACCTGCCGCGACTGGATGACCCGCAGGGTAACTGCACTCTGGGATGATGTCCTTATTGACGAGGAAAAACGGATACGCACCTGGACAGACCAGGAAGAGGAGATTCTCTCGCATATCGTGAAAAAGAAGGGTGACGCCATCGAGGATGTCCGGGCACTTGAGGCTGCGTTTTTCAGGATCTTTAAGTACATTGGCATGGAGGATAGACGGGTTCCCTCTTCTGTGCCCCAAAAAGATCCTTACAAGGAACCGGATCTCACCATCGAACTTACCAGCATGGCAGAAGACTGCGGGGCAAGGGTCCGGAGAGTCCGGCTGGCAGAATCCTGGTGGAAGGAAGACTGCGGCCCGATTCTTGTTTTTGAACGGGATGGGACACCTCTTGCAGCACTCCCGGAAAAGCCCGGGCAGTACACCCTTTACAATGACACAGGTATCCGTGCAGACCATCACCAGATCTCAACTATCGAACTCGAGAAGACCGGTTATGTTGTCTACCCGGCGTTTCCCGACAAACTGCTCACCCTTACTGATATCGCAGTCTTCCTCTGGCATTCGGTCTGGAAGCGGGATATCGCCTGGTTGGTCATCTGTGCGATGTTTATCGGCATCCTGGCAACCGCAGTCCCGGTTGCAACGGGATTGATCTTCAATAATGCCATCCCGTACCAGAACTATTCCGTGCTGTATGCAATACTGCTGGTGCTGTTCATGAGCGTGGTCTCCTCCTGTATCTTTTCGATAGGCCGTACCATTGCCATCATGCGGCTGGAAGGGCGGATGGGCAGCGTCTTTGAAGCAGCAGTATGGAACCGGCTGCTCCGGCTGCCCCCTTCCTTTTTCAGGAACTACAATACCGGCAACCTTATGTCGCGGGCAGGGGTTGTTAATTCGATCCGGTCGTTGTTGTCAGGCATAACTATCTCAGTCATATTCTCAGCGGTATTCTCCCTCTTCAATGTCATACTGATGTTTGCCATATACCCGCACATCGCGTTTCTGGCAGTGCTCCTTGTCGCAGGAATTTTCTTCATTACTCTGGTGATCGGCTACCTCAGTATCCAAGTGCGGGAAAAACTGATTGCCCAGGATGGCAGGCTCTCCGGGCTCACCGTTCAGCTGCTCTCAGGGATGGCAAAGATCACGGCAGCGGGAGCACAGAACCGGGCATTTCTAAAGTGGGAGAGGGAACTGCGGGAGAAGGCTGCATTGGATCTCAGGATCAACATGTATGGTGCCTACAGCCAGGTTTTTACAGTCCTCTGGCCGGGGCTCTTGACCATCCTCATCTTCTGGCTTGCAGGGAGTCTTCTTTCAGCGGAGTCTCCAGAGGGGAACCTCGGCGGGTTCCTTGCCTTTTTCGCAGCATCTGGCGCCTTCTCGGCAGCTGTTGTCAGCCTTGGGGAATCGTTCATCATGATATGGAACATCAAGCCGCTCTGGGACTGGATAAAACCCCTCCTTACTGCAGAGTCAGAACCGCTGACGGGATTTGAGAGCCCGAAAAAAATGTCAGGAACTGTGGAGATACGTCACGTCAGTTTCCAGTACGCAAAAGGCGGTCGGCCAATACTTGAAGATGTGTCGATGAATATCAACCCCGGAGAATTTGTGGCAATCGTCGGCCCCTCCGGCAGCGGTAAGTCCACAATGCTGCGAATCCTCCTTGGTTTTGAAACGCCAGACTCGGGAATGGTCCTGTATGATCAAAAGGACCTCGCCAGGCTCAATGTCCGTAAGATCCGCAGGCAGATCGGAGTCGTCCTGCAGAACGGGCAGCTTATGGCGGGAAGCATTCTGAAAAACATCAGTGGCGCCCGCAGGGTATCTTTAGATGAGGTATGGAAAGCCGCCGAACTGGCCGGAATCGATGCGGACATACGGGAAATGCCCATGGAGATGCACACCATCATCAGTGAGGGGTCAGGAAACATCTCCGGGGGTCAGAAGCAGCGGATCCTGATTGCCCGGGCCGTTGCCTCCGGACCACGCATCCTCCTGATGGATGAGGCGACAAGCGCCCTTGACAATGCTACCCAGAGCGCTGTGATGCAGAGTTTACAGATGATGGACCTTACCCGGATCGTCATCGCCCACCGGCTGTCGACGGTCAGGCATGCTGACAGGATTTACGTCCTTGACAAGGGCCGGGTCATCGAGACCGGGACCTACGACGAACTGGTGCACAGGGATGGCTGGTTCAGCCGGCACGCAAAGCTGCAGCTGGCCTGATGCGGTCGGGTATATCCTTCCATCGGGAGGCAATACTCTGCAACTAATAGTCCCGGCGTTCGCAGCGGGAGTCTTTGAGCTGCCGGTTTGCGGAGGTTTGTCCGGAGACGAAGACCTTGAGGGGATAATGTTATAGTAAACAGTAGTAATTTTATTACAAATAACACGGAGAATTTGTCATGATTACGCAGGTCCATTTCATTTTGACATATATGTGCACATTAGAATGTGAGCACTGCTTCGTCTGTAGCAGCCCGTCTTCTGAGGGTACGTTCACACCCGGTCAGATTGCTGCAGCACTCGATCAAACGGATAAACTGGGAACCGTGGACACGGTGTACTTTGAAGGCGGAGAACCATTCCTCTTCTATCCCATTCTTCTCGATGCAGTCCGGCAAGCCAGAAACCGTGGATATAAAGTCGGCATCGTCACAAACGGCTACTTTGCCACATCTGAAGAGAACGCCCGGTTCTTCCTTGCGCCCTTAAATGAACTCGGGATTGAAGATATGAGCATCAGCGATGATGTCTTCCATTACGAGAACCAAAAGGAGAATCCGGCCCGTCGTGCTTCTGCGGCGGCAACGGCCCTTGGCATGCCGACAGCGATCCTCGCACTCGATCCCGGGGCATCGGGCCCGGAGATAATGGGTAATCCAAGGGAAGAAAAGACGGGTGTTGTAACTGAAGGAGGCATCATGTTCCGGGGGCGGGCTGCAGAAAAACTGAGCCCGAATGCGGTTACATCGGACTCACAACAATTCACGAAATGTCCTTACGAAGATCTAAAAACCCCCTCAAGGATGCATGTGGATTCATTTGGCAATCTCCAGATCTGCCAGGGGATCTCTATAGGAAACATCTGGAAACATCCATTAGACGAACTGATCCGGACATATTCCCCGTCCTCGCACCCGATCTGCGGGCCGCTCATTGAGGGTGGACCGGCTCAGCTTGCCCGGGTGCTTGGCTATACTCCCCCGGCAGGTGTGGCAGATGCCTGTCACCTCTGTTATCTTGCGAGGAAGTCATGCCGGAGCAGGTACCCGGAAATTTTGGGGCCAGCGCAGGTGTATTGCGATGGCGGAACCTGACCCGGGTATCAAATGACAGGGAAATGAGATCGAGGCACCGGCGTTTATATCTGACAACTCAGCTCCGGTTAGTTTATGCCGTGCTACACCAACAATGGATTGAACAATAATTATTCTGGAGTGAGCAGATGAAACAAGAGAATAAAAAAGCACTCGATGACTTCCTTTCCCATGCAGACGCAATAAGTGATGATATCCTCATCGATACCAAAGAGATGCTGGGCTGTATGCCATTCATCCTGCCGGTCCTTAGAGAAAGACCAGAGTACTTCGCCCTGTCTTCGCTTGCCGATGAAATGGTCTGCCGGCCAAAGCACCTGCCGCCAAAGACGGCTGAGCTTGTCGCACTGGCAGCAGCCTTGAGTGCAGGTGCAGAATTCTGTGTGCAGGTGCACATCCGTGCGGCAGCAAAAGAAGGAGCAAGCCGGGATGAGATTTATGACACGATCATGATCGCGGCACTTATAGGAAAGACCCGCATCCTGGCACCCGCACTCCGGGAGATGTGCGAAGCATATCCACAGGATACAAATGATCGGCAGGTACCTCTGTGAAACAGATTGTCATCCGTGCAGGGAATTTCTGGAACAGAATCTCAGAAAAACCACTCTGACCGTGGGAGATTCTGGTTCTTGGAGATACAATTGCAGAGATCGGAAAATCGGTCAGCGAGCCGGAAGGGGCCGGGATTATCGATCTTCCGGGTCATACAGTCACGCCCGGCTTTATTGACTGCCATGTTCACCTCACCATCAGGCCGGAGCTGATCGGAAGCTTCTGGAGTTACTCCCCCTCTTACAAAGCGTTCGTTGGTGCAGAAGCGTTGAAGATCCTACTCATGAATGGTTTTACCACTGTGCGGGACTGCAGCCAACCAAGGTTAGAACATTTGTGACCGTCAGTATACCTCAACAAGTCCCTTGCTCTTGCC
>JAUYTV010000054.1 GCA_030694985.1 Methanoregula sp.
CCGCCAAGACGGATGATGTAGAGCATCCGGTTCTCCCGGTTGTGGGGAAAGAATGCGGTGTTGTTGTAGAATGCAAAACACTCCGGGATGTTGACGCCCGCAGGACAGGGCATGCAGTAGCGGCAGCCGGTACAGTCCACTTTCATTAAGCGCCGGTAAGTCTGGCGGGCCTGTTCGAGCACGGCAAGGTCCGCTTCTGTGAGGGAATCCGGCAACGCTGTCTCTGCCACCCGCAGGTTCTCATCGATATGCGCCTCCTCATTCATGCCTGATAGGACAACTGTGACTTCGGGATGGTTCCACACCCAGCGCAGCCCCCACTCGGCGGCACTCCTTTTCACCGGCGCCGCATCAAAGCACTTCTGCACATCGTCCGGCACATGACCGGCAAGGTTCCCGCCCCGCAGGGGTTCCATCACCATGACTGCAATCTGTTTTGCGGCAGCGTACTGCAACCCCACGATCCCCGCCTGGTTGTGCTCATCGAGATAATTGAACTGGATCTGGCAGAAATCCCAGTTATACGCATCGATGATCTCCTTAAACGTGTCCGTGTTGCTGTGGAACGAGAAGCCGGCATTAATTATCCTGCCATCTTTTTTTGCTGCATCGAGGAACTCGAGCACCCCAAGACGCAGGAGTTTGTCCCAGGACTCTTTACCGAGACTGTGGAGCAGGTAGTAATCGATATGATCAGTGTCGAGCTTTTCCAGTTGCTCTGCCAGGATCCGGTCCATGTCCGCACGGGAAAAAACAGACCATGGCGGTAGTTTGGTAGCAAGCCGCACTTTTTCCCGGTAACCGTCATCAAGTGCCCGCCCGAGAATCGGCTCGCTCTTACCCATATGGTAGATCGGCGCGGTGTCGACATAGTTGACGCCATGATCGATCGCGTACCGGATCTGGCTGATCGCCCGCTCTTCATCAATGCCGCCAGATTCTTTTTTAGGCAGCCGCATGTAGCCAAAGCCTAAGGCAGAGAGTTTATCACCGTTTTTTGGGACAGTGCGGTAGAGCATAAAGGTTCCTTTCCGAAGATTGGCGGGGGAAGTGGATAAGCATAATGGAGGGGAGGTTTTTTGCATACCTGCATGCCAGTGAGGTGATTATTTTGCGGGAACCGGGATATGGAGGCGCTCATAGAACACATCCATACCGGGCTCTTTACCCAGGAACCCGAAGAGCAGCACATCGCCGTCCTGCATGTTCCCCTGCTCAAGGATCCAGCGGCGGTACTCCCTGCCGGCTGTGGTGTTGGTCAGACCGTCGCGCTCGAAGCGGGCATAAACATTGAGCGCATAGACTTTCGACCAGAGATAACTGTAGTAACCGGCATCGTATCCTCCCATGAAATGGCCAATGGTTGCCGGCTCATGGCCACCGGCGATCGGACGCATTCCCATCTGCTCTTCGTACATCGCGTCAGAGATGCTCGTGACATTCACCGGTCCGCGTGCGGTGTGGAATATCATATCCTCGCTCGCGAACATGAGCTGGCGGGAGTACGACCGTCCTGCATTGATATCCCGGGCCTCGATCATCCGTGTGCGCAGATCAACCGGGAGTTTCTGCACAGGGTCGGTGTAAAGGCCGGAGATCGCATCGAGCACCTGCGGCTGCCATGCCCACTCCTCCAAAGCCTGCGAGGGAGTTTCTACAAAATCCCATTCCACACTGGTGCCAGCGAGGGTGGCATACGGTGCACGGGTCAGGCTTCCGTGGAGAGCATGGCCAAGTTCATGGAAAAGCCCTATGAGATCATCGTGCGAGAGGAGCGAGGGTTTGTCCCCATCCGGTGCCCGCACATTGCCGATGATGGCAGAGACCGGGATGCTGTACGAACCTTCAGGTCCTGCCCGCCCGAGAATCATGGGATACATACACATGTGGCCGTACTTACCCTCGCGGGGGAAGAGGTCGAGATAGAGATACGCAATCGTATCTCCAGCAGTTGCGTTCTCGATCCGGTAGAGTTTTACCCCATCTGCCCAGACTTTGGCATCTTTCACTTCGACAAAACGAATACCGAGCAGCTGGGAGTACTGGTTGAAAATTCCCTGCATCGTTGGGTCAAGTGGGAAATACTGCCGGATCGTCTCATCATCAAGAGTATATTTTTCAACCCGGACTTTTTCCTCGAGATAAGCAATGTCCCAGGGGGTCAGCGCTGTAGCCGAAGGGTCGGATTTTTTCTTTACCGCAAGGAGTGCTGCCATCTCCGCCTTTGTTTTCTCTTTTAAGGGCTCTTTGAGTGCGGAGAGGAACGTGAGCACATTCTCCTTCTTTCCTGCCATCCGCCCGTCAATCCGGTAATCCGCCCATGTGGCAAACCCGAGTTCCTGTGCGATCTGCTGCCGCAGGATGATCGCTTCTTCCAAAAGCCGGGTGTTCTCATCAGCCTGCCGGTTCACATATGCGCTGTACATCCGCTTTCGCGTTTCATTGCTGACGGCACTCTGCATCACGGGTAAATAATCCGGGGTTTTTGTAGTGACAATCCAGGTACCGCGATCGGTTTTTTTGAAAGTGGCAAGCACAGTATCCGGCACTCCCGCGAGTTCCTGCAAGGTGAACTCAAGGGAGGTATTGTCGTTGTTTAAGTTTGTCGAGAACCGCGTCTCGAGCCTGGAGAGGTTTGCTTTCATCTCCCGGACTTTTAAAAGCCGGTCATCGGGGAGGCTCAGCCCGTTTCTCTCGAACTGCCGAATCGTCTTGTTGTATAACCGCTGTTCATCCGGAGTGCGGGGAGCAAGACCAGACATTGCATTATAGAGATCGCGGCGGGTGTAGACATCGACCAGAAAGACCCCGATCTTTTCCTCGCAGGCAGAGCCTTCTGCCGCGATTGCCGGATCCGGATAGACATAGCTCATCATCGACAGCGGAAGGGTAGTGTCAAAAATATCCCCCATGGCCTGTTCGAACCGGAGCAGGCTGTTGTCAACGGTCCGGTCATTTGGGGGAGTGGCGGCAATCCCGTTCAGGGTTGCATTTGCAGATACCACTGCTGCATCGCAGAGCTGCGTAATCTCTCCTTTTGTATAGTGGGAACGTACCGGCTCCTTTGGATCGGGCACCTGCAGTCCGGGCATGGTCCAGAGTTCTTTTGTTACTGGTTGCGCTGCCGGTGACCTGCCGGGACTCGCGGGAAAAAAATTTGCAGTGATCAGGACCAGCGACAAAAGCAGGACAAATAGGATACCCCCATACACTATTTTTTTCATAAACGTCACTGGTAGCTGTGCGTTTGGATCTTAAAAGCGGATGGTTTTTAGACCCTGCCACGACCTGCAAGATTATTAATCATCCTCTCCTTTGATTGTTAATGGTGTTTTATGGCAATTGACTGGTATAAAGAATTCGTAAACATCGGATATACGCCCGCAAAGGATGAACTCGTCTGCCTCTTTTATTTCGAACCCGCAGCAGGCATCAGCCACGAAGAAGCAGCCGGACGAATCGCTTCTGAGAGTTCTACGGGAACATGGACTACGCTCTTTACCATGCCCCCGCGGATGAAAAAATTGCAGGCTACAGTCATTGAGATCGAGGGAAACTATACAAAGATCGCATACCCGCTCGGGCTCTGGGAAGAGGGAAATGCCGTGCAGTTGCTCAGCGGGATTGCAGGAAACATCTTTGGGATGAAGGCGCTTAAAAACCTCCGGCTCATCGATGTCTCGCTCCCTCCTGCCTACATCAAACATTTCAAGGGACCGCACTTTGGCAATGACGGCATCCGGAAGATGATGAAGGTGTATAACCGACCGCTCACCGGTGCTGTACCAAAACCAAAGATCGGGTTTTCAGCGCAGGAGCATGCCGATATTGGGTACGAGACATGGATGGGCGGGTTTGATTTTGTCAAGGATGACGAGAACCTGACCTCGACTTCATTCAACCGCTTTGAAGACCGCGTGAAGTTCATGACAAAACTTCGGGACAAGGCGATAAAGGAGACCGGCGAGCAGAAATCCGCGTACCTCAACATCACTGCCGATGTCGAGACCATGAAAAAACGGGCACAGCTGCTGGCGGACAACGGCTGGAACTTTGCGATGATTGATGTGGTTGTTGCAGGTACAGCAAGTGTCATGACCATGCGGGATTACTGCTCCGATCTCGGGCTTGCCATCCATGCACACCGCGCCATGCACGCAGCGTTTGACCGTAACAAGAAGCACGGGATGACGATGCTCTTCCTTGCAAAGATGATGCGGCTTATCGGGGTCAGCCAGATCCACACCGGCACCGCAGTAGGAAAACTCGTTGGCACAAAAAAAGAAGCCATGCTGCTTGCCGATGTGCTGCGGGAGAGAAAGACCAGAGGTGTTGAGCATATGGCACTCGACCAGGACTGGGGTTCAATAAAAAATGCATTCCCGGTCTCATCGGGTGGCCTGCACCCCGGACTTGTTCCCGAAGTGCTGGACATCTACGGTTGTGAGCTGGTGCTGCTCGTAAGCGGCGGCATCCACGGCCATCCGAAAGGTACGCGGGCGGGTGCAACTGCGACCATGCAGGCGATTGATGCGTGGCAGGAAGGCATTACGCTTGACGAGAAGGCAAAAAAATCAAAGGAACTTGCCGGGGCGCTTGAGAAGTGGGGATATTACAAGCCGAAGTGAAGAAATAAAAAATCCTGACAAATGTGTTTGCATTGTGAAAAAAGAAAACCGATTTTTTTCGTGGGATCTTAAATGAGAGTTTATTGGGTCATAATATTTTTATTTTTTCTCGCCATTGGAGTGTTCATAATCCTTCCTGCAATTGCACCAACGGTTACTGAAAATGAAATGATAAAGACTTCGTATGTTACGCTTGGTGATACATTCTATCTTTTAAACCAGTCAGAGATTGCTGTACCGTTTTATGATAACGCTCTTGAGATGAACCCTGACGATCCCGTGATCCTGAAGAAGAAAGGAGAAGCTCTATTAAAATGTGGGCGAATCACAGAGGCCAATCTGTTGTATAACCGGGTACTGGCTCAAAACGGGAATGATACCGTAGCCTTGGCACGGTTTGGGGATGTTCTCATGCAGCAGGGAGATTTTAAGAGCGCGCTTGGATATTACGATAGAGCGCTCAAAATAAATCCTGAAAATGCGGTAGTATGGTTAAAGCAAGGAGATGCGCTGCTTCTCATGTCAGTAGAGGAGAATCAGAAACTTCACGCTATTGCAAAGAACCTTTCAAAACAACCGGGCTCCACGAATTATCAGCCAGCATCAAATGATCAACTCGTGAACATGGAATCCTATAAAAAAGCTGTTGCAAGTTATCAGAAGGCGATCGAGCTGGATCCCAGGCTTTCGATGATTGTCTCTGCAAGAGTATTGGGTGCCGCACAGGACCAGGTGAATAGTTACCCGGGTTTTTTTAAGGATATTCAATCCTCTCCGGGTTAGACCATCATGTTGAACGTCACAGGTATCCGTTATGACGAAATTTCGTCACTATATTGTGTTCACACCCCAGCGGTTAGTGTAGTTTTCCTTAAAGTTCATGCTTGACAAGATTGATATGATTGTAAAGATTAAAAATGATTAGCGTTTTTTACCCACATTGGATTGACATGCAAAAAGGAGAGAAAAGGTGGACAAATTATGAGGACTGCAGAAATCGCTGTCAAGAGAGTAGCTCTTAAACCGAGTACGTGGGAACTATTATCTAATCTCAGGAAGCCCGGTCAGACATTTGATGAGCTTATTGGATCTTTGATTACAGCCGAACAAAAACAACGACTTATGAACGATCTTGATGAGGCGGCTGACGAGCCTTCAATACCCTGGAGTAAGGCGGCTAAACGACTTGGACTTTGAAGATGTTGTATGTCAAGCCGAATGTGGAAACGTTCATTGAAAAATTAACAGAAAAGGATCGGAGGATTGTTGGCGAGCACATTTTTCGTCTTGAGAGTGGTTGGCCCCCGGTTGGCGATCTTGAAAAATTGTATGATTCTCGGTATCGTTTGCATATTTCTCGCAGGTACACCATGTTTATTGAGCATGACGGTAAAGATACCACGATACTGAAGATCATGACAATCGAACAGGCTCACAAGCGGTACGGGCGGATTTGATCCTCTTGTGCCCTGCCGCGTTACTGCGGCACATGGTAACTAAAATCGAATGAATATCCCCGTTCACGATTATCACTATTTGTGGGCACTATTTTCTCGTTGATTTTTTTTTTGAAACGCTTTTTTCCCATTTAACAGAGGAAACAGAGAGGTTATGATACAGCGGACAGATCAGATTTTTTTCACCATCAGGGAAATGCCCCCGTCAAGTCCAGCAAAAAAGCGGACACCGTTCATGCTGAACGATTCATAGGGAGAAAATCCCATTTCAGAAAAACCGCACTGCTCAAATACCCTTTTTGAAGCCGGGCTGGTACAATCGGCAATGACCTGCCGGAATCCGCATTCCCGGGCATGGGCAAGCACTCTCTGGATCATGGCACGGGCAATCCCCGTTTGACGGTACTGCCGGCTGACACCGATCTGGAAGATATGCAGAACCGACCCGGCTTTCATCTCTTCCCGGTTGAGATGCCGATCCTCCAGTTCATGAATCATGGCAACTGCCTCTTTGAAATGCGCAATAAATTCCACCATTACTGCACCTTCGTTCTCGGGGTCGTCATTTAGATCGAAACAGAAGATGAACCCGGCGAGTTTGCTGGTTGTTTCATCACGGCAAAGAAAACTGAGATCTTTTCTGACAAGAGAGTTGATATAAAAACGTGCATACGGGAGGAACAGGGCCGGATCCAGTGCATGACGGTGGGAAGTCGGTTCATCGGCAAGGAAGACTTCCGTATAGAGCCGGGCTGCGGATTCCACATCGGATTCTGTAAGGGGGACACAGACCGGCTGACCCATAAGAGACAAGCGCGGATCGGGTACGTGAATGCCGTTACCGGAGCGTCCCGTCTTTTCTGCCATTGTACAGGATCTCTTCTCTTTCAAACCCTTAATTGCTATCCTGCACCCGTACGATCATTGCCTTGCTGGTGTGAGAGTAGACTGGTGAGCCGGTGATTTTTTGTACAGATACTACAAACACGATACAGGCAAGTCTTTTTCACCATGACAGAAAACGAAAAACCCTACCCGGTATCAGATACAGCGGCACTCGTCATGCTCTGGGCAAGCAGGTATTACGAGCCAAAGCCACTGACCGGTCCGTATCTGAAGAAACTCGATCTGTCCGCCGGCAAATCACTGCTGGAATGCTATAACTACATATGTCCATGGTACTCGGAAGTGATCGTCAACCGGAAGCATTTCATCAAAAATACGGTTGAAGAACTGGTCAAAGCCGATACAAAACCAACAACCATCGTCAACCTTGGCGCCGGGTTCTCGCCGCTCGCTCTCGAACTCTCACCGCTGTTATGCGACCGTGTCCGCTTCATTGAGATCGACAGGAATAATATGAGCCACAAGCACCAGCGGTATGCCGAACTTGTGTCGGACCGCAGCAGGTTCATCTCCTGCATCGAATCTGACATTACGGACACGACCCAGCTTGCGAATGCTATCAGGAAAACTCCGGGTGATCCGGCAGGTACGAGGCTTATCGTTGTCATGGAAGGGCTCAGCTACTATATTGAAAGGCCTGCAATGGAGCGGGTGTTTGAATCCCTTTCAGGTCTTGTCACAGACCTGAGTATTGTTTTTGAGCATCTCAAACCGTGCAGGCTGGTAAATGAGGAGCGGCGATGTATCCCGTACAGGATTTTTTCCCATGTCCGTGACTATACTGCTCTTGACCGGATGACAACCTATTCACAGGACGAGGTTGTTGAAATGCTGGACCCGGACTTTTCCTGCAGTTATTATGATATGGACACTATGGAGAAGAGAAGAACCGGCTCCTGCAGGTACTTCTTAACTCCCGATGCCGGCTGGCTCTCGTGTGCGGTTGCGGTACGAAAGGCTGGGATGGAATAACCGGGCTGATTTTTTTAAGATTTCCAAATCGGTCCGGTTATCGCAGGATTGATATTTTCCGGATGCCTGAATGGTGAACGCTGGATAAAAACAGAATTGCAGAAATTAAAAGGAAAGTTCATTATCTTCTGCATGGAGTTCCTTTCTCTGTACCCAGAATGCTTTCTCAGGTTTAATTACCAGGACATCAACAGGTCCCCCGACGGTTTTAAAGCGTGTCTGAAAACGCATGGTATCGCGGGTGGTTTTCACTGCGTATATGGCAAAATCAATGGCATCTTGCAAGGTGAAAAAAGTCCAGTTGATTATTGAAGGTGGCAGGGGGGCAGTTTTTCCATCAGTTCCAATCAGACCAACCGGCTGGATCAACCGGGTCATGACATCAACTTCACCGTCCCAGGCAGCCCCCTGTTGGTCGGGTACATTAATTTTTTTGACGTCGTTCTGGATAAGGATAATCCGCCAGAGGTAGGGAATGAGTTTTCCCCCTTTTTTACTGTACCCTGCAACATGAAATCCCGTATCCGGAACTTGTGACAGGGATTTGAAATAATCGAGAAGCATTTTTGGTACGTCATTAACGTCCACCGTATTTGCTGATAATTTTTCATTGATGAACGATTCAATGTATCCGCTGATAGGAACTCCCAAAATATCTGCAGCCCCAAATGTTGAGATCCCGATATTACCCGGAGCAAGGAATGTTTTGTAATTTGCATCGGACTGTGGAACGGTAATCTGAACCTGCTGACTCCCTCGTTGCTCGGTATGAGTTAACGTGAGGCGGCTGTCACTGGCCATGACAATGCCTTCCTGAACGTATAAGGAAATGATAAAGGACATTTTATGATTCTCCTGATTAGACTTCTCTTTTGTTTATCGGTTTAATTATTATGTGTGGTGTGAGGGGGTGAAGTCTGAATGTAAGTGTAGTGTGCCAGAGTTTCTGTCCCAAAAATCGTGACAGTGTTTATGTCCGCTTTCAAGAGCACCAATCAGGTGCATGAAGGTGAAAGCGACAATGGAAATAAGGACCAAAGCAGTCGTATTTTATGAAGAAGTGATACGAAGCGCAAAAGAGATAGGAGAGACGTATAACCTTTCCGAAAGAACGGTAAGGCGTTGGGCAAAAGCACATAGTCAGGATAAGGAAAACGGATTACAACCAAAAAAGACCGGGCCGAAACGATCACCCCGAGCCATATCACCATCATTGGAACAACGAATTATCCGGCTCAAAGAGAAATATCCCGTATGGGGATAGCGACGATGGAAGTAATCACACACAAAAAAGAAAGAAGGGGGTCAAGGGGCGTTTCCCAGGGGCTGGCTCCGCCTCTTGGAAAGAGAGGGGTCACCCTCATTCTTATTGAGAGGAAAAAATTCAAAATGGGATTTCCTATGAAAATCTACTAAGTTGTGTTAATCAATTTCACCAAAACAAAGTCTGAATGTTTGATTTTCATGATTTGGGTATGAACTTCTGTTCATGTGCGTTTCAACAAAGCCTAATTGTTATTATTTTTTAAAAAAGTATAATATTATGGATTTTTCATTTTTTATGGATCCCGGAATAAACGCAGCTGCCCAGAATATTTCCCCGCTCGTCACCAGTTTTTTTGCTCAAGGGGCATTAGGTGACACGGTGCTCGGGTATCTGATCATTATCTCTGTTGTCTACCTGGGCCTGCATCCGAAGTTCGGCGTGCGGCTTGCGGTTTTGTTCGGAATCTCCGGTGGATTGGATGCTGCCCTGAAACTGGTATTCCACCTTCCCCGGCCGTATTGGGTCTCTTCGGCCGTTACTGCCTACCAGAACGTCGGATCCTTTGGCTTTCCGTCAGGTGGTGCAATGAACGCTGTTGTAATATACGGGTATATCTGCGTGGTTGCAAAACGGTGGTGGATCATTCTTCTCTGTATCTTCTGTGCTGTGTGGGTAACCCTTGGCCGGCTTTTCGCGGGAGTCCATTTCCTGGGAGATATTCTTGGGGGTCTCCTGATAGGTCTGGTTCTTCTTGTCCTTTACCTGGCTGCAATGCCAGAGATCGAGAAATTTGCTCAAACCCTGTCCCGGCCGCTACGGATTACCGGGATCATTGCCATCTCCGCAATTCCACTCATCCTTGTGTTTCCTGCCTATCTCGCGCTCGCTGACTGGCAGTTGCCGGCTGCATGGGTAGTGATGGCAAAAAGCCAGACGGGAGTGGGAATCGACCCCGTAAGCCTCAAGTTATCCCTGCTGATTTCGGGAATCATGCTCGGAAGCCTTCTGGGTTATGAGTTTCTGAATTTCTGCGGTGGGTGGGATCCCCCTCAGGATCACCTGAAACGGGTTATCGTGGTTATTGCCGGTACGATCTCCGTTCTTCTGGTCAATACCGCAGTCCCTGTCATCTTAGCCGGTACCGGATTCTCTGCGCTTCTGCCCCAGGTGTCAGATATCCTCTCAACAACCCTGGTATACTTCTGGCTGGCCGCGTGCGTGCCCCTTATTATCAAAAACGGAGGCTCTTGGATGCGTACGAAAAACGCGGATACTGCGGAGTGAACAAACAGCTTGAGTGGCGTCTCTGATGGATTCGGATCCTAACATTTTCCTATAAAAAAAACTAAATTATGTTAACCAAACTCACCAAAACAAAGTCTGAATGTTTGATTTTCATGCTTCGGGTGTGAACTCACGTTCATGTCCGTTTTTTAACTTTTGAGCAGGCCACGCGTAAAAAAAATCAAGTGAGCCCTGAAATAAAAGAAATCACACGATCCAATCAAAACAAAACTCCTCCTGCCACTTCTCACCGCAAAACCTCCTCCCCCAAATCCACCTACGCTCCGTCATGGTGAAGAACAAACCCTGTTCTATCGAAAACTCCAGGAGGAACTGCACGAACAGGGAGTAAGGAAGGATTCGGAAATATCCCGTGTTGATGCGACTAAGAGATCTACCATCCCATTCCCCCACGGTGGCAACCTTCATAAGGAACTGCCGGCAAAGCCATTACTATGAAGGTCTCTTCTCTTGCAGTGCTGCTGCTTCTCATTGCGGTTTCTGTGGCTTTTTCGGGATGCTCCGGACCGTCTGGAAATACCCAGAACTCCTTAATGATAACCCCGGGTACACCGGCCACAATGCCCGTAACGGTTGCTCCGGCTCAAACGATCGATGCCCGATATGCCAACCTCACCCGTTTAGTTGACAGGGCAGAAGCGTATGCGAAAAAAAATGGGACGGATGCGGCGCTTCTGGAGTTCAACAACCCCAATGGTACGTTCATTGAAGGCGATCTCTACATGTTTGCGTACGGGATGGACGGGACCACGCTCGCATGGCCTTACCGGCCGGACCAGCTCGGGACGAACCGAGTTGGTGCCGCTGACGTAAACGGCGTCAACCATATAAGGCGGATGATTGAAGTTGCAGGGGATGGCGGAGGATGGGTTTATTATGTCACGAAAAATCCCGCAGACAATAACCGGGATGAGCTCAAGCTCGCGTATGTCCGCCCAGTCGACAACACGTGGTTTGTGGGTTCCGGGATTTACTTATCCGAAGTTCCTGCACTTTTTAATACAACCGAGAGGGACCAGCTCGTAGAGCGGGTGAAGCAGGCCCGCCAGTATGCGCAGGCAAACGGGGCGGTAAAAGCGGTCAGGGATTTCAATGACCGGAACGGCACGTTTGCCAACGGGAGCAGGTACATCTTTGCCTATGCGTATAATGGGACTACGCTCGCAATGCCCTTCCAGCCAGAAACAATCGGCACAAACCGGATGAATTTCACTGACACGCACGGGGTGAAGATCACAGCATGGGAGATTGCAGCTGCAAAGAGCGGCGGGGGATTTGTTTACGTGGATTATTATAACCCGGATACGGGAAAACCTGGCATGAAACTCTGCTATGTTACCCCTGTAGACAATACATGGCTCGTGGGATCCGGTATCTATACCGACCGGTAGTGAGAGGCAGCAGCCCCCCGGCCCTGGCCTCTCAACTCACCCCCCAAAACTCCCTTCTACAATTACTTCACAACTCCTCTATGCCGGCCACGTCACAGCCTCCATTCTCTCAGCAATCTGAAAATAAAAAAAAAGTCTGAATCACTCACGGTCCTTCCGTAGAGAGTCGGCCATCACCTCAATCGTTCAGTTGCCAAACAGGGGACCCAGCTCAACCTTCTGCCAGTCCTTGTCCATGGTCTTCATCCAGAGCGTCTTTGTCTTTGGCATGAAAACAACCTGGTGGTTGCTGGAGTACTTGTTGCCAAAGAGCTCCGAATGACAGAACTTTGACCCGCCATTCTCAAGACACACGTCACGGATCTGCATCATCTTCTGTGCATCGATCGATCCCTTTGCTTCACCGGCCTGCCGCAGGAGGTTGTTATAGCGGGAGAGCGAGTGTTCGGGAGGTGCAGAAAGGTTCCAGGCCGGGTCAACGAAATGGTTTGCCGCGGCTATAACCCCTTCACCACCCCTCTGCCTTGTTTTGTTGGTCATCTTTTCGTACACCGACGCCCCGTCCGGTCCTGCGACATCCACGATCCATGCTACATCCGTGTTGGCTCCGCGGATGCCGGCGTCAAGTCCTTTTAAGTCCGAGTAGTCGAGCATGAACCGGAAGTATTCTGTGATGAATTCCGGGCGCGTTTCCGGGGCGGCATCGTTAAGGCCTGAGTTGTCGTCAGCGATGAACAACCCTTTGCTGTTCATGAAAGTCTCAGGCCGCATTCCTGCGGGACTCCAGGTTGCGATGCCGTTACTCCCGTCAGTGGGCCGGTACACGGCAAGGACGTACCATTTGGTGTACGGCGTTACGCTGTCGTCCAGATCCCAATTGCGGGAGACAATCACAGATCCGTCCGTTGTATAGTTGCCCCATGTGGCAAGGTACGAGCAGGATGCCGGTACGGGGGGCGTTGCCATGAGCTGGAAGATTGCCCCATAATAGAGGACAGCGATATCATCGGGGGTCAGACCAGAGGTCTCCGACATGCCCAAAAAAATCTCCTTTATGCGCTGCGGATAGAAAGCCGGTATGTCCCGTCCGCTTTCCCGCACCTGTTGCTGCGTATATCCCCGCTTGATTAGGGTGTCGAGAAGGAACGCGTACTCCTCGTTTAACTCGGTCTTCATCAGGCCGCCATATTGGCGACCCATCTGCCGGTAGGAGCCGGAAAGGACAATGACCGGGTAATCGCCTGCAGCGAACCGCTGCCCGCCTTCAAACGTGGCAACTGGCTTAACACCCTTGACAACCGGTTGGGGGAAGGACACCATTTGGGGCAGGGTGATTGCAGCAGCGGTACCGGTAATCATGCAGAGCAAAATAAGTACAGCAATGAATTTCATACACGGTTGTGTTTTTTTATGAGGGATTAATTCTTTTATTTGTGTTTCTTATTTCCCCCTTTGGCAATCGTATGAGGTTGAGATCCCTCCCCTCATCCTGCCAGTCACAGCCCCCGTTCCATAAAATTGCTTAAAAGGGCCCAAAACGAACATTTAAAAAAAAAGGGAGTCCGCCCAAAACCGAACCGTGCAGGATTGAATCAAATCTCTGCCACCGCTCCTGTGAAGAGTGAAAGGCATTGATTATATATTTCCTCATACCAAGGGGAAGTTGCATGGCGATCATATCCATAAATCGGTTTTTGGCGCTTGTTTTAGCGCTGACCGTTCTCTGCTCTCCGGTCCTGGCATGCACCAGTTTTATTATTACACCGGGTGCATCTGCTGACGGGTCAATGTATGTAGGCCACACCAATGACGGCTTTGGTGCCAGTGTTGTCGGGCACAAGGTAGCAAACGAGAGTTCCCAGCTGATCTATATCCCCGCAGCAGATCATCCTGAAGGTGCGATGCGGGCGGTAAACTATGATCCCAATTCGGGGTCCGATGAACCCACCAGTGTCAAGCAGGCGCAGTCAAAACCCTTAGCCTACATTCCTGAAGTAAAACACACGTACGGGTATTACACCGGCAGTTACGGGATCATCAACGAGCACCAGCTGATGGCCGGGGAAGTGACAACGGGAGCAAAAGTACAGCCTGTGTCCGACCCGAAAAACCGGATCTTCTATAGTTCAGAGCTCTCGAATATCGCGCTCGAACGAACCCGTACAGCAAAAGACGCTGTAACCCTGATAGGCCAGCTTATCGACCAGTACGGCTATTACGGCACCGGCGAGACTCTCCTCTTTGGCGACCCTAATGAAGCATGGGTCATTGAGATGTGCGGGGGTACACCTGACGGTAAAGGCGGACTCTGGGTAGCACAGAAAGTCCCAAATGGCGAGATCTTTGTCACAGCCAACACGTTCCGTATCCGGGATGTGGTGCCGGGCAATCCTGACCAGATGTATTCACCCCGCCTCTTTTCCTCAGCAAAGGCAAACGGGTGGTGGAACGAATCGCAGGGAAACCTTGACTGGTTAAAGACCGTGAGTGAGGGCGAGTACTCGCACCCGTACTATTCCCTTGGCCGGGTCTGGAGCCTGTACAGCAGGATAGCGCCATCGCGTAATTTCACCCCGTACGTTACCGACACGTACTCGAAAGAGTACCCGTTCTCGCTTGCTCCTGACAAGAAACTTTCCACTGCTGATGCCTTTTCCCTTTTCAGGAATCACTATGAAGGCACGGTCTGGGATCTCACCACCGGGCCGGCAGCCGGTCCCTTTGGGAATCCATACCGCTGGCGCGGACCGTTCGATGATCACGGCCACATTATCTTTGGCGAGGTGAAACCGGGTGCATGGCCCCGCGCTGTCTCAGAGATGTTCTGTGGGTACAGCTACATCAACCAGGGCCGGAGCTGGCTACCGGACCCCATCGGCGGAATTGCCTGGTTCGGGTTTGCCCAGCCTGCTGAGACGGTATATATCCCATTTTACGCAGGAGGAACATATGTTCCATCCGAATGGTCGAATACTGACCGGTCCACATTCAGCCGAAATCAGGCCTGGTGGGCGTTTAACTACGTGACCAACTGGGCAACGCTCAATTATCGTGCCATGATTGTCGATGTCAAAGCCCGGCAGCAGGCAATTGAGCAGCGACAGTTTGCCGATCAGCCGGTTCTTGAGGAGAATGCACGACAACTCTATCTTAATCAGGGGGAGGATGCAGCCCGTGCGTACCTTACCAGCTACAGTACGGCAAATGCCCTGGCGAACATGAATGACTGGTGGAAACTATCCGACCAGCTGGTAGTAAAATACAGCAACATGATGGTGAGCGACTTTGCCAATGGAACAACTGCCCTGCCGGGCTATCCTGATACGTGGCTGCAGGATAACAAATACCAGTACGGCCCGCGGATTTACGATGCGAAAGATCTGAAGAACGTTGTCGGTCTTGCCTACGTGAACATGACCGTAGATACAACGCCGGGCAATGAACTCAATCTCATCCGGCAGACCCAGCGGACTAACCTGACCGAGCGTATTATCGAATTCCTTGAAGGTCGGTATCCTAAATCTGTCCATAACCTTACTCACCGGATCATGAAGTCCGGTTAATCATTTTTTTTCCCTGACTTTTTTGTTCCCCTTAAACCGGATGAACTCCCGAAATGACCGTGCTCTCCATAAAAAAAAACTCTTGAGCAATTGTTTCTTTGGCACGGGCCTGCGGCAATGAAACTGCCTCTTACCGATTATCACGAATTGGACAAGACGAGCCTGGTAAACAACGTTTCTGAGGTGTAGTGTTTTTAGTTTTTCTCACAAGCCCGTGAATTTTTTTCGGAGTTTTTTATGAGCCGCCAAAAGTGTTTTGGACGTTTAAAAAAAATCCCGGTGCAGAAAAATTCATCATCTCACATCCCTATCGAAGAGTATGCAAGACATAGTGACCAGCAAAAAGATGGAAAACGGCATTGTTGTTTTCTGGAGCGAAAAAGATGTCAGGAAGTCCGAGTCGTTTAACTTCTCTGAACTCATCGACATGAAAATCAATGCGCTCGATCTGCTCGAACGCCCGAAGTCCTACAAGGTTGACATCGCGGCGCACAGACTTATCGTAAAAAAATAAGGGATCATCTGGAAACCGGGTAGCCGGCATTCACCCATGCGGCATAGTTTCCGGAAAGCCTGTATACCCGCGAAAAACCAGCATCCACTAATTTCTGTGCCCCTGCAATACTCGGTGCATCCACGGCACAGTACACCAGATAGGGTTTTGTCTTATCGAGGGTTGAGATCTTTCCATCGAGCATACCAAGCGGAATGCTGATGGCACCGGGGATGTGTCCGTTCGCATAGTAAGGAGAGACATCTACAATCACCAGTTCTTTTTCCGCGGCTATCAGATCTTTTGCCTGGGCCGGTGTGAGGTCTGTGTACTTTCCGGCAACTGACGGCGGGGTCATGGCTGCGGGGGTTGCCGTGGCAATTGCAGAAGGTGTGGCAACCGGAGTCGTGCTAGAGGGAGCTGGAGCAGTGTTCTGTGTGCAGCCGGCGCAAACAATCAGCGCCATTACGATCAGAGAAAGGATAACCAGATATTTTTTCATCATATTCCACCACCATGTCTGCGACAAGGATTACATGCAGATCAGGTATTTGATTAAACACCCTGAGGGTTAAAAAAAGGTTGTATGCGGGTAATTTGGTACGGTGATACATTCCCTTATGCATGCATTGATGAGCCCGCATGCCAATCAGACTTCTGACTGATATGGCACGTACAACCGGCCCTTTCAGGAAAGACCGCGCCGGCGACTGCTGGATGCACAAGCCACGCAGCCGGATACGTTCCTCATCAATCCTGCAGGAATCATTGCAGCCGTCTGCCCTGATAAAAAAACGAGTGTACCTGGGAAAAACAATAGTTCCGGTATCCATTCTGTAGCTATTCTTACCTACCCGCTATTTTTTTCTCCTCACATACCAACAATCGTGCATGACAGTTGAATCTGATGCAGTAAAGTCTGTGGCCGGGCTCATGGCAATAGCAGCACGGACCGCCCCAAAGGCAGTAGG
Source organism: Methanoregula sp. (assembly GCA_030694985.1). Taxonomy (GTDB): domain Archaea; phylum Halobacteriota; class Methanomicrobia; order Methanomicrobiales; family Methanospirillaceae; genus Methanoregula. The sequence continues at coordinate 16,954 of JAUYTV010000054.1, forward strand.
ACTGGACTCGATCCATATCGAGGTACTGACCGGTAAAGAGCAGGAAAAACTCGCAAACCAGATGATCAAGATTGGAAAAGAGATCAAGATGGATTTTTTCTGGATCAATGGCGAGCAGGTAAAGGTGAGTGATGCCACGCTCCTGATTGGGGTTGAAGGCCAGAAAGTGATGGGGATAAACTGCGGTGGATGCGGGCATGCAACCTGTGCAGAGATGGCAAAAGCGGCAAAGGCAGGAAAGAACAAAAAGGCACTTTACCCGGGCCCGAACTGTGTCATGAAGATTACGGATCTCGGCATCGCTGTCGGTTCAGCGGTAAAAACCGCCAGCATCCACAACGTGGACAACCGGGTCATGTTCTCTGCCGGCGTCATTGCCATGCAGATGGGTTTGATCAAAGGATGCAGCATTGCGTATGGCATCCCGCTCAAAGCGTCCGGCAAGAACATCTTCTGGGACATGAAGTTTGCAGAGCACTAAATCTCATCTCTTTTTTTACCTTAGGGCATACGAATCTTATGTGTCGGGTATGGGGAAGAGAACTGTATAAACCGAAACTATACTGACAGTGGTCTGCAGATTAAGCGATTTTTTGTTGTTATCTGACAAGAGCAGGGGTAGTATATAACTGAGCTGAAAAAACAATCAAAGGGTTAGTACCCATTTCCGGATGATAGAAATAATCATATCAGCTTCCTCAAAGGTAAGATTTCCGGTTTGCTCATCATCATATCGTAGAGCCACTGCGTACGGGATAAGCTGGCTCAATCTTTCTTTCTCAATCGGGAGATGTTTTCCATGACGCTCAATTCTATCCGCTAATTCAATGAGATCATGGGTTTTTCTAAATTCGACACCCATTCTGATCAACACTGATTTGAGCATCTTCTCAACAGCCTGTTGGGCATGAAACATGGCAGTTTCCCCACGGACTTCATGACTTACAGACAGTACATGAAAAGCTGCGATATCACTTTCAGCAAGACGGAGGAGTAATTCCGCATATTCAGCAGACTTCATAGATTACTTTCCCCTCACGTAATGCCCAGTAAATGGTGCTTCCGGGTATGTGAGACCAATCCTGAAGTTCATCCTCTGCACATACCAAAATATCGACTCCCAATCCAACTCCTCCGATTGCGTTCCGGATTTTAATAGCTTCCTTCCCTTTATTGGATATTGTATCCTGAACAATCAGAAGGTCCAGATCAGAATCTTCTTCTGCCTCCCCACGGGCATATGAACCAAAGAGGATAATTTTTCGAGGCTTTGCTACTTCAATAACCTTTTGCGTAATTTCCTGTAATGTGGTATGAGAGAGCATCAGGTTTATTCTGAGGTTATATTAGTGTTCTATACAGATGATATTTTCTTATACATAACAAAGGCATTAAACAATATTTTCACCGAAGTCAAAAATCACTAATTGTCGCCAGCAGATTTCTTCAGCGCCTTAACAATCGCCCAATGCCCTCGCCCGAGTACATCTCCGAGTGCAGCAATGATCGCTTTTTTTGTCTCGCCACTGGTCCGGCGCTTATCAAATTCCCGGACCAGATATTGAATATCTTCATCAGTCCAGGCTTTCCGCTGATTCTTCCGGGGCTCTCTGGCAGGAGCCCGTAACAGGGAAAGGAGTGAACCGGGCTCCATTCTCTCAATCGCAGGGATCCGTGCATCAAACATTGCAGGCGAAATCTCAAATCCTGTTGCGCGGCGGTTGAGGCCAATGGCTGCCATTGCAGTCGAAAAACCACCAAGGAACAGATCGCAGACCAGATCGCCTTCATTGCTGCTGTACTGGATCATCTTTTCGAGCAGTTCAGGGGGGAGTTCGTTCTTGTTCTTTACCACACCGGGCTTGTACTCACGGTTGATCTGCCAGACATCCTCGCGATCCGTATTGTTTAGCGAGCGCCCATCCCCATTCTTCTCGTTCAGGCCGTAACGGGATTCAAGATTGAACGTCCGTGTGCCACCGGGTTTTTCATAGAAGAGGATATGGTAATGGCTCGAAACATATTTCTTCCGGGTAAAGACACCAAAAGAATACTTCCAGATGATGTGGTTCACCTCTTTAAGGCCAGTCATCTTCAGGGCGGCAAGGATATGATAGAGATTGGTGTAGCCTGATACGATGTAGATCGAACCGCCGGGTCTTAAGATGCGCTCTGCTTCACGGATCCATAGCAGGGAAAAATTGCCATACTCTTCTTCCGGAATCTCAACATAGCCATCGACAACGAACTTCTCGTTGCGGTTATAGTGCTTATGGAGCGTATCTCCAAAAATACCATACGGGGGATCGGTGATGATGAGGTCAACCGAACCATCAGGGATATACAGGGCAGCTCCGCTGATACAGTCCCCGTTATAAAACACACCGGCAGGGAGCGTAACACACCGTACATCAGACCCGCTCTTTTTCAACACTGCACTTCCATGAACTGTTATGTGGCGAGGCTACATAATAAATGGCAAAAAGACTGATGTTCTTAAATAGGCAAACAAGCTCCAGAAGGACAAAGACGAGATGGTAATATGGGAAGTCCGTACCTGAACAGCGATGAATCAATAATTCTCTCAACGCACAACATTTTAATCGATGCTGCGGTTTCAGAAATGATACTGACCAACCGGCGCCTCCTCATTGTGGATAGCGGAAATGTCCGGTTCCAGCACAAGGAGATGTCGTTTGCTGCGATTGAGACAGTAACAACCATGGAGAGCGGGTCAGGTGACCCGGCGATATCACTTGCGGTTTTTGCCAGGAGCGGCGGGACAAACCCTATGCAACTGGTATTTTCCCAGCAGCTCCGTTCACAGCGGACCGGTGAGAGGGATGAATGGGCGCAGAAGATCAAAGAGCAAGTCGATCTCCTGCCTGTCGGTACTGCCCCGGAATATGCGGATTTTGCAGCAGATGAGGCAGAAGATTTAAAAAAACTGATCGAATCCGGAGGCGCACCCGCTGAAGCAGTGGATAAAAATCCCCCTGCATCATCAGGCCCGAGAAGTAAAACCTCCATATCTTCCCGCAATCCCCCCGCAGCACCCGGTAAAAAGCTGCTCATTGCAACCACAGCGATCGTTGTTATCATCCTGCTGATTGCCGGTGCAGCATTCATCTACCCGGTTTTCATGTCGCCAAAGACCAGCGTAACTCCGCCACCGGTCACGCCAGCACCAACAACAAAGGCTACCATGGTGCCGGTGACAACTGCTGTAATTACCGCAGCACCAACACCCGTGCCCGCAGTAACACCGGTTCAGACGCCCGGTTCCCTGCCGGCAGCTGTCACCACTTCCCAGCCCCAGACCGATAATTCCGGTAATGGAGTATGGGTCAGGATCGGGTACGATGGCGAATATATCGGAACAATCGGGGTGGGTGGAAGACTGCGCGAAGTGACCGGGACTGGAGATCATTTCTACCAGATACCGGCAGCCATTAACGATATCGTGGAGGTATCCATACAGAAACTTGACACAGCCGGCCTGCCTATGACCGTTGAAATCTTCAATAACGGGAAAATGATCAAGAATAAAACGATCATGACTCCCAAGGGGACATTGGCAATAACAGTTGATCTCAAAACGGCCTGAACGCCCATTTTTTCCCCCTCTGTCACAAGTTAAAGATTGTGTGAACAGGGATAATGCATCAGGACATGAGATGGCAGATCGAAATATCGCCAGATGTGAACAGGACTGCACGAAATAGGTGCAAATGAGATGAACGCTGAAAAGATCGAGGTGAAACAACCATGAAAATTACTATCGTAGCAAATGTCCAGTCCGGCCCAAACCCCCACCATGTGGATGCCCGGAAAATTTACGACACAGACAATGCAATCGCTGTAGTGATTACCCTGCAGCCCGGTGAATCATTAAAAAAGCATATGACGCCAGTCGATGTCTTCTTCTATGTACTGGAAGGCACCGGCATTGTTGAGATCGGTACCGAGCGGGCAGAAGTGACAAAAGATCAGCTGGTCGAGAGCCCGGCACAAATCCCACACCGCTGGATCAACGAGAGCAAAGCGGTCTTCCGGGTGCTGGTTGTCAAAGTACCCAAACCAACGGAAGAGACAAAATTGTTGTGAGCGGAAATTTACCGCTCAACTGGCGTTTGTCCACCGCAATTCAGTAAGTGGGTATCCTAAAAGGGCACGCACCCGGATATGATTCCGGCATTATGAACGTGGACCGCGGGTCACATTTCCACCGGCAGTGCGGATCATCACTTCAATTTTTGTTAGCAGCTCTTCATCGTTGAGAGCAAACGCAAGGTGTTCATACCGGTTGACAAGCGCGATGGGCTTTATGATGACCAGCGGTTTTTTACCTTTGGTTTCACCGCAATAATCCACGGGCACTACCGTTATGGAATCATTTTCCCATATCGCAAGATTCCCATTCCCTGCTTCATCCCAGAGTTTCCTGACAATATCCTGGGTTATCATAGGTTGTTCCTGTATTTTGTTATCATTTTTATAAAACCACCGAACCTTTGATGGGGACCACTCCCCAGAGATTCCCTTTCACCCGGCCTTCTATACTGGCAGTGATTTTTGGCAATGTATTTTTAGGAGTCTGGACAATAAAGGAAAAGACTGCCTGCATCTCTTTTCCCGTAACTTCAATGTGCTGACCGGGCATAGGTGGATATATTTCCCAGAACATTTCGCGCTCGTTTTTGAGCATCCCCCGGTAATCCAGCAAAACACAGGGGGGTATATCGAGGGAGTGACCGCTCTTTTCGCTGTAGGTGCCGGTAATTTTTTCATCCGGACCAACCGGGATCCCGAACCGTTTTTCATCAGGATAAGATTGTGTTTTTTTACCCTGCGAGGAGGATGCTGAAAAATCAAGACCCGGGGAGAGAGAGATCGCATCTCCACCTTTTTCAATAATTGCAGTAATGATGCCCTTTTCTTTTGGGGAATAGTTCAGGATTTTTATCCCTCGTAAAAAAGCAAGTTCTATGGTTCCGTTGATAAAACGGGTGGTTTTTGGATCACCAGGGCGCATACTTATGGAAAGTACGATCGTATAAAAATCATAAGCACCTGTATTTGTTTTGCGGTATGGATCTTTTTTAAGAATTTTTTCAATCTCTTCAGGAGGAGTCTGGTTTGATATTTTTGTTATATAGACTGAAACATTTGGCCCGGCTAATCCCTCATCCTGAGGGGAATTGTCAGGTTTGGAACCTGGACCAGACCGTTTCTCATCCGTCTTTTCCCCGGAATCTGGCAGGTATGCGTCCTTCATCATTATTGCAGATGACATTTCGATATCAGACAATAATGCCAGCACAACAGAATTCACTGAAATGTCACTGTCCCCCATAACCAATCCTCAGTATCTCTTAAAATAGCGGATTTAAAAAGAATTGTATTTTTAATTATACAAAACCTCAAACACGCCAGTCCAGTGAGAGGGGGTTCTGGGATTAATATGGGTTTATTAAGCATAATAGCAGAATTAACGAATATGAAAAATCAGGCTGTTATCATATGTATTGTAGTAGTGATGTGCCTGCTTCTTGTTGCGGGATGTACAAATTACGCAGGAACCGGTGGGACGGCACAACCCACAAAAACACCCGCGCCAGTTTCACTCAATTTCTCAACAACAAAACCGGATCTCAGCGTTCTGACCCAAAAAATTCAGGCACAGAATGATTACAACAAAGCTCATAATTACACATGGACTGCCGGAATAACGTCAATTTCTACCATGAGTGATGCCCAGAAAAAAAATATCCATGGTAAGAAAAAGCCTACAAAGAAGATGGCTGGCGGGGACGCAGAGGCAGTCACAGTTCCGGCAACACTCCCCGAATCTTTTGACTGGAGAGATAATAACGGGGACTGGACAACTCCCATAAAAGACCAGAATTCTGTTGGTGAATGCGGCAGCTGTTGGGCATATGCCGAGATCGCCGTTCTTGAGTCATACATTGAGAGAAAAAACCATGATTCCAGCTCGAATCCTGATCTCTCAGAGCAGTACCTCATTTCCTGTAACGGGGAGGGAAATGGATGTGACGGTGGGGATTTCTCATCATCCATGCCGTTCATCGTCAACAAGCCAGGACTGACCGGAGGAGTGGGGCCGGTCAGCTACAAAGAGTACCCCTATGAAGGGGCAGACACCCAGTGTAAAGACTTAACCGGCACCACCCGGTACGCTGCTGAACACTGGTCATGGGTTGAACCCAAGCCATCGGATGGCTCCGATCCTGAAAGTTACGTTCCCACAGTTGAGAAACTTAAAGCCGCTATCTATGAAAAAGGACCGCTCGTTGCTGCTATGGCCTGCCCGGACAACTATGACGATTATGTCGGTGGGATCTTTGAGTATGATACCGGTGATGCAAGCACAGACCACGCCGTAGTCCTGACCGGTTGGGGAACCGAGAACGGAAAGCAGTATTTCATAGGAAAGAACAGCTGGGGAACGAACTGGGGCGAGAAGGGTTGGTTTAAAATCAATGTGAACTCCGGTAGAATTGGTGAAGGTGCGGCATATATCAGTGAAAAATAAAAAAATACACCTCACCTGAGCGTTTCTTTTTTTTTTATTATCCTGCCATGATAAAACCTGAATTGTAGATGGGAAACAAAAAACAGAATAAAACAGAGTTTAGAGATATTGCCGGTGAGAATTTTTAATTCAGATGAAACAAATTGCAGGTTTTTTTAAGGAAAAACGCCCATAAAGAAGAGTCTGGAAACCGGAATTAAAGAGAAGATAGGAACACACGGAACAGTGATCTGATCCCGCATTAACCAAATACACATGTGGCAATTTTTCCAAAATGAGAGAATTGTCCTGACCACAGCAAAGGAAAAGACTTGATGGAGACACTATTTAGTAACACTCCGGTAAATACTGGTCGTCAGGTGGAACTGGATATAGCAAAAGGCCTTGCTGTTTTTTTTATGATAGCTGTCCATGTTCTGATAACGCTTTCAGAACCTGAAGTCCAGGAATCATTTTTTGGATCGGTTGTAGTGTTTTTTGGGGGAATACCCGCAGCGCCGGTTTTTATGTTCCTCCTTGGTTTTGGGATTATTTATTCAAGAAATTCCAGTCCTGGATTATTGGCAAAAAGAGGCATTTTACTTCTCGCTCTCGGTTATCTGATGAACCTGTTGAGAGGCGGACTGCCCTTTTTAACAAAGTACCTGATCGATGGATACGAACCATATCTCTCTGAAGCGGTTACTGAGATGTTATATGTCGATATTCTCCAGTTTGCGGGTCTGGCATTGCTGTTTTTTGCCTGTGCAAAAAAAATGAATCTCGGCCTACGGGAAATAATAGGATGCGGCCTGGTTTTTTCTGTCATCAATTTTTTTATTGTCAACATTAAAATACAAAATGAGATCCTTGGTCCCACAGTATCATTATTCTGGGGCGCAACAGATATCTCGTTCTTCCCGTTTCTCACCTGGATTATTTATTCAATTGCAGGATTTGTCTTTGGATATTATATGATACGATGCACAAATAAAAACAAGTTGTACTTGTATGGTTTTATCATCACACTGCCGTTACTCATCATCACGTTTTTAATCGAAGGTTTGGTTGGTGAATATAATTACTACCAGCACACCATGTTCATCAATTGCATATTTGTGATTTTTATCATCTTTTGGATCAGTCTGCTGTTTTTTATCACCCCATATATTCCCGGATTTTGTGATGAGACGATCAGGAGATGGAGTAAAAATGTCACCGGGATTTATTTCATTCACTGGGTCATCATTGGCTGGCTGGTTTTCCTGTTGGGCTATAACAGC
>JAUYTV010000003.1 GCA_030694985.1 Methanoregula sp.
TACGTCTCTCAAATCGGGTTATAAAGTCTCACTGAGCGCCAGCAATAATGAGTGGGATGTACATGTGCCACTCGAACCAAAACAGAACGATATTCTCAAAGCGATTGGCGTAGTGTATAAAAAGTAGGGAAAACTTAAGTATTCAGACACCGCGAGATCGAATCCTATAAATGGGGACTCCGGAAAGATCTATGTGATACAACCCCGTCTTTAAGGATTGATTGCCTCCTTCTTACGGGATCACGGTGACCCATGAAATCCATCATTCTTGCCGGGGGAGTCGGGACACGGCTCTGGCCACTCTCCCGTGAGTACTATCCCAAGCAGTTCATCCAGCTCAACGGGCGTTCTCTTTTCCAGAGAACCTGTGAGCGGGCTGCCCTGCTTTCAGGATATGATGGAATCTATGTGGTAACGAACGAGATCCACCACTACCTTGTCCGGAACCAGATCGAAGAACTGGGCTACTCCATTTCTGAGGATCATCTTCTCGCTGAACCTGCAGGAAAAAATACCCTGCCTGCCATTGCGTGGGCAATGCAACGGATCCGGGCAGAAGATCCTTTGGCATCAGCCATCATCTTCCCAAGCGATCACCAACTGGGCGATACAGCATTAGACCAGATCCGGGCAGCAGAACCACTTGCCCTGCAGTATCTGGTTACATTTGGAGTCAGGCCCACATCCCCGCACACAGGCTACGGTTACATCAAACCGGGACAACCCCTGTCAGTTGGCAGCGTTGTTGAGGAGTTCAAGGAAAAACCTGATGAAAAGACCGCAGAAGAATATGTAAGGAGTGGATATCTCTGGAACAGCGGGATATTCCTGCTTTCAACAGACTCCTTTTTTGGGGAACTGAAGATTTACAGCCCGGCACTCTTTACGGCTTTTTCCGGCAATAACACCCCAAATTACAAGAGACTTGAATCCATCTCGATCGATTACGGGCTGCTCGAACATTCACAGCGCGTGGCGGTGGTCCCACTGGACGCGCCATGGAGCGATCTCGGTACATTCAAAGCGCTATACGATGTCGAGCCACACGATGCCCAGGGGAATGTGGGAAAGGCAGAGTACCTCTCGGCAAAAAATAATTACGTGTACACTTCGGGAAAGCATGTCGGGCTCATTGGCGTGCGCGATCTGGTGGTAGTAGATACCACAGATGCACTCCTTATCTGCGACAACAAACATACCGAGCAGGTAAAAAAACTTGTCAACATCTACAATAAAGCAAAAGATCCGATAACCCGTTTCCACAGGCAGGTGCACCGCCCCTGGGGTTCCTACACTGTACTTGAAGAGTCCGCTGTCTTTAAAATAAAACGAGTGACTGTAAGACCTGACCAGAAGCTCTCACTCCAGCTTCATCATCACCGGAGTGAGCACTGGGTGGTAGTGAGTGGCACAGCAGAAGTGGAACTTGATGGCGAGACGCGACTCCTCCGGAAAGGCGAGAGCACGTTTGTCCGCAGCGGGATGAAGCACAGGTTGAGAAATCCCGGTGTGATCCCGCTTGAGGTAATTGAGGTGCAGCTTGGGGAGTACCTAGAAGAGGATGACATTGTCCGGTTTGAGGATGATTACGGCCGAAAATAATTTTTCGCTCTGTTCGTCAGATTTTTATTAGGTCTCCGCTATGGTGAATGACTTTTTTCCAGGAAAGAAACGACAATTCCACATTATTTTTTAGTTCCGGAATACTTTGTCATGAACTGACGACTGGCCCGATCTTCTGCAGCAACCAGAGAATCTTTTCCATTGCCTATGAGATCTGCTCTCCCTGCAGCACGGAGCCCTTCGATCACCAATCCCTTATTGCGTGGATCACGGTACTGCATCAGTGCCCGCTGGATCTTCTTCTCCTGACCTTTAGGCACATGCACCGGCTCAAGCGTGAACGGGTTGAGCCCCGTGTAATACATGCAGGTGGCGACACTCATGGGAGTGGGCGTAAAGTCCTGCACCTGTTCAGTGTAAAGCCGGTTATCGCGGATGTAGAGGGCGAGCTCAACCATGTCTGCCATTGTGCAACCAGGATGTCCTGACATGAAGTATGGTAAGAGATACTGCCGGCTCTTTTTTCCCCTCTGGAGCCCCTCGAACTGCTCACGGAATCGGTCAAAGACTGCCATTTCCGGTTTATTCATGATGTTGGTCACTTTCTTTGTGATATGTTCCGGTGCAACCTTAAGATGGCCGGAGACGTGATGCTCACATATCGTGCGGAGATAATCCGCATCATCGGCAAGAGCAAGATCGTAGCGGATACCCGAACCGATGAAGACCCGTTTCACTCCGGAAATTTCCCGGAGTTTTTCTAAAAGAATGCACTGTTCCTTGTGACTCGTCTTGAGAGTTTTACAGGATGGGTTGCAATGCTTGTTCCGGCAGGCACCATACGTTTCCCACTGCTCGCATGAGAGCCCGTACATGTTTGCAGTAGGACCACCCACATCCTGCACAATACCTTTGAACTCCGGCATCTTTGTCATCCGGATCACTTCGCGGATGATCGAGGCACTACTACGGCTCTGGATGATCCTGCCCTGGTGATGAGTAAGGGCGCAGAACGAGCAGGCACCAAAACAGCCCCGGTGACTCGTTACCGAGAACTGCACGGGTTCCAGAGCCGGGATTGGGGATTTGTACGATGGGTGTGCCCGCCGGCTGAACGGGAGTTCGTAGATCTGATCGAGCTCATCAGTTGTAAGCGGGAGTGCAGGGGCATTCTGGATGACAACCGTCTTTGGGTGCGGCTGGGCTACGGGTTTTCCCCGCACCGGATCCTGCTCATAATAGTGCTGGGCGAATGCACGGGCGTACGCGGTTTTGTCCTGTGAGATTTCAGTAAATCCGGGTAGTTCAACAATTCCTTCAGGACGTCTGGTGCGCCATTTTGCAATCTCCATTGGATACGCAGTTCCCCTCACATCCCGCAGAGAGGCTACGGGTTCTCCGGCATCAAGCCTCCGGGCTATCTCTGTTACCTGAAGCTCCCCCATGCCAAAGACAAGAAGATCGGCCGGGGCGTCGGCAAGGAGTGCCTGTCGCACGCGATCCTGCCAGTAATCATAGTGTGCAAATCTCCGGAGACTGGCTTCAATGCCCCCGATGACAATGGGTGTGTCCGGGAAGAGGCCGTGCACCTTGTTGGTGTACACGATCGTTGCACGGTCTGGTCGTCTGGGGATCCCTCCCGGTGAATACGCATCGTCACTCCTTCGTTTCAGGTTGGGGGTGAAGTTGTTCACCATCGAATCCACATTGCCTGAAGAGATGCCAAAGAACAGGCGGGGTTTTCCCAGCGCAGTAAAATCGGTATCGGTCTTCCAGTCCGGTTGGGCAATGATCCCTACAAAAAATCCTGCATCCCAGAGAACCCGGCCGATAAGAGCGGTCCCAAACGAGGGGTGATCCACGTAGGCATCACCACTGACAAGGATGATGTCGAATTGCCGGATTCCCAGTTTTTCCCCTTCTTTGAGGGACATGGGAAGGAACGCAGGCTGGCGGGTCATGGCAAAAACGGTTGGGGGGTGTTCATGATGGGAGTTATTGTAAAGATCATGGAGAAGGGCGCCGGGTCAGGTCCCGGATAATCTCATCAAGTCCGCCCGGAAGATCTTCTTTATCTTCCTTTTTTTCTACTGGGGGAACTGTTTCTTTTTGTCCGGTGGGTTTCTCAAAATCAGTGAGCTTTACGGCATCCCCCCGCTCTCCGAGGATGGGAAGATGGAGCTGGGTTTTTTGATCGAATTCCCTGCGGGCTTTGAGACCGGTGAACTCCATGATAACTGCTTCAATGATGAGATATGTGGTGGCTTTTTCCCTGAGACAACCGGTGAGGGCGTGCCCGGAACGACCGACCGAGGCGTGGTAATGGATATGGGGGCCACCTTCGCCCGGATAGATGGTTCCGACCCCAAATACCTCCCAGCCACCTTCAAACATTACAAAGTGCGGGACGGGGGGTATGACAGGCTCTTCCGGACCGGTCACCATTCTCCCGTTCATCAGGGCACCAAGGAAGGTAATCGAACCGGCCTGTATACTTTTGTCGAGGATGAACTTGCGCAGCGAAACGAGCATATCTTCGCCGTCATCGATCCTCACGACAAAGACCCTGCCGAGCTGACCTTCCGTATATTGCATAGGATCAAATTCCTTTTTGATATTCAAATGGTTTGTGCGGGTTTATATCTTGTATGAAAGTCCCCAGACCATCGTTTTGTTTATCTGGTAACGTACGATCTGTTAAAAAAGGAATATTATCGTCCTCCGGCTCCACCGCCACCAAAACCCCCGCCTCCGCCAAACCCTCCACCGCCAAAGCCGCCCCCACCGGAACTGCCATGACTCGGGGGGCTGAAGTGCATGAGCGGGATAAACGCTGCGTTCATACCCATCACCCCCAGAGGGACTCCGGTTTCGGGAATGCTGATCCGGAGAGTCTTCATGGCACGCTCTACTTTATCGCCTACGCCGAGCGCTGTACCATATACCAGCCATTCTCCCCACATGGAGAGATCTGCGGGGGAATACTTCTGGATCATGGCCATATCCGAGAGGAAGTGGGAAAAAGCATCCCACTCCAGTTTTTCCTTGTACCGGTCATCCTTCCAGTGCCCGAATAATGTTGAGGGAGCGATAATTGCCATCACAACCTGAACCAGCACAATTGCCCAGAGTATGACTGCCGGAAACAGGATGTACGACTGCATCGGTGCAACGAGTGCAAAGATCACGGTTACCGCAAACAGGACAATTGTCACGAGCAGCAGAGGAACGATATGATCTCTCCCGTCCACAATGTACTGGTTTGAGAGCGAGGTGTCCACCCTGCTGGTAACATCGGTAAGCGATCGCTGGTACTTCAAGGCTTTTTCCTCCGCACTGCTGATAGTTCTGGCACTTTTTGCGAGCGCTGCAATCGAATCTGTGTCCAGCACGCCATTCTCAGAAACAAGCGCGACAAACCCAAGCACACGCAGCTCGTACGGATCGGTGGTTGCTGCCGAGAGCACCCGGATCTCGATTCCTTTGCCTTCACCCTTCTCTGTGATGGAGATGATCTTTCTCCGGTGAAGATCGAGCAGAGTTGCGTAATAACCGTCTTGATCGAAATCCAGCGCATCGCCTTTGAAGAGCAGGTTCACCTGCCAGGGTTTGAGTGCAGTTGACGGGCAGGTGCTCAAGTATGCAGGGACTGTGAATTCCTTTTCCCGGCCATAGCGGTAGTATATGAGGATAAAAAGAAGCGGTACGAGTATAACGGCTACCTTCGCAATCCAACTCATAAGATCCGATAGCAGATATGGAACATTATACCAGAAGCTCGCAGAGGAGGCACGGCTCCGGATATCCTTCACTTCGTTCCGGAACCCGTTAATCTGGGAGAATCCCTGTGCATTTCCCACCATCTCAACGGCAATGATCTCATTAGCCGCAGCACTGCCAGTGATGATATAACGGTCTCCGGATTTTTGCGTTGTCAGCGAGGGGGGATATGCATATACCTGCTCAATATTTTTTGCAGGTACGGTGATCCTGATTGCCCGGTATGGGATGTGGTTGTCTCCAGTGAGTTTGAGGTTCAGGTGCGTTGAAACCGCATCATATTCGATGGGCGGATGAAGGGTATACGCGTAATCAACGGAATATTGTCCGGCAGAGTAATAGTTGGGATTGAATACACCCACTTCATCTGATTGTGCAAGTTTTTCAATGCTTGACTTTGAACCGCTGGCCCCGTCACCACCGGTGAGGCGGACCTTCCCGGAGTCATCCTTTGCATACCCGATTGTACGATCAGGGGGAACCATCGAGACGAACTGGACGGAGGGTTTGGTTGGGCTGCTGTCAAATACGAGCGGGGCTTGCCATACGCGATAGAGCATGCGGTACTGGCCTGAGGAACCGACATCATAGGAAAAGTGTTCCTGGAGGGTTCCGTCTTCAGTGAGGGTTGCTTCATACGAATTGACCGCGAGATTCCCGTCAAAAAGGGGAGGGATAAAGGTGACTGCGAGCAGACCGATGATCCCAAGGACCAGTCCACCGATGACAAGTGCGGTCAGCTGATTTTTTTCGCTCACAACATCTGCCTCATCAGAATTCAATCTTTGGGGGTGTTTTGATCGCGTCTTCGAATTGCAGGTACTCGAGTTTGATAAGCCCCATGAGCTTGGCTACGAAATTCGAGGGGATGGTTTCCATCATTGTGTTGAATTCCTGCGAGATGTTATTAAAGGTGTAGCGCTGCCGTCCGATCTCATCTTCAAGGTTCTTGACCGCGTCCATCATACTCATGACCGTGCCTGCGGTCTTGAGGTCGGGGTAGTTTTCTGCTACTGCGAGCAGGCGCCCGAAGATCGAACGGGATTCTGCCTCGACTTTGTTCAGGTCGCCGGGTCCTGCGGTCGCAACGCTTGCCCGCATGGCGGTGACCTTCTCAAAGGTCTCTTTCTCGAATTTTGCATAGCTCTTCACTGATCCCAGGAGTTGCTCGATCATATCGAGCCGCTTTTTCATGGCAACCCGTATCTGGCCGAGGGTTGCTTCCGAGGAATTTCTCAGTGTGACGAACCGGTTGTAAATACCAATTACCCAGAGAATCAGTACGATGACAACAAGGGCAATGACGCCCAGAACAATCCATTCAATCATGCTTCTCAGAATAGTGATGATCGTTCCTAAAGATAAGATCATTGGGAAATGGGATGATAATCATAAAAAACGCAGGAGAGATGGGATGATTCATCACTGGAGGGTGAGCGAACCGACCACGCGGAGTTTGCCTCCTTCAAGGTAATGCAGCACTACCCGTGCACCGGGCGGATATACCAGCGCTTTTTCCATGGTTAATGTAATGGTTGGCATCCTCCAGTCCCCCTCAACAGTAATTTTTTCCAGACGCGTGGGGAGGAACTGCATCCAGTGACCGGCGTAGAGCACCATGCCTTCCTTGAGCGGGGCAGGCCAGTATTTCACGATCTGGGCTTTACCGGAGATGGTGGTGGCATGTTTTATCGCGGGATCGTTGGTCAGGACAAAGCCCCGGTCAAGATCTTCGGATTCGATATTTTTCAGGGCAAGACCAACACGATCGCCTGCGATCGCATTGTCTGCATCATCATCATGCTTCTGGATGGAGCGGATCTGGGTGGTTTTTTCCGTTGGAAGGACTTTGAGGTTGTCGTGCTTTTTTATCGTTCCCTGCGCGACAAATCCAAGTACAACGACACCTACACCTTTCACATTGAAATGGGCATCTACTGGCACTGATCCTTTTCCAGCTGTATCGTGTGGTTTCTGGTGAACGGTCTGTTTTACGGAGATCCCGAGCATCTTCTCGCGCAGCCCGACGATATCTTCTTCAATCACTTCATAGTGCTCAAGAACCGTGCCTTTGATGAGCGGGGCGATCTGATCCTGTGTGATATAATTTTTTAAGATTAGATATCCGCTGGACTTCCCGGCACACTGGAGCATCAGTACACATTCCCCAAAGGTGGCATTGATCTCATCAACTACAAGGACCACCCGGTCGGATATGGAGACCGTGTAGAACAGTGAGGAGAGTTTCTCCGGGTACCGGGTCGGTTCTATGAAGGTGACTGTGGCGTCGCCCTTTTTCAGGTTATAAAAGGTGATATCGCTTACTGTGCCTTTTTTTCCCAGATCTTTGGAGTAATCCGGGGGGGCTAGGATGGCGACGGTGAGGTTGGACATGATGACAACAACTTGGTTGTAGGAGGATATGAGGATTTATGCCATGTGTGTATTGGGATTGAACCACCGATTGAGATATAATAAATCGGATGCCAATGATAGTAAGTCGTTCTAATTTTTTCCCCACGGTGAACTATGGAATCAATAAAAAATAATAAAAAAATCCTACAGCGGGTTCTGTTTCTTATAGGATTATTGATTCTTGCGTATGTAATCATCAGATCAGGAATAATTGAAAATTACCAGATCCTGTTTAGTGTTAGTATCCCCCTTATCATTCTTGCATTTTTTTTATCGCTGGGTACTATCGCGCTTAGGATATATCGCTGGAAGTTCTTAAGTGAAAAGTATAATACAACCATCAGTTGGCACGATGCCTCCATTGTAACTATTGCAAGCCTTTTTTATGCAAATATCACACCTGGGAAAATCGGGGATCTCTACAAGGCTTATTATATGCAGAAACGTTATGCCATGAGTTTTTTTGACGGCATTTCCATGATCTTTTACGAGCGGTTCTTTGAATTGATGATCCTCTTCCTTGCAGCGTGTGCAATTGTGTTCATCGAACTCAAGGGGATTACCGTCATAGTCCTCGAAGTGACTGCAATCATCCTCATCCTACTCTTCTTCTTTTATTACAAGGTGGATTTCTTCCTCTCACTTATGGAAAGGTACTCATCCAGTATTCCCTTCCTCAAGAAGATTCCAACGGATTTCAGGATCCGTAAGCTCCCGTTCCGGGATATTGTTGGCGTGTTCATCATCACTATCTTCTCACTTGGCTCTGAATTCATTCGTCTCTGGGTTGTCGCCCTTGCCTTTGGATATACCTTAAACCCTATCCTGCTTACGATCTTTTTCTGCCTCTCGATCATCGCTGGGCTGGCATCCCAGATTCCACTTGGAGTCGGTGTGATGGAGGCATCCCTTGGTTATTTCATCATCCTCTTAGGAGTTGCCTCAACAGATGCCATGGGGATCGTACTATCCGACCGTATGATCTCGATGTATTTTGTTCTGATTCTCGGATTCGTTTTCTCGAAATTTGCTGCAGACCAGTACCGTGGGGTGCCTGAATGATATCCATCATCATACCTCTCTTCAATGAGGTTGATAATGCCCGCCTTTACCCGGAACGACTCTTTCCCATTGTCGGGCCGATCATTGAAAAATACGGGGAGACCTGCGAATATATCCTTGTAGATGACGGGAGCAGGGATACGACTCTCAATGAACTCAACAAGCTTAAAGACAGACAGAAAAATGTGGTTGTCGTTCCACATGGCGTGAACAAGGGAATGGGGGTGGCAGTAAGGACCGGACTCACATATTGTAATGGTGATCTGGTCATCATGATGGACTCCGATCTCACATACCGTCCGGAAGATATCGAAAAACTGCTGGCCGCTTACAGTGAGACCGGTGCTGACTGTATCTCTGCATCTCCTTACCTTGGAAAGGATCTCGCAAAGGAGATCTCCTCTCCGTTCCGCCTCTTTATCAGCAAATCCGTGAATTTTCTTTATCGGGTGCTCCTTCAAGACGATCTTACATGCGTCAGTGGTATCTTTCGCCTATATAAAAAAAGGGCCCTTGATGACCTGACCCTTGATAGCAAGAATTTTGAGATCTGTGCCGAGATCATCTCAAAACTTATCCTGAACGGGAAGTCCGTACACGAGATCGGAGTGAAAGTCTACACGCGGGAGTTTGGGGAGTCTAAGCTTAACGTGAAAAAGGAGGTCGTCAACAACCTTCGGATTCTTTCCAAAATTTTCAAGACAAAATATCTCATGAGAAAATGGCAGTGAACACCAGATGCCCGGATAATCACAGGGTTTAGCATTGTTTAAAGCCCTTGGAGTTTTGAACGACATTATAATCGAAACGCAGAAAATTTGCGGAATTTTCTTATTTTAACAATATTTATATTTCTTTCTTCCCCTAATTATGAATGAGTTCAACATTTTCTCCCATTAATAAACAGGAAAGAGGTCACATCATGCACAAAGAAACGGTATTAATTACAGGTGGAGCAGGTTTTATAGGTAGTAATTTAACCGAATTTCTCCTCAAAAACGGACATAGAGTCATTGTACTTGATGATCTCTCGAGAAGCACTACAGATAACATCCGCGCCTGCTACAACTATTCACCAAATTTCTATTTTGTAAATGGCTCTGTAATGGACTTTGAACTGGTTGACAGACTGGTAAATAATGTTGATATGGTTTTTCATCTGGCAGCTCAGGTGCACTGGGAAGAATCAATAGACAATCCAGTACCCAGTTTTGAAGTGCACACGCGTGGGACCCAGAATGTACTTGAAGCGGTGAGGAGAGCAATGACCCGCCGGGATCCCCTGAAACTGATGTTATACGCTTCATCATCTGAGGTCTACGGAACCGGGCAATATATGCCAATGGATGAAAACCATCCATTCAACCCTCAATCACCCTATGCAGCGGGAAAGGCAGCTGCAGACCGCCTCTGTTCCTCATATCACCACGTGTACAAACTTCCGATCATAATTCTCAGGCAGTTTAACACTTATGGGCCAAATCAGAGAATGAAGGGTTACTCAGCTGTAATACCAAAATTTGTCTCTCAGGTAATGAACAATTGTCCACCTACAATCTACGGAAACGGTGTTCAAACAAAGGATTTCCACTATATCGATGATCTTATCGCAGCATATGCACTCATTATCAACAAATGGGAAGATCTGGATATGTTCGGTACTGCAATCAACTTCGGAACCGGTAAAGAAACAAGCGTCAATGATCTTGCAAGGATTATTATTGATACTGTTGCCAAGGAAACGAGCAGGGATTTAAAAGATATGAGCCCGATTCACCTTCCTAAACGACCGGGTGAAGTGATGCGGTTTGCAGCAGACATCTCCCTTGCAAAAAAGAGCCTTGGTTTCACACCGAAAATTGATATTAAGAAAGGTATTGAAAAATATGTGCGCTGGTACATTAAAGAGGGATCTTCGTCCGGATAATTTATATGTTTTATCAAGATGATATGAGAGTAGATCCTCAAAAACCCTCAATTTTGGAAATGATTGTATCAATTATTTTACGTGAACTCTCCCCATTCCCAAAAGGCGACAGATCAGGAGTGCCTTGAGGATTAAAGGTTGAAACCGCCTCAATTATTTGTTCCGGGTTGTCATCAACAAGGATATTCCATCCGCACTCTGTTGTTTCCACCCATTCGGTATTAGGTCGTAACGTGATACAGGGTTTTGAGAGGAAAAATGCCTGTTTTTGAGCTCCACCGGAATCGGTTAAGAGTTTTTCTGAATGATATATCAGCCGCAGAAATTCAAAATACCCTGCTGGAGAGATCCCGTGAATGTTATCCGACATACTGATATTAAAACTCTGGATTCTTTGTTTTGTACGTGGGTGAATCGGAAAAATTACCGGGTATGGAACAGAAGACATTGCATTGAGAATATTTTTTAACCGGTCCTTATTGTCAGTATTTGCTTCCCTGTGTAGAGTGAGCAGGAGATAGGGTTTTTGTGTAAGGGATAAATCTTCGAGAGTCTTTGCGTTATTTTCAATCAGATTCCGATAGTAAGAGATCGAATCGAGCATCACATCCCCAACAAGAAAAACATTATCATGAATTCCATTGTAATGCAGATTTCTGATTCCTCTCTCTGTTGGGGAAAAAAGAATATCGGAAAAATTATCGATAATTATGCGGTTAATTTCTTCTGGCATGGATCGATCAAAACTTCGCATACCCGCTTCAAAGTGACCTACTTTGATCTTTGATTTGTTTGCTGCAAGAGCAACCCCAAGCGCAGTATTTGTATCTCCAGTAACAAGGAGAATATCCGGATTTTCTTTACGGAAGATAGATTCGGTTTTTATGATCATCTCACCGATCTGCTCACCAGGTAGCTTCGAACCGATCCCCAGATAATGGGTGGGATCAGGCACATCCATCTCTTCAAAAAAGATTTTGTCCATATCATAATCGTAGTGCTGCCCCGAATGGATGAATATATATTCAATATTCCTTCTAACCAGTTCACGAATGATTGGTTCAACCTGAATAAATTCCGGTCTTGTTCCTGCGGCTATTGCAACTTTCATAATTTCTCCTGATGCGTTGATTATTGATTGGTGATTGCCGTTTTTTGTTGTTCAATGTTGTTTATTTTGAATCGTTGTGGCATTTGTGATAATTATTCTTTTTTTATGGTTAACGTCTGAAAAACAAATTTCATCCAATGTATCATTCCTTCCTTTGGTCTGATGATGAAATAAAGCAGAATTAAAAACGCAATATATTCCAAGGTAAAAAAACCGAGCGTAATATACCAATCTGGAGTGCCAACCGGGTTAGTATAGTTAAGATTTACATAATATTTTCCAAACATCAAAGGGAACTCAATGTATGCAAAGATCTGGGTGATATAAAATAATACAATCTTTACTATATCGTCAGCAACGAGCAGAGCAAGGAGGGGTGTAAACCAGACAAGGTATTGGGGACTATGGAATTTTGTGAAAAAGACCAGGCTAAAAATTGCACATAGCACCAACTTAATCAGATTTTTAGGATTTTTTTCACTTTCTGCATACGCAAAATACAAAAGCAAGATGAGGGTGATGCCCATCAGAACATACATGACCGTTGATACGGATGCGGGTGTGATTCCCAAATGGAAAACATAATGGAGGTAAGAATAAATGGTGAAGGTTGCGGTATTCACATACACCCCTAAGCTGCCACCTGTTGCAAAAAGATACGTGCTGATGACTTTGGGGTTGATAAGAGCAAACGGTAATAGTAATAAAATGCAGAATAGAAGAAATAATTTCCCTGCAGATATCAGCTCTGTTTTGAGTGCCGTGGATTTCGCATTGTATAAAACCATGAACGGTAGTGCAACTACCGGGAAAATTTTTGTGAAAAAGCCCATGGTTGCAGAGATATATCCCTTTGTGTTCATGCCATATATGGTAAAAAGAAGGGCTACCATAAGAATGCATGTCGGAAACGCATCAGATTTCGTAATTACAAAATATGCTGTCGAAAAGGCAGTGGCATATATAAGACCCCCATAGAATGCTGTTTTTTCACTATAGATCTTCAAACCGATGAAATAGACCGATAGCACGATCAGGATATCGCACACTATCATAAGAGACTGGAATGAGAGTGCAAAAACCATGGCGTTTTGAGTCAACACTGCAGGGATAAAAGCAAGTAGTATCGGGATGAACAGCAGTATTGGGTACTCAAACTGGTAATTTATATAGGGTACCTGTCCCTGTAAAAGGGGAGTCGCACTGTTCAGGTACACACCGATATCAAAGTAATCGATGAACGAGCCAAAAACTTCCGTAGTAAAAAAAACCACCACGAACTTCATGATGATAGTGGCAATAATGAGCATTGTCACGTGGTGTTTCACAGTGTTTTTATCAACCGCTTCAAACTGGGTACCCAGGAATGAAAATGGGTTTTTTCCCCGCTTTCCCTTCCTTGATAACTGCTCTGCATCAATATTGTTTTTTTTCCCCATATCCCACCACCTATTCATCTGATTATTACCTTTGATGACGTATAATTATTCCACAGACCCCCGGAATTAGGTATCCTGCACGGGAGGATCATTTCCTTGTCCACGTAACTCTTCTGTTCACCATGAAATTCCACCCAAACCCCACCAGAATTCCGATGATATTTGAGATGAGATAATAAACCCCACCAACACTTGTCAATAAATACAGGATTCCCATGTTGATAATAAGCCCTCCGGCTGATACGACATGAAAGGAGATGAGACGATGCAACCGGCTGGAAAGTTTATGCGATGACCCGGACTTAAAGGTCCAGAGATCGTTCCAGATGAAATTGTTGAGGATGGACAATTCAATGGCAAAGAGACTGGAGACAAGATAGTAAAGGCCAACGAACTCCGTCAGGTACCAGAGCAGACCCATATTCACAACAATCCCAGAAATCCCCACCAATCCAAACTTAAACACACGCTTCCATTCCCTCCACGCTGCACTTTCGTGATGTAAAAATGAAAAGAGCGTGATATCAATAACCTGCTGGGCATACTCAACAATGGTTTTTAGTTTCAGTTTGCTCGAACCAATTTCCCGGTCCACGAATTCGAAGGGTATCTCCTTATCCTTTTCCCAGGTTCCCTTACCTAACACCTCGAGCAGAATTTTATAACCGCGGGGTTTTAATTGAGCATTTGCAACAACACTTTTTCTGACCGCAAAAAAACCGCTAACCGGGTCCGAGACATCGGGAAAGAGCAGGCGCCCTAAAAACGTAGCTCCAAGCGAGATTACCCGGCGTTTGACTGGCCATTTTTTTATCCCGCCCCCATCCATATACCTGCTTCCGATGACAATGTCGTATCCTCCCATGATCTCATGATACATATTGGGAA
The DNA here is from genome assembly GCA_030694985.1 of Methanoregula sp. Lineage (GTDB taxonomy): Archaea > Halobacteriota > Methanomicrobia > Methanomicrobiales > Methanospirillaceae > Methanoregula. The sequence goes on from JAUYTV010000003.1 coordinate 14,186, forward strand.
TTAATGCCGGGGGATGTGAAAGATCGGCATCAATTACCACAAGAATGTCTGAGGATGCCAGAACAAATCCTTCAGCAACGGATTGTGAAAGCCCGTGATCCGCCAGACGTACGATAATATTTAGATTGGGTTTTGTTTTTTTAATTTCATTTATAATTGAAATAGTAGCGTCAGGAGAGTTGTCATCGACAACAAGGATCTCCCCCTTGAGATTATTCCGGGTAAAAACCGCATCCACTTCAGTGATAATGTTCCGGATATTTGCCTCTTCTTTAAAAGTGGGGATGATCACCGTAAGGTCATACATGGTGGTTCACAAGGGGCGGGGTCTAAGCTGAAACAAAGAGATAGATCCCGGTGTTCTGACCGAGAGGTTTTGTGTACTTATTTAACCATTCAATTGCATCTCCACTCGGATTTGCCGAACTGATATCTCCGGTGACAATGAAAAATGCGGTATTATTTCCTTTGCCTGCATTAATCGATTCTAGTTCTTTTCCGGTATTTGCACCAAACTGAAACGTCTGATCTGATGCATTCGAATAATAATAATTGAGTGGCTGGGAGATATATCCCGGTACTACAACAACAAGATCTCCGGGTGTTGTCATCTGCTGAATCTGACCGGAAAAACCTCTCCAGTCCTCTTTTGAATACCCTTTATAATAGTCCACAAGGGTAGGGGCGCTCACGATGACGAGGAGTGCAATAAAACCATAGACAACCCCCCGGTTGTTGATGAGACTGTAAAACATCTTATACGATACTGCAATACCGAGGAAAAAAACCGTGTTGAAAAAGATCAGGTAGCGGGGAACCATCGGCATTTTGAATGAGAGAATAAAGCTTATGACAAATGTAAGAATGGTGAGTGTCACTAAAAAGATTCCTTTATTTTTATCAATAAGGAATGCCTGGATGATGCCGATTATAAATAGGATGAGGAACAGGAACATCGGGAGGTCAGAAAATCCAGAGAGCTGCCTGAATGTTTCGCTGATGATTCCCAGTCCCTGGATACCGAAGGTTGGAGCCGAGGAGGTCCGGGTTGCGAAGAGCTGTATAGTCAGCAGAATGAGGGGGAAACAGAGAACGACAAACAAAACAATTGATACTGCAATCATTTTGAGATTCTGGATATTTTTCTGGAGGTTTCCGATCTGAAGGAAAAGTGCATAGAGAATAAGAGAGGCAATAATAACAAACGAGTAGAAGTGCGACCAGAACGCAAGTGCGGAGAGGATGCCAAACAGGGCCCAGTTTTTCAACTCATTTGTCTTTAAGGCTTTGAAGTAGAAGACCAATGCAAATGCCACAAAAAAGAGCATCATCGAGTAGGCACGGGCTTCCTGCGAATAAAAGATCAGGAACGGTGAAAATGTAAATGCTGCTGCGGCAATAATCCCGACATTACGATCCATGAATTCTTTTCCTGCAAAATAGATCAGCGGAATGGTCAGGACTCCAAGGAGTGCAGGAACAAACCTGAGTACTACTTCATTGTTCCCAAACATCAGCATGACATGCTCGATCCAGTAGAACAGAGGGGGGTTGAACTCCCCCCCGGCTGTAGCTTTCCAGATTTCGGGAATTGACAGTACAGCAAACGTGTTCGTTGAGGCTTCATCAAGCCAGAGTGAGTTGAACCCCAGATTATAGAACCGTAGGAAAAAACCAAGAATGGTCAGAATTATGAGGGATTGCGCATAGCGGCTGTTAACTACTACAGATTTAATATTTTCAACATTGATATCCAGAAATGACTGGATCGGGGAGATGTAATCCCCGTCAAGATTACATTCGGTATCTACTCCCGATTTTTTTCCTTTTTGCCGATCCTCACGTTTTTTCGCCATTTCTCTCATCTACTATTTCGTAAATATTCGGATATAGATTGTTGCATTCCCGTTCCATTCAGAGAACATTTCGCCCACAACCGGCTTGTAGAACAATGTGGCCCGGTGTCCGGAACGTTCACACATCCCTTTTTCCGATAAGCGGGGAATTGACTGACTCCAGTAACTCTGCGGTACTGGAAACCACCTTTGACGACACTTCAAGCATCAGGTTTACCTGCTCGTGCACCCCAGCCCTTCGAAAATCCGTGCGAACCGCAACCACCGGTTTGTTATGTGCATATGCATATCCCATCTCCCATGCGGTGCCGGAATCCGCATCAGCACCATCGATAACTGCAACAACGATATCAGCTCTGTCGAGATCTTCTTTGTTTTTTGAGAAGATCCGCGCCTGCTCTCTTTTCATTCTTGTATCTGTATCATCACCCGCTTCCTGGGGAAGAAAGACTTCAAACAGGTGTTTCTTCAGCAGATCGGATAATTTTGCATTATAGGTGCGCTCGGCTGTTGAAAAAAGAGGTGCGGCAAGATAGATCCGGTACCTTGCAAATGTTGCAACATCCATAGCACAGATATCAGGAAACCGTGCAAGAAACACCCCACGGCCCGTCCGTTTTGGCGATTGATGATCCTCACTCCCATAATAGGTGCTGGTTACTCCACAGGTAGGAGAGGAGTTGACACCAAGGATGCAAAGGGGTGAACCCAGTGAATCGATGATGTCTTGCACTTGTAGTTCAAGATTGTCCATCAGGTCGGTAAATGCCGGGGTGTTTAACCGTTCGAGAAAGTTCCCGGGTTTCCTGTCAGGACCAAGGTGTAATGTCTCGGGGCAGGGGAGCGGCACCATCTCAATATCAAAATATCTGCAGCGTTCGATCGCTCGTTCGAAAAGTGCGAGGTCCGAAGATCTTGTTATACCCGTAGCCCGGAGTTCCGGATGGAGAATACAAGGGCTGCAAAGTACGTACATTATTACAGTGTGTGCACGCATGGATGATCAATGATACCCCTGTTTGCTTACCGGGACAACAGCTGTGACCCCCGGAAGTGCACGGTCAAAAAACTTGAAAAAGCGGGTTTTTTAAAAATATTTACGAAAATCCCCCAGATCCCGCGAAACACTCTCCTGCTCGATCCAACTGCCGAACAGGCACTCTCTCCAGCTGACAGGTTCGTGAGATCGATAACCGCGCTCGACTGCTCCTGGGTGGTACTGGATACGGGTGCGGTTCGTTCATGGCGCATCCGCAGGGCACTCCCATTCCTCATGGCGGCAAATCCCGTCAACTTTGGCAAACCCTGCAAGCTCTCCTCAATTGAGGCACTCGCTGCTGCATTATACATTCTGGGTGAAAAAGACCGGGCTGCTACAGTTCTCTCAAAGGTCAACTGGGGGATCCGCTTTTTGGAAGTGAACCAGGAGCCACTGGATCTCTATGCAAATGCAAAGGACAGTACAGAAGTTGTCAAAATCCAGACGCTATATATAGACTGAGAAAACTGGAAATAGAGATTCTAAAACGGAATTTACAGAATTGTTGAAATCCTCACTATGAACCCGTCTACGTTTTCCCTCACCTCAACATGGACAACACAAGGAAATATTGTGATTGGGCTCAAAAGCGCATGTTTTTGAATTATCGGGTATAGCCAGTGAGGAGTTTTCTGTTTTTTGGGTGTTTTCAGATTGACCGCAAACTGTTCCGCATAGTTTTTCTGTACCTGCGTCAAGTAGGATTGTATGATAAAAGTTGCCATCAACGGTTATGGTACAATCGGCAAGCGCGTTGCCGATGCGGTCGCTGCCCAGAAGGATATGAAAGTGATTGGTGTCTCAAAGACCCGCCCAAATGCTGAGGCCTTTGTCGCAAAACAGCGGGGGTATCCGCTTTATATTGCTGATCTTTCCAAGAAAGCCGCTTTTGAAAAAGTCGGCCTTTCAGTTGCTGGATCGGTAGAAGACATGTGTAAAGCCGCTGACATCATCGTTGATGCAACACCGGGCGACATCGGAGCAACAAACAAACCCCTCTATGAAAAACTAGGGAAAAAAGCACTCTGGCAGGGGGGAGAAGAGCACGAGATTGCCGGGTTCTCGTTCAATTCATCCTGCAACTACAAGGATGCGATCGGCAGGCAGTTTGTCCGGGTGGTCTCCTGTAACACAACGGGGCTCTGCCGGATTATCCATGCCATTGATACAGAATACGGTGTCGCTCATGTGCACGCTATCATGGTGCGCCGCGGTTCCGACCCCGGGGAGATCAAAAAAGGACCGATCGATGCGATCGTCCTGGATCCCGTGAGTGTTCCCAGCCACCATGGCCCCGATGTGCTCTCGGTGCTCCCCCATATTTCGATCGTTACCATGGCCATGATTGTACCAACCACGATGATGCACATGCATGCGATCCGTATCACCACAAAAAAAGATGTAACAAAAGATCGGGTGATAGAGCTGGTGAAGAATCACCCCAGGATGGGCCTGATCAAAAAGACAGCGGGGATCAGGAGCACCGCAGAGCTCAAAGAATTCGCCATGGATCTTGGAAGACAGCGGGCGGATCTGTACGAGAACTGTGTCTTTGAAGAATCGATCTATGCCAACAAAACCGATCTCTGCTTCTTCCAGGCAATCCACCAGGAAGCAGATGTGGTAGTTGAGAATATCGATGCAATCCGCGCGATGATGGGGGGACAGAAGGATGCGGCAGCGTCCATAAAATCCACCAACGATGCACTTGGGTTTACACCGATCCAGAACAACCATTAACACCCATCATCACCCATTCTTTTCAATGGATGCGTACGAACGGGTTACCCGCAACACAGTCGAGATCGTAACAGAAGACGATCTCCGTTCGCTACTAAAAAAACCCACAAAAAAGGTTTATGCAGGATACGAACCCAGTGGCGAGATTCATCTTGGCCACTTAGTCACGGTAAATAAATTAGTAGATCTCCAGGCTGCAGGATTCGAAGTCGTTGTGCTGCTTGCTGATGTGCACGCTTTCTTAAACCGCAAAGGAACCATGGAAAAAGTGCGGGAGCTTGCTGATTACAACCGCCGCTGTTTCGAGGGGCTCGGATTAAAAAATGTCCAGTACGTGCTGGGATCCGATCTCCAGCTCAACCGGGATTACGAGCTGCTCGTTCTCCAGCTCTCACAGCAGATCACCCTCAACCGTGCAACGCGCAGTATGGATGAGGTAGGAAGGCAGATGGATCATCCCACCGTCTCCCAGATGATCTACCCTATCATGCAGATGGCCGATATCGCGATGCTTGGCGCAGATGCTGCAGTAGGAGGCATCGATCAGCGCAAGATCCACATGCTTGCAAGAGAGCACCTGGTCAACTTCGGCTATGCTGCACCGGTCTGCATACACACACCAATCTTAAACGGTATTGATGGCAAGAAGATGTCTTCTTCGCAGGGGAATTTCATCTCAGTTGCAGATACAGAGGAGGAGATTAAAAAGAAATGCCAGAAGGCATTCTGCCCGCCGGAAATTCCCGAGAACCCCATACTCCAGATCTTCCAGCACCACATCTTCCCGCGCCTCACTGAGATCACCATCAAACGGCCGGAGAAATTCGGTGGTGACCGGACATTTTCAAGTTACATAGATCTGGAAACTGCCTATGGCAAAGGCGAAGTGCATGCAATGGATCTCAAGAAAACGTGTGGCGATTCACTTATTGAGATCTTTGCGCCTGTGCGAGACTACATCCAATAACCATCCCGAAAATTTCAGGAATGTGACCCCCAGTGAGTCTAGAAAAAAAAGAGGACCGGTTCGATCAACTTATAGAGGAGATGGGCATCCGCATCAAGGATGCTGACCAGTTCAAGGTACGGGAGGACGTCTTTGATGAAGTCACCCTTCTCGCACTCTACAAACTCGTGCATAAAAAATGGTTATCGGTCATCGGAGGTTCGATCAGCACCGGAAAAGAAGCTAATGTATTCTACGGTGAGCGGGACGGGGAAGCAATCGCCATCAAGATTTACAGGATCCGCACAGCAAATTTCACCACCATGAGCTCCTATGTCACGGGTGACCGCAGATTTTCACACGTAAAAAAGGCCAAAAAGGATCTCATCTTTGCATGGACCAGAAAAGAATTTTCGAATCTCGTACGGGCACGGGATGCGGGTATTGCCGTACCTGAACCAATCGTCTGGGACAGGAATATCTTAATCATGTCATTTATCGGTGAGGGTGAGATCGCTTACCCGCAACTCCGCAATGTTACCATGGAGGATCCCGCAGAGGTCTATGAAACGATCACCAGCACCATCGATATCCTGTACAACAAAGCGGAACTGGTGCATGCTGATTTGAGTGAGTTCAATATTTTATACGGTGACCAACCCTATTTCATAGATATGGGACAGTCTGTCACCCGAGATCATCCCCGGGCACTCCAGTTCCTGATGCGGGATATCCGTAATATCAACCGGTATTTTAAAAACCGATGCGAAATCCGTAAGGATTTTGATCTGTTCAATGCGGTTACCGGACTGAATGTTGCCGAACCATGATAACTATTGACTGCCAATGGATGAGTGTCAAAATAATCTGCAATTGAAAAATAATCATATCAAAAACAAGGTGAAACAAACATGATGCAGGAAGTCAAGATTGCCGGAAGCAGGGTGGGTGTCCTTATTGGAAAAGGCGGCGCTACCAAGAGAGAGCTCGAGGCCAAAACCCACGCCACCATCACCATCGACAGCAAAGAGGGAATCGTAAAAGTTGAAGGTACTGAAGAGCATACGATCTCTCTTCTCAGAGCTGTCGAGATCATCAACGCCATCAACTGTGGATTCTCCCCCGAACGTGCATTTGAGATGATCGAGGATGAAGATCTGCTGCTTGAAGTCATCGATCTTTCGGGAATGGCAGATGGCCCACGCCAGTTGGACCGTCTCAGGGGCCGGATCATAGGTAAAGACGGCAGGGCACGGGAACAGATCGAAGATATGACCGATGTGGAGATCTCGGTGTTTGGGAAGACGGTTGCCGTGATAGGGTATCCCGAGCAGCTCAAAACCGCCCGAGCGGCAATCGATATGCTGATCGAAGGTGTTCCTCACGAGAATGTCTTTGCCTTTTTAGACCGGAAAAAGAAAGAGGCAAAACAGGATATGATCAGTTATTATTACTGATTGCAGGGAATGCTGTACTTCCTGAAATTATATTTATGTTTTCGCTGCGTTTCCACTGGAAAATAAATTGGAATAAAACGGCTTATTTGATAATCAGCCAAGATTATAGGGAAATTTCAGTGGAATCGAAGGGGTATTAAGTACAAAGGTTTGACATGCTGATCTGTGAACTCCCGATTCCTGCTGAACTGAGAGAGCGTTATTCTCAGGCAGGTATTTCTGAACTCTACCCTCCCCAGGCAGATTGTGTTGAACGGGGCATGTTCGAAAGGAAAAACCTGCTCGTTGCCATACCCACAGCAAGTGGAAAGACACTGGTTGCCGAGATGGCAATGCACAGTCACATCGCAGCGGGGGGAAAGTGCCTATACATTGTGCCCTTAAAAGCACTCGCCAGCGAAAAATACGATGAGTTTGGCAACAAAGGCGTCCGTGTCGGTATTGCAACCGGCGATCTTGACCGGCGCGATGATCAGCTGGGAAAGAATGATATTATCGTTGCTACGAGCGAGAAGGTGGACTCCCTCCTCCGCAACAGCGCACGCTGGATCGGCGATATCACCCTGCTTGTTGTCGATGAGATTCACCTGATTGACTCTATCGATCGCGGACCAACGCTGGAAGTGGTGATCGCAAAGATGCGGTACCGGAATCCCACTATGCAGGTGATCGGACTTTCTGCAACAATCGGCAATCCAAAAATTTTTGCCGGGTGGCTGGAGGCCGAACTGGTAACCAGCAGCTGGCGCCCGGTCGATCTGCGGCAAGGTGTGTTCTACAACAACTGCATCCACTTCCGTGACGGGGAACGTCCCGTAAAGCAGGTCTCAAAGAATTTTGATGACCTTAATCTCTGTCTCGACACTATCGCAGAGGGCGGGCAGTGTCTGGTTTTTGTCTCATCCCGCCGCAATGCAGAGGCATTCGCAAAACGGGCGGCCACTGCCATCAAATGCGAAGACACCGCGCTTACTGCTTATTCAGATCGTCTGGGTGGTATGGCAGAGACAGAGATGGTCAAAACGCTGGCCGAATGCGTGGCCAAAGGTGCTGCCTTCCACCATGCCGGGCTGAGCCGCCCGGAACGTGCGATAGTGGAAGAGGGTTTCAGAAAAGGCCTGATCAAATGCATATCATCCACACCCACACTCGCTGCAGGGCTCAACCTGCCTGCCCGGAGAGTGATCGTAAGAGATTACCTGCGGTTTTCTGCAGGTGAGGGGATGCTTCCAATCCCGGCAAGCGAGTACCACCAGATGGCCGGGAGAGCCGGACGTCCCCGGCTCGATCCGTATGGCGAGGCGGTGTTGATTGCAAAGGATGAGGGGCAGATAGAAGAGCTTTTCGACTATTATATCGAAGCACCGGCAGAAAAAATCCATTCAAAGATTGCCGAGCCAACTGCGCTCTACACTCACGTACTCTCGCTTATTGCATCCGGTTTTGCAAAAACCCAAAATGAACTCACGGAATTTATGGACCGGACGTTCTATGTCCATGAACACAGGAAGGGTCACATGATGAAAAAAGCTGTGGATGACGCGCTTGCATTCCTTGTTTCATCGGAGATGGTTGTGGAGGTGGGAGAGCACCTGGGAACCACAGAGTTTGGCAGTATGGTATCCAGACTGTATATCGATCCCCGCAGTGCGGAAATTATTGTCAGGGCTCTTCGTGAACAGAGGGTGTATTCGGATCTCGGTGTCCTGCAGGTGATCTGCAGCACGCCGGATATGACCAATCTCTATGCAAGGAATGCCGATATGTCCGCCCTTGACCGCATGCGGGAGGCGCATGTTGATGAACTCTGGTTTACACCCCCACTGGATGAAGACGAGGCAGAGACCTATTATCGTGGATTGAAGACTACGATGCTCCTGTCCGATTGGGCAGATGAACTCCCTGACGCAAAGATCTGTGAGAGGTACTCGGTAGGTCCTGGTGATGTGCACGGGATGGTGGAGAGTGTCAACTGGCTGCTGCATGCAACTGTTGAGCTCGCCCGTATGTTTGCCACATCCATCCACCCAAAGGTGCGGGAATATGAGATCTGCATGAAGAATGGTATCCGCAGGGAACTGCTCCCGCTGGTGAAACTGCGGGGCATCGGGCGGGTGCGGGCACGACGCCTCTTTAACAATAATATTACTTCACCAGACGCACTGCGTGCAGCAGGAATTGAGACTGTGACACTGATTCTTGGTCAGGGAATTGCAGAACAGATCTTTTCCCAGTTGCACGGGCCTGCGAGCCCGGTTGTTCCGTCTACTGTTGATAGCAATGTGGTAACCGGACAGTCACAGCTGTCCAGATTCGGGTGATTGAATGGCAGACAACAAAAAACCTGTGGATTCTCTGGGACCGGATAAGGGGAGGCCGCTTCCACATCTTCAGGATGCTTTGTCACCAGGCGGCCATGCGTGTGATGTGCGGACAGCAACCTGTTTTATTGGTGATCGCGTTGCATTTCTCCAGAAGATCCGTGCTATCGCAGAGTTGTTCGATACTCACATCATCTGTTTTAACACTGGTATGCTTGCCGGTAAACGGCATGCGCAGATGGCATTGCATCATGCGGTACGGTCTTTTCACAACGGGTCTATGGTATCAAATACCCTTGAGATGGAGGCGCTCTTATTTGCAGCCGGTTCACGCCAGTGCTCAGTTGCAGCTTTGTTTGGAGTTCAAGAAGGAGATAACTCCATGTTTGTCGGCTGTTATCCCACCCGTGACGGCATCTGGGATGCCCTGACACCATTAATGTGTGTCACTGACAAGAACATGGATACGATTGATTCTCATAAGAGGGCATACCTCATAAAACTCTTTGGAATTACAGAAGAAGAGATCGCCACGTGTTCCGTAGATTGTATCACCGAACTGGTGCTCGAACGAATCGCACTTCTGGAAGTGTACCGATAGAGCCTAAGCTCCCGAACTTTTTAGGCGCTCGCTCATATTTTTCTCTCCAATAGTAGTCCCCAATCGAATTTCATGACTAATACCTGCTTCTAACCGGAATTATTTTATAGTTTAATGTGCCTATATATTATTAGGCACACTAT